>CAJUBU010000001.1 GCA_910585095.1 uncultured Lachnospira sp.
GGTTTACTATTCTGCTATCGTTTTTTCGATTTAGCATTTGTTTTCAAGGTTCAATAATTATTTACCATCTTTCACAAGAATCACTCTTGCACCGACAGCTTTAATAGAATATCATTATTCAATATGTTTGTCAACTATTTTTTTCATTTTTCTACATATTTTTCCATTATTTCTATTAAAATATAATAACGCTTAAACTTTCACTATATAAAAGTAATCTATACATTTTAAAAAAATCAAAAAATACTTATAATCTACTTTGCTGTTTACTCATAACCTCGACGAATCTGCTGTTTAAAGAAAAGGTAACCTTATAGCATTTTTTAACAGAGCATGTCTAACCTTCACTTAAGAAATAAAAAACTCCTCTACTCTTTAATGAGACTTAATTTACACGTTATTATTATTTTGTTACTTCTTGTCTTATTATTTAAAAAACTTTTACAAAAATAAATATACTATAATTTTCTTAATATTTAACCTCCATCAAGAAAGCTCCCGCTTCTTTAACGATAATAAATATTTTCAAAAATTTTAATGTAAAAATTTCAATATAATGAAACAAATTTATAACACAACTATAAATAAGGAATAAATTTTATTCTAAATATTTATCCCAACTTACATTTAGGAAAGAAAAAACCACTATCTTAGTGGTTTTTTCAAGCGGAGAGGATGGGATTCGAACCCATGCGCCCGTGAAGACAAACGGTTTTCAAGACCGCCCCGTTATGACCACTTCGGTACCTCTCCATATCATATTATTTAATTCGCCGTGTCAACGACTTAATTATATTATCACCCATAATTGTATTTGTCAACCATAATTTTTCAAAAAATTAAAAAATTTCCAAAAAACTTAAAACATTTTTACTTAATATCAAAAAAACATTCCCTACCTTACTATTTTTATTCTTATTATCGCTTTGAATTATATATAAAATATAAATTTCATTTTTGGAAAAATGTGCCTATAGCACAAGGTTTAAAATATAATCAATAAATTTACATATGCCCATAAAAATTCATTACTTTAACATTTGTGAAAGCCAAAAAAACACTTTAAACGAATGGGATAAATTTCTATCCTCTCACTACTCTGAAAAAAGAAAAGATTTTGCTATCTGCAAATCTTCTGGTGTTGTTATCTTAATGTTTTTATAACTTGAGTGTGTCATCTTTACCTTATTTCCACTATAATTTTCTACCACCATCGCATCATCTGTTATATTTGATTTTTCTGTATCTACCATCATATTATGGTATGCTTTTTTTATTAAATTACATTCAAAACATTGTGGCGTCTGTATCTGCCACAATGTTTTTCTATCTGGAGTAGAAACTGCATAACCTTTTGAATCAACCATTTTTATTGTATCTTTAACAGGAACTGCCGCCACACAAGCATTGTAATCTACTACATCTAGAATACAACGCTCAATTAATTCAACTGTTACACAAGGTCTTGCTCCATCATGAATCAATATATAATCCGTTTTATTTTGAACTTCCTTTAAACCATTCATAACAGAATCATATCGTTCACTTCCCCCTAAAACTACATGCTTTACTTTATTAAAATGATAATTGTCAATCAATTCTTTTTTACAGTATTCTTCCTCTGATACATCTTTTATTCTGCCATTTCCAACTACAAGGATAATTTCATCCACTGAAGAATGTTGAAACGCTTGAAGTGCATAATATAAAACAGGCTTTCCACAAAGAAGCAAATATTGTTTTGGTATATCACTGTTCATTCTGCTTCCTTTGCCACCCGCCAATACAATCGCTGAAATTTTCATTTTTCCCCTTATTTCTATACCGCTTTTTACACAAAATACTAAAATTCTTATGGACTTGCAGCAAGCAACACACAGACACAAATCTCACAATCTTATCCTCAAATTAACAATTTTGCCTATTATTCTATACACGCTCTCCCAATTTAAGATTAGGTATTGCATTTAAATCATATCCATGTCTTGTCCCTTTTATATATTCATAGTATGCCGCCGCACCTATCATAGCAGCATTATCTGTACATAGTTTTGGTGAAGGTGAATAAAATGTTACATTTCGTTTTGCACATTCGTTTTGCAAGGCAAGCCTCAATGCAGAATTTGAAGCAACCCCGCCGGCAATTGCAAATTGATGGATATGTCTTGTATCAATTAAAAGCATGGCTCTGCTTACAAGTGCATCCACTACGGCATTTTGAAACGAAGCAACCAAATCAGCTTTATTTACTTTTATATCTTTCATTTCACAATGATTTAAATAATTTAATACAGCCGATTTAATTCCGCTAAATGAAAAATCATAAGGTGCATCTTCTACATTTGCTCTAGGGAACTCAATTGCATGAGGATTTCCTTCTTTTGCAAGCTTATCAATCTTAGGACCTCCCGGATATCCAAGCCCTACAGCTCTTGCAACTTTATCAAAAGCTTCTCCTGCCGCATCATCTCTTGTGCGCCCTATAATATCATATTTTCCATAATCTTCTACCATAACTAGATGCGTATGTCCTCCAGACACTACTAATGCTGCAAATGGGGGTTTTAAATCTGGATTTTCAATATAATTTGCTGCTATATGTCCCTCTATATGATGCACTCCAACTAGTGGTTTTTTTGCCGCAAATGCCATTGCTTTTGCCATTGCCACACCGACAAGAAGCGCACCCACAAGTCCTGGACCATATGTTACGCCAATCACTGTAATTTCATTTAATGTTACGCCTGCCTCTTTTAACGCCATTGAAATAACAGGACTAATATTTTCTATATGTTTTCTTGAAGCTATCTCAGGCACAACTCCACCATAATTTGTATGAATAGCAATTTGTGAATTGATTATATTAGACAGTACTTCACGCCCATTTTTAACTACAGAGGCTGCTGTTTCATCACAAGAACTCTCAATTGCCAATATCAATACATCTTCTACATGATTTTCCATTATTTAACCAACTCCCAGTATAGTATCTTCCATCTTCCATCTCGGTCTTGTCTTAATGTAAACCTTGTATTAGAATCCATCAATGTCTCTTTTTCTCTTATCTTATATACAATGTTTACAAAAGCATATTTTTGTCCTTGAAATGTTGAATAATTCACTTCAGAACTTTCCTGTAATATATAATCAGCAACATAGCGATTAAGTGACCTATAATTTTTAATATCATCCTTTAATGCCTGTAAAAATTCCTCATCGGTCTGTTTACCTTTTAATTCTGAATCAAACAATAATCTTGCCTGTTTTCCTAACGCCTCAACTTTTTCTTCATCAAGCTCTGTTTTATAATAAGCCTTTGTTATCCTTGCATAAAACTTCACAACTTCCTTTGGCGATTCTGGATAATTATCTTCTATATTTCGTGTTGTAAGTGCCGCAATTTCTTGATCTTGGACAGCCTTGTCCGTTGCGTCCATAGTCGGCGTTCTGCGCGAAAGATAAAAAAAGTATCCAACACACAATAACACCATGATACTGCCTAATATAATTGTCTTACTGTATTTTTTCATAAACCCCCTCCATTCCGAAGTGTAGCGCAAACATTGCACAATAGAAAAAACTGATAAAGAAACTGCAAAAACGATTTCTATTGTCGCATTAAACCTCATTTCTACACTGCTTGCTCATAACCTCTTAGTATACTCTACTTTTTCACTCTTCAAAATGAAGAATAACACTTTTTCCATCTGCTCCCACACATACATTTGAAAAGATTGTTTTTATGTTATCAATATAATCAGCTGGTCGTATCAATGATGGACTAAAATGTGTCAACCATAATTCTTTAACATTTGCTTCTCTTGCAAGCTTTGCCGCCTCCTCAAATGTCATATGTCGATTTTCTTTTGCTTTGCATTCTTTATCATTTTCACCATACATACCTTCACAGATAAATAAATCAGAATCTGCTGCATTTAATGAAATCGCATTGACTGGTCTTGAATCGGTACAATATGTCACTTTTATTCCTTTTCTTTGCGCTCCTACCACCATATCCGAAGTAAATACTTTATCTTCTATCACAACCTCACCGCCATGTTGAAGTTTATTCCAAAAAACTTGTGGTATATTTAATTCTCTTGCCTTATTTACATCAAATTTTCCAATTCTAGGTATACTAATACTATACCCATAACAAGGAACGGTGTGCATAACCCTAAATGCATCAATATGATAACCGTTTATTTCAAAATGATGAGAATTTTCTGATAATTCAATAAATTGAAGCTCATATGGCAATTCTGGCGCTATAATGCGAAGAGCATTTACAATTTTAATCAATCCCTTTGGTCCAATTAATGTAACTGGCGTCTTTCTATCTGAATTGCCAATTGTCAGCAGCAATCCTGGCAAGCCACTAATATGATCTGCATGATAATGTGTAAATAATATTACATCAATAGGATTAAAACTCCATCCTTTCTCTTTAATAGCAATCTGTGTTCCCTCGCCGCAATCCACAAGCAGGCTGCTTCCATTATATCTAGTCATTAAAGAAGTCAGCCATCGGTTTGGCAAAGGCAGCATGCCACTTGTTCCAAGCAAACAAACATCTAGCATTTTTATCTCCCATTCTTATTCAACCTGCAAGTGTTATAAACGACTTGCTATTGTGCAAGAATAAACTTACAAGTTAAATCTACTTTCACTATTCCATTATTTTTGACATTATAATAGCATTTTCAACAGGTTTTTCATAAAAGTTTTTTCTTATCCCTATACTTTTATATCCCATTTTTTCATATAATTTTATAGCATTAACATTGCTTTCTCTCACCTCAAGGAAAAAGGCTGTAATTCCTTTTTGGACAGCAATGCGTTCCATTTCCTTCATCAATAAAAAAGCAATTCCATTTTTTCTATATGGACATGCCACAGCCATATTTGTAATATTGCCTTCTTCCATCACTGTCCACATACCGCAATATCCAACAACTTGACTTTCTATCAACGCTACCAGATAAATATTTTCTGGCTTTTGACATGCTTCCATAAATGATTTTTGCGACCACGCCAGCGAAAAAATCGTTTTTTCAATATTGTAAACCTGTAATGTGTCATTTATATTCATTGGTCTAATATTTACTTTTGACATTCTTTTTCTCCAAGTAGTCGTTCTGCCTGAGATGGTCTAAGATAATTGGGAACAATCTGCGCACTGTCTTGCGCACCGTTTTTATCATACAAATACTTTGCATATATGCCGACACTTGAAGCTCGCTGTTGCGCCAAATGAACAGGTGCAAACTCATATGGACACATCATATTATTTTTTATATAATCACTGGCTGCATAAATACCATCACCGACAAAAACAACCGATTGATTGATATTATTTAATATAGAGACAAGTTCTTCATAGGATAAAAGAGATTGCTCTAATTTTGTTTGAAGTTCCCCTTCTTTATAATAATATATTCCACAATATAAATGTTGTCTCCTAGCATCCATAACAGAACAAACATATTTTTCCGTATTATATAAATTATATGCCATCGCCTCTAGTGTTGGAACGGATATCATCTTTTTATCTAAAGCAAACGCAATGCCTTTGCCAGTAGCTACACCGATTCTTAATCCCGTAAAAGAACCTGGACCACAAGAAACAGCGATTAAATTTAAATTTTCTAGGTTCATATCCGCCATACGACATATCTCATCTATCATTGGAAGCAATGTCTGCGAATGTGTCTTTTTATGATGAATTGTATATTCTGCAATTACACATTCGTCTGTAAGAATTGCCACCGATGCTGTTATTGCAGAACTTTCAATAGCTAAAATATTCATTCCTGCCTCCTATAGTTATCATATAAATCACCTATTATTAAAGACCAACGCTTTTAGTCTGCATAATTTCAATTTCTAATATGTTTACTATTTTTAATGTTTTAAGTAATATTCTATAAATCATTCAATGATTTAAGGCAATCCTCAACTTTTGCACCAACTTTTAACTTATACTGCTCCATTCCCTCTTCTACTGACCATTCACCAAATGCTATCTTACCTACAACTTCATCTCTTTTTCTATTAATATCTTCAATATTCAAGTCAATGGCATCTGTTCTTGGAATCAATCTATCAATCTTAGACACGGTTGCAAACCACTCTGCATTTTCTTTTGCAACCGTTCCAAACTTATCTATACCTGGATTACCTGAATCATTAAACTTCGCTAACGCAAGAAATGGGTCAATAACATATTTACTCGACCATGTTGTCGGATTTTGCGGAGTCGGCAAAAAATGAAATTCTCCCTCTTCATATGTCTTAATATCATGTCTATTGCCTGCAAGTGTTACTGATTCTGCCTTTGTATCCCAATGTGTACCCTTAGCACCATATTCCCAAGCGGTCTGGATATCACCGCCATCAAGCATAGTTTCTATAAGATACTTAAAGATTCCCTCTGGATTTTCAGCCGTAGAAGTGATGCACCAAACAGGTGCAATTCTATCTGTATAAGCACCAAGCTCTTTAATTGGATTAATTGCAATTAATTCTCCATCCATATTCTTCGCTTCAAGATTTTGCTTTAATGTATCAGCCCATAACCCTGACCAATATGTACATACACCTGTTTCTATATTTACATCTGGTGAAAAAAACTTGAGGCGTGTACCCGAAGTCGTCTGACCAAGAGTAGCTTTATCAATCACACCATCCTTAACTGCAGTGCGAATTCTGTGAAGTGCATCCTGCATAGCTTTTTCTGTAAAACCATCTACATACTGTCCTGATTCATTTTGATAAAAACTAAATTGTGCCTGCTGATAAAACTCTGGCAGATAGTGTGTATATGGAGCTTTTAATGAAATAAAATCTGGTGCTGAAATTACATAGTGACCTTTTGCTTTAGCCATACGCTTTAAATAACTATAATATGTATCCCAGTCCATTGTAGAATTTTTCACTTCATCAACACTAATGCCTGCCGCATCTAACCATGACTTTTTGATATAGGTACAACACCCATTGCCACGAGTTGGAGAAAACCCATACAAGCCCTTTGTACCATCAGCCCCCTTAACCTTAAGTTCTGAAAGTACATCTTCTGCTGCCTCAATCATTCTTCCTGATTTCTTTAAATCAGAGCTTTCCCATGTATCAGTCATATTCCAAAGCAATCCTTTTTGGGCATAATAGGCATAATATTCTGGTGAAAGTAATATAACATCTGGCGGATTGTCACTATGAAAATCATCATCAACAACATCATAATAGGTAGAAGGGTCAGGTTCAATAAGCTGTATATTCAATCCTGTTAATTTCTCAAGGTATTTTAGAAACTCTTGACCACCATTATACGTTTGTATTATTGTAGTATCACACATAATTTCAATCGTATCTTTAGGTTTTGCAACTTCTGAACCAAATACTACATCCATACCTGCCAAATGTTTCATAAGAAGCACTGCATCCGTTATATCTATCTTCTCATCACCATTAACATCACTTGCTTTTTCATCAAATATTACATTGATACCAGCAAGATGCTTTTTTAAAATAACACCGTCTGTTACATTAATCTTTGTATCACCATTAACATCACCATATTTAATTTTAGTTTCCGCTCCTAATGTACGTTCTTTTGTCAAGCAGCTTCCTGCAAACAATGTACATACAGTTGTTATCGAAAGTATTACTGGAGCTAATTTTTTCAAGTTTCTTTTTATCATAATTTCCTCCCTATATTGTAACTTTTATGATTTAGTCAAGTGAATATTCACAATCCAATAACCTCTTTGTCACATTATGATATTTAAGCTAAAAATAAGGCTAAAATTAAACATTTTTATTTTAGTTTGTTAACGGATTTCAATTTCCCTGTAATCAAAACCTTTTTCTATATTTTTCTTTATTGTAATATAGGTTGTTTGTTCTGAGAATATTTCTGGAAATAAACTTCCCCATTCAACCAAACACACGCCATTTGAAAAAAAATATTCTTCATAGCCAATTTCATCTAATTCCGATATATCCGACAAACGATATATATCAAAATGATATAATGGAAGTCTTCCTTTGGTATATTCCTGCACAATAGTAAATGTAGGACTGCTAATAGGCTCTGTTATGCCAAGTCCACTGGCAAAACCTTGTGTAAACACTGTTTTTCCCACAGCTAAATCCCCATTAAGACAAATAATTTCCCCCGCTTTTGCCTCACTGCCCAGCTTTTTTCCTAATTCAAATGTTTCATAAGCACTATTTGTTTCAACAATCAATGTATCACTCGTTGACTGCCTAGCATTGATATCATATCTATTTTTGCTATTTGTCTCAATAATCAATATATCACCTCTTTACAGCCGCCAACACCCTTTTATCATTAAATTTAACCTGATAAGGCTTTAACTGTTTCCTTATTATTTCAAGAAAATTCTCTAAACAATCATCAACACAGCGCAATGGAATAATATTTGCATTTATGGATGTGATATATAAAACCATATTTTTTCCAGTAAACTTGATTTTATAGATATCACTCCACAACAAATCCTCTGTGATATCCCCCTGCGATAATGCTATTTTTTCGTTTGTAACGGTATATTTAACAGGTTCTTTAAAGGCTGGTATGGTCTTTATCTGCTTTTTTGCTTTTAAATATATTCCAATTGGTGTATAAATTGTAAAGAAAAAGCCAAAAAAACCAGTCATTAGCGTATATGCAATATTAAACCGTCCAATGGATACACATGATATCACTATCATAATCACACCGAACAAAACCGTAGCAAGACCGCTAAAACTGTGATAATTATGATATATTTTAAAATCTATTAAATCATTCATTTGTATATTGGTTACAAATTCTACCTTTTCTTGTTCCATTATATAAATTCCTCATTTTTGCTTAACTTGCTGTTCCATTTTACTTCGCTTATGAATCAATTTATTTTTCATACTATTTTTTAACGCATAAATTTGGTTAAGCCATTTAGATTTAAACCTTCTTTTTTCTTTTTCTTAGGCCTATTCATTTTTTTATAATGTTCTTTCTTTTCTTCCAGAATCATTGAAAGTGCAATTCTCGCCTTTGTGGCATCAACTTCTAATACTTTGACGTCAACAACATCACCAACACTTACAACATCTAAAGGATGGTTGATTCTTCTATCAGCACACATTTTAGAGACATGCACAAGCCCGTCTTGATGAACGCCTATATCCACAAAAGCCCCAAAGTCAATCACATTGCGGACAGTACCTTTCAATATCATACCAGGTGTCAAATCTTTTATTTCAAGAACATCTTTGCGAAGGATTGGTTTTGGCAATTCCTCTCTTGGGTCTCTTCCAGGCTTTTCCAACTCCTTTACAATGTCATTTAAAGTAATTTCTCCCACACCAAGCTCTTTAGACATCTCCGCCATATTTTCTATTTTACCATGTAATCCCGCTAATCCCCCGACACAAATATCATTTAAATGATATCCTAATAATTCTAGTAATTTTGTTGCCGCTGCATAGCTTTCTGGATGCACACTTGTGGCATCCAGCGGATTGTCGCCTCCTGATATACGCATAAAACCAGCGCATTGTTCAAACGCTTTTGGTCCAAGTTTGGCAACTTTTAAAAGCTGCTTTCGATTGTTAAATCGTCCATTCGCCTCTCTATATTCAACAATATTTTTTGCAACCGTTTTTGATACGCCTGAAATATATTCAAGCAGTGAAGCCGATGCCGTATTTAAGTCAACGCCTACTTTATTAACGCTGTCTTCCACAACACCATCAAGCACTTCTCCAAGTTTTTTCTGGTTCATATCATGCTGATACTGTCCAACACCAATGGATTTTGGCTCAATTTTAACAAGCTCTGCCAACGGGTCTTGTACACGCCTTGCTATCGATACAGCGCTTCTTTGCGCAACGTCAAAGTCTGGAAATTCCTCTGCTGCCAGTTTGCTTGCTGAATACACCGAAGCGCCTGCTTCATTTGTAATAATATAATCAACATTAGAAAGATTCATCTCTTTTATCATATCGGCAATAATTTTTTCAGAATCTCTCGAAGCAGTGCCATTACCGCACGAAATCAAAGTGATTCCATATTTATCAATCAGTTTTTTAACTTCCTTTTTTGATTCTTCCACTTTATTATGTGGTTCTGTTGGATAGATAACTTTTGTATCCAAAACTTTTCCTGTAGAATCCACCACTGCCAATTTACAACCTGTTCTAAATGCAGGGTCCCATCCTAAAACAACTTTTCCTGCAATTGGCGGTTGAAGCAAAAGCTGTTGAAGATTCTTCCCAAATACTTTCATAGCGCCGTCTTCTGCCATATCGGTAAGGCTATTTCTTATCTCACGCTCAATAGCTGGCGCAATTAATCGATTATAGGAATCCTCAATAACTGTTTTTAAACAAGGTGTAGTATATTCATTATCATTTATAATAATTTTTTTGCTAAGATATAAAATTATACGTTCTGTTGGTGCTTCCACTTTAACTGTAAGGAATTTTTCAGCTTCTCCGCGATTAATCGCAAGGATTCTGTGTCCCGGAATAGAAGCAAGCGGCTCGCTGTAATCATAATAATTTTCATAGACAGACTGCTCATTTGCATCCTTTGCCAACGATTTAATATGACCTTCCTTAAATGTCAATTCTCGAATGTAAGTTCTGTAATCTGCTTCATCGGATATCTGTTCTGCAAGAATATCCAATGCGCCTGCAATTGCCTCCGTTTCATTTGCAACCTCTAATCCCTCTTTTTGACTGATATACTTTGCCGCCTCTATTTCAAGCGGTTCTGTTGCGCTTTGAGAAAGAATGTAAGCAGCAAGCGGTTCTAATCCTTTTTCTTTAGCTATGGTTGCCCTCGTTCTTCTCTTTGGCTTATATGGTCTGTATAAATCCTCAACAAGAACCATTGTCTCTGCCACTTCAATCTGGTGCTGCAATGCTTCGGTCAATTTTCCCTGCTCTGAAATACTAGCAAGAACCTGCTCTTTTCTATCCTCCAGATTTCTTAGATAGCGCAATCGTTCATCTAAATTTCGGAGTTGTTCATCATCAAGAGAACCTGTCATTTCTTTGCGATATCGGGCTATAAAAGGTATTGTACACCCTTCATCTATCAGCTTTATTGTTGCCTCCACCTGTGTTGGCTTTATCTGTAATTCCTCAGCAATTTTTTTTGTAATATCCATCGTTACTGTATAACCTCATTCTATAACTATTTCTTCACCGCATTGTTTTCTGGTACAAAAACATTGTAAATTGTCTTAATTGCATCCTCAAAATAGCGGTTTCTTACACCAATAATAATATTTAACTCGCTTGAGCCTTGGTCAATCATCTTAATATTAATTTTTTGTTTGGCAAGTGCAGAAAAAATATTTCCAGCAATACCAGAATTGTTTTTCATACCACGCCCAACAACAGCAATCAACGCAAGGTCTGCCTCTAACTCAATGGTGTCTGGGTGGACTGCTCTGTGAAGCTGTGCAAGCACCTTCTGTTCATTTTCCACAAATTCATCTTGATGAACAAAGACGGTCATTGTATCAATACCTGATGGCATATGTTCAAATGAAATTCCATTGTCTTCAAATACTTGAAGCACTTTACGCCCAAAACCAATCTCGGAATTCATCATATCTTTATCAATACTAATAGAAACAAATCCCTTTTTTCCTGCAATACCTGTAATAATACAATCTGGTTTATTGCAGGTGGTCTCTACAATCATCGTTCCCTTATCGTCTGGAGCATTAGTATTTTTAATATTAATAGGGATTCCTTCTTTTCTTACTGGAAAAATAGCCGATTCATGCAGCACAGAAGCTCCCATATAGGACAACTCACGAAGTTCTTTGTAAGTAATAATTGTAATTGGCTTAGGATTATCAACAATTCTTGGGTCTGCTGCCAAAAAGCCTGATACATCTGTCCAATTCTCATACACATCAGCCTTTAACGCTCTTGCCACAATAGAGCCTGTAACATCAGAACCTCCTCTTGAAAAGGTCTTTATCTGCCCATTTGGCAATGCACCATAAAATCCAGGTACAACTGCATTTTTTGTTCCTTCCAATCGGTGAGCCATCACTTCATTTGTCTTTTCACCATTAAATTCACCATTTTTATCAAAACAGATAACAGTTGCTGCATCAATAAATTCATAGTCAAGGTATTTTGCCATAATAATACCATTTAAATACTCTCCTCTGGAAGCGGCATAATCACTGCCTGCCTTTGCCTGAAAGTTCTTTTTAATGGTCTCAAACTGTTCTTTTAAGGAGAGTTTTAATCCAAGTCCCTTGATAATCTCATTGTATCGCTCCTCAATCGCTTTTAGATGTCTGTCAAAAGATTTGCCTGCCTCTGCCTCTGCATAACACTTATAAAGCATATCAGTAACTTTTGTGTCTTCGTCAAATCGCTTTCCAGGTGCAGACGGAATCACATATTTTCTGCTATCATCACTTCGGATAATATTGCCAACTTTCTTAAACTGTTCTGCACTTGCAAGTGAACTTCCTCCAAACTTAACTACTTTAACCATGATTTATTTTTGCCTTTCTTTTTATAAAATTTTGATAAAGTACCAATTGAAAATTAAAATTTTCAATCACAAAATTTGTATCTGTATGTTGCAAAGTTGTAAAAACAAAATTTGAAAAGTTTTGTTTTTGCACTATAAAACAACACATAAA
The DNA here is from genome assembly GCA_910585095.1 of uncultured Lachnospira sp. Taxonomy (GTDB): domain Bacteria; phylum Bacillota; class Clostridia; order Lachnospirales; family Lachnospiraceae; genus Lachnospira. The sequence goes on from CAJUBU010000001.1 coordinate 12,696, forward strand.
TATAATTCATTATGAAAATACCGTCTTGTCAATTCGTATCCTGCTAATCATAGGAATATTCTTTGCTGCCTCTGCAAATTCTTTTTCTGTCATCTCTTCTGTAACAAATCCAAATTCGCCCTCTATACCATCAACGGTCACTGTCTTCACATTGCCAAAGTTTTCTTTTATCTTTGTCAAATCGTCCAAACTTCCCTTTACTCTTACAAAAAAGCTTCGCACTTCATCTTCTGTATTTCCAAGTTCAAGCTCTTTATTGCTCCATACGGTCATAACATTGGTTCCCTTGTGTTTCACACAGTCAACCACATCGGATACAACAGCACTAGCCGTAGGAAGTTTTCCAGCTCCTGCACCAAAAAACATGACATTGCCAAGTACATTACCGTTGACATAAATACCATTTAAAACATCATTTACATTATACAATGGATGTGAACTTTCTATCATAAACGGCGCTGTCATTGCATACACTTTGCCATCTTTCTTATAGCTTGTAGCCAGCAATTTTACTACATATCCAAGCTTTTGTGCATATTTAAAATCTTGTGTTGTGATATGTGAAATGCCCTCTGTGTATATCTCCTCAAAATGAACGGTTGAACCGTATGCTAAAGAGGTCAAAATGGCTATTTTTCTACATGCATCAAATCCCTCAACATCTGCTTCTGGATTGCGCTCTGCATAACCTAATTCCTGTGCTTCCTTTAACACCACATCATAATCCACACCTTCATTGCTCATCTTTGTCAGTATGTAATTGGTTGTTCCATTGAGAATGCCTGTTATATTTATAATTTCATCTGCCGTAAGTGATTGATTAAGTGGTCTTATAATTGGTATTCCTCCGCCTACCGATGCCTCAAACATAAAATTTAACTTTCTTTCTTTTGCCATTGCAAGAAGCTGCGGACCATGTGCCGCCACCAACGCTTTGTTGGAAGTACACACACTCTTGCCAGCCTCCAATGCCTTTTTGACAAATGTAAAGGCAGGCTCAACGCCCCCCATAACCTCTACGACAACATCAATTTCTGAATCATTTATAATGTCATCAATATTATGAACAATTTTTTCTTGTATAGGGTCATCTGGAAAATCTCTTATATCAAGAACACTTTTAACTTCAATCTCTTGCCCTACTCTCTTGCTAATTGAATCATGGTTCGTTGATAATACCTCCACAACGCCCGAACCAACTGTACCATATCCTAATACTGCAATTTTTGCCATAGTTTTCTCCATTCCACATCATACTTTTTGTATATACTTTTTACTCACGACTCAATATCTTTAGATACCTCACGCCTTTTAAAGAATCAATTTCTTCTATCATCACAGAAGAATCTCCTGTTGTTGTAAGAATATCCACGCTTAACGTCAAAGAAGCCACCCCATTTACTGGTATAGTCTGATGAATCGTCAGTATATTTGCCTTAAATTCAGCTATCTTATTTAGCACTGCTGAAAGTAATCCCGGCTCATCATCCATCGACAAAACAAATGTAATGGTGCGTCCTTTGACATTATCTCTAAAAGGAAATATATCGTCTTTATATTTATAATATGAACTTCGGCTGATTCCAATCTGTTCTGTTGCTTCTGCTACGGATATTTCCTTTGTCTCAATCAATTTATTAACCTGAGCTACTTTAATAAGCACCTCAGGTAATGCCTTTTGCTTGACAACATAATACTTGCTTTCTTCTCTCACAATCGTCTCCGTTAGATTTCTCTGCCAAATACGCTGGCAAGATATCTCATATTATTGACATGTGTATCATTGAGAGCTTCTGGCTTCATACGCCATTTCCAATTGGTTCCCATACTTGATGGGAAATTCATTCTAGCTGTATTATCCAATTTTAATATATCCTGCACAGCAAAGATAGATAAAACTGCAACACTTCCATATGCAGCTCGAAATACTTGGTCTACCAATTTATCTCTATCCCTTGTATCAAGGTAATCAAAAGCATACCCAAGCTCCCATTCATTATGCTGTGTAAAATAGCCAAACAATGTCTCATTATCATGTGTTCCGCCATATACAACACAATTTGTCTTATAATTATATGGAAGATGCGGATTTTTTCTGTCCCCTCCAAATGCAAACTCAAGCACTTTCATAGAAGGATAGCCGTTATGCTCTAAAAGCTCGTCAACTTCTTTTAAACTTACCCCTAAATCTTCTGCAATAATCTTCTTTTCGCCAATTGCTTCATTGATAACATTAAGCAGCTTTTGACCTGGTCCTTTGTGATACTCGCCTTTTCTCGCATCAGGCATCTCGGCTGGAATACTATAATACTGAACAATTCCAATAAAATGGTCAATCCTTATCACATCATAAATATAAGCGGAACGAATCATTCTCTTTTTCCACCAAGCAAAATTATTTTTTTCCATCTTTTCCCAGTTATATAAAGGATTTCCCCATTTCTGCCCTGCATCACAAAATGCATCTGGCGGAACACCCGCAACCTTTGTAGGTGTAAGGTTTTCATTCAAAAGGTATTCTTCAGCATTTGCCCAGACATCAACACTGTCATATCCCATATAAATTGGAATATCGCCAATAATCTCAACGCCCTTATCATTTGCATACTGTTTTAATTTCGTCCACTGTTTGTCAAACTCATATTGTATAAATTGCCAATATCCAATATCATCGGCAAGAAGTTCTTTATACTTCTTTATTCCTTCTGGCGTGCGAAACTTAATATCATCATCCCATTCCGCCCATGAAACTTGATTATTATAATATTTAACTGCCATAAATAAGGCATAATCATCAAGCCATTCCTTATTATCGCTGACAAAATTATCAAATTGTTTATACAGTGGAAGCCCTTTTGCAAGAGTACGCTTGCTGTCTACATACAACTGCTTAAAATTTTCATAAGCTTGACGCAAAATTGCAAATCGCCCATTATAAATTTTTTCATAACTCACATATCGGTTATCACCGATTTGAATATCATAATTATGTGCATATCTTTCTGCTAACGCATCATCTTCTGATACATCAACTGGAACAAAGCCATCGCCCCAGTCAACCTTTAAGATGTCCGATTTTTTTAACAAACCGTCCTCTACCAATATATCCAAATCAATAAAGTATGGATTTCCTGCAAATGCAGAATACGACTGATACGGACTATCTCCATATGTAGTAGGTCCTAATGGAAGCACCTGCCAATATTTGTGATTACAATTTCTCACAAAATCCACAAAATCATAGGCTGCCTTTCCAAATGTTCCAATACCATAATTGGAAGGAAGACTGCTTACAGCCATCAGTATACCTGCACTTCTTTCAAATGATTTCACCTTTTTCATTTTAATTCCCCATTCTTGAGCATCCTTTTTGCAGAAAAAACAATTAATCTTTCAAGTTTTCTACCATGCTCTTTAAATTTTCTTTTTCTTCTCTTGATAATAATATATTGACATTAATCAAAATAATGAGTTTTCCATTCACATTTGCCACTCTATCCATATAAATGGTTTCTTTGTTTCTAATAATAAGAGGCATCTGTGTAATATTATCCGTATCAATATCACTTATTTCCATAACTTCATCAACTTCAAGCGCGATTTTAACACTGCCAACATTAATGATAATAGCGTTGCCTGTAAATTCACCTTCTTCTTGTTTAAATTTTCTTTTAAAGCTATATACAGGAATAACCTCTCCTCTTAAATTAATAATTCCTCTAATATATGATACTGCATTTGGAACAGATACTACCTGAATTTGCTTCTCAATAGACTGAACAGAATTAATATCCACCCCATACAGTTCATTATTTAATCTAAATACTACTGGTTTAACATACTCTGCCATAATATCCTCCCTTTTCTACTCGGTATTTCCTGTACTTATCCAATTCAGATATGAATTAATAAACGGATTAATATTTCCATCAAGCACACTCTGCGCATTTCCGATATCTTTATTAGTTCTATGGTCTTTTACCATCGTATATGGCTGTAAGACATAGCTTCTAATTTGATTGCCAAAATTAATATCCTTTACATCACCACGTATATCCGAAGATTTTTGAGCATTTTCTTCTTGTTTTAAAAGATATAACTTTGCCTTTAACATTTGCATTGCTTTATCTTTATTTTGATGCTGTGAACGTTCATTTTGGCATTGCACTACAATTCCTGTTGGCAAATGGGTAATACGAATTGCCGAAGATGTTTTATTGATATGCTGACCTCCCGCTCCGCTGGAACGATACGTATCAATCCGCAAATCGTCCATATCAACCTCAATATCAATATCTTCATCTATATCTGGCATCACATCACAGGAAACAAACGATGTTTGGCGCTTGCCCGCCGCATTAAATGGAGATATTCGGACAAGTCTGTGAACACCATGTTCAGACTTTAAATGTCCATACGCATTATCGCCTGACACTTCAATGGTAACGGATTTAATACCAGCTTCATCACCTTCTAAATAGTCAATCGTCTGTGTTGTATATCCATTGTTATCTGCCCATCGATTATACATTCTAAATAACATCTGGCACCAATCACAAGCTTCTGTGCCACCTGCCCCTGCATGAAGTGTAAGAATGGCATTTTTGCTGTCATATTCTCCTGACAATAATGTTTCAATCCTTAAAGCCTCTAATTTACTCTCAAGACTTTCAACTTCTTCTTCTATTTCTGAAATTAAAGAGGTATCATTTTCCTCATCTGCCATCTCAATTAATGTGTTTGCATCTTCTATTCTTTGAACAAGCTCATCAAATTTTTCAAAAGCATCCTTTAACACTTTTAATTCTTTCATTGACTTTTGAGATTTTTCCGTATCATCCCAAAATCCCGGCGCTTCCATATCAGCCTCAAGCTCCTCAATTCGTTTTTGTTTATTATCCAAATCCAACGACTTTCTTATCTGCTCTACGGGCTGTGAAAAACCAGACAATTTCAATTTATACTGGTCTAACTCTACCATAACTATCCTTTCTACGCCTGCCTTCCACAACAGTTTTTATACTTCTTTCCACTTCCACAAGGACACATATCATTTGGATATACCTTTTTTGTTGTTCTTCTCACAGGTCCTTTTGATGCACTGTCATCTTTGTTTGTTCCTGTAACCTTTGCAACTTGTTCTCTCTCCACCTTCTGCTCAACTTGAATATGAGTAAGCAGTCTTACGGTATCTTCTGTAATCGCATTGGACATCTCATCAAACATTTCAAAGCCCATCATCTTATATTGAACAACAGGGTCTCTTTGTCCATATGCCTGCAATCCTATACCTTGCTTTAACTGTTCCATATCATCAATATGGTCCATCCACTTACGGTCAATCACTTTGAGAAGAACGACACGCTCTATTTCCCTAATTTGCTCAGGCTCGGCAAAAAGCGCTTCTTTTTCCTCATACAGCTTTACTGCCTTTTCTTTCATACTATGGAGAAGTTCACTTTTATTTTTAATCGCATCATCAGGCTTAATCGGTTCAATTGGTATCGTTGCCAACATCACATTATTAATCTCATCGTAATCCCACTCGCTCGGTGAGGCATCCTCATTGATACACCTGTTTACAACACTCTCAACAAAATCGGTAATCATCTTGATAACCGTTTTACGCATACTCTCACCATTGAGTACTCGATTTCTCTCTCTATAAATAATCTCTCTCTGCTCATTCATAACTTGGTCGTACTGGAGCAAATGACTTCTTATTCCGTAGTTGTTTGTCTCTATTTTTTTCTGTGCCGATTCAATCGCATTGCTGAGCATCTTATGTTCAATTTGGTCTTCTTCTGCTACACCTAATGTGTTAAATACACTCATCAATCGCTCTTGTCCAAATAAACGCATAAGGTCATCTTCAAGTGAAATATAAAATCTGGATTCACCTGGATCACCTTGACGTCCAGCACGTCCACGAAGCTGATTATCAATACGTCTGCTCTCATGTCGTTCTGTACCAATAATCTTTAGACCGCCTGCTGCTCTGGCTTCCTCATCCAACTTAATATCCGTACCACGTCCTGCCATATTTGTGGCAATTGTCACAGCACCATGCTTGCCGGCTTCCGCTACAATCTCCGCCTCTTTTTCATGGAATTTGGCATTTAAAACATTATGCGGAATGCCTTTCTTTCTAAGCATCTCAGAAATTAATTCAGACGTTTCAATCGTAATTGTACCAACCAAAACAGGTTGTCCTTTTTCATAAGACTCAATAACGGATTGTATAACCGCATTAAATTTCCCTTTCTTCGTCTTATATACAGCATCGTTTAAATCCTGTCTAGCAATTGGCTTATTGGTAGGAATTTCAACAACGTCCATATTATAGATTTCTCGAAATTCTTTTTCTTCGGTCAAGGCAGTACCTGTCATGCCTGCCTTCTTTTCAAATTTATTAAAAAAGTTCTGAAATGTTACGGTTGCAAGCGTTTTGCTCTCTCGCTTTACTTTTACATGCTCTTTTGCCTCAATCGCCTGATGTAAACCATCGGAGTAACGGCGCCCTGGCATAATACGACCTGTAAATTCATCAACAATAAGAACCTCATCATCTTTGACCACATAATCTTTGTCTCGAAACATCAAGTTATGCGCTCTTAATGCTAAAGTAACATTATGCTGAATCTCTAAATTCTCTGGGTCTGCATAATTATCAATATGAAAAAATTGCTCTACCTTATGAACACCCTGTTCTGTAAGACTTACCACTTTATCTTTTTCATTGACAATAAAATCGCCGTCTTCTTCAACTTCTTCCTGCATAATCGCCTGCATCTTTGTCATTTCGCCTTTATACTCACCTTTTTGAAGCTGTCTGGCAAGAACGTCACACAATTCATATAATTTTGTAGACTTACCACTTTGACCTGATATAATCAGAGGGGTTCTTGCCTCATCAATCAAAACGGAATCCACCTCATCAATAATACAATACTTTAGACTGCGCAATACAAGCTGCTCCTTATAGATAGCCATATTGTCACGAAGATAATCAAAACCAAGTTCATTATTTGTCACATATGTTATATCACAAGCATATGCAGCTCTTCTCTCATCATCTTGAAGGTCATGAAGAACAACGCCTACTGTAAGACCTAAAAATTGATGTATTTGTCCCATCCATTCAGCATCACGCTTTGCAAGATAATCATTTACTGTTACTATCAAAACACCATTTTCTGCAAGTGCATTTAAATAAGCTGGAAGTGTTGATACAAGAGTTTTTCCTTCACCTGTTTTCATCTCTGCAATTCTTCCCTGATGAAGAATAATTCCACCTATTAACTGAACTCTGTAATGTTCCATGCCAAGCACTCTTTTACCAGCTTCACGCACAACAGCAAAAGCCTCTGGCAAAATATCATCCAGTGTCTCTCCTTTTGAAAGTCTTTCCTTAAATTCTTTTGTTTTTTGTTTTAATTGTTCGTCCGTAAGTTCACCCATCGCCTTTTGATAACTTTCTATCTTATCAACAATCGGTTTGATACGCTTTAACTCATGTTCGCTATGTGAACCAAACAATTTCTGCATTAATCCCATTCCAAAAGCCTCCATAATCCTCTTATTTAAAATGCTCTATAATCTCTGAGAGCAAAAAATGCTAAATTATCTGAATAATTGTACCACTAATAGACATTTTAAGCAACGAAAAAAATTTTTTAACTTTTTTAAACTTTTTAATATCTTCTTGCATCTAAGTATTATAATCACTAAAATAAATAAGATTACTAAAAATAAATTAAGGGGAGTACACTATGATAAACCAAAAATATACACAAAAAAAATCGAAACGACGCAAAAAAAGACGATTGAAAAGAAAAATCAAACGAATGCTTTTGATTACAGGCACTTTTTTATTATTTAGTTTACTGTTTAGTATCGTTATTTTTCTTCCCTATCAAGGGGATGCACAACATTTGCAAGAACCTAACAATAAAACAACCGTTTCTTCATGTGAGAACACAACCATTTCCTTAGATGATGAGGAACATTCCTGCGAATCAACAACTACGGTCTCCCTAAACAATGAAGAAATTTCACAAGATACGGAATCTTCGCAAAGCAGTGATGAACCTTCACAAAAAAATGAGCCTTCGCAAAATACAGAACCTTCACAAGAAAATACAACTGCTGTAAAAGAGACTATTCCAGAGACAACACCGTCTTCTTTGCCTGTTGAAAATGATTATTTTAATGATGCTGTTTTTATCGGAGACTCTCGCACAGAAGGTTTTTGTATGTATACAGACCTTGCCAATGCAAAAGCCTATGCTCATAAGGGACTTACCGTTGACACGGTATTTACAGACCCTGTTATCAATATAAATGGCTCTAAGCTGTCAATTGTAGAAGCCTTGCGACAAACTTCATTTCAAAAGGTATATATTATGCTTGGTGTAAATGAGACAGGTTGGGCATACAATAGTATTTTTATTGAAAAATATACAAAATTGGTTGATGAGATTCAAACCATCAATCCAAATGCTATAATATATTTACAATCCATTTTGCCCGTAAGTAATGAAGTATCATCAACTCACGATTATATTAAAAACGAAAAAATTAATGAATATAATCGTTTTATTGTACAAATAGCGAAAGAAAAAAATGTACATTACCTCAATGTTGCTGAAGCAGTTGCTTCTCCTAATGGCGCTTTGCCAGATGATGCTGCTGTTGATGGGATTCATTTAAAAAAAGAATACTGTGAAAAATGGCTTGAATATTTAAAAAAACATACTATATAATGTTTATTTATGTACCTAAAATAAGAATAACATAAAAAATAAGTCAATAACACTTCATTATTCATATATGAATTTATTGCTTATTTGTACTAAATCAATGTAAATAAAACTTGATATAATTTTTACACTATATTTCAAAATGGAGGATACAATGAAAAAAATAACATTAACCCTTATAACACTGATTCTATTATTAACGTTGTCCGCCTGCTCTCAAAAAGAGGTCTCAATCAATATAAAAGATTTAAGCGACAAATTACTGCAACAAGTTGCTTTTGAAGATGAGCTTATTCTAATTAATAAAGAGAAAGCAGCATTGCTTTACAATATCGAAAATGCTACAAACGAATATGTATATATTGGCAGTGGTGCAACGGCTGAAGAAATTGCTGTATTTGAATTTAACAATACTGAGGATGCCAAAAATGCACTGCAAGCTGCCGAAAACCGAATTTCACAGCAAAAAACAGATTATGCATCATACAATCCAAAAGAAATCCAAAAGCTTGATAACGCCATTGTAAAAAATACTGGTCGTTACCTGATTGTATGTGTATCTGAGGGCGATACCGCCAAAAAAATAATTGGAGAGTACACAAATTAATTCGATGGAGTAACCTATGAAACCAGAAACCATAAGCACTGAACAATTAATTGATTTTATAGAAAATAATCAAGAAAAATTTTATAGAATTGCATTCAGTTATTTAAAAAACCGCGACACTGCTCTCGATGCAATTCATGATTCTATTGTAAAGGCTTTACAAAAAAAGCATACGATTCAGAAAACGAAATACTTTAAAACATGGTTTTATAGGATATTAATTAATGAATGTCTTGTATATTTAAGAAAAAATAACCGAATTATCTATTTTGATAACATGTCAATGTATACCAACCGACACAACTCACAACCCGATATAAGCGAGTATATTGACTTATACCAAGCCCTTGACAAGCTGCCAATAAAACTAAAAACCGTTGTTTTATTACGCTTCTTTGAAGATATGAAACTCGAAGAAATTGCACAGATAACAGGGGTAAACCTAAGCACTGTAAAATCTCGGCTTTATAAGGCTTTAAAAGTGCTGAAAATAAACATGGAGGTTGAGATTAATGATTGATAAAAATGGCTATCACAATATTGATATTCCCTCAGAGCTTTCTTATGTTGTAAAACATGCAATCAATGATGGATTAAATCAAAAAAAGCACATTCGACATACGTTTTTAAAAAAATGGACCATAGCAGCGGCTTCTGTATTGTGCTTTATTGTTGTTCTTAACACCTCGCAATCGTTTGCAGCAGTAGTATATAAAATTCCACTCGTTGGACAACTCTGCCGAATTATCACCTTTAGAGAGGAACATGTTGAGGATGATATTCAATATATTGATGTCAAAATTCCTAAAATTGACAATACTGGAAAAACAGAAATGGAAAAGAGGGTAAACTTAGAAATTCAAAAAAATACCAACCAACTTTTGGAAGACGCAACTGTACGCGCAAAGGAATACTATAAAGCATTTGTTGAAACAGGCGGAAATCCCAACGAGTATATTCCACTTAAAATTACTATTGACTATGATATAAAATGTATTGATTCAAAATATGTTTCCTTTGCTATTTTTTATTTTGAATCAAGAGCTAGTTCTTACACGAAATCCTATTTTTATAATATTGATATGGAGACAGGACAAATTATTACTTTAAAAAATTGGCTTGGAACACAATATAGGCAGATTGCAGCAGATAGTATTGAAAAAGAAATTGCTTTATGGGATGACGAACGCAAAAATTTCTTGTGGGATGATTTAGACTTTACCAATATTATTACAGAAAATACTGATTTTTATCTTGATAAAGATGGTCATGCTGTTGTCGTATTTCCTAAGTACGAAATTGCTGCTGGATGTGTTGGCTCTTTAGAGTTTACAATTCTTCCTGAAAGCAGATAGAGAGGATAAAATAATGGTTTTTAGCAGTACAGTCTTTCTATTTTTATTTCTTCCTACTTTTTTGACACTATATTATATTAGTCCATCAAAATTAAGAAATGCCATTTTATTTATAGCAAGTCTTATTTTTTATGCGTGGGAAGAACCAATATATATTTTGATTATGTTATTTTCTACTATATTTGATTATGCCAATGGTCTATTAATTGAAAAAAGCAAAAACGATTTAACAAAACGATTTATTTTAATCCTATCCGTAATTGGAAATCTCTCCATACTCTGTTTTTTTAAGTACAGTGATTTTTTTATTGCCAATATTAATTTTATCTGTAATACAAATATCAATCTTTTAAAACTTGTATTGCCTGTAGGAATATCCTTTTACACTTTTCAAACAATGTCTTACACCATTGACGTCTATCAAAAAAAGGTATCTGCACAAAAAAATATTATAAACTTTGCCGCTTATGTAACGATGTTTCCACAGCTTGTTGCAGGTCCCATTGTACGATATAAAACCATTGCAAAACAGCTTGATAACAGACAGGAATCTGTAAGCGGGTTTGTATATGGCATACGACGTTTTATTATTGGTCTATTTAAAAAAGTAATGATTGCCAACAATATTGGTTTGTTATGGGAAACGATTATTGCCGGAAATCTGGAAACATTACCTGCTGTAACCGCATGGCTCGGCGCAATTGCTTTTTCCTTTCAAATCTATTTTGATTTTTCAGGGTATTCAGATATGGCAATAGGATTGGGCGAAATGATTGGATTTCATTTTTTAGAAAACTTTGACCACCCCTACATATCAAAAAGTATCACTGAATTTTGGCGGCGCTGGCATATCTCTTTAGGCACATGGTTTAAAGAATATATTTACATACCATTAGGCGGCAGCAAAAAAGGAATTGCAAAACAAATACGCAATCTTTTAATTGTATGGGGCATTACAGGATTTTGGCATGGAGCAAGCTGGAATTTTATTCTCTGGGGGCTATATTTTGGTATTTTGCTGATTATAGAAAAACTATTTTTACTCAAGCTTCTTGAAAAAACAAAACCGATAATAAGACATTTGTACACACTTATTTTTGTTATTATAAGTTGGGTTATTTTTGCATTTGAAGATATGACTCAAATTGCACAGTATCTAAAAGCAATGTTTGGCATTAATCAAGCAGATGTATTAAATACTGAAACATTATATTTACTTAGCAATTATATTCTATTGCTTATTATTTGTATCCTATTAAGTATAGAATGGAAAAAAACAAAAATTGCTACACTTTTTACTTCAAAAACTTCAGCTACTGGATGGGTTCGTTCCTGTTTCACTATGTTGTTATTTGCCATCCTATTTATCGTTAGTATCAGTTTTTTAATAGGAGATACCTACAATCCATTTTTATATTTTAGATTTTAAAAAAATAGACTAAATATTGTAGCAAGCTATGGGGTATTTGACCCTTGCGGCAGTCGCCAAATGGACAGGCAAAAATGCCACAAAAATACCGCAAGCATGTCCGCTGGGCTTCGTTGCCCGTAGAAATAAAGCAGCGCAGAAATGAGAATTAAATTATTATGAAAAAAATATATGAAAAAATTGTTGCTATACTTTTTTTAACTTCACTGTGGATTATTTTACTCTCTACTTTTTTGACAAAAGATAAGGAATATTCAGAAAATGAAAATCGCTATCTTACCACAAAACCAGATATTTCAATGGAAGAAGTTACGTCTGGAAAATTTATGGATACGTTTGAAACATACTTAAATGACCAATTTCCATTACGTGATAAATGGATAGCTTTTAAAACAGATATCCAACAATTATTTGGCAAAACGGATATTAATGGCACTTATCTAGGCAATGATGGATATTTGTTTGAAAAATGGACTGAAAATGACTTTCAGCAAGAAAACTTACAAAAAAATATTGAAAGTGTAAAAAACTTTGCCCAAGCAAACAACGATATAAAGGGAACCATTCTAATTGTTCCTACTGCAAGTTTACCCTTGAAAGATAAGCTTCCTAAAAATGCACCTGTATTTAACCAAAATAAAGCATTTGATATGATTTATTCAAATCTGGGAAAAAATTGTGAATGGATAGATATGCGACCAACGCTGGAAGCTCATAAAAACGAATATATCTACTACAAGACAGACCATCATTGGACAACATTCGGCGCCTATTTAGGCTATGCCCAATGGCAGCGCCAGCATGGAAACAACGTGCAGCTTTCAGATTATAATATAACACTGGCAGCAAATAATTTTAAAGGCTCTCTCTACTCCAAAGTTTTAAACCGAAATTCTGCCCTTGATGAAATTTATCTTTATGATAAAATACAAAAGCCAACCTATGAAGTACATTATAATTTGGGAAAAACACAAACGGACAGTGTATATGAATTAAACCGCCTTTATGAAAAAGATAAATATCAAGTATTTTTAAATGGAAATCATCCTGAACTGACGATTTCAACAAATATAAATAACAATAAACACCTTTTAATCTTTAAAGACTCTTTTGCAAATGCGTTTATTCCATTTTTACTTTCCGATTATGAGACAATTCATATCATTGATTTGCGGTATTTTAAAGGAGATTTAAACGATTATATCAATCATAATAATATTACTGAATATTTATTTTTATATAATATAAAAAATTTTTGTGAAGATACCTCTATTCCAATGCTTGGCTCATTATAGAATCCTATAATTTAACCTCATCAAGGAAGTCCCCCACTTCAATACTACAAAGGCATAAGTGGGTGGACTTGCTGCTATGATAGTAGCTAGCGGGTTTGAGCAAGTAGCATAGCGGATTGCGAATATCCACTTAACTATATAGCAGAAAGTCAAAAGTTTGCGTAGCAAACTTTTATATTACAGCTTTACTGTGGTTATTATATCAAATAAAAAATGGTGCAAATATAGTAATATCAATAAAACTATACTTCACCATTTTTTTATTATCACATCATTCAATGAACAAATAACATAACCTATTTATTAATCAAATTCTGGCTCAATTAAGCCATATGTGTCGCCTTTTCTTTTATAAACAACATTAACTTCATTGGTCTCTGCATTTAAAAATACAAAGAAATTATGTCCAAGCAATTCCATCTGTACACATGCCTCTTCTGGAACCATTGGCTTAATACCAAATCGCTTTGACCTGATAATCTTTACTTCTTCTTCATCCTCATAATCATTGTCAATAAATTCTTTTGAAAAAGCAACTGCATTCTGCTGCTTGTCTACAATCTTATTCTTATATTTCTTTAGTTGTCGTTCAATAACCTCCTCAACCAAATCTATCGAAACATACATATCACTACTTGTCTGTTCGCTTCTGATAATATTCCCTTTTACTGGAATAGTAACCTCAATCTTTTGTCTCTCCTTTTCTACACTGAGTGTTACGCTGATTTCTGTCTCTGGAGCAAAAAACCTGTCAAGCTTTCCAAGTTTGTCCTCCACTGCCGACCTTAACCCTTCTGTTACGTCGATATTTCTTCCTGTAATAATAAAACGCATGATGTCCAACTCCTTTATTATGTATTATCACGATCAGGGTAAAAGAACCGTTTTTCACTCAAACATGCAACTGTTAGTCACACCCCATCTGATGTGATTATTATATCACAAATAAACAAATAAACAAGCAAAATTCACAGAATTTATTTTATTTTAACTCATTCATTGTACAAATTTAACAAATTATTATTACTGTTTTTTTTTCTTTTATTTTAATCCCCATTCTTACATAACCTACAAATTTGAACGTAGACACAAACTTACGTGTAAAAAATTTATTTTTCACACCAATTCCTTTTCTATTACATCTACAATTCTTATTATTTATGTAAAAAAGTTATCCCGTACTTTTCCACATTTTACTTTTATAAATTTATTCAAACTTTGTGGATAATGTTGATAAAATGGTGTATAACTTAAAAATAGGGGATAAATTTAATTTTTATTTGTGGATAACTTGTGGATAACTTATTCTCTATTACATTTTCTTATAATATACCAATGTAAGTTTTTCATTGATAACTTTTATTTTATCTGTCTTTTTATATCCCATTTTTTCATATAAATGGCAATTTTTTGATTCCTGCAAAATAGTTTCTAATTCCCATCCTTCTTTTCCATATATTTCTTCACATAGCCAAATAGCTTTCTGTGCAATACCTTTTTCTTGAAATTCTGGCAAAATAAATAATGGAGATATTCTCTTTCTTTTCCCTGTTTCCTTTTTATCAACAATACGAATAGCGCCTGCTTTTTGTGAATCTATGCAGATAAAATAATAATAAGTAAAAGGTTGTTCTAAGCGTTTTTTTATATTTTCTATATTTTCATTGCCAGGATTTGTATCAAAATCCTGATATTTATTAAGCAGTTCTTTAAATGCTTTTATCTGCATACTATGTAATTCTTGTGCATCTTCCATCATTACCCTTAATAATTTTACTGTCATATATTTACCCTTTCCCTTAAATTCACTTGTTTCAATTCATGTATATTCTTATTTCGATATACTAAATCATCTCTTACAGTAAAACCAACTTTTTCCCAAAAAGTATTTCCTAAGATATTGTCCTCAAATACCACCAATGCTACTTTATGTATTCCTTCTTGCTCTAATGCCGTCAGTGCTAAATTTACCAACTTACTCCCAATTCCCTTATTCCGATATTCTGTCTTTACTGTCATATGATGAATAAAGCCTCTGCGACCATCATGCCCGCTCATAATAACTCCAACAAGTTCTCTATTTTCTTCTGCTACAAAACATGTATTTGGATTTCTAAGCAAATATTTAGCAATTCCTTCTTTTGAATCATCTGTTGTATTTAATCCCATGCCTGGGGTATGTATCCATAGTTCATATACCTTTTCATAATCTTCTATTTTCATTATCCTAATCATTTTTAACCTCATTTTTTACACATTTCTAAATTTTTCTAAGCGATAATGATGTTCACTATCTAATTCTTTTACTCCATTTTTATAATCATATCCTTTTTTTCGATAAAACTCTACCGCTGTAATGGATGCTGGAATTTCTATTCTCTTCGCCCTTAAAAATAGGTCGTCTAACTCAAGCGTATCAATAATATAACTGCCAATTCCTTGTTTATGTAATTCTGGAAGTACAAAAATAGTAAGTAATATGCTTTCTGTAAGACTTCCCCAAAAGCTCGATATAGCACCAACCCCTACTATTTTACCCTCATTCCAAAACACATAAATATTTGCATATTCTGCTATGCCTTGAAACCACTTTACATCATGTGTAGCAATGAATTGTTCTATCACTTTTTCACCGTAATCTTTCACATTGACT
The DNA here is from genome assembly GCA_910585095.1 of uncultured Lachnospira sp. Taxonomy (GTDB): domain Bacteria; phylum Bacillota; class Clostridia; order Lachnospirales; family Lachnospiraceae; genus Lachnospira. Next base: position 28,797 of record CAJUBU010000001.1, read on the forward strand.
TCTCTAAAATTTCGGATAATCAATCGTACAATTTCCTCTGCATCTTGTTCCTGATAAGGTTTGACAAAAACCTGCGTTCCATTTTCTAATTTCATATAACCGCCTTTCTGAGTACAAAAAATGCACTAAACATACAATATGTCTAGTGCATTAATTAAAAATATCAGTTAAAAAATTTTCCACTTTAAAAATATACTATTTTAAAAATATTTTCTTATTGAAACTTACCTTTACCGATATATATGCACAGACATATTAGACCTACCTCTGCAACTGTGCATCCAATCGGAACACAATCACAATTAAGTACGTCTGTAATACATGTACATATCATTCATTGTAAAATGTAAGTTTTGCATTTTATCTCTCCTAAATTATTTGGGCTGCTGCACGAAATATCTTATATCTGATTTTTTATACAACAGCCTTTACTTTCTTATAAACTACTATAATTTAATTTTAATGTCAAGAAATATATTACCTATTTTCCTCCTAATTCCCTATACATAGTTTCTACATAGTCTGCTAAGGCACTATTATACTGATAATATTTCCAATCACCATTATGTACAATTTGTGTGTATCCTCCTCCAAAAACCATACTCCAATCAGTATCATTTATTGTATATGAAATACTATACAACCAGCCACTATACTGTTTTGGAAATAATACAGGTCTAAAATGAAACTCATCTATTTTATTCGTCAGTTTTTCTATATCTTCCTTTGATATTACAATGCTTTCCCCTGTATTTCCACTCATAATACGCACTTCTTCTGCTTGTCGTATATTTACTTTAAAATTTTTCTCTCTACTTGAATAGATATACGTTATCACTATAAAAATAGTTAATATTATAATTAAAAATATAGAAATAGATATGATGAATTTTTTATGTTTCTTCATAGGCTTCACCTCTAATCTGGTATAACCATTATATAATTTTATCTTCTTGCATAATATTTTAAAATAGGTTGTCTATTTTTCGCCTAATTCCTTATACATAGTTTCTATATACTCTTCCAAGTCACTATTATATTGATAATTTTTTATATCATTATTATGTGAAATTTTTATATATCCTCCACTAAAAGCCATACTCCAATTATCATCACCTATTTTACAAGAAATTTCATATGACCAACCTGTTCGTTGTTCTGGAAATAATACAGGTTTAAAATGAAACTCATCTATTTTATTCGCCAGTTTTTCTATATCTTCCTTTGATATTACAATGCTTTCCCCTGTATTTCCACTCATAATACGCACTTCTTCTGCTTGTCGTATATTTACTTTAAAATTTTTCTCTCTACTTGAATAGATATACGTTATCACTATAAAAATAGTTAATATTATAATTAAAAATATAGAAACAACTATGATGGATTTTTTATGTTTTTTCATAGCCTTTACCTCTTAATCTGGTATAACCACTACATAATTCCAATTTCCCTGACAATGCCCCCAGACATATCTTGAAGGATAATTTATCCAACCATCTGCTATTCTTATATAAGTACTACAATATCCATTAGAATATGTAAACTGTGAATATCCTAAAGCAAGTACACTATGATCTCTATATTTATAATGATTATATACTATTAAGTTGCATGGGCGGTTATTATCTAATTCTTCCACAACATATATTCCATTATTTGTTCCATGATAAAGATATGCCCTACAACTTAAACCTCTGTCATAAAAGTAAAGTTTATATGCATCTTCTATATTAACCTCTGGTGTTCCACTTTGTTTATTGGTTTCCATAATTTCAAACATTTCCCAAAATACATCATTCCATGAACAATTTAAAAATAAATCACCATATTTAGAGGGGTCTCTAAGATACCAATATTTACATAAATTCGTTGCGGCTGTTGGCGCACATACAAAACCATCAGTAAAATCATCCATGACATTGTAATATATAAATCCACCATCAACCATATTATATTTACTGTCTTTATATCCGCTTTCATAATTGTTAGGATTTGTTATAAAATCCTCTCCCTTTGAATCAGGCGGATTACTTCCTCTAGTAGTCATATTCAGATACATCTCCCACATATCTGAATAATCCTGTTCCTGTGTTTCTTCATCTTCCCAACAAACTTCTGCCATCTCAACAATATCACTTGTTGTTATATCATATATTTTAGAATCATTATTATCAACTTTACATTCTACAGCATAATTCATATCCCCCATATAATATAACTTACAATTCTTACTACTTAAGTCAGCCTGTTCCATATCATTTACTTTTTCTACTACATGCTCGATAGACACATCTAAAAAAGACTCTCCCTCCTCAGCAAATTCAATAATTGGATACATGCTTGTATTTGCTCCTGTTATTACATAACCGCAATCGTTATTATCTTTGTCTTTTATTCCAAAATAATAACATTCTAACCTATTTTTATCATCAAATATTGCCTTTCTTTCATCAATTTTTACGCCTGTGTTCCACAACGACTCCTTATCTGTACTCATTACATTTTTAATATGTGTAATAGCTGCTTGTTGGGCTTCTTCCATTGAAATAATACGCACATCATTTCCTACTGCCCCATCTTGTGCCGCAAAAACTGCACTCGAATTTACTAAAAACATAACTACTGTCATTACACATGCTATTGTTCTTTTGGTTTTTTTCATAAATACCTCCATTTCTGTGCTGTATCTTATCTGCAATAAACTATTTATATCCTTTTTCTTTATTGCCACACTAAAATACATTCACGTAAACTTTACAATACCCATCTGTTACCCTTTAACACACTTTATATTCACTACATTAATTTTCCAATCCTCCTCCTTTCCAATCAAATATACCTACAACATTTTCTTTATAAAATCAATCAATTCTACTGTTCCAGCCTTATAAAATTTATTTTCATTAATAACTATACAATTATTATCAACAATCGTAATAATGTATAATTCTCCATCTATTGTAAATTGTATATGATACAGCCATTCTGTTAATGGCTTATGAAAAAAATCTCTTGTCCATTCTAAATTTTTAAGTTTTTCAAACAGTTCTTCTTTTTCTTTATCAGGCAGTCTAATAGAATTTCCATTATTGCCATCTATGACATAAACATTTTCATATGCTTGATTTTGTTTTCTAAGAAATGCTGTATCTAATTTTGTTGAAATTATCATTAATGTTCCAACTACTACAGCTATTGCTATCATTACAACAAAAATAATGATATATTTTTTCTTTTTCATAAATTTTGCCCGTTTCATATAAATAAATTTATAGTACAATTATATTTTTAATTGAAATTATGTCTATTTTATATTTATAAGTATAATAATATATAAAATTTATAAATGTTATAATACAACTAATTTAAAATATAATATTACTAGTAAATTATATCATTATACTTTAATTAATGTCAATCTACCTGTTCCTTTTATTAGGGCAAAAATATAAACCTATTTATATTTATATTAATTTTATATTTAATATTTTTTAAATATCAATCTATCCTATATATTTTATGGATACAATATTTCTTCCATTTTTTTACTTTAAACATTCGATAAACAGTTGCAAATATTGTCCTATTCATTATATTATTATATTAACATTTTGGCTCAGAAAGGCAGGACAATCATCAATGTCAAACATTATTATAACTGGTGCTTCTAGGGGAATCGGACGTGCTATTGCACTAGCGCTGGCAGATAAAAACAACAATATTGTGCTTAACTGTGTCCAAAACAAAGACCTTTTAGCACAAGTTCAACAAGATATTATAAAGATGGGCGGCAATGCCAAAATGGATATAGGCGATGTTGGCTGTTATAATAATGTAGAAAATTTGGTTGCCTGTATGCATCATTTTTATGGAGATGTTGATATTCTTATCAACAATGCTGGCATTTCAGCTATTGGATTGCTTCAAGATACCACTCCTCTTGAATGGCACCATACTTTTCATGTCAATGTACACGCCATATATAACTGTTGTCGATTATGTATTCCTGATATGATTAAAAAGAAATCAGGCAGGATTATTAATATTTCCTCTGTCTGGGGAAATGTAGGTGCAAGCTGTGAAGTTGCCTACTCTGCTGCAAAAGGTGCTGTCAATGCTATGACAAAAGCCTTAGCAAAAGAACTCGCCCCAAGCAATATACAAGTAAATGCTATTGCTTGTGGGGCAATTGATACTGAAATGAATAATCATCTAAATGATGATGAAAAAAAATCACTGGCTGATGAAATTCCTGTTGGAAGAATGGGTAAACCAGAAGAAATTGGCAAATTTGTCAAGCAATTATGCAATAGTCCCTCTTATCTTACAGGTCAAATCATAACGATAGACGGCGGCTGGACATAAAACTGGAGGCTATGATTGAAACTCTTTATTTTCAATCAACAAGTTTTATGCTGCGCAAAAACTTGAGCCATTAGCTGCTCCTAAAAACAAGTCGCAGCATGGAGGCTAAAAATGAATTTTTTAACAACAACACCTTCTAATGTAGGTATTAAACCACAATGGCTAATGAATTTTTTAAAAAGACTGGATTATCAACAAATCCCAATTCATAGTGCCATTGTTATGAAAAACAATCAAATATGTATGGAGACTTACTATGCTCCATATACAAAAGAATCACTCCATCGGATGTTTTCTATCACAAAAACATTTGTAGCTATGGCTATTGGATTGCTTTGTGAAGATGGCAAACTAACGCTCAACGATCATATTGTTGATTATTTCTCTGAAAAACTGCCTAAAAACGGCGCATATCCTTACACCGCTATGCTTACCATTAAAGATATGTTAATGATGCGAACCTGCCACAATGAGACAACATTTAAAGCAAAAGGGGTTACCGACTGGGTTGGCTCTTTTTTTACAACTCCACCAAATCATATGCCTGGAACAAATTTTTCTTATGACACAGGTTCCACCCATGTTTTAGGCGCTTTAGTAGAAAAGCTTTCTGGTATGAAGATTCTTGATTATCTTCGCAGCAAAGGTCTTGATGAATTGGGATTTTCTAAAAATGCTTACCTTTTAACAGACCCTAACGGCGTCAGCATGGGTGGCTCAGGAATGTGTGCCACTTCAAGAGATGTTCTTCTTATGATGATGCTTATTGTAAATGATGGTAAATTAAATGGAAAGCAATATCTGCCAAAATATTTTGTCAAAGAAGCCAAGCAAAAACACAGCGATCCATTTGTAAAACAGTCTACTTTGGAAGAAATACAAGGCTATGGTTATCAATTGTGGCAAACCACACATGGTGGATATGTTATGTTTGGCATGGGTGGGCAATTGGCTCTATATGTACCAAAAAAAGATATTTATATGATTACTACTGCAGACACACAAGGCAGACAAGGCGGTGTACAGCTTATTTATGATGCCTTTTGGGAAGAAATTTATACAAAAATCAGCAGCAATTCAGATTTGGATGAATCAAACGATTCTTCTGTGTGGGATTTTAATTATAATCAATCCATTTCTGATAAAGAATTAAGCGACTTTTTAAATACCCGAAAATTATACACCATAACTGGTAATTATCACTCTCCTATGACAGAAAAAATTTCTGGAATTACTTATATATGTGATGACAATAATTGTGGTGTAACTGATATATGTGTTGATATAAAAAATACTGGCGGAACTTTTAACTACACTAACAAAACAGGAAAACACGCCATAAACTTTGAATTTGGTAATAATGCTTACGGCGTATTTCCAGACTACCATTTACAATATGCCGCTTCAGCCGCTTGGCGTCTTGATGATTTTCTTGTTATAAAAATACAAATTAATGACTATGCTGTTGGCAATTTATATATTGCTCTAACCTTTAAAGACAATCATGTAACGGTTATGTTTAAAAAAGTGGAGGAAACCTTTTTTAATGAATATAATGGTGTATTTAGCGCACATGCCCAACCAAAAAAACCACTATAAACAACAAAAGGTGATATCTACAACGCTGCAAAGCAGCGGGACATTTGCTCCTCACGACATTTCATTACTCGTGAGAATAAACAATATCTAATATCTGCTGCACTCTCTTATCATAAGAGTGCAGTTTTTTTACTTTTTCATGCCCATTTCTTGCAATTTCCATTCGTTCCTCTTCATGTGTCAAATAATATTTTGCCTTTTTTTGCATATCATCAAGACTATCATAATATACAAGGTCTTTTTCATTCTCAAAATACATGAAAAGTTCTGGCTGAAAATTAGTAAGTAAAAATCCCCCTGCACCAAGTACATCCCACACTCGCAGTGGCAATCCTGTTCGTATATTTTTAATTGTAAAATTCATATTAATCTTTGATGCTGCAAATACTTTTGGCATCTCATCAAAATAACTGGCAGTCCCTTTATAATAAACATTGGGCAATTCATCATACATTTTGTCACAATACCAGTTGACATGCCCAACTTTTGCAAGTCTTAAAAGACTCTCTATTCTTTCAATCTGTGCCATCTTATAACCTAAAAATGTTGAGATAAACGACAATTTAATATCTAAAAGACTTCCCTCTTCCTGCTTAAATGTTATAATCTCCTCAAGCTGTGAAAGAATATCTGGCGTCATCATTCTGTCAAATATATTTTCACCAAACGTATCAAGCTGTGCTTGAAAGCAAGCATCAAAATACCCCCTTAAATATGGTGAAAATTTGTCTACAATTGCATCATAAAAATTTTTATCATAAATTCCCCCAACAAAGGATATATCCTGAGAAAATCGGTCAAAATCCTGCTTTGTCATATGATTAACTGTACGATCTACACGTTCTATATTAACTGCCAATGGCAAATAATATACATGCTGGACACCCATTGCTTTAAATTGCAGATAACAAAATTTATCAAACAAAAACAAATAATTACATTTGTTGAAAACAGACTGATGGTACATTGACAACATGGGGCTGTCAATTGTCCATACAATATACTTGGTGTTGCAATTTTCACAAGCCTGTGATACTTCCTGAAAATAATTAAAAGAAATCACCGCATCATAATTGCAAAATACACTCTCTAATTCTTCTATTTTTTGCTTTTGCTGACTCTCAAAATTTTCCATACCTTTATTGATATCTTCGGCTTCTAATTCCTGCATAGTCTTTTCAGGCTTCAACGAATAGTAGGAATCTACTATATGTCCAAATTTTTCAAGGCTTTCAATTAAATCTTCTTGACAAAATACTTTCCACCTGTATAGAATAAATTTCACAATAATTCTCCAATCTAATGTAATCTTATAAAATATAACAAACACCATTTTTATCGTCAATAGTAAAATAATAATGATTTTTACTATTGATTTTAAAATTATATATCATACTATAAAATTTTAGTTTTATTATAATACTATAAATATTTTTACTGTAAAAGGAGATTAAAACCTGACAATGAATTGTGGATTGTTATTTATTGCTGCAAATAATAAAAAGTGTCACAAAGACAATATCAATATCTTTGGACACTTTCTATCACATTTTTAAATTTTATAAACCAGAATTGCTGCCATCAACAACATCTGCATCTGTAATAGGGTCGCCAGTGCTAGTCGTAATACAATCTTCTACCTCAAATTTTACAGCTTCCATTTCAGGACTCTTATATTCTTTTTTCATCATATCAATTTATTCCTTTCTTAAATTGTTTAAATATATAACCACTCAAAAAATTTTTTATTGATTCTATTTTTTGAGGTTATTTACTGCTGTGCTGTTGCTTGAGCTTTTATTTCATCCCATGAAGCTGATATCTGGTCACCATAATATACTTGACCATCACTAATTACATATGGTCTTGCAACAAAGTTAATCTCTTGTCTTTCTTCTGGTATATTGACAATTGCCACAGAATATTGTAATGATGTACTGGTACTATCTGCAAGTTTTGTAGTACGTTTAACTTTCAAACCAGCCACTGCATTTTGTGACTCATCTAATGTTAATTCTGTTATTCCTTTTTCATTCATTGTTGACTCCAATGCAACCAATGTACCTGTCTCAACATCTGTAAGTACATCAATATTTGCTACTGCACCATTTTCTGTTTTTTTGACTGTTGTTGCATCAAATACAGAACCAAAACGAATACCATTAGACCAACCTGGTGTTTTTTCACGATAAGCTGCACCTAATGTTTTTAAACAATCAACTGTAGCACAAATCTTAGATTCCCCTGCTGTATAAGTTACTGATTTAAAAGAGGCTTTAGACCCATTAACAAATATATAATAATCTTTTCCTGGTTCTGCATTAAACTCACAAGTTACATCTCCCTTGTTGGAATCAAAATTTGTCAGAGTTGTCCATATTTCTTCACCATTCGTAGTCTCACCTGTTGTAAATGATGTTACATGAATATTTTTTAAATTATTAAGTGCAGTAGTTCCTCCGCCCTGTACAACTGCTTGAACTACACCATTACTTGTAACATTTACCTTTAATGCTGTACCTGCTACTGGCGCCGCTTCAGCCTTAGAAACTGCACCGCCACTTGCATTTCTTGCATTGTCAGTACCTGTTAAATAATCACCGCTAGATTTCCAAACATTGATTGTTGTTTTTGTTACACCATCTGCAGTCTTCTCTGTTATTGTCTGTGGCAATGGTGCTACAACTAATCCATCTTTTTCAAATTTAAGTGAAGCTACTGCTTGTTGTTGGGTTGTTTCATTATATGTACCTGAAACACTATCTTTCGTACCCTCAACAGTGGTAGCTGCCGTAGTAGTTGGTTTACAGTCTGTTTTTGCCGTCCATGTCACTGTTGTTCCAGCTGCTTCAGCCTTTACCCCTCCCTTTTCCATAAATGGCAAAAGAGTACCAACCATAACAAAAGCTAACGCTAATGCCAAATTTCTTTTTGCTTTTTTCATTTTACATGACCTCCTTATTCACATTTTTTAAATTTTTCATGTAAATTATTATTAGTTTAACTTTTTATTTTTATAAAGTCAATCTTTTTAATTGCAAAAATAAAAAAATGTACTTATTTTTTAAGCATTTAATATACAATAAATACTATAAATAATAAAATTAACATTTCTTTAACATAGCATTTCTAAAAAATGAATCCACCACTACTTTATATTCATCAAGATGATTTGCCTTTTTAATATTTAAAAATTCTCGTTCGTTTACATCAAATGAAGTTCTAAGATACTTCCACACTTCTTTCATCTTATGACAAGCATTTGTCTCACTTTTTAATGTCTCTATATAACCTACAAGCAGCTCATTTAAAAATGCTTTCAGTCTTTTTATGTCCTGTTTATCCGTCTGGCTGCTAAAATTTTTACTTATATTATCATTGTTTTGCTGTATAGCATTTTGTTTCACATCATCTTCTATCGGATTATTTTCTTTTCGTTTCTTATCAAGTTTTTCTTGTTCTACATTCTGTCTTATCTGGTCTATCATAAAAGGCGCGCCTACCAATCCTCTGCCAATCATTACTTTTTCAAGCTTTGGAAAGTTTTGTTCTATAATTTTAAAATTTTCTAATGTAAAAATATCGCCATTGTAGCATAATGGATTGACACTTTTTTCCATCGCCTTTGAAAATGCTTCTAAATTCGGCGAATTATTATAGTAATCCTTCTGCACACGTGGGTGTATAATCAACTCTTTTAATGGATATTGATTATATATTGTAAGTAAATAGTCAAATTCTTCTGCTGATGTTATCCCAATTCTTGTTTTGACTGATATATGAATATCCTGTAATTCTTTATTCTTAAAGATTTTATCTAAAAATCGGTCTAATTCATCTGGCTTGGCAAGAAATCCTGCACCGCGAAACTTGCTTACTACGGTGCCAGAAGGACACCCCATATTTAGGTTGATTTCCTTATACCCCAACTCCAGCAATAATCTTGCACCGCGCAAAAAATACGTATAATCATTTGCCATTATCTGTGGAACGGCGTATATACCAATATTGTTTGCAGGGTCTATATCTTCTCGTTCCCTTGATGTATAGCCGCCTGTTTTATTGGGCGATATAAATGGAATAAAATATTTATCAATCATTCCTTTTCCATAATATTTTTCATATGTATTGCGAAAAACATAACCTGTCAGCCCTTCCATCGGAGCCATATATATTTTCTTAATCAATCTAATTCAACCTTTCCAGTATAAAGTTCATAGTAACGCCCTCTCCTATCCATAAGCTGCTCATGAGTTCCACGCTCAATAATTTCACCATGCTCCAAAACCATAATGGATTTAGAATTGCGAATTGTCGAAAGTCGATGAGCAATAACAAGCGTCGTTCTATCCTGCATTAATCGGTCCATTCCCTCTTGAATTTGACGCTCTGTTATCGTATCTACCGAGCTTGTCGCTTCGTCTAATATCAAAACAGGCGCTTTTGACAGAGCTGCTCTTGCTATATTTAAAAGCTGCCGCTGCCCTTGACTTAAATTCGCACCATCTCCCTCAAGGACTGTATTATATCCATCAGATAATCTTCTGATAAAATAATCGGCATTTGCCGTCTTTGCTGCTGCAATCACTTCTTCATCCGTAGCTTCCAGCCTTCCATATCGGATATTTTCCATCACTGTCCCTGTAAATAAATGCGTATCTTGCAGTACCAATGCAATATTTTCTCTCAACTGCGCTCTATTCATCGTATTAATATCAACACCATCTAAAAAAATGTGTCCACTCCACACATCATAAAACCGATTAATCAGATTGGTTATGGTCGTTTTTCCAGCACCTGTTGAACCTACAAAGGCAATTTTTTGACCTTTCTTAGCACATAAACTAATATCTTTTAATACAGGCGTATCCTGCCGATAACCAAAAGTCACATGCTCCATAACAAGCTCTCCAGAAACTTTTTCAACAGAAACACCAGACATATCTTCTGGTTCCATATCCATCACAGCAAACACACGCTCCGCTCCCGCCAATGCTGAAAATATAATATTCATCTGCATAGTAATCTCATTGATAGGTCTTGAAAATTGTCTTGCATACGTGACAAAAATGGCAAGACCTCCGACATCAAATCCCTTTAAAACACATAATATACCGCCAATTGCCGCTGTAAGCGAATAGTTTGCCTGCCCTAAATTGCCTACCGTTGGACCCATAATACCGCCAAAAAACTGCGCTTTTATCTGTTTATCTTTTAAATCATAATTATATTTTCTAAAGGTTTCAATCGCTTCTGATTCATGGTTAAACACTTTGACAACTCGCTGTCCGCTTATCGTTTCTTCGATATAGCCATTAAGCGCGCCGATAGACTGCTGCTGTGCTGCATAATACTTTCTACTCTTTGAAATCAAAAACCGTCCTGTACATACAATCAATGGAATTATTACAAATGTTACTATAGACAAAACGATATTGGTATATACCATCATACTAAATGTACCAACCAGTGTCATCACCCCAGAAAGTAACTGCACTGCTGTATTGTTTAACATCTCACCTACAACATCAATATCATTTGTAAAACGGCTCATTAAATCTCCTTTGTTATTCTTATCAAAAAAAGAAATTGGAAGCTTCTGCATATGAATAAATAAATCTTTTCTCAATCGTACCAATGCATCTTGTGATACATAAAGCATTAATTTAGCCTGAATATACGTAGAAGCAACGCCGCACATATATACTAAAAGCATAATAACAAGCGCTACAATAAAACTTTTCATTCCCCCATTTTCATTAAATCCTACAATGTGCTTATTAATAATCGGTCTTAACATATAGGAAGCTGCAAGACTACTGACTGTACTTATCACAACACAGCCAAGCGCACCAAACAAAGCCGCTTTTGTGTTGCTCATATACCGAAACAATCGCAAAATCGTTCCTTTGGTATCCTTTGGTTTTTCTTTTTTCGCACCGCGACTTCTGCCGCCTGTGCCACGCATTGCTCCTGTCACTCCACCCATTGGCGGCATAATCTCACCTCCCTACAACAGCATTTCTAAACTGCACCTCATAGATTTCTTTATAAATTGCACAAGATTGCACTAATTCATCATGTGTACCAAATCCTGCAATCGTTCCATTATCTAAAACTAATATTTTATCGGCTTCCATAATGGATGTAATGCGCTGTGCTATAATAATTTTTGTCATCGACTTATATTTATGATACAATGCCTCTCTTATGTAATGCTCCGTAGCTGTATCAACCGCACTTGTGGAATCGTCTAAAATTAATATTTTAGGCTTTTTAAGTAGCGCTCTTGCAATACATAACCGCTGCTTTTGACCGCCTGAAACATTCGTACCGCCCTGTCCTAATTCTGTATTATAGCCTTCCTTAAAATGTTCTATAAATTTATCTGCCTGCGCATGGGAAGCTGCTAACTGAACCTCCTCTTTGCTTGCTTTTTTATCGCCCCACTGCAAATTTTCATATATATTGCCTGAAAACAATGTATTTTTTTGAAGTACAACACCTATTCCATCACGAAGATTTTTTAACGCATACTCTCTTACATCAATTCCATCAACAAGAATTGTTCCTTTATCAATATCATACAGACGTGGAATTAAAGAAACCAGCGTTGTCTTGCCGCTTCCCGTTAAACCAATAATCCCTAAGGTCTCACCAGCATTTAACAAAAAACTGATATCATCTAATATCCACTCTTTAGAATCTTTGTAATATTTAAAAGAGACATGCTGAAATTCAATACTTCCCTCTTGAACCAACACATCTTTTCTTTTAGCAGCATCGTCCGTCAAATCAATCGTTTCATCTAAAACTTCACTGACGCGCTTAAAAGAAGCAATTGCCCTTGCCCAATTAATAAACACTACTGACATCATTGTCATACTACCCATAATCTGTGTAATATAATTGACAAAAGCGGTCATATCACCCACTTTCATATCACCAACGATAATCATATTTCCTCCAAACCATACAACCATCACTGTTGTAAGATTTAATGCAAGTGTCATAATCGGCTGATACTTTATCATAATTCCCATAGAGGACATATTTTTTTCTTTTAAATCATCATTGTAATCATCAAATTTTTGCTCCTCAAAATCATTGCGGACAAACGACTTTACTAAGCGTATGTTAACAAGACCTTCCTGAATACACGAATTTAATCGGTCTAAACTATTTTGAAGCCGCTTAAATCTTGGAAACGCTTTTTTCATAATAATGATTATAGATATGCTCAGTATTGGAATAACAATAAGAAAAATACATGCAAGCTGCGGACTTATAACAAAAGCCATAATAATAGCACCGATAAGAATACCTGGCGAGCGAAGACATGCTCTTAATGTGCGCATAATCATATTTTGTATCTGTGTAATGTCGTTGGTAAGCCGTGTAATAAGCGATCCTGTGCTAAATTTATCAATATTATTAAAAGAAAATTTTTGTATCTTTTCAAATAAATCCATGCGCAAGTCCGTTCCAAAATTCATAGCAGCATTGGCGGCAAACCATGCTCCTAACGTGCCTCCGACTGCCATAAGAACAGCCCCAAAAACCATACATAATCCTACTGTAATAATATAGGATATATCATGGTTTGCAACGCCATTGTTAATTATTTTGGCAAGCAGCCATGGCAAAACCACGTCCCCTATTACCTCTACAAGCATAAATAATGGACCTAAAATATAATATTTTATATAAGGTTTTATATACTTTATAAATCTTTTCATTAAAATCTCCATTTCTGCACAAATTTTTGCATAAAAAGCTTTTGCACAAAGCATAAATTGCTAACCAAACCTTATATTTTTTACACAATACTTGCTTTAAGCTTTCTATAATTAAGTATATCAAATATTTTTTCATAATGTCAAAGCGAAAAATTTTATCAAAATAAAATATTTTACCTTGTTACTTTTTATAATATATGATAAAATTTTTTTGAATGTCATTCACAATGAAGACATATCTTAAATATGCCAATTATTTTTCATGGCGCAAAAGAGCTGACCTTTAAGGCAGTTACTAAGGAGGCACATTATGAAAACAAAACAATTTAACACCAAGTTCTTTGTAGAACTTGCACTGATGATAGCTATTATCATCATCATGTCTTTTACCCCACTAGGCTATATTCGATTGCCCGGACTAAGCATTACTTTTTTAACCGTTCCAGTTGCAGTAGGGGCGATTGTCTTAGGTCCCATAGGCGGACTTATATGTGGCGCTGCATTTGGACTTACCAGTTTTTATCAAGCATTGACGGGTGGTTCTGCTTTTACAGCGACACTTTTAAGTATCAATCCTTTAGGTACAGTATTTCTTACCATTGTTCCAAGAACTTTAGAAGGTTTACTGACAGGTCTTATTTTTAAAGCGCTGCACAATAATAAAAAAATCCAAAAAATTTCTTATTATATTGCTGCTTTTTGCTGTCCTGTACTAAACACATTACTGTTTATGAGCAGTCTTGTTGTTATCTTTTACCATACAGAATACATACAGAGCATGGTAACAAAATTTGGTTCAACTAATCCATTTCTCTTTGTTGTTGCATTTGTTGGAATACAGGGAGTGATTGAAGCAGGCGTATGCTTTGTTATCGCTAGCATTATATCAAGAGTGTTGTATCCTATCGTCAAGAAAGACCAAATACCTGTTACTGCTAAATCTTAAAACTAAAAAACAAATAAAATTGCTTTTTTATTCTAAATTATTTGAAAATCACTTTTACATGCTTTATAATATTAACAGCTATAGAAGGCTGTCGTATAAGCCTTGTTGCTTTATACGACAGCTTTTAATGTCCTTGGAGAGGGAATTAATAACTACTACTATATTTTGTGAGGAATTTACATATGCGATTAATAACTCGTTCTGATTTTGACGGACTTGCATGTGGGGCTTTGTTAAAAGAAGCTGGCATTATTGATACATGGGAGTTTGCACATCCAAAAGATTTACAAGATGGACTTGTAGAAGTGAATGAAAATGATTGTCTTGCCAATGTTCCATATGTTCCGGGCTGTGGACTGTGGTTTGACCATCATTCAAGTGAACATGAAAGAAACCAACTTGCTGGAAAATACAAAGGTGAAAGTCGTATTGCTCCATCATGTGCAAGAATTATTTATGAATATTATGGTGGAAAAGAACGCTTCCCACAATTTGATGATATGATGATTGCTGTTGACAAAGTTGACTCTGGCAATCTTACGATTGATGAAGTGATGAATCCTACTGGCTGGATACTTGTCGGATTTCTTATGGACCCACGCACTGGCTTGGGAAGATGGAGACAATTTACGATTTCTAATTATCAACTGATGATAAAATTAATGGATGCATGCCGCACTATGACAACACAAGAAATACTTGCCTTGCCTGATGTTATAGAACGTATTGAAATTTATAATGAACAGACTGAAAAATTTAAAGAGATGGTTCAAAAATATACACGTGTAGAGGGAAATGTTATTATATCTGATTTAAGAGGTGTGAACCCTATCTATACTGGTAATCGTTTTATGATATACAGCATGTATCCTGAACAAAATATATCAGCTTGGATTGTAAGCGGGCGTGGCGGAAAAGGTTGTTCAGCAGCAGTTGGCTACAGTATATTAAACCGAACATCAACCGTAGATGTTGGAAGCTTGATGTTAAAATACAATGGTGGTGGACATAAAGCCGTTGGAACGTGCCAATTTTCTGATGAAAATATGGAAACAGAACTTCCAAAAATGCTTACAGAATTGTGTGCTATGGCAAATAAATAATAATTACTTAGTCAAAATGAATATAAATTTACATACACATATAAATGTCACAAAATGAATTTTCTATATCACATATTACTGTTTACAGATTTATTCATCTTGTGACATTTGTTGATTTTTAATAAAAATGTAAGACTATTACAAGATATAACCTTACCTTTCTTATTTACCAGTTATATTTGACCTATAATTTTATTTTTAACATTGTCAATACTAAGCTTTGTATTGTTAAACTCTACTATTTCGGTCATTTTAGCACCTATCTTCCACCCCAAAATAAAAATCAACTTTTAACGAACCAATAAACATGGCAGATTATGAATCCCATAAGCTACCTGCCATATCGTTCTCCATTCTTTTTTATTTTTTAATAACTGTTTCATCTTAAAACATTCTTGTCTGATTGTATCAATTGCTTTTTTCTGATTTTCATCACATTGGTTATTCCAACTACATTTTTGTATTATGGCATTAATGGATTGAAATGGAAATGCATCAAACTTTTGCTCCAGCTCAGCAAATTGTTTCATAAAATCTTTTTCCGTAATGATTCCCTCAATAAAATCAATACAGGCAACAATGCCTTCTATATTGTATTCTACACTTTGTAACCCTTTAAGAAAAAAACATGTTTTTGTATGGGTATCTCTATATGCATCCAGTCTAATGTGCATAATACATTCATAACATAATGCACTGACTGCTTGCAGAGAAATATCCATTCCGTTTTGTACAAGACAGGATGTATACGTTAAATTTTTTTCATGCAGCTGCCAAAAGTTTCTCAATATGTATTTATTATCATTACATATCAAAATAAAATCCATCTTTTCTAAATCAACGTCATAATCCATTGCATACTCTATTGGTATTTCTGTACTTCCATTTTCACAGGCTATTTTATATTCTTTATCTGCAACATAAAAAACGGCAACTTTCTCACGCATATATCACTTCCTAAAGTTTACATTATTTTTAAGCAAAAAATATTAGCATTTTTAACCCTATGTTAAAACATTTCCCATTACATACTGTTTTTAATCCCCCACTCATTGACAACACTTTCACACTTATCCATATCATTGTCTTCCAATGCCAATAACAGTTGTTCAAGATATTGTATATCTGCTTGATTCTTTACTTTTTCTCTTAGTGTATCAACCATTTCTTCAATTGCCAATACATCAAATTGATTGATAGCTTCCTGTATTTTTTCAAGATAATGAACAATTACTTTTGAGGTATCAATACCATTAAACTCTGTATTTTCTTCTTTATCCTCAACATAAAAACTTAAAATTTTCTTATAACTTTGGTAAAACAATAACATTTCTTCTGTATGGTCACATATATAATTCCAGTCGCCTTCATTGCCCGCTTTTTCAAGTAATTCTGCCTGTTTTGCAAGCTCTGTTGCGCCAATCTGTCTTGATGCACTTTTCAACGCATGAACTTCAATGGTATAATCTTTTGTCTTATTGCCATAAAAATGTTTCCTAATGGTTTCTGTCTTTTTATCAATCACTTTATAGTAATCTTTTAACACTGACCAAAACAGCTTTGTGCTGCCCAATAACGATATTGCCTGTTTGGTGTCAAGCCCTTGAATATCTGGAATTTCCATATCTTCACTGCATTTTTCTAAAGTTTTTGTTTCCTCTGCACTGCACATTACAATCTTATCTTCCGGCAGCCATTTTTTAAGCTTAGAAAGAATAACTTTTGTCTCTATTGGTTTTGCAACAATATCATTCATTCCCTCACGGATAAACATTTCTTCCGCACCACTTACAGCATTAGCAGTCAACGCTATAATAGGCACACTCTTATAATTAGAAAACATCCTTCGGATAATATGTGTTGCCTCAATGCCATCAACCTCTGGCATCATATGGTCCATAAAGATTAAATCGTACTTTACTTTACTAATACACTCAATCGCTTCTTTTGCACTGTATGCCTCATCAATTCTCATCCCTAATGGTTCCAGCAATCCAACAGCAACCGTAAGGTTAATTGCATTGTCATCAACAATTAAAATTTTTGCATCAGGCGCTTTAAAATAAAATGTACTCTCCTCTTTTTCAACAAGGTCAACATCATTTTCTTGTTTTATCCCCAAAGCAATTGCAAGATTATCACAATATATTGGCTTTTTTAATATTCTTAAATTAGGAATGGAATTTTCATATACTTTATTATAATCTGTTATCAAAATTGCTTTGACTTTTGGATGACTCATTACATACTGCTGGAGCGCTTCATCAAACTGTGATTCTTCTATGATAAGATACTCTGGCTCTTTTTTGTTTAGTGCAGTAATTGTAATATCTGAAAACACATCTGCATTTAACTTTTGTAAATCCTTTCTTATTTGTTTTTCAACATAAGAATTGTTAATAAATATTATTATTTCTTTACTTTCTTCAAATTTTTCTACAATTGGCGTCGTATCAACAACTTGCTGTGTTATCTCAAAAGAAAATGTACTTCCTTCTCTATATTTACTCTCAACATGAATATCGCCTTCCATAAGCTGAACTAAATTTTTGCATATTGCCAAACCTAACCCTGTCCCTTCAATCATGCGATTTCTCTTACTGTCAACTTGTTGAAACGAATTAAACAACTTTCCTATATCTTCTTTTTTAATACCACTTCCGCTATCTTTAATGGAAACCATAAGCAGTATTCTGCCGCTGTCCAAACTCATAAAGTCTACAGACATCTGAATACTTCCCTTTTTTGTAAACTTTACTGCATTATTTAAAATATTGATAAAAACCTGTTGTATTCTTACGGCATCTCCATGTAATACTCGAGGAATATTCGGATTAAGGTCTACCAAAAATTCAATATCTTTAGCGCCAATTCGTGCCATCGTAATATTGGTAACATCTTTTATAATATTGATAATTTCATAATTATCTTCAATAATTTCTAATTTACCAGATTCAATTTTAGAAAAATCAAGGATATCATTAATAATTGCTAACAACGTTTTTCCTGAAGATTTTATCTGACGCACATAATCTTTTGCCGCAGGCGACATATCCTCCCTTAAAGCCATCTCTGCCATTCCAAGCACAGCATTCATAGGTGTTCGGATTTCATGACTCATATTTGCCAAAAAATCCGATTTCATATGAGATGTTTTTTCAACCTCATTTTTGCTTTGATACATCGAATATCTGCTATAAGCCATATGAGACAAAAGATTTGCAATCATATATAAAAACTTTGAGGATTTTTTAACATCTTCTATGCTTTTAATATGTACTTTATCAATCGCTTTAATATATTCTTCTTCTGGAATATTTAACTCCTTTGCAACACTTCTTATTTTGTCTAAATCTGGTTTTTCTGTCAATACTTGTCCGCCGATAAAACTGCCTACAATTTTGCCATTTGCCATAATTGGAGCGGCATAATACACCAATCCTGCATGGCAGTAATAACTGCATGGACTTCCTTTAAATAAAACTTCCTCTGCCGCTGCTTTATTACACTCCACACAACGCTTATTGCCTAATTCGCTCTGCCTTGTATATTTTAAACAAAACTCCGAAAAATTAGAGTAATTTGTAACAGGAATACCATTTTTATCAGTTGTAATGGCTGCCATACCTGTAAAATCTGAAAAAGCATCTTGCAGTTCTTGCAATGTTTCAATATCAATAAGGTCTGTTAAATAAATATCATCACTCATATATCCCCCTTACTACAAAATATTAAAGAATAATATGTAGATTATTTTTACTTATCAATAACCTCTTGAATGGTATCCTTCAATCGATTGACATTAATTGGTTTCAGCAAATAACCTGCTGGACTAAGCGCAAGGACCTCACGTATTCTATTTTTGTCCGCAACGCCCGTAAGAAATATAACAGGAATATCCTTTAATTCACTGTTATCTAATATCTTCTTAAAAACCTCCGCGCCGCTTTCTTCTGGCATCTCGTAATCCAAAAGAATCAAGGCAGGTTTTTTGGTTTCAAGATACTTCATAGCCCACTTACCACTTGTTACAGTTGTAACTTCATAGTCTGTGTTTAGTACCTCTTTTAACATTTTCAAAACCCCTCTATCATCATCAACAACTAAAATATTATAGCGGTCTTTTTGATTTAATTGTAGTTGTTCTTGTGCAGCTTTTTTCATATCTTCCATAATTTTAGCCGCCTCTTTTTGTTTATCCAGAAAATCCGTTATATTTTCCTTAATTGTCATTGATGAGACTGGTCTCTTAAAAAAGATTTCTGCAATATCTGGTGCAAGTCTTTTTATTTCATCACAAACGTCTTCTTCTCCTATCAAAAATAATGGGAGATACTCATTGTTATTTTTCAATGTCCTAAGCTTTATCAGCTCATCTCTAAACGTACTCTCTATTAAATACACAAATGCATCAGGTTCAAAATATTTTATATGACATAAAATATCGTCCCAGTTTTCTGATGTAGTCATACATTCAAACGTCGATGAAACTTGTGAAAACAAATTATCTACAATAATACGATTTGCCCCACCTATCAATACCTTGTACTTAATAATAATCGCCCCCTTGTACACTTATTTTAAATTTTTAGAAATTGCAATTAATATACATATATCTGTAACTCCACTATAAATAAAGCAAATACCTACAATTCTAAGCAAAAATTTAATGCTTGAAATTGGAGCAAAAATAAGAACTACTCCCAACGCAAGTCCTAGTAATGCCACAATAAGCATTGCCCTCCAATTTTTATATCCTGCTTTTTTTAGATTTATTACATTTTGCAATTTCATACTTCCATTTGCCAACACCACCAAACCAAATAAAAATGGAATAATTGATAAAAGAATTTTTATCTTAAACACTACAAACAAGCCAATACCAATTATAATAATGCCTATCATTAAATCATTTGTATAATAATTTTCTTGATTATTTTCTTTCATATAGAGAAGAATCTTCACTGCACCTGCAAATATCATAACACCGCCAAACATATACCCCAATGTATTTATGGCTGTATTGGGAAAAATAGCAAGAACGATTCCAAATAAAATATAGATAACAGCTGTTATAATATTCTGCCATTTATACTGTTTAAATAAATCGCCATTCATTTGTTTTAGTCCTCCTCTTTCCATTCAATTTCAGCTTCTACAAAACCTTTACTTTTTTTGTACTTAATTACACCCTTCATAATAAAGCCGCTTGCAAATACAAGAGCTGATACAAGCCAGCCCGCAATACATTCTGCCCAAAGTGCATAACTATAATGACCGCCTTTTACAACAAATAAATTATAAATATTCCAAGCAAACAAAATAAATAAGGTTATTGGTGCAATATATCGTATCGATATTCTAAACCACATTCTTGGCATCTTAAATTTAACCGTATTTCGATTAATCTGTTTCCAAACCTTATCAATATTAAAACACCACCCTATGGCAATACATTCTAATATACCTATAATAATTAAGTTAATCTGGTTTGTCCAGTTATCAACAATATCAAGCCATGCAAGACCTGCTCTTGTCGCATAGAGCAATGAAATAACCGATGCGATAACACAGATAACCCTTGTTGTCTTTTTGGGGTTAATACGAAACTTATCTGATACCGAAGCCGAAACACCTTCTATAATTGAAAACGCTGAATCAATAGCAAGCGTTACAAGCATCAAATAAAATATCATGCCAAATACAGCATTTACCCAACCAACACTGGTTAAATTGACAATTGCCTGCGGATAGATAACAAACGCTGTTGCAATTCCTGAGTCTGATATAGAATCCAACATGCCAACACCGCCCATTGTCGAAAACATAACAATACCCGAAAGCAAACTTACAGCGGCATCAGAAAAAGCAATAATACAGCAATCCACTGCAACATTTGCTTTCTCATCAAGATATGAACCATAGGCAAACATAATTGCCATCATAATGGATAAACTGTAAAATACTTGTCCAATAGCGTCTATCCATAAAGAAGGGTCTGAAAACGCACTGATATCTGGAATAAAAAACATCTTAAGTCCATCCATAGCGCCATTCATTGTACAGCCTTTTATAGCCATAATAAGCAATAAAAGAACTGGAAGGAATACTGTATACTTTACAACTTTGCCTACACTGCTTGCACCATTTCTTATACATAAATAAATTGCCAGCCATGCTATAACAACTGAAATCAACACGGGTATTGGTATAGTATATCCTGTGACATCCCATGTTGTCTGTGTTGCATTTGCAAATACTTGACTGGCAGCAGTTGCATCACCTGTCATACCTGCAAATTTTAACGCATAGACAACCATCATCAGCACCCACGCAAATACAATCGAATAATAAGTGACAATAACAAAGGCATTTGCTGTTGCCGACCATCCAACAAATTCCATCTTCTTATTGATGCCTCGCAGTGATTCACCTGCACCTTTATGGAACTTTCTTGCAATGGAAACTTCCATCATCAAAAGAGGAATACCAATTGCAAACATCGCCACCAAATAGACTAATAAATACGTTCCGCCACCATGCTTTGCTGCCAGTCCAGGAAATCGCCACGCATTTCCAAGTCCTACTGCCGAACCTATCGCGGCAAGAATAAACGTTGCTCTTGAACTCCAAGTCGCTCTTTTTTGTTCTTTCATAAATATCCTCCAATTTTTTATAACTTTGACCCTTTAGCACCTTTCATTCCTGACAAAGACTGTTGATTTAAAATATTTGTATCAAATGCAAAGGTCAAGGCTTCTTCTTCTCGTAAACGCTTTAAAGATAGCTGAATCATTCGGTCTAACAATTCTTTATAAGAAACACCAACAGGCTCCCATAAATAAAATGAAAGCGAACCTGGAATCGTATTGATTTCATTAAAGTACAATGTTCCATCTTCTTCATCTATCATAAAATCAATTCTTGCAACACCATTGCAACCTAAAATTTTAAATGCTTTCACTGCCATATCTTGAATTTCTTTTCTTTTTTGTGCTTCAAGCTGTGCTGGTATTTTTCTTGATACACCCGCCATTCCCTTTGAGCCTCCATTTTTTGAATTGCTCAAATATTTATCTTCATAACTTAATATATCTTTTGAGTGAAGCGGCTCCTCACACTCTGAAGCTGCAGCCTCGTTTTCATCGCCAAGCACAGAACAGTTAATTTCTCTTAATTTTGTAATGGCATGTTCTACAATAATTTTCTTTGCATATGTAAATGCATCATCAATTGATGTAATCAATTCAGCCTGATTTTTTGCTACGCTGATACCAACACTTGAGCCAAGATTGACGGGCTTTACAATAACAGGATATCCTAAATGATTTTCTACATCAGCTACAATACTATCTATATCAGAATAATCCGACATTGTATAACATTGACAATCTAAAATTGGAATCCCATTTTCCTTTAACACAGCCTTTGTAATATACTTATCCATTCCCACTGCGGAAGCGGTCACATCACAGCCGACAAACGGGATGCCAATTGTCTTTAGATAGCCCTGAAGCGCTCCATCTTCAACATTGGTACCATGTACAATTGGAAATGCAATATCAATCTCTATAACGCTTTTTTTACCAAACATTTTCAGCGGATAAGGGGTAAGGCACACTTTATTGCCCTCATTTATCATAATCACACGCTGCGACTGTGCAATCAGTTCCTTAATATTTTTGTATGCTTCAATATCACCAATCTTATCACCAATATACATCTCATTATTTTTATTAATATATACAGGAATCACCTCGTATTTATCTGTATCCATACTCATTATTGCCTGAATCCCTGAAATAACCGAAACTTCATGTTCTACGCTCTTGCCGCCAAACATCACTGCAACTCTAGTCTTTATTATTGTAGACATATCTTGCACCTTTCTTTCCTTATTTAATTTTATTACAATATATTTATAATGAATATTTGCAGTCCACTTTACTGTTTCTAATAATTATCTGGAAGGTCATTTTCCAGCAAAATATATTTATGCCCTTCTTCATTAATTGAATAGGCATAACTAAGAGCTTCTTCCAATTTGTCATAAGCAATACATTTTTCTTTTGGAAAGCCACTCTCTATCGCTCCATTTTGTATTGGCTCTGTATGTTTTTTTCCAACCAGCAGAATATAATCACAGCATTTTGCAGCATATGTGCCAAATTTATAATTATACTCTTTTTCATCTTTTCCCAACTCGACCATACCCGGCGTTACAAGAATCCTCACTCCGTCAAACATAGCAAGTGTTTCAACTGCTGCCTTTGAACCTACTGGATTAGAATTGTATGCATCGTCAATAATCGTCACATTGCCATGCTGCGTCATCTGCATACGATGTGCCACTGGCTGTATTCTTCGGACTGCTGCTTTCAAATTGGAAAGGCTCACGCCAAAACGATTAGCTACGGCAATCGCGCCGACAACATTGACAATATTATGTTTGCCTACAAGACGCATCTGAAAATGCTCTTTCTCTCCACTTGGCGCAACAACCGTAAATTCTGTACCCACTTGAGACAACTTGATATCTTCTGCAACATAACCAGAAACTTTTTGCTTGTTTTGGCTATCACCCAAACGACCTGCCTTTTCTTTGCTATCGCCAACAAGTTCCTGTTTATCATTACTTCCGCTATAAAATATTTTGTTGTTATATTTATTTGCATGTTCCATTATATACGTATTATCACCATTTAAAAACAACAATCCATCACTTGGAAGTGCATCGGCAAGTTCAAATTTGGTATTTACAATATTTTCTATATTAAAAAATGTTTCTATATGCTGCGCTCCTATGGAAGTTATCACACCATGCTGTGGGTGAACAATATCACATATTTCCTTAATATCCCCCACATGCCTTGCACCCATCTCACACACAAAAATTTCATGTGTAGGTTTTAGCGATTCTCTTATTGTCTTAACAACCCCCATTGGTGTATTGTAACTTTCAGGGGTAATCAACACATTAAAATGTTCTCTTAACAGTGTATAAAGATAATACTTTACACTTGTTTTTCCATAACTGCCCGTCACACCAATAATCTTAAGATTTGGCACTTGTTTTAACTTCTTTTTGGCATCATTAATATAATAATGACTAATAGACATCTCTATCGGCTTATTGATAAGATTTATCACAAGCAGCAAAACTCCCTGCAATGCCACAAGAATACCACATGTGCCACTTATCAAGCGAAGCCCTCCAACAAATCCTACCAAAAGCAAAACAATGACAGCAAGAATAATATCTGTAAGAATCTGTCGCTGCACTCTCTTGGTATACACAAGATTTTTCTTTGTATTAACCTTTTTTAAATAAATATAATATCTACATACAATCAACCATATTATAATCTGCACTGCCAATAACCATATAGAGGGAATAATAAGTGCAATCACACCTGCTATTGCAACAAATACCAGTAATCCTTGCTTTCCTTTATTTTTTTTAAGCCAAGTTATATGTTCCTTATTTTTATAGCCATTTAACTGAAACATATGAAGATTATATCGCAAAACAAGTCCAAATGTCGGAAACATACATATAATTGAAATGATTGCAGTAAATAACATGCTCGAATCCTCATTCCTACGCTGCTTCAATCACACCATTTGTATCAAGCAGCGTTTCAATACAAATACTCTTATACGAAAATTATTCCATCATACCTTAAAATATGACTTCATTATATTAGCAAAAACAACAGGCTGTTCCAAAAAACAAAAGTGTCCCGCTCCTTTAATCACTGCAAGCCCAGCATTTGGCATCCGTTCTTCCATCAGCTTTGCATCGGCAATAGGTGTTGCTGTATCTTTATCGCCCCATATCAACAACACTTCTTGTTTTATAGATGAAAATAATGGTGTCAAATCCTCGTTAACAGCCTTTACCATACATTGCTTCATCATCGGTGAAGCATTTTTATAATCGGCTGAACCCTGTCTATTTTTCCAGTCATCTATCAAATGTGGACAAATGGCATAGATAGGCTTCAAACTAAAAATTTTTTTAAGCATCTTATAACGCTTTACTTTTAACTTTTGCTTTGTTGTCTTTTTAGGCAACACTCCTGCACTGTCAATCAAGACAATTTTTTCAATTTCAAATAGAACGTTCATACTGCCTGCAAGCTTGATAATAACCCTGCCTCCATATGAATGCCCCATCAATGTTGCTTTCTTTATATCAAGCGCTTCCATCAATTTTATAAAAAATGCTGCATAATCAGATACCGACCATGCTTCTCTTGGCTCATCACTATTCCCAAATCCTGGAAAATCAAACTGTACAACCTTATAACTTGCATGAATACAAGCAGCCACTGAATTGTAGACCTCATGTTTTGTTCCCCAGCCTTGAAGAATAACGACCGTTTTATCACCCTCACCTGTTATGTTATAATCAATGTTATACCCATCAATTGTTATATTCATTACAATCCTTTCATTCACAGGAATTTACATATTATCAAGTAATAAGAATAACATAATTTGGCATGATTTTCAACCTATCACCAAATTAAAAATATTGATATCTTTTTCGATTGCAGCAAACACAACAAATACTAACAATAATTGACAAAACTTCAGCAAACACCACAGACATCCATAATCCGTTTAAATCAAAAAGCAGCGGTAGTCCAAAAATCATAACAATTTGAAAAACAAAGGTTCTCAAAAACGATATCAGCGCTGATATAACTCCATTATTTAAAGCAGTAAACAATGAAGAAGCAAAAATGTTAAAACCACTTATAATAAAAGATAATGAAAAAATTTGTATTGCCCTTGTTGTCATCGCTACTAATTCATTGTCGTAACTTACAAAAATGCTGGCTAATAACGGTGATAAGATTTCTGCAGCAACAGTCATTACCACTGAAAAAATACCAATGACAATTATACTTTTTTTAAAGATATTTTTCAATTCCTTATTATTTTTCGCCCCATAATTATAACCAATAACAGGAGCTATCGCAAAAGAATACCCTTGATACGTACCGACAAAAATAAAAGAGACATACATAATAATTCCATATGCCACAACGCCATTTGCACCTGCATATTTCATTAACTGCATATTAAATAGCATATTGACAATACTAAATGAAATGTTACCTAACATTTCACTTAATCCATTGCTGCAGCTTTTTACAACAACACTGGTGTTCCATTTTGGTTTTACAATTTTTAGTTCATTATCTTTTCTTTTTATAAAATAGAAAAATGGAATAATAGTGCCAACTATCCAGCTTATTCCTGTTGCAAACGCCGCTCCCGCAACACCCATTCTAAAAACATACATAAATAAGAAGTCCAAAACCATATTGGTTACGCC
Source organism: uncultured Lachnospira sp. (assembly GCA_910585095.1). GTDB lineage: Bacteria > Bacillota > Clostridia > Lachnospirales > Lachnospiraceae > Lachnospira. The sequence goes on from CAJUBU010000001.1 coordinate 55,902, forward strand.
TGCAAGAACCGTAATAACAAGACCAAAACCTGGTTTTTCTGCGACCACTAAAAAATTTTGGAAACAATTTTGCAGTAAAAAAAAGGGCATTAACGCCGATAAAATTCTTCCATATAAAATACAATCATTCACAATCGTTGCATCGGCTCCCAGCAATTTTACCATTTTATCCACAAAAATAAAAATCAGTAAGCTTACCACAATGCCTGCACCCAATAAAAAATAGATTAACAGTGAAAAATATTCATTTGCCTTTTTTTGATGACCTTGCCCGATTGTCAAGGAGACAAGTGCGCTGCCTCCTGTTCCAACCATAAAGCCAATAGCCCCTATTATCATTAACACAGGCATCACAAAGTTGACGGAAGCAAACGCATTACTTCCAACAATGTTGGATACAAATATTCCGTCTACAATGCCATAAATCGATGTAAAAATCATCATAACAATAGATGGCAATACAAATCGAAGCAATTTTTTATAATTAAAATGTTCTCCTAATCCTATCTTCATTCCTATTAATAATCCTCATTTCCGTGCTGCTTTTTTGTATGCAAATATTATAAATACATATATTTAATATATCATTTAACATGTTATTCGATATATCTTTTGTAATTTTGTGTCTTGCAGCACAAAAACACAACGTATTATCTAAAAATAAATTATTTTTATAATAATTCACTTTTATAATAAATTTATTTTTGTTTATAGAATTAGGCGATTATGTAATTTTTTATTTTTAGGTATAAATCGTACAAACAATATAAATTCACATTTTTTTATTACTTAAATTTTCTTAATTTTGAGTATACTTTTATATCAAAAAATCAATACCTCATAATCGCCTATTTGATAGATTAAAAATATTTTATATCTAGTCCGATGCCTTAAAATTATATATTGGTTTCATAATATCAATAACATCTACCGACTCTTTAATAACATCAATAATATCCTCCAAAGACTTATATGCCATTGGCGCCTCATCTAGGGTTGCCTCATTAACAGAAGTTGTATAGATGCCTTCCATTGCATTTTTATACTCTTTCATGCTTAATGTCTCCTTTGCCTTTGTGCGCGACATCAGCCTTCCTGCCCCGTGAGGCGCAGAATCATTCCATTCTTTATTTCCCTTGCCAACAGCAAGAACGCTACCATCTCTCATATTAATTGGAATCAATACTTTTTCTCCTGCATGTGCTGCTATGGCGCCTTTTCTTAAAATCATCTCATTGGTATCAATATAATTATGAATGGTGTGAAATGCATCCGTTCCTGACAAACCTGTTTTTTCTAATAAAACCTCTGCCATTTTTTCGCGGTTGCGCTTTGCAAATTTTTGACAGATAACTACATCATGCAAATAATCCTCTAAATAGATTCCATACAAATAACATAAATCTTCTGGCACCATTAATTCTCTGCATTGCCATTTTAACGCTTTCAACGCTGATTGAATTTCTTTTCTTCTTCCTTGTGCCTTATAGCTGTCAATAATGCGTTGTTTTTCTTTAAAATATTCTTCCTTTCCCTTATGCAAATCAATGGCAAGTTCTTGATAAATTTCAGCTACCTGCTTGCCTAAATTACGGCTTCCGCTGTGAATAATCAGATAATTAGTTCCATCATAGGCTTTGTCTATCTCAATAAAATGATTGCCTCCGCCAAGTGTTCCTAAACTTCTTGCAAGCCATTTTGTATCTTTTAATTGTCTATAACATTTTAACTCTTCTAAATCAAATTTTTCTTTTCTTCCTTCCCACACTTTTTTACCAGAAGGAATAAAATGCGCCGCCTCGTCCACTTTTGCTAAATCAATCTCTCCTTTTCCAAGATTGACAGTATACATGCCGCATCCAATATCCACACCAACAATGTTTGGCACAGCTTTATCGGTTATCGTCATTGTTGTTCCTATGGTGCAGCCTTTTCCAGCATGAACATCTGGCATAATTCTTATCTTGCTTCCCTTTGTAAACTCATAATCGCACATTCTGCGAATTTGCTCTATTGCTTCCTCCTCCACAACATTGGCATAACAGATTGCAGTATTTTCTTTTCCCTTAATTTCAAACATAATAAACCTCATTTCTGCACTGCTTTTGTGCAAAGAGTCAAAAACTCTTTTCATAATTTTGTGCCAAGCAGTACACAGACACAACTTACTTTTTTCCTCTATGCAATCGAGTAGGGAAGATTTTCCCTACTCGCCGCGCGCCCCATGCACCGCCTTAGCGGCATATTTCATCTACATGGGGCTGTGCATCAAAAAACCGCCTATCTTTTATAAGATAAGCGGTGAATAAACCCATGTATTGTTATTTCTATTCTTACAATACTGTTTTTCGTCTTCGCATTACCTTATAAAAGCGTACAAAATTAAAGCGCTGAATAAAACTCAGTGCATTGCTTGATTCTATACTAAGATATTCGTTTGCGAAAACTGTATAACTCATGACTTTATCCCTTTCTTTAACTTTTCGATTTACTTACTATGTCAAACTATATCACATTATTTACCATTTGTCACGGATTTTTTTGCTTTTGCAAATATTTTATGGGAACCTTTTTTGTCAGCCACACGCCATTTTTTGACAAATAAAATATATAGCCATCTTTTTGCATATCTGCACTTAACACCCGATATACAACTGGCTTTCCATGCCTTTGTCCCACTGTTTTTGCCGTTTCAACATCTTTTGACAAGTGTACATACAGCCTGCTTTTGGGTATTAAACCCTGCTTATCAATGGCTTCCACATATTTCATACCTGTTCCATGCCAAAGATATTCTGGCGGCACACATTCTTCCAACTCCACATCAACGGGAATCGAATGACCTTGATTTGCACGAATTAAACGCTTATCTTCATTAAATGAGTAGCGCTGTTTATTATCGGTTTCCACTATCTGCTCTAACATTTCCATATTAAACGTATGGCTTTTACTAATTCCTGCAATTAATTCTTCTACATCCGCCCAGCCATGTTCGTCCAATTCAATCCCTATCATTTGAGGCTTATGTCTTAATATCAAACTCATAAATTTACTTATCTGTGCTAAACTCATTTTTCGCCTCCCGCTTACTTTTGTATTTCTTGGTAATACTCATTTGCTAAATTTTGCCAATATTTTGTATCTTCATCGGATATTTTTCGTAGCACTCTGCAAGGATTTCCTACTGCAACCACGCCGTCTGGAATATCTTTTGTCACTATGGAACCTGAACCTATCACTACATTGCTGCCAATTGTAACACCTGGATTAATCACGGTATTGCCGCCTATCCAGACGCTATCGCCAATGGCTATTGGCTTTCCATACTCTAATTTTTGATTCCGAATGGTTGCATCGATGGGATGACCTGCCGTATATATCCCTACGCGTGGCGCTAAAAATACATTATCACCAATAGTGACATTGCACACATCAATAATAATACAGTCATAATTTGCATAAAAATGATTTCCTATATGAATATGGCACCCATAATCACATTTAAATGTTGGCTCTATATATACATCTTCTCCCACTGAACCAAAAAGTTCCTTTAATATCTGTGTTCTTTTCTCCAATTCATCATGCGTTGTTAAATTATATTCCCTTGTAAGCTGTTTGGATTTCTTAAAATCTTTTGCTAACTCTTTTCCGCCAGCCATATACAACTTGCCAGCAATCATTAATTCTTTATCGGTCATTTTTCCCTCCATACTGTGATTGATTTCTAGGAGCAGCTAATGGCTCAAGTCTTATTTGTGACGTTTTGGCACAAATAAATGACAAACTTGTTTGTTTTTAAAACAATAAGTGCATCAGCATTATTTTTCACACTACACTCTCTATATACTCTATATAATGGAATAAAGTTTTGATAAAACTTCATTTCCACTGCACGGATAATCTGGTATTACATAATTATCAACATTATCCGTGTCAATTCGATACCATTTTTTTGTAGAAATCTGCATCGATATGCCTGTATGCGGCAAAGAAAATACAACAATTTCACCATAACCATTGGCATCGTTTGCTGGTGATTCTCCCACTACTTTTCCTAATCTATTATCCTGTATTATCTGTGCAAAATCCATTGCTGCTGAAAACGATTTTCGATTTGTCAATACATATACATTCCCCTCAAAGAGAAGATTTTTATAGGGTCTATTTTTTCGATACCCATTATCCGAAATCACAAAAAATCCCCATCGCCAATCACCAGGGCAATCTTTAAACCTATCAACAGACAAATATTTGATAAATTCATTTGCCACTGTCGAATCACCGCCGCCATTTCCTCGAACATCTACTGCTACATTTTTAATATTTTTTGCTTTTACTTCCTGAAACATCTTCTTTACACAATTTCTATACTCTCCATTATATTTGCACTGTGTAAGTGTAAGTATAGCAACACTTTTTTCTTCATTTATCTCATAATAGACAAATGGTGTTTCTTCCTCATCTTCATCGGGTGACTCAGAATAACTTTTTATAAACTCCTCATATTCTTCTAAACTGACAAAATCATCTAAAGTATACGTTTGTATTACTATATTTCCATTCGTATCTTTCCACTCAAATGTATAAGGTGCAAAATATACATAATTAACTGAAATCCAATTTTCTGATTCATATGAATAATATGGCTTTGCTGCTTCGATAATTTCACTGCTTGTATAACCATTTAATGAATAGAAAGCATATCCTTCTTCACTCTTTTGATATGCATCTTTTAAATATTTATTTCTTGGAAAATTACTATATGTAGTTGTATGTGCATCGTGTATCGGATTGATAACAATTTGAATTTCCCGCCGCAAATCATTGACCGTTATATTCTGCCTTTGCTCTAATCTTCTTAGTGCGTTAGCATAACGTTCTTCAATTATTGCACTAAGTCCATCTTGAAACATAGGATGTGTTTTTTCCAGATAATACATCGCTGTTTCTAAATCATTTGCTGCTTGTTTATAGGATATTGTATCATTATAATTTAATGGCGTTCTTTCTAAAATTTTAAATGAAGACGAATTCCAATAGGGAAAGCAATATACAAACAATGAGGCAAAAACAGCAATTATTGTAAAAATTACAGGCAAAATAATTTTTGTTATCCATTTGGTCTTAAATAATAATTGATATAAAATATTTTGTATAACAGATAACGCGCCGACATACCAAACAATCCATTGAGGAAAATTCATTAAAAAAAGATTACATAAAATCAATACTACCATACACATAAGTGTACATATATTTATTATAAAATATATATGCTTAATCTTTTTATCTTTAATCCTATACGATTTAAAATGAATCATATCTTTTTATTGCAGTCCTTCTCAATTTTTAATAATCTTTACTTGACAAAAAATCCGTTAAATTCTCTAATCCATATTTAGAAATAACTCCCTTTAATCCATCTTCCACTTCTTTTCTATTAAAATTATTTTTCTCAAGAAAATCGTCTGTTTTGCCATTAAGATAAGAGTAAAACAATAATGCTATTTTTAAATTTTCCATGTTTTTATTAGAAATTAATTCATAAATCTTATTTTCTGCTTCATTGATATTTCCATTATCAACTAAGGTCAAAAGATTTTCTAAACATTCTCGTTCCCATGTTTCACTTAATAATTCTGTTGTCGGTGAATCTGTGTCAATATTAAATAGTATCTTTAAAATCATTCTTACCATTTCTTTAATAAGACGCATAATATAATCTTGCTCAAACAATAAATTTACTCCCTAGTCTTTTTAATGCCATTATTTTATCACAAAAGTACATATAATTCTATTAAATATTACTTAAACTTTGAAAAGCAGCTAATCAAAGCAAATATAGCTACTATGAGGTTAAATCAAATAACCCATAGCAAGCTGTGGAATATTTGCCCCTCGTGACATTCGCCAAATGCTCGTGCAAGAACAGCACTTGACTCGTTACATGTAAGAATAAAAAGACGAATATCCCTATTACAGAGTTATTCGTCTAAGTTAAGTGGATATTCGCAATCCGCTACGCTACTTGCTCATAACCCTCTAGCTACTATCGTAGCTTTTCAGTGGGAGCTTATACTCCCACTGAAACAAGCAAGTCCCCCACTTATGCCTTTGCAGCATTGAAGTGGAGGACTTCCTTGATGAGGTTAAAAATATTTTTTACATACAATAATACGTTTAACTTTCAAAAATTCTTGTGATTTATTTCACTCCAAATGCCTTTATTCCTGGATAAATGGATGCCTCTCCTAATTCTTCCTCAATGCGCAAAAGCTGATTATATTTTGCAACACGTTCACTTCTGCTTGGCGCACCTGTCTTAATTTGACACGTATTTAACGCCACTGCCAAATCTGCAATTGTTGTATCTTCGGTCTCGCCTGAACGATGACTTGTAACTGCAGTATATCCTGCTTTATGCGCCATCTTTATAGCCTCTAAAGTCTCTGATACCGAACCAATTTGATTTAACTTAATTAAAATGGAATTGCCGCATCTGTGTTCAATTCCTTTCGACAGTCTTTCCGTATTGGTAACAAATAAATCGTCACCAACAAGCTGCACTTTTTTTCCAAGTTCTTTGGTAAGAAGCTGCCAACCTTCCCAGTCTTCTTCATCAAGTGCATCTTCTATTGAAATAATCGGGTATTTCTCCACCAATTGTTTCCAATGCTCAATCAGCTCTTGTGATGTATATTTTGTCCCTGCCTTTGGCAAAATATATTCACCTTTTTTAGAGCCTTTCCATTCGCTTGCCGCCGCATCCATAGCAATTTTAAAATCTGTATCAGGTTTATATCCTGCATTTTTAATGGCTTCAAGAATGTACTCAATCGCTTCCTCGTCACTTGCAAGGTCTGGTGCAAATCCTCCCTCATCACCAACCGATGTTGCAAGCTTTTTTGATTTTAACAATGCTGCTAAACTGTGAAACACCTCTGTACACCATCGCAATGCCTCCTTAAAACTCGAAGCACCCACTGGCATAATCATAAATTCTTGAACATCCACCGTATTTGCTGCATGTGCGCCGCCATTTAATATATTCATCATAGGAACAGGAAGCCTGTTTGCATTTACTCCCCCAAGAAATTTATAGAGTGGTATATCAAGAGATATTGCCGCTGCTTTTGCACAGGCTATCGAAACAGCAAGAATCGCATTAGCACCAAGCTTCGATTTATCCTTTGTTTTGTCTGCCTTTATCATTGCATGGTCAACTGCATATATATCAGAAGCATTAAACCCTGTAATAGTATCATTAATAATAGTATTAATATTATGAACAGCTTTTGATACACCCTTTCCTCCAAAACGATTTTTGTCACCGTCACGCAGTTCCAACGCCTCAAATTCTCCTGTAGATGCACCACTTGGCGCCGTTCCACGACCTACAGTTCCATCTTTAAGATGCACTTCTGCCTCAACCGTTGGATTTCCTCTTGAATCAATAATTTCTCTTCCAACTACTTTTTTAATTTTTAAATCCTTCATATATGCCCTCATTTCTGCACAATATTCGTCTTTGCACATACGATTTAATTTTATCCGAGAAATCTCTTACTTGATTTATTATCGCTGTGCTAAATCATACAATATTAGTGTACGCATATTTTTAAAAATTAAACTTTATTATTTGCTAAAATTAGACTATAATAACATTTAATGACAGTTGTTTTACATATATAACAATCATTTTAAAAAATAAAAAATACATTTTGACACAAGCCTTATACTATTGTAAATACTATTTTTTATTATTGGCAAGTTAAAAAAAAGGAAGCAATATGAAAAAAAATTTATCTATTCAGCGCAAAATTATTTTATTTTTACTAAATTTTATTATGATTATCAATCTTTTAATAATGGGAATAAGCTTTCAATTAAAAAATATTGTTGCTGATACTCTATGTACCCAAACAGTATCCGAGGCAATTTGTAATAAAATTATTGATATTGTTAAAGAAAATTTAGGTATTAATACTGACAAATTTAAAAATATTGAAGATGCAATAACAGAAAATGATTATATTGAAGATATCACTTCAAAATATATAGAATCTATTATAGAGCAGTTAAATAATGGAAGTACTGTATTTACTTTTAATATAGAAATAACCACTCAAATTAAAGATTTAATTAAAGCAATCGTCAACTCGTTTAAAGAGTCAACAAACTCTTCTCTTTTAAATAAAGTGATTGATTCTTTTAGTGAACAAATATTAAATCAGTCAAAAAATGTAGAAAACACAATTAATGAATATATCACTGAAAATGTTAATAAATATGCCCGCCAATATGATACTTATATAAAAATATATTCTGTATTGATATCAACTTGGTTTAAAGGACTATTGATTGCTATAGTAATTGTACTATTGATTCTTTGTATCATTGACACAAAATCCATTGGTACAACACTGCTAAGCTTTGGGGGCTGTTGTCTATTGGTTGGGTTGGCATATGTCAGTATACTTTGCAATTTTGCATCCAGCATATTCCAAACAATGTCTGCGCAATATATTGGTACTACACTGCCTCTATCCAATACATATTTTGTGAGAACGGGAATTATTATGATAATTGCTGGAATACTAGGAATCGCGGCAGGAATATTTATTAGAAAAAAATCGTAAAAATTGGGTTGACATTTATTGATAGGGGTGTGACGCATTAACGCGACACACCCTAATTTATAAAACTTTATCTTTTTCAAAAAATTAACTTATATATCAATGTCCAACTTTAAAAAATCAATATTAAAATCATTATAAATATTAACTTTTATTTTATCTTGAAACGTATATTGATAAACATCAAAAGCATTTTCTTCAAAAAAATATACAAGAATGGTCTGTTTTTTAGGATTGACAATCCAATATTCTCTTACGCCAGCATCCGCATATAAATTCAATTTTCTAATATAGTCATGTTCCGAATTACTTGGTGATATAATTTCAATAATCCAATCAGGCGCACCACTGCATCCTCTATCATTTCTCCCATTCCAACTCCAATAATTCCATTGTTCCTGTTCCTTGAAATACCAAAAATAGCGGATAGACTCCTGTAACTTGCATATATATAGAACTGCATTGCCATACTTCAGGTGGCGTTGGTGCAATCTCAAAATAACATTCTAGTAAAGATTGCTTATTTTCCTTATCTATGTACATTTTATTTTCAGCTTCTGCACCATCAGTCATTACATATAATCGTCCTTTTGCAGTTCCTCTATATGTTATTGTTAATCTGCATTTTTTATCAAAAAGAAAATATTTATACCCTATTAATGTTTTATTATGAATATTTGAAATAAAATATTGATTGCCGCAATGTGTGATAAATGGCTTTATCGCCTCGCTTGCACCATTTCCATTATGCGGCATACTGCCATCAGTCAGGTTACATGCAATAACAGCTGGATATTTTCCATTCGTTATCAATGCCCCCTTATTTAAGCCGCAAGATGTCATCTCCACCTGTTTTATTGTGCCATCTTCTTCTATTATGATTTTTTCTGCTGCCCCCTGTCTTGAATAACTTGTAAGATGTGTATTTTTATGATAAAAAATATACCACTGCCCATTTACGCATATAATACTTCCATGATTGGTGCCTGTGTTGGCAAGTCTATCCTCTGGCTTCCTTCCATTATATCCAATATCGCCATTGGATATTAAAACACCACCAAAATGAAAATCATGGTCTGGATAATCGCTAACTGCATAAGCTAATTCATGCTGTACCTGTGTTGAATAAATAAAATAATATTGATTGTTCACTTTTCTAATAGAACTTGCTTCAAAAAAAGCATGTTCTGCAAATTCGGTTCCCTGTGCTAAGCGATGTCCAGGTATAATCCGCTGTGGCTGTGTTTTTACAGTAAGCATATCTTCATTTAATTCCACGACATTTGCACCCATAAGAAAACAACCATCATGTTCGAGTTCTGCATCCGATTTGTGAAACATATTTTTCATTCTAATTTTTAAATCTTCTTCAGAATCGTTTGTATATCGGTGCGATAACGACCACCCATAATATAGATAAATTCTGCCCTCATCATTTATAACAGCAGGGTCAAATGGTATATATTGTTTCATTAATGTTCCATCCAAATACTTCACATCGCCATAATACTGATATTCTCCTATTGGCGTATCACACACAGCAACTGAAATAGGTCCATCAAACCCGCCTTTTCCCCGCCATGCTGATAAGCAGTAGTAAAGATAATAACGACCATCATTGCCTTTAACTACATCAGGGGCATATAGATATTTTCGCTCCCCTGCCCCCTCAATAACCTCTGTGGAATGAGGGTCTTTACTTGCTGAATAAATAACACCCTCATACCTCCAGTCTGTCAAATCTTCCACAGGAGCTGAATACCCCACATAGTCCAACTCACAATACGTATCTCCGCCGCTCCTGTCATGAGAGCCAAACACATATAATCGATCATCAAAAATATGTGGCTCCGCATCAGGTATATGTTCGTCAATTGGAAGATATGGATTAAATACTTGTTTTTTCATATCAATCTCCATTTCTGTGCTGCTTTTTACATAAAAAACCTTTGATTCTCTGTGATAATTTTGTATCAAACAGCACACAGATACAAATTAATTCTTCATATTATTTTATTCTGCCTCACGAATCACTTTGCGCAATGGTAAAATCATTCCTGGTGATACGGAAAGTTCATCAATTCCCATTTTTAAAAATTTTTCTGTCAATTCTGAATCTGCTCCTAACTCACCGCATATGCCTGCCCAAATCCCCTCCTTATGAGCATTTTCTACAACCATATTGATTAATCGAAGAATAGCCTCATGATGTGGATTATAAAATCGGTCAAGATGATTGTTTTGCCTATCAACAGCAAGCGTATATTGTGTTAAGTCGTTCGTTCCAATGCTAAAAAAATCAACTTCTTTCGCCAATAAATCACTAATAATTGCGGCAGCAGGCGTCTCTATCATAATCCCTTGTTCTATTGTATTATAATCAACCCCAATGCTGTCAAGTTCAACTTTTACTTCCTCAACAATTTTTTTGATAGCTTTTACTTCCTCAACCGATGTAATCATAGGATACATAATTGCAATATTGCCAAATGCACTGGCACGAAACAAAGCGCGTAGCTGTGTTTTAAATATATCGGTCTGTGTAAGACAAATACGGATAGCTCTGTAACCCATAGCAGGATTTTCCTCTTTATCAAGGTTAAAATAATGAGCTTGCTTATCTGCCCCAATATCAAACGTTCGGATAATTACTTTTTTATCGCCCATCGTCTCAGCGACTTGCTTGTAAGCAGTAAATTGTTCTTCTTCTGTCGGAAAATAATCTTTTTCAAGATATAAAAATTCACTCCTAAAAAGACCTATACCATCGGCATCATTTTTAAGAACTGAACCAATATCGGATACATTTCCAATGTTGGCATAAAGTTTTATCAATCGACCGCTTTTTGTGATGGTATCCTTTCCCTTTAAATCTTGTAATAGCTTTTTTTGTTCCTCATCTTGTTTTTTCTTCTTTTTATATAGCTCTAGCGTCTCACTGTTTGGGTCTATAATGATGATGCCCTCATAGCCATCTACAATTGCCATCTTACCATTCCATTCCCTTTTAATATCCACATTGATAAGGGCAGGTATACTCATTGTTCGTGCCAAAATTGCCGTATGGGAATTGGTTGACCCCTCTTTTGTCACAAATGCCAGCAGCTTACTTTTATCCATCTGCACTGTCTCGCTTGGCGCTAAATCTTTCGCCGCAATAATACAAGGCTCAATAAGGTCTTCCTTTGCCCAACTGCCCGTCAATATGCGTACAATTCGTTCGGATATATCTTTAACATCAATGCTTCTTGCCTTAAAATATTCATCTTCCATATTGGCAAACATTTCTGCAAAATTATCGCCTGTCACTGCAACGGCATACTCTGCATTGACTTCTTGGCTCTCAATAATATTGACTATAGAATCATTATAATCGTCATCTTCCAACATCATCAAATGAACGTCAAAAATTTGTGCATTCACTTCGCCCACTTCTTTTAATGCTTTATTATATAATACCTGAAGCTGTTTTGCCGCCTCGCTTTTTGCTGTTTCAAAACGTTCCAACTCTGCTTTTGTATTGCTTACTTTTCGGCGTGCAACTTCCTTTTGGTCTTTTTCATAATAAAATATTGCTGCAATGGCAATACCGCCAAACACTTTTTTGCCTTTCAATGTATCCATAGCTACTTACCCCTTTTCATTGTTATTGTTACTGCATGTTTTTTATTTTTTACACCTATATAACAACTACATATTTTCCTTAAAAAAATCTTCCATAGCTTTGGATGCTGTTTCTTCATCTGCCCCTTCAACTGTTACCGTTATCGTTTTTCCACTCTTTACACCAAGTCCCATAACAGCCATTAATTTATTTGCCTCTGCCTCTTTTCCATTAAAATGTATCTTGATAACAGAATTATATTTTTTTGCCTCCTTTGCAAGTAATCCTGCTGGTCTGGCATGAATCCCTACTTCGTCTTTAATCATATATTCAAATTGTTTCATACAAATCCTCCATTGCTTCCATTTATTTCTCTATATTATTTTCCTCAAAGAATGATATCCTATACGCAATTTTTATAAAAAAGAAAACAATACATACATAACTATTCCCCTCATTATTCGCGTAAATAAATATAGAAACAAGGATTTTTATATTATTGATGTATTTTTACCATTTTAGCATATGCACCATTGCGAGCCATTAACTCCTGATGCGTTCCTGATTCCTCAATTCCATTTTCTGTCAACATCAAGATTTCTTCTGCATTTTCAATCGTTGTAAGTCGATGTGCAATAACAAAAGTAGTTCTATTTTTAGCAAGTTTTTCCAAAGAATCCTGCACCACTTTTTCGCTTTCATTGTCTAGTGCAGAGGTTGCCTCATCAAATATCAAAATAGGCGGATTTTTAAGAAATACCCTTGCAATAGATAAACGCTGCTTTTGTCCGCCCGAAAGTTTGACGCCTCTTTGACCAATATCGGTGTCATACCCTTTTTCAAAAGACATAATAAAATCATGGGCATTTGCATTTTTTGCCGCCTCAATAATTTCCTCATCAGTTGCATCAGGTTTTCCATACTTTATATTATCCTTAATCGTTCCCATAAAAAGATATACATCTTGCTGTACAACGCCAATATGGTCTCTTAAACTCTTTAATGTCACATCTTTTATATTTGTACCATCAATTTTTATGGTTCCCTCACTTGCCTCGTAAAATCTTGGAATTAATGAACATAAGGTTGTTTTCCCCACACCAGAAGGACCCACTAAAGCAATATATTTTCCTGGCGCAACATTCAAATTTACATGTGATAAAACAAACTCATTGCCATCGGAATACTTAAACGAAACATTTTCAAAGATAACGCCGCCCTTTACATTGTTTAACACAACTGCATTTTCTTTTTCTTTAATATCTGGCTCAACGGATAAGATTTCAAGAAATCGCTCATAACCCGAATACCCATTTTGAAACTGCTCTGTAAAATCTACTAAAACCTTTACTGGCTCTGTAAAGACATTAATATATAATAAAAATGTAACAAAATCCGTAATATTTACCCAGCCTTTTGCAATACCAACGCCTCCTACTGCAATTACCACAACGTTAATCAGCGTTGTAAATGCCGTCAACCCTGCATGATACGTACCCATATAGTGATAACTATTCTTTTTGGACTCCAGAAATTTATCATTTCCTTGTTTAAATTTTTCACACTCAATATCTTCATTGGCAAATGATTTCACTACTCGTATTCCTGAAAGATTGTCTTCTATCTGCGCATTGATATCGCCAATCTTTTCACGGTTGCGTTTAAATGCCCTTTTCATTTTTTTATTGAGCTTATAAGCAAAAAGCAACATAACTGGAATTAAGATAAAAGCAGTCAATGTCAATCGTAGGCTAATCGTTCCCAATATGCACAGAGCGCCCACAATCTTAATAAACGATATCGTAATATTTTCTGGTCCATGATGCAGTAATTCTGTTATATCAAATAAATCGGAAGTAATACGAGATAATAATTGACCGACTTTTTGGTCGTCATAAAACGAATAAGAAAGCTTTTGATAATGATTAAATATCTCTGCCCTCATATCATACTCTATTTTTGCCCCCATAACATGTCCAAAATTAGAGATATAAAAATTACACCCTCCTTGTATAAGCACCAATATAAATAATAAAATGGTTATTACAATAATGGTATGAAATGCGCTGTTTGAATCCATATATACAACTTTTGATGTTATATATCTAACAACTAATGGTATTATCAATGTAACTAACGCTGAAACAATCGCTAAAACCATATCAATAACAAAAGTACTAAGATATGGCTTATAATATTTTATTAACCTTTTTAAATTTTGTTTCAATTCAAGTACCTTCCCTTTCTAAATTCTTGTCTGTCCATTTACCAGCCTACTTTATATTAAATATACAAATACAATATTTTATCTGTATTCCTATATTTTTATATATAATAGTTAAGCGGATATTTGCAATCTGCTACGCTACTTGCTCATAATCTCATGCTACTATCGTAGCTTTTCAGTGGGAGTTTATACTCCCACTGAAACAAGCAAGTCCCCCACTTATGCCTTTGCAACATTGAAGTGGGGGACTTCCTTGATGAGGTTAAAAAGGCTGCTGCAAAATCAAATTTTCCACATGACATTAATATGAACTATATCATATCTTATCACATTTTGCAGAAATTTTCATTTCGCGGCAGACCAAATTTATTTATTATTTTTTCATAAATTATTTTAAAACACCACACATAACTTTATTACACCACATGCAATCTTATCGCCAGAATTACCTGATGGCTGTGATGTAAAATCATCTGGCTTGCTGTGTACAATAACCGATTTTCCCAAAATTTCAGGAAGCGTCAGCACATTATCATAAAAGCACATCCAACAATAACCATCCGATGATAAAATAGGAATCAAATCACCCGCATGTTTAGGATGCGGCTGTTCATCAGGGTTATAATGATTTCCTGTATTTTTAAAACCATTGCTGCAATCACCGATTTCATGGATATGAAATCCAAAAAAATCGGGAGCATGCTCTTTACTTTGAGGCAAATTAAATATTTGTACTTCAACAAGTACTCCTTCATATGGCACACTGTAAAACTTCACTTCTCCCTCTATATCTGGATATTGAAAACCTCCCGATATATGAGCTGCTGCCATTGGAGTTGCATTGCATAAAATAGACGAAAAAATATTTTGAGACATTTTAATCCTCATTTCTGCGACTGATTTATACAGACAGCTAATGATTCAAGCCAAAAATCAGCCTAAAACAAAGTTAGTTTATTATATGCAGTTTTATATTTTATGCTAAATACTATTTATACTCCATATAAACTGGCGTTTATAAGAAACTGCACTGTTCTAAAAAATGGTTTAAATCCTACAACATTTTTTTAATGTTCTCTAAATCTTGTATCAATGTTTCTGAATATTGATAAGCTTCATTATAGATTTCATTTGCTCTGTCAAAATCTTGTGCAAATAATGCATCTAAAACTTGTTTTCCATAAGAATGAAATTTTTTATGTTTTTCCTCTAATCCTTCCCAAATTGGCTTAATCTCAGCTTGAATCGGATTGACCGCATAATAAAAATGTCCAAATCCACATTTTGTAGCATCAATTTGCAGAGGAAAAATTATTTTTTCATCAACAATTCCTTTTAAATTATGAAGCCAATCTTTATGTGCAAGAATAGCCTTGTCAAGATAATTCTTAAATATTTGCGGCTCAATCTGATAAAAAGCATCTTCACTCATCTTTCCCATTATTTTTGCCGATTCATCAAGTGTCTTTTCAATGGACTGTAATGGTGAAACAATTTCTTTCATTTCTTGACCATGCTGATTTAACAAATTTGTGTCCTCATTCAAAACACTGCACTGGCTTTCAATTTCTGATGTACGATTTTCCAATTCAAGCATTGAACTGCTGATTTCTTCACTGATACCTGCCAATGAAGAAATATTATTTGTAATTTTTTCAACATGCTGCCTGCTTTCTTCATTAAATGTCCACACAGTACTAATTTTATCAGTAACAATTCCCAGTGCTTCAATCGTATTATCCACACTTTCCACACTTTTTGCCGATGCTGATTGAATATCCGTCACAAAACTGCTCATATTGGAAGTTAAACTTTGTGTTTCTTCTGCCAAGCTTCTGATTTCCTCTGCTACAACAGCAAACCCTTTTCCAGCATCGCCTGCTCTGGCTGCTTCTATGGAAGCGTTCAATGCAAGTAAATTTGTCTGTGAAGAAATCATTTTAATGCCTTCTATCACTTCATTCATATCATTAATAACCTTTGAAAGGCGGCTCATATCCTGCCCCATCTCCTTTGAGGTATGAATAGCATCATTTGACATATTTTTAATTTGTGTCAATTCATTTTGACCTTCGTCAATCTTTTTATATACATTTGTCGACTCCTCTGATAATTCAATAATTGTATTTGTTAAATCCTCATGTTGTTTTGCTACCGATTCGGCTACAGAATAAGCCTCTGCTGCCGCATCATAAATTAACTTTGTCGCGCTTGCTACACTTTCAGAAACTTCCTTTAATGTATCAGAATAGTGACTTAAGGTCAAATCTAGTGAACTTATTTGCATAAGCGATTGAAAGACACCTTGCATTACTTCTTCAAACTGGGAACGACCTGTAAGTAATCGGGAATATATCTGTGCTAATTCTGATTTATAATTTACATTCTCCATATTTGAAATGGATACTAATAAATTCTTTTCCGACTTTCTTAAAATACTCATACCCTGCCTCCCTATTCAAATATATCAATTCTATACATATCTATATTTGAATTATATTTTTGCTTTTATATATGATTTATATCCTAGCACATTCCTGAAATTTTCACAAGTAAATAACTAATAGCATATGCACATATACTATATACTAATGGAAGAATAATATTCCATATTGTCAATTCATGTAAAAAAACAAGGGAAGCAAAAACTTGAATTGCTATAAATACTGCTGTCAGCTTGATATTAAATAGAAACATTTTCTTTGCTCTATCACGACATATCACATTGGGATTAATTGGCAATTCTTTTAATAATTGATAAATCGACAATTGATGTCTTTCAATGCCAATTACTTGCCAATAATTATAATACATATAATGAATCATGAAAAAAAATAAAAAACTTATTATTATCATTCTTATATCTTCAAAACCAAATTCTTGAATAGGTATCAAAGCTAATAGTATTGTAAATATTCCAAATAAAATCCCTATCACTTTATAACCTAAAATCGTATAAGAATTGTATTTTTGATTCATTTTATCAAATTCTTTTAAAGCTGCAATTTGTTTTGATTCATCCATAACATTCCTCATTTCTGCGCTGCTTTCTTGCGCAAAAAACAAAATAAAACATTTTGTTTTTACAACTTTGTGTCAAGCAACGCGCAGACACAAATTGTGGTGTGAAAAATTTATTTCTCACACTAATCCTCCATTCCGAAGCGTAGGTTTTGATTATATTACATTTTCCGCAAAAGATACCATTCTTCCATTTTCAAGAATACAAATATAATCAACATCATTTTCCAATTCTTCCTGCAAATGTGTTGTAAGTATTACTGTTACATTTCTGTCAATCATCAATGTTCTCAACTCTCTAAAAAAATCTTTCCTATATACAATATCCATTCCTGCTGTTGCTTCATCAAAAAGATACAAAGAAGGATTATATGCCATTGCAAATGCAAACTGAAATTGAACACACTCACCTTTAGAAAGATTAGCTACCTTTTTTAATGGGCTAATATTATATTGCTTCATTTTTTCATTAAATAATGTTCTGTCAAAGCAAGAATAAAATGGACTGAATAAATCTACATTTGCTTCAATTGTAAACTCTTTTATATAGTGGTGATTATCGGTTACATACCCTACATTATCTAACACAGTCTCTCTGTTTTCTTTCACTTCAAAAGCAATGCCATGTCTATCTGTTATGCAAATACTTCCTTTATAAGTCATTTTTCTATCCATCAACAATTTTAACAACGACGTTTTTCCTGCTCCATTGTTTCCTGCAATACCACATATATATCCAACAGGCAGCTTAAAATCAATATCTGAAAGCAAAAATCCTTTAAACTTGGCAGATACATTATCAAAACAAACTGCATTCATCACTACTCCTCCATTTCATACAAAGCCTTCGCCATTTGTATCATTTCTTCCTCTGTCAAACCAGCATGTTTACATGCCACTACAGCCTCTAATATCTTTTTTTCTATCATCATCATCTGTTTTTCTTTCAAATAATCTTGATTACATTCCGAGACAAAAAATCCCCTGCCAGCAACCGAATGGATAAGACCTTCCTTTTCCAACTCCTCATATGCTTTTTTTGTTGTTATAACACTAATCTGTAACTGAGCTGCTAATGCTCTTATAGAGGGAAGCTGTTCATTTACTTTCAATTTTCCCTCAACAATTTTTGATTTTATCTGTAACATAATCTGCTCATATATTGCAGTTGTTCCTTTGGTCTCAATTTGTATATTCATAATATACAGCCCCTCTAACCATATTTTTATAATACTGAAATGTATATTTAACCATCACAAGCAGCAGCACTGCAACAATGACATACCATATTATTAATAGATACTTAATTTGTGTGACGCTTAAACTGCCAAGTACTTTACTTTCATATATTGCATAATAAATAGAAAATCCCATAAATAGAACGACTCTTACAAAAAACTGAAATGCTCCCATAAACTCATCTGTCTTTACAACACCAGAAGCTGTCTGAATGGCTGCATTGCAAAATAAAAGCAAAATAAAACCCGTCAAATAATCCTGCCAGCTTATCCTATTCAATAATAAAATCACACCTGCCCACAAACAATAGATGATTTGTGGTATTACCAGCCGAATTTTAAATCCTATTGTTACATACTGCGTTCGCTCTTTCTTACTCATAGGCAAAAGATAAAAAATTTTAGAAGGTTTTTTTCCGCATAAATAAGAAAAAGCAATCCCAATCATTGCAGAAACAATAAAAGAATAAAAAAATATGCCTTTATCTACTTCCATTACTATAATAGACTCTGCAAAACAAAATAAATATACAAATAAAATTCTTAAATCTTCTTTTTTAATATTTCTTGGATTTAAATGAATGAAATAATCTTTTATAATATATGTTATCATATTTGACCTCCTTTTCCTGCTTTCCTTGCCGCCATATAATAATATATAAAATCCGAAATCGTTACATTTTTTACAGTAAGTTCTTTATCATATTGATCATATTTTGAATATTTGACTAATGCTTTGACTTCCTCTTTATTGCCTTCTCTATAAATAATCTTTTGACTAGGTAAATTATTAATTTTATATTGTTCGCCACTTATCATTCGATAATCTTGTGTAATTGATTCTCTATCCATATATAAAACAGCCTCGCCCTTATCCATAAACAAAATATAATCTGCAATTCGTTCCATCTCATCAAATACATGAGAAGAAAATATAACACTGTGTTTACCATCTTGAATAAACGCTGTCATCAGCTTTTGAAACTCTGCACGAAATGCCAAATCAAAATTACCCGTAGCCTCATCTAAAATTAAAAGCTTAGGATTATAGGACAATGCAAATGCAAGCTGAAATTTTAATCGTTCCCCTTTTGATAATTTATAATATTGTTTTCTTTCGTCAAGACCAAATTGTCTACAATATTCAACGAATTTTTTATTTTCAAAATTTTTATATTTTTTTCCAAAATGATACGCATTATGATACAAATTCAAATGCTTATAAAATAAATCATCTTGCAGCACAAAGCCAATCTCTTGCTTTATACAAATTTCTTTATCTTGATAATCCTTATCAAAAATATGAATATAGCCAGTATCCGCCTTATACAATCCCAACAGCATATGAATCAGCGTAGTTTTGCCTGAACCGTTTGCACCAACCAATCCCAAAATATACCCTGCTGGAAATGAAAATGTAATATCCTTTAAGCAAAATCTTCCAAAATCTTTATTGATATGATTACATTTAACCATTATGGACTCCATTTTTATCGCCTCCATTTTACTTATAACTATTTATTGCAGCAAAAGGTGTGTATGTACTGTATATATTTATATATACAGTACATACACACCTTTGTCAACTACTTTTTCAATATTTATCTGTTTTTTTATTCTGGTCGTTGTTCAGCCAGATATATTCCCCACTGTTCTAACTCTCTTGGCAAATCATACACACACATTCCATCAACCTCAATCATACGACACTGTCCAGGATTGTCATAATTAAACGTATTCCATGCTGTGATTAATTTATTGGTCTTTTCTATACCATGCTCTTTAAAAACATTTTGATACTGGTCTGGAACTTGTGTCCAAATCGTTACAATATTATAACTATTTTTCATTATTTCTGCTGAATAATCATGGACGCCAAAACCAAACTGACACATACCATCATGGATAAGCAGTTCTTTATACTTTCCAAAAATCTGTAATGCCTGCTGTGCATTTAATCCGTCTATATAATAAATATCTTTATGTGCAGGGGAATTTTCATTTTCACGTAAACGCTGTTCATCGTTTTGGTTTGTAGGCAGCTCTAAAATAAAAAAAAGGGGGTTATTTTGCAACGTTATAAAATGCTCGAAAACTTCCTGCATTTTATCTGCCCCAACATTTGCAATTATTCCTTGTTCCTGAACTTGATACTGTTGTGCCAGCTTGTCTATAAATGGCACTTTACAGCCTCTTATCATCTCCAGCATAAAAAACCTCCATTCCGAAGCATAGCGTAGGAATTACACAATAGAAAAAACTGCTAAATCAGTTGCGTAGGCGATTTCTATTGTCGCATCAAATCTTATTTGTGACGTTTCAGCACAAATATATAAACGACACTATGCAATTTCATCTTCTATCAACTTTTATAAAGCTGTGCAATTCGTGCAGATTTATCTGGAAATTCGCTGTTTAAATACATCAAATATTGAAAAACACTTCCTTCATATGAATGAATATCTCCAAATAATCCAACTTCATAACAATTACGAATAACATTGATAATACAATCTTCTGTATGGTCTTCCTTGCAATCTTTACATTCTTTCAAAATATGTGCAATCGCTGCTTCTAATTCAGGTTCATCAAACACCTTAAAATCCGTTATTGGTATATTATCAGCACCTCCTTCAACCTCTTTCTTAGGGGCTTTCATATAATCGCTTACACATTTTTTTGCAAAGCCTATAATACATGCTTCTTTTTTGCATTGACCGCAATTTGTCTCCTGCAAACAACAATTTTCCAAATCATTCCAAATCAATTGTGCATTTAAACCTTTCTTATGTTGTTCAGCCATATGTATATACCTCCAATAATGATTTAATTATATGTTTCAAAATATAAGATATAATAAAATTCTTTTTGTATCAACTATTTTCTTTTCATTATAAAATTAAAAAATTCTTCACTATATTGCTTCAAGCTTTGTTCATCAATTGTTCTGATATCTGCTTTTATATACATATCACCCTCAAAAAAATTTGCCCCTTCAAAGTCCAGCCAATAAATATTATTGCTTTCATAAAGAATAATCTGCCCTTCTCCCAATTTATCAGTCGTCTTAAAAAACAGTGCATAGCTATGCCGTGTTTTCCATTCATATGAGGAACTTATTAATAATATACCCCTTTTCTTCCAATCCTCTTTATTGCTTTTATACCAGTTTTCAAAAAATAAAAATATATTGTCCATATCCAAAAAATATTTACAATCCACTACGCTACTTGCTTATCATCTTATGCAATTTTTTCTCAATCCAGCCAGCAACAGAGCTGTTCTAACTTTTTCAATTCTTGAATTTCGCTAATAGAATGAAAATTTGTTTCAACCAACTCCAATACTTTAAGTTCTGACAATTCTTTAAATACATTAAAACCATCAAATACTAATCCATTGATTCTAAGCACTTCAACACCTTTAAAATGAACAATATCTTTAGCTATATTGATTTGACTTTGTTCATACCAAGTGTCATATGCCGCATCATCTTCAAATTCTTCATAATAAGTGTCGGATATAATACTCTTTTCCAATGTATTCCATGCTCTTTTTGCTCTATTTGAATAGGCATATTCGCGCATCTCATTATCTTTATAACTACTGAGTCCTAAACTTAATTGTATATCTGTACTATTTTTTTCTTCCTCTATCGTCTGATCTATAAAATTTTTTAAATTATCGTCTCGAACACAACAAAATCCCCATTCATCGCCGCCGCTTATACTTACAAATGGCAATGGTGGGTTTTCAAGACTCATCTGAATAAAAAATTCATTGTCAAACGTTTCTCCAATATGTAAATATTTAATTCGTGTAATATCTTTATCAGAAATAACTCCATCTTTACAATTTAACACTCTTTTTACAGCATTTTCAATCCATTTTTGTGTAAATATCATAAATCATCTCCATTTATTTAACCTATTTTTTTACCACTATAAGCAGAAAGCTGACATTGTACCCAATGATTCGGCGGGTCTATTTCACAAGATACTATAATGCAATCCTCTGAAATACTTTCAACAATAACTCCATCAACAGCAATGCACTCTGATTTCCAAAGTAATTCACAATCTGTATCAAAACAAAATAACTTTGAATCTGAAGTGATATATAATCTGTTTTGATAAATATAAAAATATCCAAAATACAAATCACACGAAAGTGTTTTGACATTCAATGTTCCTAAATGAATAAAATAAACGGTATCTCCACAGCCAATGCAAAAATATTGCTCAAAAAACCATTGTGTATTAAATGTATTCCAACTATTTGTATCAATTTCCACCTCTAAATAAGGGGTTTTATTTTTACTGATATAATAAATCGTTCCCTGTCCAAGATTTAAATAAGGTGTGTTCCACTTTCTATCAAATGGCTTACTCAAGATATACATATATTCAATCCCAATATCCCAACTCTATTCCTTTCAAATAAATTGCCTTACCTTTAGAATAATATCCATAAGAATTAAAATGCGTCCAATCTGTTTTTAATTGAGTTGATATAAAACCCATCTGCGCATCTATAATATCTTCTGGTGTTTGCATTAATCCACAATCTGAAAGTCCATTTTCTATTAAATATACCCTTGTATTTAAAAAATGACTGCCAAAAGTTTCTTGTAAAGCAGTCTCCCAGCTTGTATTTTTAATTCCTATATACTCTCCATTTTCATTAAAAATTTCCTGATTGATATCTTCTGATGCACCAGGGTTATCCGTATCTCCTACAATAATATAATCTGAACATTCACAAAAATCTATAATACTTTGATATTGATGTATCAACTCTTGATAATCGTTATTCCATCCTCCATTGCTGCCCATCTCAAGAATCAAAATATCTTTTTTATGCTCACATGCTGCCTGTGGAATAACTAATGAATGCTGTGGAATATACATTTCTTCATATCCTACCTCATCATAATTTGAACATAAAGAAATCAACAACTCACTTGAATTGTAATCTCTCTCAATCTGACATAACTTATCATTAATAACCACTGTATCTGGATAATCCTTATATTCATTTCCACACCCACTATAATCTTCCATATATACTATTTTTCCATTTACATCAACAAGTGATACATTTGTGCCTAAATTATTGTTAATCCAAATATCTCTGTCTGTATAAATGGCTATTCCGCCTGCTCGCAATGTAATTTCATATGAATTTTCACCTGAAATACCAAAATTGTATGTATCCATTAATGTCAATTCTTGAATCGTTGTAGGTGTATCATAATAACTGATATCTTTTGTTCCATCTTTTGTGTAAATAATTGCTTTGCTCTTTCCAATACCCTCCATCATACTGTCGCCCCAACAAGATATTGATCTTCTATTATCTTCATAAGATTCCTTATATTTTTCTAATGTATCACTATTATCTTCACTTATATAATCATTTTTTTCAGATTCACTATTTATCTTATATTCCATAATACCAGAACTCTCTATTTCTACTTCCTCTTGAACAATAATATTTTGGCTTTCTATATTATCATTTGTCTCATATTGTGTTTTTATCTTGGCTCTGGATAATATTACTTCTATGCAGGCACCTATTATAATAATTAAAATAGCTGCAACAATGATTCCTAAAAACTTTAAACTTTTAAAAAAAATAGGTTTCTTTATTTTCATTATATAAATTCTCCTTTATATTCTAATCTATATACGATTTAGAACGTAAAAAAAATAGTATTTAATGAAAAAATATAAAATTTAAACCTAAAATAAATAAAGCTGCCTAAAAAATAAATATTATCAAATAAATCAAAAGGAGCTATCGCAAAATAGAACTTTGATTCCATATATAGTAGTTATAATAGTAAAATAAAACTATATATAGTATTTAAAATTTTTTTGCAATAGCCCCTTTTAACTTTAATAACTAATTCTTTGGTCCTAAAACAACATCCATGTGTGCCAAATGTTTCATTAATAATACACTATCTTGACTATCAACAGAGCCATCTGCATTCACATCACTATTTGCTTCATTGATTTTAACCTCCATCTGTGCTAAATGCCTTTTTATAAAAACACCATCTTTTATATTAATATCTCCATCTCCATCCACATCACCATATTTAATAGTAGGATTGCTTGGTTTTGGTGTCGTTTCTTCTTCACTTGGCTTCGTACTTGAGAAAACACCATTTATTAAAAACAAGTTTATACTATCTGCCTTTGTAATCTCAACTTCCCCTGCTTTTATATCAATTTCTGCAATACTATTGCTATTACAGGTAACTTTTGTCCCATTTACCTTTACGCCTTTTCCAGAAGCTGAGGTACTTCCACCAAAAACAAGTATCAACTTGCCATCAGAAGGCGCTGTAAATTTTATGCTTGTACTTGATTCCATCTTTAAGCACTGTGTAAGTGTCTTTCCATCATAAGTTACTGTTCCCTTTTCTTTAGAAAGACTACCTGTAATTGTATATACTTTGCTATCCTTTCCAGATTCTGTAAAGTTATGTAAATATGAACCTGACACTTGACTGCCACCTGTTGTAACATTTTCTCCTTTTGTTGTCTCATTCTCACTGCTGGTTGTATTATTTTCTCCAGTTGAGCCATTCATACCGCCAACAAATACTAACTCTGTATTTTTATAATTTGTTACAGCAGCCTTTAATTCTGGTATAACAGCATAATTTGTATCTTCAGAATCGGCAAATGTCCATGCAACGACACCACCACCTTGACTACCTGCATTCGCTTTTACCTTTTGCGGAACATCTTTGGCTGCATCGACATCAGAAGCCTTTACACCCAAATCAACCGTTGTATCAAAATTGTCATATGTTGTGCCGCCTGCTAACGTTTTATAAGTATTTGGTACTTTCTCATCTCTTGATGATGCAAGGTAAGCATCAAAATCTGTCTTATTTCCATCTGCCGTATTTGCGTAAATTACAGACTGTCCGCCAACAATTTCATTTGCAAAAGCTTTGATAATACCTCCGTTTTCGCCTGAAAATGTACCTTTTGGAGCTTTAGCATCGGTGCCTTGCTTTGATGAAAGCATTGGATTGGCACAGTTTCTAAAATAATTTGCTTCCACAAATGCAGAAGACCCCATTGTAACACCCACGCCATACTTTGCATTGCCATCATAATAATTATTATATACATGGACAGACATCGTTCTTATTCTTGGATGTCTTGAATCCGAATGGTCAAACCAGTTATGATGATATGTGATATAGTTTGGTCCGCTCTCTGATTTCATACCGCAAAGTGAGCATTTTCCTGAATCATAAAAATGTACATAAGAAATTGTTAAATATTGTGAATCATCTTTCATATCAATAGAACCATCACCCTTTGCTTGGTCTGAATCGCCTCCTACAGCTCCATAATACAAATCTACATTATGTATCCAAACATTACAGGTTGCTGTATTTAATGATATACCATCATCCATAAAATTCAACAACGAAAAATTGCGAAATTCCACATTGCCTGCACTTCTAACTAAAAATCCAAAACCAGAAGTAGCGGCATCATCACCAATACCTTCTACTGTAACATTCATCTCTGAATAATCATTCTTTCCTTTAATTTGGAGACCTTCTTCAGAGCTTGAAATTTTATCCAAGTCATTCAATGTAACGCAGCCAATAATTCGCACATCAATTGGTGTTGTATCGCCTTTTTGTTTTGCATCTAAAATTGCCTGTATACCTGTTACTTCTTTTCCATTTACTGTAGCTTTGCAAGTCTTTGCAGTCTTTGCTGAAACATATACAACTTGTGCATTGCTTTTTAACGTACCATCATCATTATAAGCACCTGAACCTGTCTTATATTTAGAATCGTTTGAAAATGCAAAACCGCTTCTATCATAAGAAGATACTGCAAGAGACTCACTGGTAACTGTTGCTGTTCCACTTGAAAGAACTGCCTCAACTTTTATAATATAATTTCCAGCTTTCAAACCAACTGCATCGACTCTCATATAATTTTTATATATTCTTATAAGTTCATTATCCAACTGCTTATATGCCGAATCACTTTCATTTGCAGCCTTTATATAAGCTTTATAGCCCTTTGCACCAGACACAAGAGAACACTTTACATATGCACTCTCAAACCAGCCTGAACTTTCGCTGATTGAAAACTCTGCTGCTCTTGCAACAAATGAGGTTTTACCTACCGCAAGCAATGTAAATGCCATCATTACAGCAACAACAATTGCCAAACCTCCTTTAATAGATTTTTTTTTCATTTAAAAGTTCCCCCTTTACTTAAAAATAAAGCTGTTATATTAAGAGTTATTATATTTTCTCAATACAACAGCTTTACTACATCTTAAAAATAGTTATTTTATTAAAATCCTACATTTATACCTGCACATCTTTTCAAAATAAGAACAATATCAGAGGAATCAATAGAACCATCTTTATTGACATCTGCATTTTTCTCATTAATGGTGACTGACATTTGAGCAGCATATTTTTTTATATACACTGCATCTGAAATATCAATTTCACCATCATCATTAACATCTCCAAGCTTTTCTACTGGGTCTGGGTCATCTGGCTTTGGGCTTGGTGTACTTGATGACTCAAAATTCATATAGAATAAATTAATTGTATCACCTTTTGTAATTTCAACTGCTCCAGCAGATATATCTATTTCTGCAATACCATTGCTATCACAAGTATAATTTTTTCCATTCACTTTTACATTCTTTCCTGAAGCAGAAGCACTTCCTCCAAATACTAACGTCAACTTTCCATCAGCAGGAGCCGTAAATTTTATATTAGTACTTGATTCCATCTTTAAACACTGTGTAAGCTGTAATCCTCCATAAGATACTGTACCTTTGCTAGTCGATAAATTTCCTGTTATAGTATATACTTTACTTGTCTTTCCAGATTCTGTAAAGTTATGTGTGTATTCTCCCGCAACGATATCTCCTCCAATATCCCCTGAACTTCCTGCTGGAATTTCAGTAATATCGGTTTTTGCGCCGCATACTGTACAATGACGGCTCTTGCTTCCTGGTGTTGTCTCTGTAGGCTCTACATCAACAGTCCATGATGATGAATATTTATGACCTGCTGGAATTACTTCGGTATATGTATCACCACAATCACATTTATATGTCTTACTTCCATCTGTAGTACAAGTGGCTTCTATAGTTGTAACTTTATAATCATGAAAATGTGCATTTGGGTCATTTGGAGTAATCTCTAATGAAGCAATTGTAAGGTCTTTAAATGTTCCTGCTGCTCCTCCCTTTCCAGGTTGGAAATTCATAGACTGTATCATATAAGTACCAGCTTCAAGACCTCTTACTGTTCCAGAACCTGTTAATACAGTTTCCCCTGCTTCATTTACAAGAATACCTGCTGCAGGGTCTGTATACGATACGGTAACATCAATCTTTCCATTTACTGTAAATGCTTTCACTGTCTTAGAAATCTTTTGATTGGATACAGTATATGGAAATGTTGTTATAACTTCTGGTGTAACGCCACTTGGCACATATGAAATCATACTCATCGTTACATCTTTAACAGCAACTGGATTTTCTTTCATCACACCAGTCTTTGAATAGATAACTTTCCTTGCTTCTGCTATACTTTCCTGTAACTGATAATTACCTGATGGAATATAACTAAGCTCTGAATTGGTATCAAAATTTTCATACTTATTGCCACTTGCTACAGGAGTACTCTTATCGGTAACAATTGTTCCAGTCATCTCACCTGCACATGATGAAAATGAATCATGATAACTCTTAATTGCTCCTGACTTTACATCTTGTGGACTCTTTGCCATATAGAATAAATTATATTCTGAAAAGATATAGGCATTTGCTCTGGTATTCATAGCATAACTTATTTGATTTTCATACACATTGTTATAAAAGTGCATATTTGCCTGTCGTCCAAGTGGTCCTCGTGACTCGCAATTCTTCCAATAATTATGATGATAACTTAAATGATATTGTAAACTTGAATCAGAAGAACCTACAAGATTTGTCTTGTGATATCCTTCATAATAACAATAACTGTTTGTAAAATATTGTCCGCGCTTAAAATCACATGCGCCGTCCCCCTCTGCCTTATCAGACTCAGCAGGATTTGATATGTGAGGTACATAAAATTCACAGTTATGAACCCAGCAGCGTTCAACACTTGCTGTAATCGTACTACCTGATTGCACACCCTCCATACCAACACAATCTTCTGGTACATTTCTAAATACTACATTTCGTACTTCAAAGCTTTTTCCAAATGTTGGCTTGTCTGTATTGCACATAAAATGGAATCCCCAGCCATTTACTGTGGCATCATAGCCGATACCTTCAATGGTAATATCTTTACCAGACTGCATTCTTGCCATAAAACCATTATCGCCCACGCTTCCGCCATAATCCCAAGCATCAAATGCTGTAAGACCTTCTGGTGCAGTCACATTGCCAATAATTCTTACTACAAGAGGAGTTCCATCTTTAGCAAGCTTCTCAATAATACCTGCATTTTTATTGGCTATTCCCCAATAGTCCTTGCCATCACTTGTTCTCTTGCAATATCCTGGTTTTTCACTGGATTCTTTTCCTACGGAATTAAGAATATTACCAATGCCAGATACAGTTGTTCCATCTTTTGATTTTACAGTTACTGTATTTTTGTTTTCCTCTGTAACATACAAAACAATTGCATTGTCTTTTAGTGTTCCATCATCTTTATATGCACCAACACCTTCTGTGTAATTAAAATGTGCATATCCTGACCTGTCATATGCATCAACAACAATATCGGACTTACTAATTTCACCTGAAGTCGTTGTCACCTTCAATGTGTATGTACCAGGCTTTACACCAGGTATATCAAGACGAACACCACCATTATTGTCTCTTACTAAATACTTTAAGTCGTCACCTGTCAAACTGCCTGATGTTGTTCCACTGTATGAAACACCTGTTACATCTGCATCTTTAACTCCTGAAATCTGAGCATAAATGCTCTCATTCCAGCCCCCTACATTTGTAAATGCTGCACTTGCTGCAAAAGCTTTTTGCGGCGTTACAGTGAAGCTTGTTACGGTTAACATTGCTGTCATTACCACAGCAGATAACCTTTTTAGATGTTTTCTCATTGAAAAACCTCCCATCATAAATTTTATATAACAATGATTAAATATGCTTTTAACAATAATTGCTAAATTTTTCTGCCCCCTTATTATTTAATAAATGCAATTTAATCATGGTTTTATCCAATCCGACCATCCTGGTCCATCTGGGTCAGGATGTGTTGTTTCTTCGTCTGGTATTGTTGGCACGCCTATCGGCTCTGTAGTTGGGACTTGTGGTGCTGTTGACGGCTGCGGCGCTGTTATTGTCGGCACACCTATTGAATCTGTAGTTGTTGGAACTTGTGGTGTTGTTGATGGCTGCGGCTCCGTTATTGTTGGCACACCTATCGGCTCTGTAGGCATTGGTTTTGTAGGTATTGGCTCTATAGGTGTTGCTATCATTGGTGGCGTCGTTGGTTCCACTGGCGTTGCTATATCATCCAAATTGATATTAAAACCTGCCAGATATTTACTCAACAATACAGCATCCCTTATATCAATAATTCCATCACCACTAATATCACATGCCTTTTCTACAACTAGGATATTCTTATATTCTGCTAGACGTTTTTTTAACATAACCAAGTCTTGTATATTAATACGTCCATCTCCATTTATATCCCCTCTGCTTCCTGCAACAACAGTTTTATCCTCATATGTATTATTTTGAGTTGTTGTAACCTTAGTTAAATCTTCCATATCAACAACATCCTCATTTATTTTAGCAAACACTACAACACTGTAGCAAGACGCCGCAATGATAAAAATTAATGCTATTAAAAAATATTTATTGAATTGATTTAATTTCATGGCTTTATCCAATCTGACCATCCTGGTCCATCTGGGTCTGCATGAGTTGTTGATGACTCCTCATGCGTTAAATCGCTCTCTGTTTCTTTTGTAGCTTCTGTAGTATTTGTAGCTTCCGTCTTTTCTGTGTGATTATTTCCACCTGTATCAACATTTCCAGGCAAATTCAGCAAATCATTAAAATCTATTACTGGTGTATCATAAACAGCATTTGTATTTTCACCTTGACCATTTGTTGTTGTATCTATTGTATTGTCTGTTTGATTTTCTGTTTGATTTTCTGTCTTATTATCCTCTGTTTTATTCTCCTGTGTTTTATTATTATCTTGCGATGTTGGCGAAACATTATTCTCCGTCCTAAGTGATGATTGTAATGTTGGCTCTTTTATTTGTGTTTCATCTACATAACTTTGCCTTTTTGATACTACTAATACAATAATCACAATAGCTATAATAGCAAAAACTGCTCCACCTATAATATACTTTTTATATGCTTCCCATTTCATAAAATTTTCCTTTATAATATAGTAAAAACTGCTTTGCAATATGCAGAGCAGCTTTTACTTTTCATATTACATTACTGTTATTTAATCTAACATATTCATTATAGACTATTAGCACCTGGCAAATTATTATATTCATCTGTATCAATATTCGCACTTTCTGTCATAATATCTGTATCCATGTTAAATTTAACAATATCCATGTGTGGAACTTCATATTCTTTTTTCATTGTATTCAATCCTCTCTTTTATATTTATAATAATAGAATTTAATAAAATTATTGTTGATTTACAGCTTGTGTTGCATTATTATAAGTTGTTGCTATTTGGTCACCATAATATGTATTACCACCAACTTTAACATATGGTCTTGCAACAATTAACGTATCTAATGCAGTATCTGGAATATTAATCAGCGCTGCTGCATACTCTAATGCTGTCTCTGTTTCTGTAATATATGTTGTACGCTTTACATTAATACATGTTGTTCCTACATCATCTATAGTCATCTCATTGCCATCACCAACAGTAGATGCTAAACCTATCAATGTACCACTTTCACAAGTGTCCTTATTTACTTTTGTAAGGTCTAACTGACCACCAAAACGAATGCCATTGCCCCAATCTGCTGTATTTACACGAATAGAAGTGCCAAGTTGTTTAACTGCTGGAGTCGCATCTGGAGTGACCTCAATCTTTTTAATATATATATTTTTTGCGCCTATAGATAACTCTACATATTCTGCATTTTCATAATTAGCAGTTATTGTTTTTGTTGAATTTCCTTTAACACCGCCAAGTGTTGTTGTATCAGCAACATTACCATCAAATGTACATGTTACTGTCCCCCAACCTGATACTGGAATTTTTATTTTTGCTCCTGTGTTTGTCTGAATACGACCAACACCAGTATTATTATCAGTTCCTGTTGCAAACTTACCACCACTTGTAACATCGACTAAAAGTCCTTTATATGTAACTACTTCTTTTAAATTTTCATAACCACATGCTGACCAATCAGCTATAGTAGAAAAATCCCATATATTTGTTATATCTTTATATGAAACTGTAAAATCAGCATCTGTTTTGTTTGTATTTGTTAATGTAAATGAAGTTTTTGCTAATTCAGCACTTTTAACTGTTTTCTTTGCTTCCGTAAGGGCTTGTGATGTTACTGTAACATTATATACAGCATTTCCAATAACATCATTAGCCACATAATTATATGTGCCATCTTCATTTTTAGTAATAGGTTCTGATGTTACATTTTTTGCCCCCTCTGTTGTAGTGGTTAAACTTACTGTACCATTTGTAAGGTCAACTTCTGAAGTAATTTTACCTGAAACAGTACACTTTGGCTTTTGAGTTATACTGTTTACATATGTATCTAGTACAGCTTGAGCTTCTTCTGATGAGTCATACTCTGTAACTTTAATCTGGTATAACCACACTTCTTTAGCTGTTTGATTTTTATCTCTACAAACAATATAATCACCAGCTGGATATACAGCAGCTGACATAAAATATTCTGAATTTACTGCACTATTTGCCAATTTAGTAGGACTAATTTGCAACTCAGGATATTGATTTGTCAAACTTTCTGCTAATCGTTCACTATTAGTAGCATTTTCTACAACTAAATAACATGTTTCCAATTCCTTTTTTCGATTCATATTCACTTCTACAATAGCATATTTACCAGATGTTACTGTAAATTTAATTCCGCCTGGCTTAGTTTTATCCATTGTTGAACCACATTTTAAACCGCTCGCTTCTGCAGAAAAATCAGCTGTTTCTCCTCCTTTTTGCCAAGTTTGAGTTCCAGCTTCTGTAAAATATCCATTTTTTGTCTGAGCATTATAAACATACGATGTCCCCGCTGCTGCCTTTACCACCTTACTCCCCAACTGCGGAATCATAACCGCAATCATCGCCAATGCCAATAACACAGCACCAGCTTTTTTCAATATTTTCATAAAATCTTACCCCCTTGTGAATTATTATTTACAGTTAAATAAAAAAAATTTATAAATTAAATTATTTATTTTTCTGCAAACAAAACACCATTTTTTATCATTTTACTCTTTTTTTTGATATTTCGTCAATACTAACTATATATTGTTCTTAAATTAATACAATTCTATATTTTATTTAAAATATTTTTCTTTTTAAATAGAGTTTTAATTCTATATAAACCAATTTTTTTGTTACTTTTGTACAATTATTATGTATTATATTTATAACATTTAACTTTTTTATAAAAACAACATTTCTTTGACTTGATAAGTTTTTAATTTCTTAATACAAATTCTTATATTAAAATGAGTTAAAATACATCACCTTCAAAAAATTATAGAAAAGAAAAACTATTGCAAAATAACCCTTGTATTTTTGCAATAGTCTTTTTTCTGCTTTTTCTACTTAAATTTCATATTAGGATACACTTTTTCTATTAAATCATCTTTATATAATTCATCACAGAGCTGTTCCACATAATTTGCCGCCTCTTTTTCATCTTTTCTTGCAGTATATCTTCCAATTGCCACGCCTGAAACAAGAATATCAAGCGCCATACAGACTATAAATGCCCATGTTACAATCTTGCCCGCAACAACAGGAAACTTCTCTACACTATCGCTCATAACAGGATAAATCCATTTTATCCATAAAATGGAAGCAGCGCCCCAAAATACACAAAACAGTAGATTTACTCTCCCATTAATATTATATTTCATATGACTGTAATCCCAAAACACGGTGCCAAATACAACCTCTGTAAATACACTACATGTATATTCATATACCCCACCAAGTACAAAACCAGCGCTAAATATAACAGCTAAATTTTTCTTTCTAATAGGATATAGCAATGCGGATGCCAATGCGCCGCCAAGTCCCCAGACAATACTAAACGTGCCATAAATAAGACTGCTTCGGCTCATCAATGTTTTTGTGGTAATCAACATAAAAACGGTTTCAATCAAATCTCCTAAAAACGCACTTACAAAAAATACCCACACCAATTTATCAAAACATAAACCATTGGCAAATATTCTGTCCTTTGTTTTGCCAAATCCCACCTTTTCATTTTTTTCCTGATGTTCCATCTCTGGAAATGCTTTATAAATACGCCTTGATACCATATCAAATGTCTTTTTGCCAATACTTTTCTTTGCATCTGTCAATCCTTTTGCTACATTTTTGTAGACAATATGAATACTATGCCATTTTCTTACCGCCGCTACTGTAACAAGCACATCAATCGTAAACAGTATTAAAAGAATAATTAATATTATCTGCATAAATCTTTGTGGCACAAGATTGTATAAAATACACAGAAAAGGATGAAACAGCCAAAAGGTAATTGCTGCTGCTGAACCTGTTGCAACAACACTAAGCAGACATGTATGACCCGATAAATTAAATTTATGGTTGGAATAGTCCCAAAAACGCTTGCCTGATATCCATTTTAAAAGCGCGCCTGATATATATTCCATAAAAAATGCTAAAAACAGACAGGTGACATATTGAAACATTGGGTGTGAAACCAAATCTTTTACATCTTGTATAATTATCACCATGCCAAAACCATAATGAATGGATAGTGGTCCATTTAAAAATCCTTTATTTACAAACTTTCCATATTTAAACGCCGCAATAACAACATCTGCTATCCAGCCTAAGAACGCGTATGTAAAAAAGAAAAATACATACTGACTTAATGAAAAATACATATATTACTCTACTTTCTTTTCTTTCTGTCGATATGCCCAACATTTATTAATAATAAAATTAAGTGGAATTGAAATCATCATGTTAATAAACCATCCCATATTGCTTGAAAACGTTTCTGGATTTCCAAGAAAACCAATGTGTATATTTGCAAAAAAATCAATAATATGTCCACAAAACTGTGCAATATTAATGACATCTGTCCACAGCCACAATAATACATTGTTTAAAAATAAACCTGTAAAAGCATAGGACATATATGTTTTAAACAATGTCTGCCACCACACTCTATGCTTTTTTGTCTCATCCTCTTTAAAAACAAAGATATTCTGCCATAAGTACGCATTTAATACACTGATAACCCAGCTTACAAGACTAGCGGCAAACCACTTTCCGGGAAACCACAATTCATTCATTAAAAAATATATGACACCTGAAACAAGTGTATTCGAGATACCAACTAATCCAAATTTTAAAAACTGTATAAATAGTCCTACTATTCCTTTGGTCTGTGATTTCTTTATTTGTTGTTCCTTATTTTCTAATACCTTTTGTTGTATATCATTTTGATTATCTTTGGCTTGTTTTGTGTGTAAATTTTCCATATGTTATTATCTCCATACCACGCTTTTGAAGCAGTCAAATACTCCTGCAAACATGAGCATTACACTCATTGCTTGCAGGAATTAAGTTAAAATTTGGCTATTGTCTGCCTATACATTTCAGGCGTTCCTACATCAAAAACCTTGCCATTAAAAACAAAACCTCGTATTCCAGTACGCTCTCTTACCATATCTAATGCATCAGTAAGCTGTATCTCGCCTTTTGTTGTAACATTATTTTCAATATTATATTCCAGCGCTTCAAATACTTCTGGCGTCAATACATATTGTCCATATGCACAATAATATTGGTCTCCTTTGGACTTTGTCTTTACTTTAAGACAATCTTTTGCATAACTGACATCAGGCTTTTCTATCATGGATGTAACTTTTAAAATACTCTCATCGACATTTTCCCATTTTCCGCATAAAATGCCATAGCGCGATACCTCATTTAAAGGCACTGTCTGCATGGAAATCATTGTTTTTCCACACTCCTCATAGGCATCAATAAGCTGTCTACTGCAAGTCCTCTCCTCAAACGATTCATATATCATATCGCCAAGCAAAAGCAATACAGGCTCGTTGTCTGCAAACGCCCTGCACTGATAAACCGCATGTCCAAATCCTTTCCGCTCTTTTTGATACACATACGTAATCTTTTTGCCAATCGCTAAAATTTTTTCTTCATAGGCTCGTTTTTCTTCTGACAATTTATCTAAATGTTCCTGTGTCAACGGACTAAAAAATTCATCATATTGACGCTGTTCTTCCTCGCCTATAACAATACATATCTCCTCAATTCCTGATTCTTCTAACTGTTCTAACAGATTCATAATAACCGGTTTTACAAATCCATCTTTATCAATAATAGGGAAAAATTCTTTTTTGATAGACCTTGTCTCTGGATAAAGTCTTGTGCCAAAGCCTGCAACTGGGATAATTGCTTTTCTTATCTTTTTGCCTGGCTTTAAAGTAAGTTTAAAACCATCCATATTATATTGTTTCTTCAGATAATCCACCAATTGCTGTTGCGTCTGTTCATCTCTTGCAATAAACTGAACCGAACCATCTCCCTGTGAACCAACACCTTTTTGTCCATACGTAAATGAATAAATATTTTCGTCGGATAAAATTTGATGAAGAACTGGAGCGCTAAGTTCCTTTGGCGAAGCTGGCGCAATCATCTCATCAAAACGTTTTTGTGCCTCTAACATTAATTTGCCTACTTCTTTGGCATCGCCTTCCTCAATCGCTTTGACAGCCCTTTCAACCAAATGTTGATTGTCAACACCCAATGCCTTTTGTACATTTTTTTCACATTCTGTCTCAGCAAATGGATAACATTTATTTAAATCAGATAAAATTTTTATTGTATCTTTTTTTCCGTTTAATTCAGAAAATACCCAATATAAAGGTTTTTTCACTCTAATTTTATCAACATAAACCTCATTGCCATCAAATGTCATATTGACAGGCATCACACCAAATGCACAAGCTTGGTCAAGACGTCCGCATCTTGAAGGCGTCCTTTGCTCTCCATAGAATGCAATGCTCATCTCTCCCATTGTATTAAGCTGAAGGTCATACATTTCATTAAATGCCCTTGCAACAATCACACAGATAGCAGCGCTTGAAGATAAGCCACTCTTTATAGGCAAGTCCATCTTATCTACATGAATCCTTAACCCTTTTACCCTGTAATGATCAAGAACATACGATGCAACACCAGCAACATAAGAAAAAAAGCCACCT
The DNA here is from genome assembly GCA_910585095.1 of uncultured Lachnospira sp. Lineage (GTDB taxonomy): Bacteria > Bacillota > Clostridia > Lachnospirales > Lachnospiraceae > Lachnospira. Next base: position 93,147 of record CAJUBU010000001.1, read on the forward strand.
TTTTGTGCCGTTTCTCTTAATTTTTTTACATCCATCTCACACTCAAACGATTCATTCTTAAAACTTGGTATCTCGCTTTCAACAATAAATAAATCCGATTTTGTAACCGTTGCATAAATTCCTTGCTCCACGCCTGTGACAATCGCTTTTCCAGGTACTATGCTTGAATTCATCAATCTATGAATACTAGCCCAGTCGCTATGTTCTCCAAAAAGGCACAATCTGCCTGGCACAAACAATTTTAATTCTTTCTCCATATTTTTCTCCCTCTAGCGTTTCCATTTAAGCCATTGACTTGTAAACATAATCATCAATGCAAATACAACAATTAATACAAGAATAGCAATCTGTGCATTGGATGGCTTTTTAAATTTAAAATCTGTAATAAACAACACCCCTACAGCCAGCATGATAAATCGAAGGATAACAAAAAATACTTCTCTTGGAAAAAACGGACTAAATACATATATAATAGGCAATACTACAGAAATAGAGGTAATAGGCAAGCCTTGATAATACTTTCGATTATCGCTCGTTTCTTTTTGTCGCATCTCTTCTTTTACATTAAAATATGCTAATCTTACAATGCCTGCAATCCCATAGAAAAATAAAAAAATCAAGCCAACAATATCTTTTCCTTTGCCAATTCCTATACAATAACAAATTACAATTGGAAATACACCAAAACAAATCACATCACATAAAGAGTCAATCTGAATCCCAAATTTTTTTGCTTCTTCACTTCTATCTTTCTTTTTGCGGGCAACTTTTCCATCAAACATATCCAATAATCCAGATATAGCTAAACATACTATTGCTGTATTAAAATGATTATTGATAGCAAAAGCCATACCAAAAAAAGATGTACATGCGCTCAAATACGTTAATATTACTGTATAATCCCAAATCCCTATCATATATTGACTCCTCCTATGTATTGCTTTCCCGTTTTTGTTCCAATCATTCTCATTTTATTCCTCATTTCTGCGCCCTTTTTGCGCAAAGAACCTTCATTCTTTTGGCAACTTTGTATCAAACAACACAGACATAAATTATCAACTACATTTTATTTAACTATCTTATCTAAACTCAGTCATCATTTGTTCCTAAAACATCTTCAACATTTCCTTTTACTAAATTTTCTTTATAAAATGTATTACTTTGTGCTAACTTATCATTAAAGTCTGGCTTTCCAAAAATTTCCATATAGGTTGGCGTATTAGAAAAAATATTTGTCCCTACACCAAGCCTGTCCCCTTCAATGCGAACTCCCATTGCTGCAAGCGTTGATGGGTACATATCAAGCGTTGTATAATTCTTTATATATTTTTTATCCTCAACTTGTGCATTTATAAAAACACTGTACACCGTTCGGTCATAATCATCGCAATCTGTAAAATAAGTTGGAGACATACTCATATGGTCCCCTGTTATAACTAATGTCGTATCTTCAAAAAACGGCTGCTGTTCAAACCATTCAACAAATTCTCCAATTTGTTTATCAACACAGCGATAGGTTTTCTCATGATATTCTTCAATCTGTGGGTCGCACAATTGACATATATACGCTTCATCACTGTGTGTATCAAGCGTAGAGGCCATAATATTAAATAGTACGCCATTGTTATACTTTTCTGTTATCTCTTGTTTTAAAATCTCAAATAACTTTGCGTCTTCAAATCCCCAATTTTCATGATAACCTTCTGGCAAATAACCCTGCTCAATAGCAGCATTGATATCTAATATTTCATAATCACCATGTTGTGTAAGAAACAAACCAGCTCCAGCAAATGATTTATCAGCTCCTGTTATATACTCATTGTAATATCCTTGTTCTTTTAAAATCTCTCCAATTGAATATGCACCTGAAAGAAATTGTGCATCTTCATTAAATTCCATACTATTCGTCACAAATAATAATGGTATTCCTGCCATCTGTGACACCATAGCGCCCATTGTCCAGCCCCCGCCTTCAACAATATATCCTTGACCGCCTTTTTCATTTTCTACAGCAGTATATTTTTTTTGTAAGTTTGTACAGTAAGGCAAATGATTTGGCTCTTTATTTCCATCATTTTCTTTATCCTCTAATGTTTTTTCTAAAGATTCCACACTTAAATATATCAAGTTACGCTTCTTTTCTGGAAATTCCAGCTTTGCTGTTGCTGGGTCTACATAGTATTCTTCATAAAAATTGCTGACTGTTAATGTATTTTGAACATATACATCTAATCCTGTCCTATAATAACCCCATGTGCAGGACGCGCCAACTGTAATAATACCAATCAGCAAGGAAACTGTTCTTAGCCACATAAATGGAAACAAGGTAATTTTCATTTTTTTCGACGCTTTCTTTACAATCAATACAATATTTTTTCTATAAAAATTATTGGTTAAAAATATAATCAATGCCATAATTGCCAGTACGGGCAGCAAACTTTGTTTTATATAGCTTACAATATAAGTTGAGTCTGTTCCGCTCATTGGCGAATTTATCAGATATAAAATAGAATATATAGTAATATTCCCATAGGTATCATATATCCATTTTACAGAAAATGCAAGAAGTAACCCTATAAATAATAAGATTAGTCCAACAATATAAGGCCACTTTCTTCTTTGGTTGCGATTTAATTTTTTAATATAAGCTTTTTTATTCATAATCAATATCTCCAACAGCTAACTTTGTCTTATACTCATAAACTTGATTTTCATTAATTTTAAATGGCTTTCGACAAAGTTCTTCATATTCTACAGATGTTCCCTTTGTTCTGGCATAAATCACAATTTCATAACCGCCCTCTTCCACATCAAAACTATATTCTTTTGAAGGCTCATAGTCACAATATGTGCTATCCTCATAAATTGTTTTATTCTTATCAAGATTGTTTACTATCACTCGAACTTCCGCTTTTGTATTCGGTCCGCCAATAACGATATTCTTAAATTTAAAATTATATTTATTTGTCCCTTTTACATAATCAAACGAACATTTTATATCATTCGTTACAATTTTCTTGACACTAGAATAATATTCTTGAAAATCCTTATAAAAATATTGATTTAAAATATCGGGATTACCAGGCGCTTCTTTAATTACTTTTGCTAATATAACCGAAAATGGTTCTGCAAGACGTCCTTTCATATGTCCGTCATAATCAACAAAATCTGTATTATCAAAATGAAGTATAGAATCTTTTACATAATTAAAATCATAATATTCAACCCCTTGTTCTTTACATAACTTGTCAAAATAATTATGCACTGTTTTATAATCTCCATAGTTTAATGTAGCTGGTGTAATTGGAGAGGTAACACAGACCAGTCGGATTCCTTTCTTTTTGCAAAATTGAACTATTTTCTTAAAATAATGAACAACGTCTTTTTCTAAATTATTTGTATCAAAGCAAACTTTTTTAATTTTTCCTTTTCCTCCGTTAGTATCATCTCGATAAAAATATCCCTTGCCGACATAACTGCCTCCCGCATCTTTATTATTTACCACACTAAGCTCATTATTCCAGTATGCCTTGCTAGTTTTAAGTTTTATATTTTCTTTTAGATTAATATTGCTATTAATAAAATAATAAGCCCATCTTGTCAATCCAACACGAAAATCTTTTTCCAATAAATTACAGGCAATATACTCTAATTTTATAGAAGAAAAATCCAACTGCTCATAAATAAAGGTTTCCCAATATTCATTTTGCCTCAATTTATACCAATACTGATAATCCATATCAAAAACAACCATCTTTGGATTATTCTTTCGGCAGCTCTCTTTTAACAGATAATACGAATCTTTTACCGTTTCACTAGGTATACTCATATTAATTGCATTACAATTTAACGCCTTATCCAGTGTATATGGATTAATTGCACTGCGCCCATGTGATGCCCCTAACACAATACAATCATAATTATTATTTTTATTGTTTAGTTCCCCAAGTATATACCTTGCATAACTTGGCGGCATAACAATAAATCGAAATAGCTCATTTAAAGTAATTAAAAGAACTAAAAAAATCACACTTCTTGTAATTATTTTAAAACTTTTTTTAAAATTGCGCATACATAAAGCCTCCCTGCGTTTCAGAAATTTTACCTAAAAAAGGTATCGCCAACACAAGTGCAATATATATAGCCCATCTTATAATGAATGGTTTTCTATCAATTGCTTCTCTTACATCAATTCCTTTTTCTTTTAACACGCTTACAATAAACCACGCGCCACAGCCTACCAAAAGTATCAAGGCTCCTTTTACACCCAGTCCTAAGCTTTCTAATGAACCATCACTTAACGCTGAAAATGTAAAACCCGTAATGGAATTGCGCATCATAACAAATGCCGCATAGACGCTTACTGCTCTCTCAAAATACAAACTTATGTAAAATAATAAAAATGTTCTAAATATCTTGATACATTTCCACACTTTTGTATTGGGATTAATGTGGGTAAGCTGAAACATTTTAGGATATAATGGTTCTAAAAGGTTTGTAAGCGAAATCAAAAGACCATTGTACATACCATAAGCAATATATTTCCACTCTGGACCATGCCAAATACCCACAATAAAGAAAATCAACAGATTGGCGATACATATTGGAAGAATCCTTCCTACTGTATTTCCAAACAACTTCCTTGCAAACTTTCCAAATTTATTCATCATTTTAGAAAGTGAAAAAGGATAAAATATATAATCTTTCATCCATGTTCCCAATGTAATATGCCATCTATGCCAAAAATCCGATATAGACACAGCAAACATTGGCTGACGAAAGTTTGCCTCTAATTTGATATCAAATAGCTCTGCCGCACCCACAACAATATCCATAGCGCCTGCAAAATCAGCATAAACCTGTACGGCATACATCAACACTCCAAACAGCATAGGAATACCTGAATATAAATGAACATATCGAAAAGCACAATCCGCCACTGTTGCTGCTCGGTCTGCCAACACCATCTTTTTAAAAAATCCCCAAGCAATTAACTGAGCGCCATGTTGTATCCTTATCCAGTCAAATGAATGTTTCTCAAAAAACTGATGTGCCAATTTGTTATACCTGCCAATTGGTCCTTGAAGTATCTGCGAAAAAAATGATACAAACAAGGCAAACTTGAATAAATTTTTATCTGCTTCGTATTTTCCCTGATAGACATCAATAATGTATCCCATCGCTTGAAATGTATAAAAAGAAATTCCCATAGGAAGAATAAAGTCAATTCTGTTTATCGTACTTTCAAAATGAAGAAACTCTTTTAAAATTACATTAAGATTATCAATTGCAAATCCTGTGTATTTTAAGACTGCCCACACGCCAAAATTAGCTATTAAAATCAATATAAGTGTACGCCTTTTCTTCTTTTTCGTAATTTTTTTATACTCTTTTTTTTCATCGGAAGACATTTCAGACTTATGTTTAGAAAAGTATTCATTTCTTTTTATATGAATATTACTGAGTGCAATGCCTCCAAAAAATGTAGTTATTGTCGTAAATATAATAAAAAAAACTGTTTTTATTCCAGAGCATAAATAAAAGAAATAGCTTATTATTAAAAGCCAAATCCACTGATATTTTTTAGGAATGAGATAATATACAACAATCGAAACAACTAAAAATACCAGAAAACCCAATGAAATAAATGACATGTTAAGCCTCCATATAACAAAAAACCTTATCCTACGTCTATAAATAACATATTTTATCCAAATCTCTTAACTGACTTAATACCTTCTTGATATTTCCTGTACTCTTTTTGTCACACACAAGAATAGCATCTTTTGTATCCACTATAACAATATCACAAAGACCAACCGTTGCAATCAATTTATCTTGTCCTTCAATAATACAGTCTTTTGTGTCCACCGTAACAACATTGCCGTTTACAATATTGCCGTTTACATCATTTTCTTTAATTCTGCCAACGGCAAGCCATGAACCAACATCATCCCAGCCAAAATTACCTGGCAGACTATAAATGTTTTTAGCATGTTCCATAATGCCATAATCAACAGATTCTGAACGAAACGTTTGAAATTCTTTATTTAATATCTCTGTATAAGAATCTGTGCCAATACTATTTTGAATTGTACAAAGCCCCTCATAGATATCGGGCATAAGCTCTTTGTAATTGTGAAGAATGGTTGATACTTTCCATACAAACATACCGCTGTTCCAAAGATACTCGCCTGATTTAAGATATTCCTCTGCCAATTCTATATTTGGTTTTTCTACAAACTTTTTTACTGCATTAGCGGATAACAGGCAGTTTTGCTTGTCATAATGAATATATCCATACCCTGTTTCAGGATAATTTGGCGTAATTCCTATTGTAACAAGGTTTTCGCCTTTTTCTGCCACATCACATGCTTCTCTTAATGTTTCAACAAATGCCTTTTGATTTTTAATAAGATGATCTGATGGCAGCACAATCATTATGGCATCATCATGATGGACATGTGCATGTATTGCGCCTAGTCCTATACACGGCGCCGTATTTTTTCCCACTGGCTCACAGAGGATATTTTCTTCTGGAATACCCTGCAGCTGCTCTAATACTAAATTTTTATATAATTGATTTGTTGCAACATATACATCTTTTATATCAACAATGGAGCTGATTCTTTCCACCGTCAACTGAATCATTGTCTTACCGTCGCCTGTGAGCGACAAAAATTGTTTTGGAAGGTTAATTCTGCTCTTTGGCCAAAACCGTTCACCTTTTCCTCCCGCCATAATAAGTGCTGTTTTTTTCATACTATCCTCTTTTCTATTTTCTATTCTTCTCTATAAACTACTAGTTTTCGTATTAAGAAATTCCATACAAACACAATGCCTGTTGCCACAATCTTACTTACCGTTTTGCCAATAACACTCTCAAACCCTATCACTGTAACAAAAATATACATTAACAATATATTAAACAGCAATCCGACAGCGCTTACCAAAAAAATGGCAAAGGCTTCTTTTCCAACATTATTTTTATAGGATTTACTATTTTTAAATGTAAAAACTCTCCCAAGTATCCAATTTACTGTAGTAGAAAAGATAAATGCCAGCACCGTTGATAAAATATAATTTAATGTTATCACATTGGCAAACAAAAAAAACATAATCCATTCAACTACAGCCGCCATGCCTCCTACAAAAAAGTAGGATATAAATTGCTTTATATTATCCTTAATATCACCTTTATCTTTTATATTCTCTTTTTTGCTCCTATGACTCAAATCTTGCTTCCCCTCAGACATTCTCATTATTTTCTGTATTTTAATATACAATAAATAGCCCTGATGCCGTCTTTAAGCCCAATCTTTTTACCTTTACTATTCGTTCTTGGATAATATGAAATAGGAACTTCTTTAAATCGTAAATTCATCTTTGCTATCTTTGCTGTTATTTCTGGTTCAAATCCAAAACGCTTTTCCCTAATATCAACTGATTGGATAATTTCACGCTTAAACGCTTTATAACACGTTTCCATATCGGTACATTTTAGATATGTAAACATATTTGATAGTCTTGTAAGAAATAAATTTGCCATTCTATTGGCAAAATATCCTTTCATTTTTGTTTTTTTAAACCGTGAACCATACACAACATCTGCTTTATTATCAAAAATAGGCTTGACAATCTTTGGGTATTCCATAGGGTCATATTCAAGGTCTGCATCCTGAATAATAACCACATCACCTGTAGCCATCTGAAACCCTGTTTTTAAAGCCCCTCCTTTTCCCTGATTTTTCTTATGATAGACAATCTTACTTACAAGCGGCTTTACATCCGTTTCCAAAACCTTTCTTGTCCCATCTGTAGAACAGTCGTCTACAATAATAATTTCTTTATTAGGAATTGGTGATTCTAACACCTTATTGACAAGATTTAAAATATTCTTTTCTTCATTATAGCAAGGTATAATAATTGACAATACTTTTGTATCTATAGTATCCATAATTCATTTCTCCCTATAATTATTTGCTATAGCCAAATAATTATGCAAACATGCCACTTGACTCATTATTCACAAAAATAAATAATTACAAGGTTATTTATTTACTGAAACATACTTATGCCATGTGTCTGTTCCACAATCATAATAATATACATTTAGAGTGACATTTGTTCCATCAATCCAATCTGAAGCATATTTGTGAATCATCACATTATCTGCCTTTTGAAGCTTCCAGCCAATCGGGAATTGTCCCGAATAACCATTTAAGTTTTTCAAGTCATACTTTTCACAAATCTCCCATGCAAAATGCTGATAATCTATCCATGTATAGCTTTCTCCATAATACGTATGCCCTGATGGATTTGTATCTACAATATACACTGCCTCACAATCACTTGGAGGCGCACTCACTGTATTTAACTGTCGTTCTTCCTCCGTTATTGTCCATACAGACTGTATTCCCTCTTTATTTAAATTGCTGTACCATATTAGTCCTGCTAATAAAATTGGAATAACAATTTTATAAACCATCTTTAAATCATATTTCTTACAAAAATAATATCCTTCTGTTGCAATAATCATTGCAATAGGAATCGTTAGAAAAAAATTATACCGCACAACTGCTCGAATGGCGGAAGCACCCGGAACAATCCAATATACAAACAGCCATAAAGATGCTCCATTCGATTGCACCAATAATAAAAAGGAAACAAAAACAGCATAGATAAGACTTACTCTAAAAACCATCTTTGTATTTGTATATTTTCCTTCTTTTTCTAACACTGCATATTTTTGTTTTAAATATATTCTTCGGACATAGAAAAATAAAACAATCAATAATCCAATAACAAAAATAGAAAATCCTACTGCTAATTCCCATACAAAATATCCATTTCTTTCAGCTCGGTTATCTAATCTCATTTCTTTCATGAGCCAGCCCAACATGCAATTTTCCTTTGTTACATTAAAAAAATCTATCAATTCTGGGAGTTGTTTTACAACCTCAGCATATGTCCGTTTGCCAAACATCTTACTTACTGGAAGGTACAGCATAAAAAACGGTGTAGCAATAACTGCTGTATACACAATATAACAAAAAACTTCTCTATAACATTTTTTTACATAAGCCCATACCATTTTTATAATATTATTTTTATTTGCCAATGAAACAAGCAAATAGACAAGAGCAACTGTCACTGTAAACAACGCGGTAAAAAATGCGGTATACCAGCTTGTATACATAATAAAAACATAGGTTGTTATCGTAAGGAAACCATAAATAATCCGTTTCTTTTTATCGGAAAAATGTTCAAAAAACGAATATAACATAATAATAAACAGCGGAATTAAACTGATTGCCATAAGCTGTGTATGTCCAACTTTAGTATAGTAAGCACTTGAATAAGAAAAGATAACAACGCCTACCAATGCCCATAAACTGTTTATTTTAAATTTTTTATTTAGCACATAATAAAATGAGTAACTTCCAAACACATGAAACAAAATCAGTACAATTTTATTAGCAAGAAACATATTCATGCCAAATGCCCTTAATATGCTATAAGGAATAGCAAATCCCACCAACATATCCGTAAACGCTACTGTATTAGGCATAGGATAAAAAATATTGACGACACTAATAGACTCTTGTCCACTAAATACATGATACCAGTGTTCCACTAAAAGATTATTAAGCCTTGAATCGTGTGTTTCACCTATTAGCTTATCATTAAATAACACTTTTGCAAAAAATATATATTCTAAAAAAGTAATTGTTAGTAATGAAAAAATCGTTAATATCATTTCTATTTTTTTATCTGAACTTTTTTGATTACTCATTGACAAACCTTTCTGGAAATCCTATATATCTGCTCAACTAAGTATTTATAAATTGTCTGGTATTCTACAATACAAACATAAACTTATTACTCAATCTTGTTTGAATGGTGAAATGATTTACTTTTTATACAAATGATTCATATTCATTTCACAATATGAGATATAGTAAAATAATAGAAATATAATGTCAACTTTTATATTCAATTTAATTTTTATATCGAATATTTTTTTGCTTTTTTACTGCTATTCGATAGGCATCTTTACAGCCCATTTTTTTCGCACTATCTCGACTTCTTATACCATCAAGATACTGTCTTAAATAATACATGTAAAATAGTTTCTTATTGTAATTTTTATATAAAAATAACAATTTATTTCTATATACATGATAAGTGAAAAACGAAGACCACTCTGTACTGCTTCCTGTATGAATATGTCTTACAATTGCTGTAGGGCAAAACATAATCTTACCGCCTGCTGCTTTCATTCTGTAAGAGAGATCTGTATCCTCATAATACATAAAAAAACGTTCATCAAATCCTTTGCAAGCGACAAAGTCCTTTTTTTTCATAATAATAGCTGCACCGCAGCCATTGTTAATTTCATATGGCTTACTGTATTTAGCGCCGTCTTCTTCACAAAATCCGATATCATACCCGTTATATACCTTGTCAATTCCTGAACCTGCATTTTGAATTAATGTAATTTTAAGCTGTTTTACGTCTTCATCATTTAATTCAATTTTAATATCACCATTCTTATTCGCTTTATATTCTTTTCCACCAACAATAATACTATCGGTATCTCCATTCCACAACTTTGTATGAATACAAAAAGAGTGAGCCGCTTTACCGTCAAGCAATGGCAGCTTTACTGTTGTATGCCCAAAGCATACAAGTTTTTTTTCTTCACATAAACAGTTGGTTATAAATTTCCCATCTGCATAATAGGTATGATTGTTAATCGTAATATCTCGGTCTAATTCAATCTTGTCCGTAGTCTTAAATGTCAATTCAATATAATCATAAAAAAACAGTAGCTTTGAATTTGCTATCACGCAATTTTTATTATTTTTAATAAAGTGATATAATTCTTCAAGCCACATCTTATCAACGGCTGTATCATTATTTAAAAAGACAATATATTCTCCTTTTGCATGTTTGACGCCATAATTATTGCCGCCTGCAAAACCTCTATTGGCATCGGATAACACAATATTAAGATTAATTTTTGAATCATACTGTTTACTTTGAAGATAGGCTATCGAATCATCCGTCGACGCATTATCCACTACAACTACTTCATATGAAAAATCACTATGAACAAGATTTATTAATGAATCAAATAAATCATCAATATATTTTTTACTGTTATAATTAATTACAATAACAGATACATCATATTTTGTACTCATCAAAAATTCTCCTATTCGCTTCATTGAATTTCTCTATGGAATAATTTTTTGCAAAATCGACAGACCTTGAAGCAAACTGTTTTCTCAATGCTTCATTGTCAATAAGCATTTTTGTCTTGCCGACACAATCTTCTTCTGTATCCCACCGAAAGCCATTGACACCCTCGCAGACCGTCTCTTTTTGTCCACCCTTATTAATTACTACGGGAACTGCCCCATAACTCATTGCCTCGACCGTTGTGATACCAAAATGCTCCATCTTCTCTGGCTCTTTATCTTCATTGACCTGATACCCTGTAGCATGCCAAAATATCTTTGCCTTGCTGTAAAGTTCCATCAATTTATCATGAGGGCAAAATAAATGAATAAATACATTATTGACTTTATCTGCCTCTTTTTGTACTTTCGACAGATAGTGCTGGTCGTCAGGGTCATCTGAAACAGCGCCACACAAATGATATTCATAATCTTTAAATATATCTTGATGATTGACAAAAAAACGAACCATCTCAAGTTGTTTTTTACTGTGAGCAGACACAAAAAAACGACCTACGCTCACAATAATATTTTCTTTCTTTTCTTCCTCATATCGATTTTCAATATCTTTTTCACTAAATACAGGAGGATACACATAACGGTGATTACGATTTTCTCCCCAATATTCATTTTGCCATTTGTTTGTAAATTGCGAGTTACTAATATACACGTCATAGCTTCTATAGTAAATCCAATCTAAAAATGTTCCAACAAGCTTATAAAATATATTTTTGTTAAGTTCCCATCGATATCTTAATGGTGGAAACATTACTTCATAAATATTTTTCTTTGCCTTTCCCACATGTTTACTTAAAAACATAAAATTAATAAATACATCATATTCTTTTGTTGTCTTTTGAAGCATGGATTTACTTTTTAAATACGATTTACGGTCAACCATCTTTGGCAATTTTAAAATACGTATTGACGTGTTGGTTAATTCTAATCCAAACTGATTATTGAGGTCTTGAATAGTGACAAAATCATCCGCATATACATCAAATGCTTCATTATCACTAACCAAAATATCAATATCAACATTATAATTGTAATATTGTTCAATAAACTGACAAAGATACCCCATATGCTTCTCTCCACCACCTCTTGTAGAAACATATGGATTCAATACAGCCACTTTTTTTCTATCAGCCATTATCATTCTCCAATCTGTGGTTGAAATTTCTCAACCTACTCTCTGTGGTTTTTTTTGCAGTATAATTTATATAATAAATTAATGGGTTTTTTTAATACAAAACAACGATAAAACAAATTTTCCTCTTTATATTTAGAAATTTCTTGTTCTTTTTCTTGAATAATATTTAATAATTCTTGTTCTCTTTCATATAAACTGCATTTTACGCTTTCTAGTACATCTAAATCATCATCTCTGCAGCTTGTAATTTCCATCTCTATTATCAAACAATCATAAGAATCCTCTGAAAGTTTATAATGTATTTGAGAATCTACACTACTAAATATATATTTATTATTTTTTATAAATACAGCATTGCTTGAATCAAATTCCAATGCACTTGCTTTGCCATTTCTTATCCCTTCAACTTTCTTTACAAGAACAATACAAGGGAAATTGGCAGGGTCAATTCTTATCTTATTGGCATCATGAATATCATTTATTTGAATCATTATGGTTTTTTCATCGGAATGTATATACCATTTACTATGTTCAACATACCCCTTACCTTTGTAATCCAAAAAGATTTGAACATATTGATAATCAGCATATTCAACAATATAATCTTCATTTTTTGCCTTGGGATTTTTGGATATAACATATACAAGCTGATAAAGTTCTCCATATTTTCTGGACTTTAAATATTCTTTGAAAAATTCTGGCATATTCTCATAGGAATTATCAAATTCATTTAAGCCCACCTGTGTATATGTTCCAAATCTCTTTTCAATATATAAACCACATTCTTTCACAAACAAATCCAGAGAATCTTTTGTGTAAAAATGTACATGCGTATTGTCCATAATGCCTGTTGCTTTATATTCAAATTTATTGTTTATCATATCAATTATAACAGAGTTGTGTGCAATATTGGGCACAGAAAGGCAAATTTGTCCTGTTGGTTTTAACAGTTTTGCTGCCTCCTTAACAACATTTGCCGCCTCGGTGAGATGTTCTAAAACATCAGCAAACAATATATAATCAAACTTGATATTCGCAAACTTTTCAACCCACACATAATCCTGAATATCTCCAATAACGTAATCTTTTGACGACTGTGCTGCAATTTTTCCTGCTTCCTCGTCCAATTCAACAATATACATGTCACACTTTTTTTCTTCTTTCAAGTATCTTGTCAAACGTCCGCTTGCTGGTCCAAATTCAAGGATAACAGAATTTGGCTCAATGTTATCAATAAAAATTGTCATTGTATTATTGAAATCAAATTTTATCTCTGTTGCATACTTCATATGAAACCTTTCCTATTTGCCATTTATGCGGCAGTATTTCTATACCTTCTGCAATATAGCCCATCTTCACAAATATTTCTTTATATTTTGTTCGGTAATCGAAAGGAACGGAAGCCGTTTGGTCATATAATGCCACATCAAAATAATATCCGCCTCCGACAAGATTAAAGTTCTTATACTCTAATGTCACTTCATTATATCCTTTTTCCCATGGCACGTCCACTTTATCAAGTAATGTATTTAATCCGCATACATACAAATTATCCAGCCTTAATAGAGCAATACCAACGACTGGCTTCTTTATAGAAGTATCATTGACGTAATATTTCAGCGTCAATTTAACATCTTCCCCATGTACAATATCTGTTGTTTTTTCTCCTTTGCTGTTTACTACTGTAAGACTGACAACCTCTGCAATATCAACACTGCTTTCCATATCTCGTACTGCTTCATTATTGCCATTGTCTTTGCCATCCATACCTTTATCTGTAACCTTGTCACTGGTATTATCTTGTGAATCCAATGTCTTTAAATAATCAAGGTATTTATCTGTAATCGTATCTACATCGCCATCTGCCTCAAGCTGTCCTTCATTAATCCAGATTGCTCTTGTACAAAATCTCTTAATTGAATTGACATCATGGCTTACATACAAAATGGTAATTCCCTTTTCTTTAAACTCAAGAAATTTATCCATACATTTTAACTGAAAACGAATATCGCCAACTGCTAACGCCTCATCTACAATTAAAATATCTGGTTCAACATTAATGGCAACCGCAAATGCAAGGCGGACAAACATACCGCTTGAATACGTCTTTACTGGCTGATTAATATATTTGCCAATATCCGCAAAACTTACAATATCATCAACTTTTTTATCCATCTCTTCTCGGCTATACCCCATAATCGTTCCATTGAGATAAATATTTTCCATACCTGTATATTCGTTGTTAAAACCAGCGCCAAGCTCTAGCAATGCAGAAACTTTACCATTAATTTTAAGACTTCCTGTTGTTGGAGTTAATACTTCCGTTAAAATTTTAAGCAATGTTGATTTTCCCGAACCATTTTTGCCGACAAAACCAACCGTCTCACCAGGCTTAATTTTAAAATTTAAATCATGCAGCGCATAAAAATCGGTATGATAACTCTTTTTTATAGGAGATAACGCCTCTTTTAATCTATCTGAGGGCTTGTTATACAATTTATATACTTTACTAACGCCATCTACTTCTATACTATATTCCATTCTTTCCTCATTTCTGGATATTTCTTTTATTTTACATCACATCTGCAAAATGTGGCTTCATTCGCTTAAATATAAACCTGCCTATTAAAAACAACAAAAGGATTACAACCCAAAAATACAATGTCATCATTGGATGTTCCCAAAAACCAACTTTTCTGATAAGAGAATCTCTATACCCTTCAACAATATAATACATAGGGTTAAATTTTAAAAGTGGTCTTAAAAATTCAGGATACTGCGATTCAGCAATCATAACAGGCACTACCCACATGCCATATTGAAGAACAATACCCACAATCTGAGCCATATCCCTAAAAAATACATTAATTGCAGAAGTAAAATAGACTAACGCCACCGAAAAACAAAATGTTCCAAAGGTATAATAAAGCATTTGCAGCGCATAAACAGTTGGCGTCCTATCATATAATACATATACAACAATCACCAAAGCCATAAAAAAAGCATGAACAAAAGCCGCTGATACAATTTTAATCAGAGGGATAATATCAACATTAAATTTCATTTTCTTAACGATATAGCCATATTCTATCAGGCAATTGGTGCTGTTATTAACGGCATCATTTAAGAAAAACCAAGGACACATACCTGCTATCAGCCATAACAAATACGGAAACTCTGGCATTTCTGGCAAGGGTCTGGAACGAAATCCTTTCTCAAATACCATCCAATATATGGACACAATGACAATTGGCTGTGCAAATGCCCAAAACATCCCCAAATAAGAGCCTGCAAATTTATTTTTAAAATCATTAACTGCAAGCCTTCCTATCATTTTTCTATTATGAAATATATCTAATATACCTTTCACCATTAATCTCCATT
Organism: uncultured Lachnospira sp.; assembly: GCA_910585095.1. GTDB lineage: Bacteria > Bacillota > Clostridia > Lachnospirales > Lachnospiraceae > Lachnospira. The sequence continues at coordinate 108,930 of CAJUBU010000001.1, forward strand.
CTAATGAAATATAAATTAAAATTATTTTCTATCCCTAATATTTTAATTTACATTATACTTAACATTAAGATTTTTAATTTTTCAAGTTATTCTATCAAAGTTTTCCAGTTAATACAAGAAATTTTACAACTCTATTATCTTTTTTTGTCTGTCTGTACACCAATTGTTTATGTACCAAGTATATTCTCGCCTTTATATTGTATCTTGATAAAACCAATAACTTTGCAATTTTTCGCTTTCTTTTTCCTAGCTGCACTCCAAATATTTTTAAAAATTCCTCTGTCTGCTCATATGTCTGTCCTCTTTTGCTAAAAAGTTGCTGCACTCGATAGCGAAACAATTTCCAGCCAGAATCAATATCCCCACAGACATTATTACTATGCTGTCTGTATTGAATAAAAGGCTTTTTGTCATAATATACGTTTCCCATTCCAACTGCCAAAAGATAAAGCCACCAATCGTGCATAATACATTTTTTTGGTGTATACAAAATAGCTTTCTGCCTTAAGGCATGATTAAAGACACAGGTACAGCCTGTACAGATATTTTCAACAAGCGCACTCTGCCAAGTGAGCTTAGGCTTAGAAATAACACTGATTTCCAAAACATTTAAATGTTCATCCACAATTTCCTTTGCCCCACAATATAACAATGGTATACTATTGTCACGAAACTTATTTTCAAGACATAAAACGGCACGTTTTAATTTATCTGGATACCAGTAATCGTCTTGGTCGCACAGTGCATAATAATCACTATCAGGCGCGCGTTGGATTAATTCAAAAAAATTTCCAATGGTTTTTAGATTAATTCCCTTATTATCTAAAATTGTAATTCGTTCGTCTTTTTCTTTATATTTTTTTAATATATCCATCGTATTATCTGTAGAACAATCATCTCTTACTAACAGTTTCCAGTTCTTATGCGTCTGTGCAAGAATACTGTCCAACTGCTGTGAAAGATAGCTGCTGCCATTATAAGTTGCCATTAATATAACAACACATTTATCATCCATAATTCTCCTATTCTGATATTTAAATAAAGTAAATTACTTTATAACATATAATAAATCAATACATTTTCCATATTATTATAAATAAAACACATTTATTGCAACATATAACAAAACAATGTAAATTCTATTTTTTAGTTTAATATATATAAATAAAAATACAAAACTTATTATTAACTAATATAAACATTCATTATTCTATAATATTAACATTTAATATTGGCACCTAATTCCATATAATAATTTTCTAGTTTCTTACTTTGCTCTTGGATATTAAACCCTTTTTTTGCAACTCTATCTGCATATAATTTTCTGCTGTCAACATTCTTTTTTTCTCTTATCCTTATTAATTCCTGCACCCAATCTTTCATATCTTTTTGACTCTTTTGATTCGACTGTATGGCTGGATGCAATGCAGGATATTTATTATCTATTCCCATAAATATTACATTTTTAGTAATTTTTATTTCTCTTGTCACTTCCTTTGACACTATACAGCTTAACCCTGCTGCCTGCGCCTCAACGCATACTACAGGAAGCCCCTCATACATTGAAGGCAGCACAAATACATCCATTGCCTGCATATATTCATGGACATTATTTTGTACACCCTCAAATAAAACAGCATCCTCTAAATGCAATGTTCTTACTTTCTGTTTTATTGTATCCATCAATTCACCGTCGCCAATCAGCACTAATTTACTGTCTTGTACCTTTTGGTGAAACTGCCAAAAAACATCAATTATATATTCATGGTTTTTCTGTGGCACAAATCTTCCAACATGTCCTACAACAAACATATTTTCCACACCTAATTTTTTGCGCATACGATTTCTTACTTCTGGCTGAAACTGAAATTTATCAATGTCAATTGCATTGTTGATTACATTGACATGATTTGTTGTCCCATACAGATACTTTGCCGCTTTCTTTGAACATGCACAATAGTCTGTAGCATATTTTAAACCATAATGATTTAATATAAAATTGCGTGCTTTTTTTATCATGCCATCAGCGCCTTTAGCATTATGGCTGTGTATAATTCTATTTTTTATCCCATACTTTTTTGCCAACTTCATATAAATAAATGCGGTATTAGGCTCATGTCCATGTATCACATCATATTTTTTTGCATATCGTTTCATCAAACCTTCTACTTTTTTGTAAAGTGTGCCATCTAATACTGTTTTTCCTGACAGTGGACCAACTTCATATATCCTTGAATGATTTTGTTTACAGTATTCTTTTACATCATCAGACACCGTATTATATACCATAAAGTCAAAATTCACCTTATCATGGTCTATATACCTATAATAATTAAGCAGCATAGAGCTAACGCCGCTGTTTAATCCCATATCATCTATCACTTGCAGTACACGCATATTTCCTCATTTCTGCGCTTTGTTTGCACATAAACTTATTCATTGTGAACTTACTATTATACTATTATAAAGTCCTTGTAGTAACAGTCTTTAGCCTCTCCCCTGTGGCTGATAAGTTGACGCCACCTTTTGAATCAGCTTTCTAATATCTTGTGTTTCATCATAAGCACATTGTTTCAACTCATTTAGATTATCAATAAAATGTTCTTTGTCAAATTCTATCGGCTTTCCTATATGAATCAATTTATTAGCTGTATCTTGTAGTCCTTCTTCTTTCATCAACAGTTCTTCATATAATTTTTCACCAGGTCGCAATCCTGTATATCGAATCTCCATATCAACACCCAATGTATATCCTGATAATCGAATTAAATTCTTTGCTAAATCATCAATTTTAACAGGTTCGCCCATATCTAAAATAAAGATTTCACCGCCTTTTGCATATGCCCCTGCCTGCAATACCAAAGAAACAGCCTCTGGAATTGTCATAAAATATCGTATAATATCAGGGTGTGTAACAGTTACTGGACCGCCTGATTCAATTTGTTTTTTAAACAGCGGAATCACAGAACCATTACTGCCAAGAACATTACCAAACCGAACAGCAACAAAATCCGTTTTTGAACGTTCATTATACGCTTGAATAATCATCTCACAGATACGCTTTGTCGCTCCCATAACATTCGTTGGATTAACGGCTTTATCAGTTGATATCATAACAAATTTTTTTACATGATACTTGTCTGCCATCTGTGCAAGATACCATGTGCCGACAACATTATTTTTAACCGCCTCATTAGGACTGTCCTCCATCAATGGCACATGTTTATGTGCCGCCGCATGATACACAATATCTGGTCGATATTCTTTAAAAACCGAGTCGAGACGTGACATATTTCTTACAGAGCCAATTAATGTGACAACATTAACCTTTGGAAAATCTCTTTTTAATTCTTGTTGTATATCATAAGCATTATTTTCATATATATCAAATATAATCAAGCATTTTGGCTGATGACTTGCAAGCTGCCTGCATAACTCTGAGCCAATCGAACCGCCTCCACCTGTAACCATAATACATTTATTTTTGACATATCCCATAATCGACTCAATATCGACTTTAACAGGTTCTCTTCCAAGCAAGTCTAATACATCAACGTTTCGGATGTCATTGATACTGACTTCCCCGTCCACAAGCTGATATACACCAGGGAGAATTTTAAGATTACAAGGCGTTTCTTTACATATATTAAGTATCTTATGTTTCGTATCTACATCAGAGGATGGAATGGCATATATAATTTCATCAATACCATAATATCTGGCACATTCCTTAATCTTATCCCTGTTGCCAATAATCTTAACGCCTCTTATATATTTTCCAATTTTTTGAGGGTCGTCGTCAATAATACATACCACCTTAGAATTATCAAGATATCTTGAATTGGATATTTCTCGCATCAAAATATTGGTCGCTTCACCTGCACCAATAATCATAATTTTAACTTGTTCTGAAGTATGCCTGTATTCTTGAATGACGGTTCTAAGCATTCGATACATAAAACGACTTGCTCCCATTGCCATAATTAAAAATACACCAGACATAAAATAGCAAGAACGCGGAAGCATCCAATCCATAAATGCTGTGAGGGCAAGATGCATAAGCTCTGCCACAATACATGCCTCTACAATCTTATACAATTCTGCTATACTGGCATACTGCCAAAGACTGTGATACATTCTAAAAGACCAAAATATAACGAGTGTAATAATAGTAAATGGGATAACAGCCTTTTCGTAATTTCTAATATATTGTTCTTCAATGCTTGATATCTCAACATTAAATCTCATAATCAGTGACAAATACACTGCTCCATTAACAAGAAGAATATCTGTAATAACTAAAAATATTCTTCTGACAAGCAATTGCAGCTTGTCTTTCCTAGTTTCTTCCATTTTTATTTAGTCCTTTCACCCACTTTGGCATTTTCATTAGTCCCGCTACTGTACCGATTCCATAACTAAAATGCAATAGTAAAAATATAATTGGAAGCAAAAAATTGGTTGCATTTCTTTTTTCCTTTGCCTTATATATAGATGTCGCACTCATAACAAGTGCCAATCCTCCATATAGCCCCCACATAAGTTTTGTAAGCTTAGAAATTATATTTTTTAACGCTGTTAATTTTGCTTTGCCTGCAATAAAAAGTCCTATAATCGAAGAAAAAACGGTTGTCACAAACGCAAATGGCACAAAATGATAGATGGACAGACATTTTGGACAAATACCTGACGTAAGACCTATCCAATATCCATTGCTAAACTTTTGCTTTAGCATTTTCCCCAAACGGTTACGCACATGCTGATACGAGATAATATTTGGATAAAATGCAAATTTATATCCAGCCTGTCTCATTCGATAATGGATTTCGTTGTCTTCTGTTCTCACCAGATTCTCATTATATTTGCCAACCTTATCAAATACTTCCCTTCTATATGCCGCGTGAAACATTGAATTGACATACCTCTTGCCCGAATTATGTCTATATGGAGCTATACTTGAACCAAACATTGAATTTTCAGCAAGCAGTAATGTTTCTGAAAATGGTGTAGAATTGTCTAATATACAAGGTCTTTGCCCACCGACAATATACTCTCCTTCATTTAATGCCGCCACACACTTGCTTACAAAATCATATGGAATACAACCATGTGCATCTACTTTAATAAAAACATCACAACAATATGCTTCTAATGCAACATTCCAGCCACATGGCTGTGTTTTCTTTGGATTATCAAGAACCTTAATATCAATAAAATTCTTCTTATTGTCTTTACGAAATTGATTCATTATTCGTTTCGTACAATCCTTTGATTTGCCGTCCACTAAAATAATTTCCATCTGTTTATGTGGATAATCTTGATTGATAATGTCTTGCAGCAAATTTCCTATATACTTTTCTTCATTTAATGCAATTACACCTAAAGATACTGTCAACATTATTTCCCTTTCTGTACCTATTATACAAGTGTCATTCTTCTCGATTTCAAAGCTTTCTATAAAAACTCTAAATGGGGCTTTCGCACTAAGATAAAATACTTTTGCTTCATGCGACAGCCCCTGTGTGGTATTGTTTATATTTATTTTCTCAGCAATTCTCATACCCCTAATTCACTGAGGTCATTTAATTGAATGCTAAAAGCTATGGGCTATTATAACATAAATATTCCCATTTTCAAGTCCTCTCTATACATGTCTTTTTACTTTATCACTGCACTATATCAGTCCTCTATAATATATTTTTACAAACAACATCAACTAGTAAATGTAATACTTGCAACTATTATAAAAATTTATTGTAAAACAAAAATACCATTTATTATATTATTATGGTACAATAGTCATAGCATGGCTATGGAATAATAATCTTAGCAAAAACCGCGTTATATCTTCCTACTATGTGATATAGTATTTAATAAATATATATTTAAAATATATAATATATTTAATATTATATATAAATAATATTAAATTATATAAAATAACCCAATATTAAAAAAATAAGGAAAAATGATGAGTGTTAAAACCGAACAACAAAAAATACGCTACGAATATCGCAACGAGATAGAAAATATCATAAAAAAATATAATATTGACAGAAAATCTTTCCATGAAGTAGATAAATTTTATTATAAGAAGGTTCAACGCAATATCTATTACACATTTTGCAATTATCAAAAATATCCTACTATTCAATTTGCATATATGTGGACAAGACTGCGCGATAATCTAAAAACCAGCAAACTAATTAGAACCGATTGGAGTGATTGGAACGCATATATTGATAAAATCAATCCGTTTATCCCTGACAAAAATCCATCTACACAATATTATCTTATTATGGACGGTGGTTGGGTGTATGAGGGTACCATCACCGAAATCAAAAAAGTGCTATATGAAATGCCTGTTTTTATGGAGGATTTTTACCTATCTCCAAAAGACTATTCATGGCTTATTATACATTGTGAAGATGGAGCTTGTATGTTTCAGGTTTTTAAATGATATAACTTTTATCCCTCAATGTAGGATGACTCAAATCCTGTATCAATATTTCCGTCAACGACAACCACATGTCCATAAAACATGTCATCGTCATCATAATAAGCCGTATAATCACCCTCTTCATCTACATGGATGGCTTCTAACACAATACGCTTAGCAAATTGTTCTTGTGTTATTTCTGGTAAATCTTCACCCAAATTATCCTGCCAGTCATTTGCATTGTTTGTAAGTTCTTCTGCTGCAAATTTCCTCATATTCATATCGAGCTGTTTTGCATTTTGAACCAACTTGCGCGCCACATTAATAGGCTCTTTCCAACTATCTTTATCTTCATCATCAACATCCATTGATATACAGACGTCTTCATTGTCTCCAAACGAAATTTCTGTACTCAATTCAAAATATTGTTTATCCAAAGTAAGGGTTCCTAAAATATCATCTTCGATTGTAACTGGTTCATTATACTTTGCTAATATCGTTTCTAATTGTGGTGATTTCACATTACAGTCAAGAATTTGTGTGACAAGCAAACGATTGCGATATCGGTCTGTTTGTTTTTCTTTTAATTCTCTTGCCTTAATTCGATAAATCATATTGCCTTCAAATTTATTGCTTTCACGTCCTCTTTCTTCATCATCATTGGAAGCTAACCAACAAAGAATCCCCCTGTTTTCAAAAATTTCACCATCACATTCATATGCCAAAAAATCAGCATTCATCGTCCAACAGGTATCACCTGCTGCCTTTCCGCCCGATACGCCGCTTATCATAGCAACGACAAACTCTTTTTCCTCATCAGAAAAAGAAGAATAAAAAGTTTTCTCTTTCATCAATTCAATCCTCCATTCTATTTTTTATATTTTTATAAATGTAAACTTTTTTGCCAAAAATTGTCTAAACTTTTGTCAATAATTTCTTCGGTTTCTCTTTGATTCAAATTATATTTTTTTATAATCTGTTCCTCTATCACTTGATAAAGCTTACTTTTATTTTCTTCTTCTCTAATTTTATGAACAATCCCATAAACCATTTGACTGCCATCCATATAACTATTATCGTTCATATCAAAAGAATAACAAATAGAATATAAATCTTTCTTATTTTTAATATCAAAATCTCTAAATATTTTAGATAGTTCTCTCAATGCCATATCTTTATTTATCATTCGCTGTATTCCTTCTTTTGAACCTAAGCAAATCTCGGTTGTCCAATCTAGGGGTTCTTTTTGCGTGACTTCCTCTAATTCATATATCATTGGCGGAATTTCTTGTTCAAACTGTACTAAACTAAGTCCATGATACCCCGAATCGGCTTGATAAAACGGTTGTACTGGATACTGTGTAAAAAAGCTTAGCACCTTTGAATGGCATTTTAAAACAGAATCGGGCTGTATTACGCCATATTTACCCATACGCGCAATCACTTCATATTCTATCCCTGTGGGTATATCACTTTCGGCATATCCATGATAAAGATACAAGCTATTTTCTGCAAACTTATTTTTTTGATAATTGTCATAGGCAGCTTGTGAATATATGCCATGTTTTACACAGTAATTTTCAATTTCAGGCATCAACTCATTTTTCATATAAGACTTGTTAAAACGCTTCCACAAAATCAATATTCCATATATCATATTTCCCCTCATTTCCGCACTGTTTTTGCACATCTATACAGTGATTAATTTTTATGCCTATAAATTTCACTTCAAAATAAGCAAATGATTTTGCAATAATTTGCCGCACTTTGGACATGGGATTTTCTTAAAAATAGATGGTATTGGGGGATATTGATTTTGGAGTCCACTATAAAATATGGAGTCAGCTTCATCAATTGGCATAATAATATCAGCACACAATGAATAGCCACACTCTCTGCACAGCCACGAATTACGATAATGAATAGGATAAAATATGTTTTCATTTTCATAGCAATTGAGTGGCATCCATGCAAATTTATCAATATAACTTTTATGGTAAACAAACGCCAGCAATAATTGATTGTCAACCTTTTTTGCTATATCAATAAAATTTTTTATTGAATCCGTCGATACAAATATGGATGTAGCTAATTTGCCCAACAACTCTGTATCTGCCAATATAGCACCATAATATTTTGGTTCAATAATATACGTATCCAATTCATTTATAGTACATATTTTAATACAGTACTTTGCCAAAAGTTCTGATATTTCTTTTGCAGTACAAGACATTTTGGACATAAAGTTTCTCCATTCCGAAGCGTAGCATAGGAATTGCGCAATAGAAATTCGCGTAGGCGATTTCTATTGTCGCATCAAGCCTTATTTGTGACGCTTCGGCACAAATAGGCGTGTGAAAAATAAGCGCATCAGCATTATTTTTCACACTATTTCCCCATTCCGAAGCGTATCGGATTGCAAATATCTGCTTAACGAATCTTAATATAAAATAATAAATATTTATTTACAAAAGAAATTCACTTTTCCAACTATCCGAATACACATCTACATCTGGTATTGGAATGTTAAATGTCTCACTTGCCCAAAGAATAGCAGAACCTGTAAAATCTTCTATTTGAATATCACACTCCGAAAAAAAGATACTTCGCATTCCAATAACTAAATAAAAACCTTCTTGTACTTCTTCTGATAAAGATTGACTCATTAATTGAAGACCTGCGCAAAAATATTTTATTTCCTCATCTTTTAACCATTCACTTTTAGGATATGGCAGCAGCATTGGTTTAAAATATATTTTTTCTGTTATTTTTATACTTTCATCTGTTGGTCTGTCGGATGTCATCTGGTATCCTGCTTCAAGTATTACACCCATTCGACCACCTTTATAATTACTTTTTTTCCATATGTATTCCGACATACAAATAACCTTGCCCCTCTATAATTTGAACTCTTTTTATTTTAAACTTTTTTAACTATATCTTCAAGTATTTTTGCCTACTTAAACAATACTATGAAACAATAATAAAATAATGAACAGCCGTTATTTTTTTTAACAAATACTTAAATAGAACTCAATTATAATGCTTTTGATGAACTGATATGATAAATTTAGCAAAAGTTAATAAACTTATGGAGGATTTTTATGAAATTAGGAGAAGTAATACGAAAATATCGAAAAATTAAAAATATGACACAGAAGGAAATGGCAAATCGACTTGGTATCACTGCACCTGCCGTTAATAAATGGGAAAATGGCAATTCACTTCCTGATATTACTTTATTATCGCCTATTGCAAGATTGTTAGATATTTCATTAGATACCTTGTTATCTTTTCAAGAAGAATTAACACCACAAGACATCAATAAAATAATTCTTAAAGCAGATGCCCTATTAAAAGAAAAATCTTATGAACAAGCTTTTCAATGGGCTAAGAAAAAATTAGAAGAATATCCAAATTGCGAACAGCTTATATGGCAAATAGCAATAATATTTGAAGCACAACTTAGAATACAAGAAATTTCTGATTCTCAAAAGTATGATACCTATTTTCACTCTCTATATATTCAATTGCTTCAAAGCAACAATGAAACTATCCGCAGTCATGCTGCTGATGCTCTGTTTAACTTTTATATGCGAAAAAACCAATATGAAAAAGCAGAAGAATATTTAGATTACTTTTCTAAACAAAATCCAGAAAGAAAAAGAAAACAGGCAGAGGTTTACAGCAAAACGAATCAAATTGATAAAGCTTATAAAACCTATGAAGAACTTTTATTTTCATACTATGGAATGATAAGTATTACTTTTCATGGTATTTACATGTTAGCAATGAACGAAAACAATCTTAAAAAAGTACATATGCTTGCTGATAAGCAAAAAGAATTTGCCAAATGTTTTGAGATGGGGAAATACTATGAAGTCTCAAGCCAGCTTGAAATTGCAACCCTTGAAAAAGATGCAGACACTATAATTACTACTATGAAAGAAATGCTTGCTTCTATTGAACAAATACACAGTTTTTATCAATCGCCGCTCTATGAACATATGAAATTTCAAGAAACCAGAACGGAATTTTTAGAAGAACTTAAAGAAAATTTATTCAAATGTTTTTGTGATGAGGAAAGCTATGGATTTTTAAAAGAAGATAAACGCTGGCAAGAATTTAAGAATACCTCATTGCTCCAATTTTAACCTTTTTATCTTGGGACTGTTCATAGAGCAAAACCATTATAAATCCCTGCAAAAATGTAACAGTCCCAAAATATCATCATATATATTCTTTTAAATAACCACATACTATCCACGTTCTAAATATTGATTTACTAAATTAGAGACAATATCAAGTACAAGTATTTCTTCTGGTCCGAATGTTGATTTCATTGAAACAAATTTTATCCCATAGTAAAAATTTCATCCAATCGTTTATTTTATAAAAATTGTTCTAATTTCGTTATAAACGCTTGATAAAATTCTTTTTCTTTTTTAATCTGCTCCTGCACTTCCAACTTCCGCTGATTTATCGGCGCTAATGGATTTTCCAAATTATAAAGTGCTTTTTTTGCTGTCTGCAAAGCAGATTCTACAGAATCTCCCATAATATCCTGTGGATTTGGATTGCCATTATGTGCATTTATAACTTGCTGTATCAACATTTGTGAAATGTGACTTAACATTCCATTTTTTTTCATTCCCATTCCATTAACGCCAACTTTTTTAGAAGCTTCCTTCCATGCTGTTTTTACTTCCTCTGGCGCATTGGGTGCAATATTTTCTAACAATCGTTCCTCATAATCAATTGGATTTTTAACTGCTTTTTTTGACACCGCATCTAAAAATTGATTTTCTGGCACCTTTTTTTCTTCACTTTTTGTTGAATATCTTGCTGCCAGATAATTCGTTGTTCCTATCCTGTCAATATTCATTTTTAAAATCCTCCATTATATAACAACTCTTATGTTATCATTCTAAAAACTTTTACTTTTTAATGGTTCTTCTGTCAGTCCGAACCATTTTGCTCCCTTATAATAAGTCCAAGCATTTTTTTATTTTGCTATTATGATAATATGTTTTATTGGCTTCTCCAAAATCCATTTTTACTGCTCCTTTCATTTTATTTTGGACAACTTTAATATTTATAAACCGCAGCCATATATTTTATCGGCAAAATATTTTATTTTTTATCTTATAGGGTGTGAAATTCATATAAAATGAACGTAATGTTTGTTATTTGCGAATTTATAAAATCAAAAAATATTCATCTCACTACTTGCTTAAACTATCTAACTGATATCACAACGAAAATCCTCACTTTTCCGCTTATATATATACAATATTAAAGTGGAGGACTTACTTGATGAGATTAAATTATAAAAAAAATTTCAAATATAGTATACTATTACTGTGAGGTTTTCAGCCCATTTTTCGTGTAATAAGTGAAAGAACAAAGTGAAAGAACAAAAAGTTTTTTCAGAAAGGAGAATGTCAATGGATAACGGTGCAAGTAGCTACCGCCGTTTCCGTGACGAGGGCGATGAAAGCGGATTAGTGGAAATTATAAGGGATTATAAAGATGGCTTGATTTTTTATCTTAACAGCTTTGTTTGCAATATTCATACTGCTGAAGAACTTGCAGAAGATACCTTTGTATTGCTTGGAATAAAGAAACCAAAAAACAAGGGGAAAAGTTCATTTAAAACATGGCTTTATACAATTGGTCGTAATGTGACGATTGATTATTTAAGACGAAACTCAAAAACTGCTGAAATTCCTATTGACGAATATGCAGACCTTATCAGTGAGGAAAAAAGTCTTGAATTGTCCTATATACAGGAAGAACGCAAAATTATTATTCACCAGTGTTTATACAAACTAAAATTGGAATATCGGCAAGTATTATGGCTTATTTATTTTGAAGGTTTAAGTAACAAGGAAGCTGCCATTGTAATGAAAAAAAGCGTACACAATATTGAAACACTTGTTTACCGCGCACGTAACGCCCTGAAATCACAACTTGAAATGGAGGGTTTTATTGATGAAGAATTATAAAGAAATGGCAAATGATGTGATTCGTCGTATTGATGAATATGAAACTACACATAAGAAAAAACAAGCAAAGACTATTTATATTGTCACATCTTTGTGTTGTGTTGCTTTCATTGTTTTACTTGGTTTTGGATTATGGCAAGGCAGGCAGTTTAATGCCAAACGACCTGAACCTTTAACGATTGCAATGGATATCAAAGAAAAAAATAATGACTATGAAAATAGTGAGAATAGCACAAATATATCGTCTTCTAATCATCCTATTTCAAAAGAATTACAGGAACAAATTGACAAATTAGAATCTCAATCAAGTGATTCACTTGGCTGGATTGTATTTGAAGGAAGGATATATTTACAAATTGGTGATATACCAAATATTCAACTAGATAAATATTTAGGTTGTGCCAGTGAATTTCAAGGTTTCTATAAAAAACAAGTATTGAAATCTCCAAACCCATCCAATAGAGTAGATGGAGAATTATATAGTATATTAGACAATCCTGATTTGATATTTGTAAAGCTTGACAATGGAGGCAACGTTCTTTTAAGTGCTAACTATTTAGAGTATTATGACCAATAATGCACTTCCACCACTTTAGAAGTGGAGGCTTCTTGCTAAAAGAAGATAAATAGATAGTTATTATAGAAAATAATGAAGTTTTTTAATACCACTGTCAAAATTTACAAAATAATTGTAACAAATTGTTGCAAAATAAAATTTTTATGTTAAATAGAATCGTTGTAAATACTTTTCTATATTAAACATTTAAATTTCTTTTTGCAACAACCTTTTTAATTTCATTAGAGAAGAATGCAAAGGATATTCATAATCCACTTTCTACTTGATACGATTAAACTGCTTTCCAAATCAACTTATTCTTTTCAAAGCAGGCATCTACCTTTTTTGTATCTTTAAGCCACGCAAGATAGGAACGAACAGTGCTTCCAACCAAAACATACTGTTCAAAGTTCATTTTTAACTCAAAATCATCAAATAATTTTTGCAAAATGTTTTCAAAACAAATGGACTGCTTGCAAAGCTCTAATATATGGTTTGCAGTCTCATTTACCTTACAAATATTATACTCCGCAAGTTCTGCAATATTGTCTGTTATAGGGGCATGAGCAGGGACAAATATCTTTGCTTTTAATGTTTTTATTCTCTCAAGTGTATTTAAATATTTTTCGATATCATAAAGAAATACAACTTTATATTTATCAAGTGTTTCTTTACTTGACAAACAATCTGCCAAATAGACAACATCATCTGGCGTTTGAAAGCCTACCATATCAAAAAAATGTCCTTGCAATGGTATAATTTCTATCTCTTTTGGAAAACTATCATCTGAAAAATTTTCAACTTTACTTTCAGCCGCAAGCAAAAACTTGTGGTGTAGTTCTTTGCAAGGGTACCCGCCATATAAAAAAGAGGGTTCCAAAATTGGATACTCTATAAAACATTTTTCAATCCCGCTTGAATATACTTTACAGCCTGTCTGCTGCTGCAAATAATGATTTCCTCCAATATGGTCTGCATGGGAGTGCGTATTAAGAATACCCAAAAGTTGCCAATGATGTTCACCTAATATTTTGCGAATCCTGCGCCCTGCATCTTTATCACTTCCACTGTCTATCAAATAAACAGCATTTTCAGTTGCCTGATAGACTCCAACTTTTGCAGGACAATCTATATAATAACTTTTTTCACCAACCTGATATAATTCATACATAATAATCCCCATTCCGAAGTGTAGCGTAAAAATTGTGCAATAGAAAAAACTGCTAAAGCAGCCATGAAAGCGATTTGTATTGTCACATCAAGTCTTATTTGTGATGCTTCGACACAAATAGGCATCAAACTTGTCTGTTTGTGAAAAAATAAGTGCATCAGCACTATTTTTCACACTATCCTCATTTCCGCGCTGCTTTTGCACAAATAGCCAAAAGGCTGTAACATTAAGAATATCTAATATAATTACTTTAATATTTCTCTCAACAACTCCATCAATTTTGGTATGTTAATTGGTTTTGCTATATGTCCATTCATACCTGCTGCAAATGCAGCTTTTCTATCCTCATCAAAAGCATTTGCTGTCATCGCAATAATAGGAATATTAGTAAATTCAGAATGTTTTAATGCCCTTATTTGCCTTGTAGCCTCATAGCCATCCATAATTGGCATCTGGATATCCATTAAAATCAAATCATACTGACCAGCCTTTGCCGCCTTTATTTTTTCTACAGCAACAGAACCATCATCAGCTACATCCATAATAAAACCTGCTTCCTGCAAAATTTCTATAGCAATTTCTTGGTTAATTTCATTATCTTCAACAAGGAGAATTTTCTTTCCCTCAAAGGAAATATTTTCCTCTAAAATTCCAGCTTCTGTACTTTGAATAATAAACGGAGATTCCAAAAGTTCTCGAAGTTCAGACAGAAAAATTGGCTTTGAACAAAAGGCTGTAACACCTGCATTTCTTGCTTCTTCTTCAATATCTGCCCAATCATAAGCCGTTAAAATAATAATTGGCTTATCTTCCCCAATAATTCCACGAATACGTCTGACAACTTCAATACCATTCATATCTGGCATTAACCAATCTATAATATATGCTGCATACTCGTCGTTTTGCTCCTCTGCAAGTTTTGCACGAAGTATTGCCTCTTTGCCGGATGTCGTCCAGTCTGGTCGCATACCTATCACAGAAAGCATTTGAGTGACACTCGAACATGTATTAAAATCATCATCTGCAACAAGCGCTCGAAGTCCTTTTAACTCTGGGACAACTTCTTGTATAACAGGACCTGAACATGTTTTAAACTGTAATGATACAGTAAAGGTTGTTCCTTTTCCCTCTTCGCTGACAACAGAAATCTTGCCACCCATCATATCAACAATATTCTTAGTAATTGCCATTCCAAGCCCTGTACCTTGTATTCCACTGACAGTACTTGTTCGCTCTCGCTCAAATGGTTCAAAAACATGCTCTAAAAATTCCTTGCTCATTCCAATTCCAGTATCTTTCACCTGAAATTCATATGAAGCCCAACCTTCAGGCGCATTTCCTTTTTGCAAAATACGCACACCTACAATACCACCTGGCTTTGTAAACTTCATTGCATTGCTCAATAAATTTAATAAAACCTGATTTAATCGAAGTTTATCACACAAAACATGTTCGTTCACCACGTCTGCTGTATCAATATAAAATTCCAACTGCTTTGATGTAATATCTGCCTGCACAATCGTTTTTAAATCGTGCATAACTTCTGGAAGTGATGTTTCTTTTTCCTCAATCTTGACCTTTCCGCTTTCAATACGACTCATATCTAAAACATCATTAATCAAACTAAGCAGATGATTACTCGATGTTGTAATTTTTGAAAGATAATCTTGAACTTGCTCTATATTATCAATATGTGCCGCTGCAAGTGACGTAAATCCTATAATCGCATTCATAGGTGTTCTAATATCATGGGACATATTATTGAGAAATGTTGTCTTTGCTCGATTAGCATGCTGTGCTGCTGCAAGCGCATCCTCAAGGTCAAACTTATGTCTTTCTAATTGTTCCTCCATTTTTTTCTCATCATCTATATCAACAAAAAGTCCAACAAAAGTAATTGGTGAACCATCTTCACGCCTGGACAATCTACCAGCCGCATGAAACCATCTCCAGCCAGCATGCTTTGTCAAAAGACGATATTCCACATTATACGTTTTCTCTCCAGTATAATCGTTTACTGTATCCCAATATTCTTTTATAACCCAATCTTTGTCTTTTTCATGTAGCAAATCAATCCAAGATTCCAGCTTATTTGGAAAATCCTTTTCACTCTCATATCCTATCATTTCCCTAAAAACGGGCGTCCATGTACAAGATATCATCTGTGCTTTTTCATTAAAATCCATGCTCCAAAGCCCTGAACCCATCGCCGCATGGATATTTTCCATTGCGGACTGCTCTTTTTCAATTTGTGCCAAAGCAGCTCTTATTTTATCTCCATCTGCCTTTGCCTGCTCCAAAAGAATTTTTGAATGTTTCTTAGATTGATGGATTAATTGTAAAAACACTACAATAATAACAAACACTATAATAATAAGCTGAATAATGCCACGATACATCATATCAGAACTAATAGAACTAATATGATTGCTAATAACATTATCTCGAATTAAAATTGTCAACATCCAATTGGTATCTTCTATTGGAATATAACAAAGCGTCTGCGGCAAACCCTGATAACTAAATGATATCTGTCCTAACCTGCCATTTGTAAAATCATCTTCCACCTGCTCATAGCTAAATTCATTATCAATATTAGCCTCTCTAAGCGCAAAGAGAAGATTATTTCCAGCTTTAAAATTTCCAAAATCGCCCCCTGTTAAATCCTCACCATTACGATGATATAAACTGCAGTATGTCTCATTATAATTTGTTTGCAATGTTAGAGAACTTAACATTTCATCAATATTAATCTGAATAAAACATACCTTGATCTGTGAACCTTGAAATGCAATGTCCTTTACTGGAACAGCAAGAATTACTTGCTTCTTTGCTCCATAAAGATTCGCTGTACTAACAATAGGCTCGACCAATTCCTCAGAAAGAAAATGATATCTACTAAGCCCTGATGATGTACTGTGTTCTGTGTAGACAATTCCATTTTCATCTACTAATGCAAATTTATCCACACCATAAAGTTTTTTAACTCTGCCAAGAAATGTGCGTAATGTGTCTTGAGATTCTAAATTTAAATCTTTCAACACTTCAAGTGCATTTTTTATGTAAGCAAAATTATTTTTTAATTCCTCAGAAACTACTTGAGCTCTTCGACCAGCCAATTCTTCTAAATAAAATTCACTAACTTTGTTTACTGCTTGATTTGTGCCAACTCTTGCACTATTTGACACCCAGATTGTTGTAATGAGAAGAATCGCTGCAATTATAATTCCGCCTACTATACCATAAGTAATGGTCTGCTTTTTTTGTTTTTTATTTATATTATTTTGCTGTGATTGATTCATTTTTCTGTTACCGCCATTCTTAATCAATTTCCCCATATAGTGTCCGAAGCATCTCTTTGGCACCATCTTGGTAAATAATCGTTGTTATTTCTTCGGTCTTTTCCGGATAAGCCTCACCTGGTAAAAGTCCATCTGCAATTTTAATCGCTACTTGAACTGTATCAAACCCAATAGAATAGCAATCTTGAACTCCTAAAGCATAAATAACACCATCTCTAAGATAACGAAGCGCCTCCTGGTCATGATCCATTCCAACAATTACAATATCATTTTCTCGTCCTGCTTCAATAACAGCTCTAGCAGCACCAACGGGATTACTCATGTTGCAACAAACAATTCCTGCAATATCTTTATAACGCGTTAAAAATTCTTTTGTAAAATCGTAAGCCTTTTCTACAATATCGTCATCATATGCCATTTCTATAATTTCCATATTAGGATATTTTTCAATGACATCTTTTGCGCCTAACGCCCTATCTTCATGGCAAGGTGCACCCTTTGTTCCTACTAAGACAACCACTTTTCCAGAATATCCAAGTTTTTCACACAAAGCCTCTGTAAGCTCAACGCCATCTTCATAATTATGCGTATTTCCCACATACGCAATTCGTTTGCACCCATCTTCCTTTGCTGCATCAGAGCTTGAAAAAGTCATTACTTTTTGCCCATCTTCTATCAACTCATTAATCATGGGAGTAACAACATCAACATCTGCAACATCAACCCCTATAACATCAAAATCTTGCAAGGCTGCCTCCGACAAACGTTTGATTTGATTCTGAGCAGAAGCTGCATTTGGTGCAAGATATTCATAGTCTATAATGATTCCCTTCTCCTCATATTGTTTTGCTGCATCCTCTATGCCAAGCGCAACAGCATCCCACCAAGGATGCACCACCTTATATGTAAAATAAAAATTATATTTTTTCTTTAAAGGATTATATTCGTCTAATGTATGATTAAAATCAACCACATTAGCAATTCCTTCACTGTTTTCATTGCTCTGGTTACCTTCATTATTTTCATTGCTTTCATTACTTTTATTACTTTCATTGATTTTATCACTTGAAACTTTCACATTAGATTTTCCGTCAGGTTCTTGCAAAACTTGGTTATCTATTTTGCTGTCACAACCTGTTAATCCAAAACTATATATACAAAATGTAATAATATATACCATAAAAATAAAATTTTTAATTTTCAACTTCTTTTTTCCTGTCTTATCTTTAAACATTTTATTAAGCATGACGGCACAATCTCCCTTCTTATTGATGCTTTTTTGTTGCTTATACCTGTTTAAAACGTACACAAGCATTTTCACTTTACATACCCCAATATGCCTATTTGCACTAATATGCGTTATCTTTTACACATCGACACCACACTTTGTAATATTATACCATAAAGTTCATATAAATTTACATAAAAGTTTACACATAATTTTTTATAATACATACTATAGTATAAA
The DNA here is from genome assembly GCA_910585095.1 of uncultured Lachnospira sp. GTDB lineage: Bacteria > Bacillota > Clostridia > Lachnospirales > Lachnospiraceae > Lachnospira. Next base: position 127,874 of record CAJUBU010000001.1, read on the forward strand.
AAACAATGAGGTTTTGTATGAATCGAAACTGTTGTTCAAAACCAACTGATAATGGTTCCAATCCATGTGTTATAAATATGGAACAAGCAATACAAAATCAAAATTTCCGAACTACTGTTTGGACTGGATGTTATTTACAAATGACGCTTATGTGTATTCCAGAATGTGAAGAAATCGGACTAGAAATTCATACAGATACAGACCAGTTTATTAGAATTGAACAAGGAAAAGCTGTGGTAAAAATGGGCAGATGTAAAAATCAATTTGATTTTCAGCAAACCATATGTGAAGGAGATGGCGTTTTCATTCCAGCAGGAACTTGGCACAATATTATCAATACTGAAAATAATCCTTTAAAGGTATCTTCCATTTATGCACCACCGAATCATCTAAAAGGAACGATACATCAAACAAAAGTGGATGCGGAAAAGGAAGATTATTAGAGAGGAAAGCTGCGAACTAAATAATTAATGTATAAATTCTTTTCTATATAAAAAATATCTGCCAGATATTATAAAATTCTGGCAGATATTATAAATTGTTCAACATTTGATATGTAGTCCTTACAATTTCATTATACATTTTTACCTCTTTAAAAATTAATCTTTAAAAAGCATAAAAAAGGAAACTTCACACAAAAATCACTTAATTTTACCACTATATCAAATTGTATTACTACCAAACCTATTGCTTTTTAATCTCTCTCTGTAACTTATTAAAAATATCTTCTGCCCATTTATTAAATGTAAGCTTTTCTTCGTCTGTATATTTCTTTTGATATATAAATTCTTTTTTCTGCTTTTCCGACAAAGATAACTTTTCTTCGTCTGTAAAATAACTATATGCTAATTCTGTTCTTAATAAAAAACTTTCATAAGAAGACAACTCATTCTTTCGTTGTTTCTGTTCCTCCTCTGGCAGTAAAAGCCATTCTCTTGCAGTTAACATTATATCTCCTCAAATAACATCTAATATATAATCCTCTATTACTTTATTAAATATTTAAAATCTATTATCTGTTGAATACAAGCCCTCATTTTCCATTGCAAAACTCCTTAAATCATATCCTTTTTAGCATTTTGAATATAAATTCACACTACTCTTAAACAATTTAAAAATTATCTTTCTATACTTCCACCTTTAGTTCGTGGGGTTTTATAAAGTTCTTCGGTTACTCCAGATGGTTTAGGAAAAATTTTTGACATATGAGCAACTATTTCTTCATCAAATTTTAAATTGTTAAACTCATTTCTTCTTTTATTAAATTCCTCATACGACTTTAAATTTAGAAATTTCTCTTTTTCTGTCATTCTACTACCTCATTTATCATTTTATAAAATAAGAAAAATTTTACGTTTTAAGGGGTTTAAATGTTCTATATATTCTTTGGACAATCCCAAATCCTCTAATTGCTTTTTTGTCATTATTTTACCTCGATTTCAAATATATTTTTATAAAACAAAAGAACATCCGCTGGTGGATGCCCTTTGAATTATCGTTATTTTATTATATCAATTTAAACTACTATCAAACTATGCTGTTTATGTTGTTATTTGTTCTTTATGCTTATGTTCTTTTATCTCATTTTCCAATTTTGTTATTTCTTCTTCAAGCTGCTCCTTTGACATTTTTTTAATATCATCAGGAATAATAATTCTATCATCTTCAAAATATTCTTTCATACCGTTATCAACCATTTTTTCTTTCTTGTCTTATTTGTTCTAAATATTTTTCGTTTTCAATTTCACGTTGTACAAGATATTTGCTTTTTTCCTCAAGGCTCATACTTTTACATTTTCCTTTATCTAATCTTAATTATTTTTCAAGATAATCAATTTCTTGTTGGATTTCTTGTTTTGTCATTTTATCATATTTTGATAAATCTGGAAATGTATCATCAATAATATATTCAACATTTTTAACCATTATTTTTCCCTCCCCCCAGAAATCAATTTTAAAATTCTTTTCTAATTCTTCCAATATTTTTAACTGTACTTCCTTTTGTGTCCCTTCTCTTTAAGATAATTATCTATATATCTTTGCTTGTTATTCCTATCTATGTAGGCAAACAGTGCAATAAGAAAATTATCAAACAAAAAACTAACATATTTTCATTAGTCTTTTAATCGTTTCAATATCTTTAATTCTAATCTTTTATTCATTCTTATAAAGTTCTGCCGATTCTTCTTAGCAGAAATATGACGATTTTTTACATCATATCCTTTTGAATTTTTTATTTTAAATGTTATAGAATGCTACACAATATTAATTTTTAAATTACATTTAACAAACAATATTCTAACTCAAACATATATTAATCATTGTATGGCAATTTTATCAATGTTTTTTAAATAATAGTACCTTGTACTAATTTACCACAAAACACCTCATAATTAATTTCCTCATTTAACTGTAGACATTTTTCTACCTCCTTAAAAAAATCATAAAAATCTTTATTTGGTGGCATTATATGTGGAACCACTGGATAATATCCAAATTTTTCTTTATATTCTTCTCGAATTTTTTTGATATCCATTTTCACTACCTCATTTCTATCATTGCAATATCTTCAAGCATCTCATTAAAAATATCATATAATTTAAGAAAGTAATGTCCTGTTAAATATAATTCTATATCAATTTTTCATTAATAGCAGAACAAATCATACTCAATGATTCTGTATATCCTCTAAGCATTTTCTTATCTTCATTAGAAGCATCAGACTTCATAAAATTTTTTATTTCTTCTTGCAGAGTCAAATATTCTTCTTTCATTTTATTTTTAGCTAATATCTTACTTCTCAATTTTTCTGCCTCTGTTTTTGGATTATCCATATATTGGTCAATCTTTCTACAAAGCTGTGTAAATTCATGAATATTGTTATTTTTACTCATTAATCTCCTTCTTTTTTTATATACAAAGCTTATTTACTTTCTTCGTCACAAATATGTTGTCCTTTTTTAATTAAATTCCTACAAGAAGTGTTAAAATAAGCAGCGAATCTACAGCCGCTCATCAAATCAAAGGAACAGCTTAATACTAACGTTGGAGAGTATCTAACAAACGCTATAAATTAAAATGTACAGTATAGCTTGCTTAACACATCAACTATGGAAAAAGTAATTATTAGCAAGTTATACATTTCTTAATCTCTTCCATATAAATCTCTCGTATATACAATGTCATAAACGTCATCAAGGCATTTATCATACCTGTTGGCAATTATTACAGAACTCTTTTTCTTAAATGTCTCCAAATTATTTACTACAAGACTCCCAAAAAAGGTCGAATTATCCAGAAGAGAAGGTTCATATATTATTACTTCTGCGCCTTTAGCTTTTATCTGTTTAATGACACCTTGCACAGAACTATTTCTGTAATTGTCTGAATTACTCTTCATAACAAGTCTAAAAACACCAATAACAACTTTCCTTTCTGCATTTAGTGAGAATTCATTATTGTTAATATAGTCGTAATACTCAGCTCTTTCTAATACTCTGCTTGCAATGAATTTTTTTCTGGTTCTATTCGCCTCTACAATTGCCTGAATTATGTTTTCAGGCACATTAATATAATTTGCTAATAATTGCTTGGTATCCTTTGGCAAACAATATCCACCATAGCCAAACGAAGGATTGTTGTAAAAATTCCCTATTCTAGAATCCAAACAAACGCCTTCTATTATCTGCTTGCTATCCAGTCCCCTTGATTCTGCATATGTATCAAGTTCATTGAAGTACGCTACTCGCATAGCTAAATAAGTATTAGAAAAGAGCTTTATCGCTTCTGCTTCAGATGCACCAATTACAAGTTTTGGAATATTATTTTCATCTGCAACATCCGCCAATATATCCGCAAATATCTTAGCCATTTCCACATTTCTTTTATTATCAAGATCAATTCCAACAATAATTCTTGAAGGATGCAAATTATCATATAACGCCTTCGACTCCCTTAAGAATTCAGGACTAAAGAGGATGTTATCGACTTGTAATTCCTCTCGCATTTTTTTTGTAAATCCAACAGGAACTGTTGACTTTATTATCATGTATGCGTTTTTATTTACATCAATAACTTCTTTCAGCACCTTCTCGACAATTGATGTATCAAAATAGTTCTTTTTCGAATCGTAATTTGTCGGAACTGCAATAATAACAAATTCTGCACCAGTATATGCTTCAACTGAATCCAAGGTGGCTCTTATCGTACTTTTTCCACCTTTTAAATATTTGTTAATATAATCATCATGAATTGGAGAATCTCCCGAATTAATCATATCGATTTTTTCTTTAACCACATCCTTAGCATACACTATATGTTTCTGCCCTAACAAAAGAGCAAGTGACATTCCAACATATCCTATTCCGACAATTGTAATCTTATATTGTTTCATTTATTATTATCACCCAATTCTATTTCAATGTAACAATACTTACCATCCTTAAAAAAGTAATCTTTCTCTTTGTTATAATATTTAGAGTAACTACTTCCTTCGATTTGATTCATTATTGAAAGCAACCCATTTATTCTATCAAAATGCTCCTCAATCATATTAATAATGCCATGTAGGCTATAATCGCTTAATGATCTATAATCATCCACTTCTAAAACTTTTATGAAAGAATCAATAATAAATCGATTTCTTAATTTTATATCTATAGAATTATCTACATTCTCTTTTTGAGTAAAGAAAGCATAATTGATATAATCCTTATTTTGATTACTGCATTCATCATGCCAATTATTGTTAATTGTGTTATAACAGATCCCCTTGAAATCTAACTTTTTCAACAATTGAGTAACAAGCTGAGGTATTACATATTCCTCAACAAAATAAGACTTATTACGACCCTTGACATTAGGGAAACTACATACGCAACTTAAAAGAAACTTGCAAAAATAGGAATTAAACAATTCATAATCAATTGCATGCTCTAAATCTTTACCATTAATTGTCATATCAAAAATTCTATCAAACCAAGCTGCCTCATCAGATTTTAATCTATATTGAGCAATATATAAATTTTCATACTCATCCCTACTGCGGATTGATAACTCATTAAATATTCCTGATATACTATCAGTCAAATATAATAAAGGCTGCCCAGTGATACTGAATCTTTGGTTACGAATTTTGTATGCTTGCATAAATGGAATGTGAAACATATCTGCCTTATCTAATTGAGTTTCAGAAACTCTGCCTCTATAAAGAATGCTTGTTTCGGGCAAAATATATCCAGGAATATTTGATATTTTTAGTTTATTGCTAAGGATGTGATCCAAGACCTTTATGGAAGCGCTCAAATCGCATGAAGTCCAATGATAATAAACCTCCCTTATCAACAAAAACATTTCAGTTATTATGGAAACTTTTTCTGAAACCCCTAATAACTGATCATCAAATATGATTTTTCTTTGAAATTCCTCTTTTTTTACACTGTCAAGAACATTTTCCACATATCTATATAAGGATGTAGAACTCCCTTTTAATCTATCTACCTCAAAGCATTTAATCAAATTAGCTGTAAATATTTTCCAATATTCTATTAATGCATTCTCATAGTTATGACCTAACATCTGTGCATCATGTATTAATCTAGCTTGATATTCATATGTAAAAAAATCTGATAATCCTAGATTCTTCTTAATTTTCATATTTAAAACCCCTTTCTTAAATTATTAGTACCTATCTTTAAAATACTCCATGGTTTTACCAATGTCTTCCTTGATTGGAACTACAGGCTTCCAATTCAGTTTCTAAAGCCAAAACAGGTATTAGTGAATACTCTCTTTTATTTCTCATCCTCTTAAAGACTTTTGAAAAAATTTTTTTAACAGTATCTTCATTATTCTCAACAAAAGGTTTTAAATCTTCATCGACCAAATTATTCTCTGCTTTTTTCTTGTATAGCAATTAACGATGCTGATCCATTACCCACATATAATTATTGTATAATTCCTCTATATAAACACTCGAAATTTTTCCCATGATTGACCTCTTAAATATCACCATATACTTATACTATCTGAAGTAGAATAATCTTTTTTTATTCAAATCGTAAAGAACTTCTATAACATCTTTTATTTTTAAAACTCTATCATAATAGCAATCTGATATTGTTTCAACACATTCTTTTCCTTTAATATTGTATTTTAAAACTAGCTCTTTATAATACACCTAGAATCCAACAGTTTCATCATAATTAGATAAAGATATGCCTGTTTCGCACAGATAATTATTAAAATAATCCTTTTGACTCTTGGATGAATATGTAATCTGATTTTTTATTACAACGCTCGCCACAGTTACACTCATCATCTTCTTCAACATTAATATTACCCCCTCTGCTCAAAAAGATTTCTTCAAGTTTAAATTTCATTCATAAAAGCCTTATACCGTTTTGCTTAGATGTTAATAACACCTACTTTTATGCTGCCATAATATTTGCCTAAAAGATGACAGAGTAATTCAATACAATTTAACCCTGAATCATTTTCTCTTTTTACAATCCCTACAATGTTTTTAAGCAACATCTTATAAATACCAGGATCACAGTTAACCTTGCCTCCATAAACCTTTTGCAATTTACTGCTTGATACTCCATTTCTAAAACTTTTCTTAGCGATGCCTTTCAATGTCGTTACATTATGTGCATAAATAATTACATCTGGCATATATACTAGCTTTGCACCACTATCAATAGCACGCCAACACAAGTCAACATCTTCCGCATTATTTGCAAAGAATTTACTAAAGCCTTTTATTTTATATAACAACTTTCTCTTATAAGCACAATTAGCGGTAACAAAAGCATCATTGAGTTTCTTTTCTTTCACCATGTAAGCTTCATCAGGAAAATTCATAATAAGATTCCATGCTAAATTTCCCCAGTATTCTTCATAGTGATTCTCTGAGGGTGCATTCATTACTTTACCGCCAAGTCCATCTATGTCTTGTTCTTCAAAATGCTGTTTAATATTCTTTAACCAATTACCATCAACTATACAATCCCCATCAGTAAAAGCAACAATATCCCCTTTGGCTTTTTTTATTCCTACATTTCTTCCAACTGCGGCTGTTCTATCAGGATTACTTAACAGAATAACATCAGGATAGGCTTTTTTAATAATGCTTACAGTATGATCAGAAGAACTTCCGTCCACAACTATTATTTCCAACGGAAGAAGCGATCCACTGTAAATTGCTCTAAGTGTATCAAGAATTCTTTTTTCTTCATTAAAAACAGGAATCACAACTGATATTGTCATTAAAATCACTCCTTCTTAAAATTTAGCATCTTTAATCCAATTACAATTTTTGCAAAATTCGGGAAGTAAGTTTTTTGCCATCAACTTCCTAAACTCAATATACTCTGCACCATTCCATATTTCATCAAATGACTGATTCTTAAGTGAACCCATATGTTTTTTCATATTAAAACAACAAGTTGTAACATTCCCTCTGATGTCAATGTAACATCTTTCAACAGCCCATTGACACACCTTATTAGCACACCATGTATTTTCTTTCCAATCGCTTATTGTCACAGCCTCTGAATAATAATCATCTGCCAGCGAAACATTCTGCATTGCATCTAATGCGTTCTTTTTTCTTTCTATAATCTCAATAATCATTTCTTCTCTTTGGGGTAATTCCAATTGTTGAGAAGTAAATTGATATGTTGGAAAGGTAACCTCCACACCCAAACGCTGTCCAATATTTCGTGCTGAAATCAAACTATCTATTAAAAGAGAATAGTAATACTCAACTTGATCTGTTTCATTCCCTATACACGGATTCACACCCAATCTGTGAAACCGAACGGAATATATCCCATACTCTGCTGCAAGTTTGATGATATCAGGCAGTTCTCGTATATTTTGCTTTGAAACAACACAATCAAAATTTTTTTTCAAACGTGGAGCCACAGTATTTAATTGTGTCAGATTTTTTAAAAACGTCTTCCAGCTTAGTCCACGTCTAATCATTTCAAATGTTTCAGATGTAGCTCCGTCACAGGAAATATTTAGAAACCAAAATGTGTCACTGAAAAATGACCAAAGCCCCTCTGGCACAAAACAAAGGTTTGTATTTGTTCCAAGTTTAACACCATATTTATTAAAACACCGAATATTATATTCTATAGAAGAACAAAGAAACGGTTCTCCATCGCCATTCAACATAATTGTTTCACAGTATGGTAAAACTGGCTCTATTTTCTCGATAACAGACAGATCTAAATCATTGCTGCCCCGATTCCCTAAGTAAAAATGATTACACATGATGCATTCTGCATTGCATCGATTGGTCTGTTCGATTTGAATATAGGCAGGATAGAAGTTTACTTCCCCGTTTTCTTCTGAAGATTTGTATATATCAATGTTTTTTCTATTATTTTGTTTATATCTTTCATAATTCATTATACAGTTTCAAAGCCTCCATCAACAATTGCAATATCAACAATTGCCATCAAGCATCATACTTATTTCCGATGTACATAAATACCAACATCCTTCACATTCGCACCTCAGCATTCTTTCTCTGTAGTTCTTGAGTTTATCAGAATGCCATATCTCAGAAAGATTGTTCTTTCCCAGATTGCCTACTGGTTCGAACATATATGACCAACAAGGCTTTACGTTCATAAATGCATCAATACATAAATTGGTGTATCCCACCTTGCATATATAATCATTTGGGAGCGTATTCCCATTGATGAAGTAATCTGGAATATGCTCCAAAAAACCAATTGAATTAGCAATTGTTTTATTTTTCTTTTTTATTTCAATTAAATTAGATACTAATTTGTTAATTTGGTCTTCATCTGCAATAGAAAGATTGTCAGCATCATGTTCTCTTTTATGGTATGGAATAACTTGTACCTTAATTTCTTTTTTCTGCATAAAATTTACAAGTTTCATAAAATCTGAATAATTATCATTAGTCAAAACAGCAGAAACATGGATTTCTGCATACTCATATTTCTCACGCAGCTTTTGCGCAGCCTCTATACCTGACATTACTAAATCAAAGCTAACACCTCTCTGCTTTTCATAAACAACTTGATCTACTGAATCAACAGAAATAACAATATATCTTAATCCCGCATCACCAAGTTCATCCCAAAAATGTTCTAGTAAAAGACCATTAGTTAATAAAACTGGTATCATTTTACAATCAACTACTTTTTTTATAATTTCTACAATATCATCTCTCAGCAATGGCTCACCGCCACTTATAGAGATTGCATGAACGCCCATTTGAGCTGCATCTTCAATGGTTCTCATAACAATGTTATATGGAACGAAACTCTTTTTTTCATATACAGTTCTATCTATGGCATGGGAACAGTAGACACAGTTTGAATTACAGTAATTAGTAAGCTTAAATAAGAGATACCTCAATTTGATCTGTTCGTCTTTTTGTACGATAGCTTTTTCAACATCATTTGTAACTGTTCTAATGGCACTGTTTTTACTTTCTGCATAAAGATGCTCCCTCAATGCGTACATATCAGTAAATAAGTTTTCGGTTTTTGTCATACACATGTCCTCATGTTCTTCCAAACATTTTATGTAATTTGCTATACCAGAGTGGCTGTTCCACCATAAATCCTTTGTGTTGACTTATTAAACCATCCATCGATAGAATTGGTAATCCATCCACACTTCTCTCCGCCTCAGAAGTCATAATATTAATAGCCTTAATAATGGAATAAAAATTCACAATCGACCAAAAATCTGCTGGTATTTCATTCTCAAAATAATAATTCAGCAAAAGATAATAAGTATAATATTCATCGGCAGAACGGATTAGATTGGATGCATATACAAAATCTATATAAGGGTCTCCATACTGAATATCATCCATATCAATAAAGGTAATGTTGCCATCTTCTCTGACGATGATATTTCTCAAATGCATATCACCATGAACAATTGTACAATGACGCGATTGTATAATTGGAAGCTTATCCACCATATACGACAATAATAACTCCTGAGTATTTTTATTTAAAAATGAGCAATTTAAGATGCTCCTCAAAGAATCCTCTGTCCAAAAAGCAGTTTCGTTAGTTTGATTTGTCAAATGGATATTTCTTAATATATCAGCAACCTTCTTAATCTGACCTTTATGCTCTTCGTTTTGCTTTGATATGAAAACAGGGCTTATGGTATTCCCTGGCACCCATTCGCTCAATACCCAATACTCGTTTATAGTATTTGCGCTACATATATGGATAATTTTCTGAAATCCAGGTATGTTACACTGGCTAATTCGTATAAAGTCTCTCACTCTGCAAGGAGACAAATATATCTTTTTCAAGACATAGACCACTCTATCTGAGGATACAAGCCGCCAATATCGACTACATGACTCGATACTTTCAATATCGTTTATTGAACTTACACGTTGAAGAATCTCTTTTGGGAGAATCTCCATATAATTACTTATCAAATTATTCACTTATCACTTTCACCTTGCCTATATAATTTCAGTTATACCTGGCAACATGCGCTTCTCCAACAAATTGCAGTTTCTGCAAAAAAAAGGAAGTTTGCCAGTTTTGAACACTTCAGTTAATCTACGATAATTATCACCATTCCAAATTTCGTCTAAACTTTCATAATTAAGATCTCCAATAAAGTATTTAAAATTTGAACAGCAAAAACCAACACGTCCTGTAGCTGATATATAAATATTATTTGTAATCCAGTCACATATGCCCTTTACCATTCTACTCGTTGGGCAAAAACATTCATTTGATATTTCTCTTTCAAGTTGAAGATTAGTACAATCAGAACCATGAACATTACATAACACTTCCTGCTCAGAACGATTCCAAAAAGGTATTTTCTCTATTTTATCTTGTTCATCATCTAATTTATTTTTATCTATATCTTCATACAGCTCCTTAATGCTACATGGAACAAGTACTTCAACACCTAACTTCAGCCCAGTTTCATATGCTACCTTCAAATTATTGCGTAGAGTCTTGGGATATTCATCAACCGAATCTTCATAATTGGCGATGACATAGTTTATACCTACTTTTGAAAACATCACTTTGTTTATTCCGAGTTCTGCTGCGAGTCGTACCATTTGTTCACACTGATAGAGATTCTGACGCATCAAAACAACAGAGAAATTTAATTGAAGATCAGGAGCTTCCTTGCGTACTTTTTTTATATTTTTAATAAATTTTTCAAATGACATATTTTGTCTTATGCCCTCAAAGACTTCTTTTGTCGCTCCATCGCATGAAATGTTGATAAATTGAAAATCCGAATAATACTCGTGTAAATATGGCGGAATTATCGAAAGATTAGTATTCGTATACAATTTAACTCCATAATAATGATAATCGTCTAAATACATTGATAAATTTGGTGATAAAAAAGGTTCCCCAAAACCATGCAGTCCTACTAATCTTACAAAAGGCAACCATTTCTGACACTTAAAAAAAACAGATTCTTCCATATTAAATGCCATTTTGTTTGCATAATAATAATGAAAGCACATAATGCACCTAGCATTGCAGAAAGAAGTATGCTCAATTTGCATATTCATAGGACGATGAGTCCTTTGAGATACTAAATCTGTATAAAACTCTGCCCAAAATACGCATTCGTTGAAATTTTTAAGTGTTACATAGTTTTGTTCATTTAATAAGACAGCAAAAATATCTTGCACGTCATAATAATATTTTCCTTTGTACAGATATAAAATGTCATCATATTGTTGTTTTGCATCTCGTAGAAGATCCTTGATATGCGCAACATCTCCATTGATGATTAGTTGAGACATCTGTTAATTCTCCTTTCGCGAACGCCTCATCAGAACAACTCCATTTTCAATTAGATGGATATACTCCTGTGCGGACATGCCTCCTTGTGGAGACTCAAATTCAACCAACTCACATATTTCTCCTTTATCGAGAAAAGGAACATGCCTCAGTATTGAGAAAATCAATTTGCATAACTTATTAAGATCCTTATTTCTTATTAAGATGAGCTTCCTCAAGCATGTATTCCATGTTTTTCCATCATTATACAGTACAAATGTATGCCCTCTAATAATCTTTCCACTATGAAAACAAAACCGCTTAATACTATATCCTTTGGATGCTAAAAAACTTGCTTGTATCTCCATCTTATCCCAACAACCTGTAATAGGAGCATCAAGAATACGGGTATCCATCATAGGCATATGCCAGTATCGCTTGAGAATATCTTCTTCTATATCAAAAAAATTTTTTTTAAAAGAATATCTGTCAGGATAACAATCTCTATATAGTTGATAAACACTTTCATATATTTTCTTGACTCTTGGATTATCAAACTTGAGCCATTTATTTAAAACATCATTATGGAAAGGGAGCAATATAAGTTCTTCACTACAAGGAAGACCAACGGCACCACCATACTCACCAAATTTTTTCAAATATCGTGTCAAATCGTTGAATGTACTTATTCCATATTCAAAGAACACTTCTTGAGACAGCGTTGTGTATTCAACTGAATTCCTCAATCTTGTGAACCTATCATATAATTCTTTTGCTTCATCTTCTCTCATCACAAAACTGCCTTTCAAATGATTCAATATATAGCAATGATAAATAGTAATCCATTATTGACTCTTCATGTGAATACTTTTCAGTATAACGAAAAGTAGGATCATAATACTTGGACTGTTTGCAGAGTACTTCATAATCCTGCCTTTTATCCATCAATGGTAAAAGCTGAGTTGCCCCTCCTATTTTACAAAGCTTGCCGAATATTTCAGAGGAGATATGTCTTTTACATTGTAACCTATGAAACGCTTTATCAGTTCCATTTTCTTTACGTGTCATCGCTCCGACATCAACTACATCTATATCTAAATAAGGATATATTCCTGTAATACCAAATGATTTCAGCATAACAGCACTTTTTTTTAAAACTACATATGATGCCATTTCAAAAGGAGTTTCCATGTATCCATATAAAAATTGTTCTTTATTTAAAGGTTTATATGAATCAACATGAAATACTTGATCTGCACATTCTCCACAGATAATATGCTTGCAATTATGGTCATATAACATTTTTGCTAACTCATATTGCAAAAAAATACCTCTTTCATAAACACATCCCTGAAGCCGAAATACAATGTCATCAAATGCTTTCATCGTATCAGGTGAAACTAATGTACTGAAAAAAGAAACGTTATTATATGCTTGTGCGATAGAAGCTGCTATAGCCGTTTCATCTGTTCCAATTGTTGCTCCAACAGAGAAGCAATTTACCTTGTCTATGGGGTGCATACATTTAACTAAGTACAACAACATATTTGAATCAAATCCACTAGACAATGCAATATTAAAAGTTCCACTATTTGGCAAGGTATGCAACAGCGCCTTACGCAGAGCATTATCATAAACCACATTCAATGATTCCCCTTTATTTCGACTATTTGAAAAAGTAAACTCAGAAGGCTCCATACGACATTCACCACTCTCTACTATCAGACGTCTTTGGGGCGGTAATTTATATACACCTTGAATCAATGTATGCTTACCAGGTAAAAACCCATTATAAAAGAAGCAAGGTAACATATCAGTATTCAGATGAAACTTCTTCCCAGTGACTTCTTTCAAACTGATTAAGGAGTCACTTATATATAGTTTTTCTCTGTCTACTATCAAATATATGGGATATGCCGTTCCAAAAAACTGAGATGACAACACAAGTTGATTATTACTAGTACTGTATTCCATATGAAAAAACGGATCGCTCGAACCATTATAATTCGTTAAAAATTCCGTTTTCTTTATATCAAATATTTCTAACATCTTGGTTTTTTCTCCAGTAAACTCAATTCATCGTTGGAAATTGTCAAATATAGCAGTCTCCCTTGAACAGCAAAATCACATCCATTGCATGAATCAGGCATTTTACCCATTCTAAACATATCACGCACTTTTACATAAGAATTCCCATTCCAAATCTGATCAAACTTTGTTTCAAAAATATTCCCTACATATTCTTTCTGTTTAATACAGCATAGTGCTATATTTCCGCGAAGATCGATATATGGACATTCAACCAGCCAATCACATATACCATGACAAATTCCTCTTGATTTACTGTCATGTGTACTTATGTTATGTGTATTATCTATCATATAAGGAACAACTACCTTAATATTGCACTGTCTACTACGTTCTATCGCTTCAGAAGTGTATTCTTGTAATTCGTCGACATACAAGTAAGCAGCATCTTGTACATTCTCATTTTTTTCATCAACACACAATTGATTAAAAATAATCTCATTAAAACCATGTGCAGCCGCAAACTCAACTATCTCAGCTAAATAAGACATATTCTGCCTCATAACTACTACCGCCATTTTCATGTTCAGATGAGGACACTGCCTTCGCACACGTTTAACATTCCTAATAAAACATTCAAAAGAAAGTCCTTTTCTGATTGATTCATATAATTCCTTTGTATGTCCATCGCATGAAACCGTCAGTTCGATAAATGACTTATTAAAAAATGAAATAAGCTGATCGTTTACTATAGACAGATTGGTATTCGCTACAAAACTAATTCCATATTCTGCCATTTTTTGTAAATAGATTGTGACATCTTTTTTTAAAAAAGGCTCTCCATTCCCATGAAGTATAATGACCTTTACAAATGGAAGAACGGATTCCAATTTCTTCAGAATGCCTGATTTCAGAATATCAATACCTGTCCCTTCACTATAAGAATGCGAACACATGATACATCTAGCGTTACAAAGATCAGTTGTCTCAATCTGTAGCTTAACAGGCTTACTCCTGAGATTAATCCTTTTACGAACGATATCTCCCATCAGATAGAATAAATTTATACCTTTACATATTTCCCAGTTTTTTTGCCGGATAGCATTATCCAAAGCAATATCAATATCCTTAGTATCATCAATATCTGAAAAAAAAGCTTTATTATAAAAAGCTACACCAAAGTATACATCCGTAAGCTGAATAAGCTTAATAAGCTCAAGTCGAACATCCCAATCGGCAGCAATGTATGCAATGTTTTCTGGAATAATTTTGAGTTCATTGACCCTTTTTATCTCAAAGTTATATCCCTTCTGATTCTCAAGACGCTCCTTGATTTCCAAAGCTTCTTTCTTTTTCTTAGTATATAATACTAAACCTCTCATTTTTGTTTAGCTCCTTCAAGCAAGGACTTTAAAGTTTCCTTTTGTCTAATCTTATATTGGGGTTCCTTGTAGAACTGATCCGTAATCTGTACACTTAAATATTTAAGATTTCCACTTTCAATCAGACCACATTTGAGACATGATTCTGGAACATATCCACTATAAAAAATCTCTCTGAGCTTCTGGTAAAAAGGGTTATTCCACACCTCAGAAAAGCTATTGCTTTCATTAACATTACCTATATGAAAAGACTGATTCCTACAACACATTGCAACATTTCCCTGTAAATCAATGTAGCTTTGCCGCAACAACCAATCACATATACCAGAACACCTTACTTTTGACGCTTTGGTGTCTCTCTGAATCTCATCATGACTTTCTAAGTACGTCGAAACGATGGCGGCGGTCCATTTCATTTGCTCTATTTCCTGAGGATTTTTATACAGAGGTTTCTGTTTCATTTTGTTTAACTCATCTTCTATCTCCTCAAATGTAATGTCTCTATTCAGACCATTCATATTAGGTACAATTACAGGAATACCACATTTTTCGCCCATTTTTAAAGCCTGCATTGAATAGTATTCAAGCACCTTAGGGTAATTGCACATTTCATCCTGCTGATTTCGAATGATAATATTACTGTTTAATGTCATAAAGGTGATAATGTTTGCTCCTGCTTGACTTGCCAATTCCACCATTTGTGGCATTTCTTGGACATTCTGTCTCATTATTACTGTAGCAATATGTTTTCTTACATTTGGGCATCTTTCTTTTAAGGTAAATAAATTAACTAAGAACACCTCAAAACTTAAATTTTTCCTTATTGCTTCATAAGTCTCTTTTGTGGCGCCATCACAAGACACCTCTAACCATTCAAAATGATTATTTATCTGGTCAATCAATCTTTCATTCAATATTGACAAATTAGTGTTAGTAACAATTTTATTGCCGAATGAAGCATAATAATCAATTTGATCGCTTAGCCTTTCACTGATAAATGGTTCTCCCATTCCATTAAGTGAAATAGTACGACTAAGTTGTATGGCATCTTTCAAATTCCTCAAAGTAGTATCTCCCAAATGAGTAGTTCCCTTGTTGTCATTGAAATAATGAGAACACATAATACATTTTGCATTACAAAAACTAGTGGTCTCTATCTGGAGATAATTAGGCATGGAACTTAATGCTCTTTTCCTATAGATAAAGTTGATATCTATCAAGAGGTCATTTATCCCTTTTGCTTTTTTCCAATTTTTGTATTTAACTGAATCATTCAGTAGTTTTATAAGTCTATCTTCATCTTTTGCTAATACTATTTCCCCCGAATAATACAAGTACAGGTTATTTAGTTCGAATAAATTGTGATCCTTTAATGTTGAAATAATAGCATGGCTTATCACAATCTGAACGTCAGAACTTATCAGCTGATTATCGTCACTAATAAACACAACGTCATCAGTTCCAAAATATTTTCTCACTACTTCTAATAGAGATTTTTTTTCCTCAGAAGTACATATCACAAATATTCTCACTGTCAACATTCCTTCCTATTTATTGTAAACTGCAATTTCATTAAATTTTTTTGACGCCTCAAAATACGAATCAGCATAAACAATGCGATTATATGTTGTTGTTTTCCTAATCCTCTCATCGTAAACATACTGCCAGCCAAGAGCATAGCCATCTATAGAGGTTTCAATCTCTTGATTTGCTGAAAGCAACATTTTTTCATGCTTGAGGCATCCCATTCCACAATCATCCTCAAATGCGTTGTATTCAAGCCGATAGTAGCATTCTCGGTTTATTGTTAAATACTTTGGATAGCCATATACCAAATAGGCTGTTGAATGTATTTCTGTTACATATTCTGCTTGCTCCTCATTTTTACATTCGAAAGCATTTACACCATGCTTCATATAGAATAACAGTGTACTTTCATTGACAATCGGAGTTCTTGCATACCCCATTCTACCCCAAATAATAATAAGATCTTTACATTTTTTAGCAACCGCAGATGCAAGCCCTATATCTTGTACAATCACTGCATTAATCAAGTTCTTCTCATGAAAATAAACAATTTTGTGCAACACCTCAGAAAAAATTCGATCTGTAACATACATTGGTGTTTGGTAAATAATAGATAAGTTTTTATTTTTAAAAATCTGCATTATCTCTACCAGTTCAGTACCATCATATGGAAACATTTTTCTATTGCAAAGTAAGTCCCCTAATACAACTCCGTCCAAATTAAGTTTCAGTAGTTGTTCAACATTTTCTTTTGTGTAACGCGAAAGACCAACATAATTCATCAGATCAACTCCCTTCTTAATCTTGCAATGTAGTGAAGGTAAGAATTTAAGGGCTGACCATTCTCAAATCTCTTAATATTGTTCTTCAAATCTCTAATATGTGAGACTCGTTGTGTAGCTGGTACAGTTCTGCCCTCAATTTTAAAAGAATTAATGCCCGCTGCCATATAAATGCCTATTACCTCAGCAACTCGACAAGGATGCTCTGCTATCATTTTCCCCTTTCGTGGTAAACCATTGTCATCAAACAATATACATCCACTTCTGCAAGTCAGAATATGCTCATTTTCGGAAACGATATGAGGCAAACGACATTGTCTTATGTCATTAAAGCAAGTGCCACCCTCAGCAACCAATTCATAATCTAGTTCTGGAAACGAACTAATAATTTTTATCATTTCATCAAGATACAGATTGGCGTAAAAAATAATTCGCTTTACACCATAAGATTTGAGAAGTCGTACAGTTTCAATATTATAAACTCCTAGTAATGTGCTTGCGTGAATCTCAGCTTTTTTCAATTTGTTTGATAACGTGCTAATTAGACCATAATCGGCAATTATAAAAGCATCAACTCCAGCCTCATCAAGTTCCAAAATGGAGTCTAATTGACTGTTGAAGGAATCATTAAGAATATTTGAATTCACAGCAACATAAATCCCTATATCTTTTGCGTGACATAGCTTTATAGCAGACTTTATCTCTTCATTTGTAAAATCTGTTCTAGCAGGGCGTGATGTAGCCCCCTTCATCCCCACATAAATTGCATCAGGGATTTCGCTCAATATAGTATTTATTTCTATATAATTCCCAACAGGAGCTAGGATCTCATACTTCTGCAAAAAATCACCTCCTATTTTTTTACTTTGGACTCAATATAAACAGCAGCTATCTTGCATTTAACAAGGAACGGATTAAAACATATGGCAATCATAATAAATAATACAACAAACCAACGCATGTCTAAACTAATCATGCACAATCCTGATAAAATTGGGAACAATGCATTGTAAAAAGCCTCCATTGGCACCGAATCGTAAGTGAGGAAAATATCCTTCATAGCATATTTCTGAATCACAATATATATACAATACTCTAGTCCAACATTTACAAAAACAAAAATTATAGTTACAATTGTTTCTTTCACCCATAGCGAAATCAACAAAATACATATAATAATAATTTCTGTTATAAGCAAACCAATTATCAATTTCCTATAATTTCCTTTTTTGTTGTTTACATATGTATTAACACCAGCAACAACATCGTTTTTCAAATCATTTACCTGGTGGATAATAATATAGCGTAACCCATCGATAAATGATAAAACAATCCACCCCACCAACATCAATATCATAGTAATATCTAGCTTAACCAAGACAAGAATCATAAGCAACGGCATGCATCTTTGAGCAAATGAACATTCGATAAGTCCCCATATACCACGTTCTTTAAACCTTATCCCCAAAGTTGAATATGCCAGTCCTAAAAAATAGGTTAATATAATGAAAACGACACACAACAATTTATCATCAGCACATATTAAAACTAACGTATTACCTATGACAGCCATGACAATTAAAGAACTCCATATCAGCCATTTTGGCATATTAGTAATTACTTTTTTCTTACCTGCCATTTTGTCTATTTCCATATCAGCAAAGTCATTAACCACATAGCTTATTGCAAGAAACATAGACACATACAAGAAATAAGCGACTGTTTTTAATAATACTTCATCAAAATTTGCACTAATGCAATAATAAAACAATAGAAGTATGCCAAACATAAAAACAACTTTTGATGCAAGCCACTCTTTTATTCTGAGATAACTAATAACTTGTTTCACTCTATCACTTCTCCTCTAAGATATGCATTATCTTAGGTGCTGCAATGATAAACCAACTTGAGAACAATTCTGGTGAGTTTTTCATTTCATTTTTCAAATCGTTAAATCTAACCCATCTCATTTCTGAAGCTTCTTCAGGATTAAGACTAATCGCACCACAGTATTCTCCGATAAACACATGATCAAGCTCATATTCCGTCAGTCCATTTTCAAAAACTGTCCGATACACAAAACTGAACAATTCGTTTAAATCACAGTCAACTCCTAATTCTTCAGCCATTCTGCGATATACCGCATCATTCAATGTTTCTTCTTCCCGCTGATGAGAACAACAAGCATTACTCCATAATCCACCAGAATGATATTTGTCACTTTTTCTTTTTTGTAACAACATCTTGTCACCATTAATGATGAAAATAGAAAACGCCCTATGCAGAAGTCCTTTCTCATGTACTACAGACTTCGTTTCACTACCTATTATCTGGTCATTCAAATCTACCAGCATAATTTTTTCCATACTATTCATTGTTAATAAACCTTCTTCCATGACCGTCATAGTTCAAGCTTCCTGGTGGAACAATTTCAATCTGAATCTTGGCATGGAAAAGCTCTCTTATTTCTGCTTCCATTCTAGATTCAAAATCATTCCAACTGCCTTCCGTTTTTATTAAGAACCCATTACTGGTTTTTTCTGCACTGTATTCACCAATAAAACCATATTTGAAAAGAATGTTTTCTAAGTTTTCAGGGAATACATATGAACTATCAATAATAAAACAATCCGCCAATCGTCCAAGATAAAACAGGCGAGGATACTTACTTCCGCATACACATTTTTCTTTCTCAATAATCATGATATCATCTGTCCAGTAGCGAAGGAGAGGAAAGCCCTTGTCCCACAATGTCGTATATACTGCCACTCCTGGTTTGCCATTTTCTATTATTTTTCCTGTATCAATGTCTACAATCTCAATCATTAAATAGGTATCTAAATAGTGCATCCCATTTTTTTGTTTGCACTCGCCAGCCATAGGACCAAACATTTCACTCATACCAAACATATTATAACATTCTGCATCCCAAGATCTCTCCAGTAACTTTCTCCTCTCTGCAGAGAGAAAACCTCCACCCATTAATAACTTCTTTACACTGGATTTTTGAACCATCTGCTGAATCACAGGATTATACGCAACTCCTGATGCGATACTTGGACGTGTTGCAATTACAGTGACTGGTACTTTTGTGATTGTGTCTACAATATTTTCTGGTGAGGGAATAGAGCAATTCACATATCCAGCTCCCATAGTTGTGAATTGCCACATCATAGTATGTGCCATTACTCCAGTATCAACAGGAGCCATTACTCCACCTATATCCTTTTCTGTAACTCCAAGTTCCGTATAGAATGTCCTTACGAATTCTTCATGCACAAACTTATCATTACGATTATATATGTAATATGTTTTTTGACCAGTTGTCCCACTACTTGAAAAAACACCATATATATCCTCTGGCTTTGTTGTGGTTCTTTCTTCAATGGAAGTATTTCTTATCTCTCTCTTATATGTAAATGGTATTGTTTGAAATGCTTCATAACTTTCGAGTTGCTTGATATCAGTAATCTTTTTGCTGTAAAAAACAGGAGAAAAAACTCCATCAGTAAACAATTGTCTTAGTTTTTGCAATTCTATTTCATAAGCACTCATATTTTTTCCTTTCTATAGATGTATATAACAGGACTACATTGTCCAGAATGTTTACCAGTAATATAATTAATCAGGCTCAGGCAAACTATTGACAATTTCTTTAACTTTAATACAACCCACCTCAATGCTTGATGATATTTTTCTACCTATTTGTTCTCCTTCAAAGCTATTAATATCTTCTTTACTCTCATTAACTAAAGCTATTGGTATTGAGCAAATTCATATGTTAAATCTTTGCAAAATATTTGTTTCATCGCCAATTCCCTATTTTTTAGAAAACAATTAACAGTACAGCACCCACAAGCAACAAGAAACTTAACAGATTGCACCATGTCATTATTGAACTAGTATCCTGTATACCATTCATCTGCCCATCAAAATATACAATATCCTTATTGATATAACTAGACTTTCCTTTTTGTATGCATTTACATACATACCCCATTTCGTTATCCAAGATAAGAATCTGAACCACACACTGCTTAAGAAAGGATGTGCCTTTATATGACGCAAATTTATTTATGAAAATCGCTGAAAGCATTATGTCACAAATCAGCCATAAAGGAATAGTTAAAAACAGCCAAAGATTTAAGGTGATAATCATTGTTACTAACACTCCAAAAATCCCAATTAAAAAAAGAGAGGTTTTTCGGGGCATAATCTTCATAACATAATCTGGATGTTTTTCCACAAGATAGTAGTTTGCCGCTCCATAATACCATAATCGACGAAACATTGCTTTTACAGGGGTCCATGTTTTTTTACTGTGATACACCAAACCATCTGCAGTACATTTAAATATGTAGCCCGCCTTTATCATCCTCAATCCAAGATCAACATCTTCTCCTCCCGGCTTATTTGGAAAACTTCTATCAAAACCGTTTATCTCTTCAAACACTTTTTTTCTCATAGAACAATTAGCTGTTGGTGTCCATGGTACTGTATCCATCCATTTGGGAAAACTAAAACATATAGTAAAAGGCGTTTTATCAACTGCTTGCCAGAACCACGTATCCTCTCCAACAAACTCTAAGTAGCCTGCGACACCCCCTACCTTTTCATCTGTATATAATTTGTAGTGTTCATTGAGTAAATTCGGAGTTGCAATGCAATCTGAATCAAGAAAAACCACAATATCATACTGAGCTTCCCTTGCTCCAACATTTCTTTTTTCTGGAACAGATGGACCAAACTCTATCCTTCTGGCATCATATTTTTGGCACATCTCATTGATGATAAGAACGTCCTCTGTTTTGCTATCATCTATAAGTAGCACTTCTGATAATTTATCAAAATTGTTTCTAGCCTCTTTCACGCTTGTAAGCAAATCCTCAAGAAGTTTAACTCTCCCCTTGGTTGCTATCACAATACTTATTCCATTCAATTCCATACAAGACACACTTCTTACTTAACGAAATATTGAAAATACACTATTCCAGCCATACACACAGCCAAAAATGACCATATTAGCTTTTTGATTCTAAAAGCCTCATCTGCCATTCCAAACTTGATTTGAAACTTATTAAAAATCATTCCTTTGTATAAAGCTTCTAAAGAACCTTTTTTCAAACTACCTAACACCCTATAAAACTCGTATTGTAATTGAATTATCTGCGCGCCAAAATAGTATAACGGCAAACAAAAGCCCTTTCTTTTAACATCAACCACATAGTCTATAAACCAATTAATAACAATCCATAAGATAACAATTATAAGTGGAAGACAATTTTTAGAGAACAATGACAAAATGCTCATAAACAAAAAAACAATTATCTCCAGAATGTAGTTTTTGGGAATAATTTTCTTATATAATTCAGGATGGCGACTAACAATGAAGTTTTCCATTGTTCCCCATCGTTTTGCTCGATCATGCACTGCCTTATAATTGTTCCATGTTTTTCGAGAATGATATGTAATGGCATTTGGAGCAGAACCTATCATATAACCAGCTTTGGTAATACGATATGTCATGTCAAGATCATCCCCTCCAAGTTTAAAGGGAAAATTTTCTTCAAACATTCCAATCTCCTCTAAAACGGATTTTTTAAAACAAACATTATTTCCAATTGTCCAAGAATGAAAAGGATAGTTTTTTGCGAAAGAAAAGGAATTTACCAAACTAGTTCTTTCAAGCATTTTCCACCAAAACGTCCTTTTGCCTACAAACTTTGTATAGCCTAATACACCTCCCAGTTTCACCTTATATAGGTTTTTATAGGTTTCGACATACTCATCCAAAAGTCCCTTTTCTACGATCACATCTGAGTCAATAAATAATATATAATCATATTTTGACAACCTAATGCCTTTGTTTCTTTTCTTTCTAACACTATCATCACCTTCAATATATATTGCATCATATTTTTTACAGGATGATATAATACTGTCCTTTTCATTATCTGTACTACTATCAATAATCAGCACTTCTGTTTCACCTAACTGATATCTGTTTCTTTCTTCGTATAACGATTTAAGCAATGATTCGACAAGGTCAGACCTATTCCATGTTGGGATAACAATACTAAAGTTCATGCTATTTATCTTTCCTCTCTTCGTTTTTCATGCAGCCAATCTTTTAATTAGGGATAAGACATATTTATGCGGATTATGACAAACGTCTGAAAGCTTACAAAATTTAATACATTCTTAATCATGACTATAGCATTAACATCAGTGTTGAGAAAATGTACCAACTGATTCACAGCATGAAACTTTCTAAAATTTCAACTGCAAAACCCAAATCTGGTTGCCACCACATGGATAATGGTAAATACATCAACCACCTGCGGCAGCAGTTTTCTCAGGATGCTCCAAATCTCATCTAAGTAATGATATTGCTTACCTGAAAGCCAGTAAAAAATGGTATTATCTATGTGTTATAATTGACTTGTTCTCAAAAAAAGTTGTCTCATGGAATCTATCCAGCAAAGTAAATGCTAATCTTATCATAACAATTTTCCCAAAGGCTTATAAAAACAGGAATGCTCCCTATAGGCTTTTGTTACATTCTAAGCGTGGAGCATAATATACTGCATTTGCATTCCATAAACTTTTGGATTCACTGAATGTGGTGCAATCTTTTTCCAAGAAAGGATACCCTTTCGATAATACTGTCTGTGAGCACTTTTTTAAGTACTTAAAGTGAAAGAAACCAATCGAAAAACATACCATACTTTTAATGAACTATATCCATCTATTTTTAAGTACATTGAAAGGTTACAATTCCTGACAATCTCACGGTTCTCTTGACTATTTAACACAAATAAAATCCGCTTATTGGAGATAAATTTAATTCTGTTCTCAATAAAAAAATTTACAAAAATATGGCTACTCTATTTACTATAGTTCAATATTACAACAAATTACTTTAACATGTTTTTATATTATGAACTATAATGTCGATTTTGTCAATATTATGTCGAATATTTTTCATTAATTTTGCATTTTTGGTCTTTTTTTGATAATTTTCTTTTCTTTTTGAAGTAACAAAGAAAATACAGGTTATTTAATTGTTATTAGTACACTTTGTAACTAACTATTTGCATTGCTATTATCGTATAGCGTTGTTCCACCATCCACTTCTGTTGTCGTTTTCTCTGCTACCGTTGCCATGCCTACCTACACTATGACAAGGTCACTGAAGAACATATAGTTTTTATTTTAATTCTTTCAAAATAGTAAAGTCCACCAATTTTGACTT
This sequence comes from uncultured Lachnospira sp., assembly GCA_910585095.1. GTDB lineage: Bacteria > Bacillota > Clostridia > Lachnospirales > Lachnospiraceae > Lachnospira. Next base: position 152,634 of record CAJUBU010000001.1, read on the forward strand.
ACTCTAGTGGATTTTTATTCTTCTTATCTTTTTTCTTTTATCAAGATATTTATATATTTCCAAATGACCAGCTTTACATTGATACATTCCACCATCTTTTACTGTTTCAATTTTTATTCCAGCCTTCCTGCTTTTCAAATTAATTCAAGTAATTCTTTATCATGTGTTTTTTCATCATTAGTTATAGTAGCTACTGTAATAATTTGTTCTTCTTTCACAGCAATATGTGTTTTATGTTCAACTCTGGCATCTTCATCTTTTAAATTTTTAAAATAGTCCTTATCATCTGTTGTTGCTTCTTCTAATAGATTCAACTTTCTCTGTACTTTAAGATAACTGCATAGTTCTTCATTTCCTTTAATGATAAAAATAAGTTGCTCACAATACTCCTCTTCTACCACATGATGGTTTCAGAAAGAATACAACCACAGTCTTTTTGTATATTTGTTAACCAGTTAGATATCGCATAATGGTTTATTTAGAACAAAGTGAAGTGAACCCCATTTGTTAGACAAATAAAATTCTAATGAAGGGGGATTTTTTATGCTATCAGGAAAAAAGATGTATTCAACACAATTAAAATTAGAAATAAAGATATTTACAGGAGAATATTGGTGTTAAACAATTGGCAGAAGAATATCATATTCATAAAGGTGATATTCAAAAATGGAGAGACGCTTGCAGATGCCCCTAATCAAAAATGCACAACAGATATAACAGAGTTTTTTTTGTTTGGAACAAAACTATATCTATCTCCCATTCTTGATATGTATAATGGTGAAATTATTAATTATAACATAAATGAACATTCTGTATTAAATCAGGTGTTAGATATGATAGATAAAGCATTTTTAAAGATTCCAGATAATACAAACCTTATTTTTCATTCTGAACAAGGCTGGCAATACCAACATCAACAGTATCAAAAATGTTTGAAGAAAAAAGGGATTTGTCAGAGCATGTCCCGAAAGGGGAACTGTCTTGACAATTCTATCATAGAGAATTTTTTTGCATTATTCAAATCCTAACTTTTGTATATACGAAAATTTCGTTCTATGGGGGAATTTCGTATTAAATTAGAAAGATATATTGGTTACTATAATAACAAACACATTAAGAGCAAACTAAAAGGATTGAGTCCTATTGGATACAGACTTCAATCCTCATCAGTTACTTAATTATCTAATTTTGTCTAACTTTTTGGGGTCAGATCACCTTTCACCATCAACATCTGCAAATACATCATAAACCTTGCCGCTTTGGATATAGCCATTGTCAATTTCTATCTGATATTCCAAGTCACCACAAACAATAAATGAAACATAAATTGTTTTTGTTCCCTTTTGCACAGTGCCAAGAATTGAAACAAATTTTGTTCGTTCAATACACCTACCTTCAAAACGTGCCAACACAAGCCCCTTTCTTGCTGATATTACGTAAAGTTCCTCATTTGTTGCTGGAATTATATTTATAATTCTATCCATTTATATAATCCCTTTCTATTTATTTTACCATCTGCAAATACTAACATATTTTCATTAATTTTTTTATCATTTCAATATCCTCAATCCTAAACTCCCATTCATTTTTATAGAGGTCTACGGATTCTTCTAATAACTTATCAAACTTAATTCTTTTGTAACTTCCAATATTTTTCTCAATCTCACAATATATTTCATATCTATCTATAGATTTAAAAATTTCATTTGTAATTCCTGTTGCCATTTCTGGGTCAAAACACAATACTACCCTACCAAAATATAACGATTTTTCACATTATATCCGTTCGGATTTCTTGATTTAAATGTTATGGAATATTGCACAATATTAATCTTTAAATTACATTTGGCAAATAACATTCTACGTCCGTTAGATAAAATAAACACCTCACCATTTTCTGGTTGAAGTGTAGCTATAACATCTTCTATTGTTTTATGATACATTTTTCATATCTTCAAAAATTAATTTTAAAACAGCACAAAAAAACAGCTTCATACAGAAGCTGCTTAATTACACTACATTCAAACACTATACTCAAATAAATCAGTCATTCATAACACTACTTTTTCGTGCTTCTTCTTCAAGCCTTGCTATTTCTCTTTTAAGTTCTTCTTTACTCATTTTCTGTATATACTCAGGTATAATAACTCTGTTATCCAAAATATATGATTCAATCTCTTTTTTCATAATTTTACCTCTCAATAATCAATAGCATAGTTCTCTTTAAACTTCTTTAGTATTCTAATCTGTGCTTCATATTCTAAATATCCTTCTTTTATAAGTTCTTGAATATACATAGAATACAACTTTTCACTTATTTCTCTATAAGATATATATTGAAAAATGTTTCCATCTGTTATAACAAATTATAATTGCAACTTCATAACTATTATGAAATACAGAATTAAAATTTTGTTCTATCTCTAGTTGTTCACTTATTGTTTTCCATTGCTTAATACATTCTGTTAAAATCAAACACCATGTATTCTCTGTATAGGTAGATGGTTCTGTTGAACGACTTTCATTAAATTTTTTATTATATTCATCAACCAGCATCGAAAATCTCGATAATGTTTTTTTCTTTATCTGAAAGCATTTTTAAAAAATCAGATTGGGAACAGATTTAATTCTATTCTCAATAAAAAAATTTACAAAAATGTGTCTACTCTATTGACTATAGTCCATAACAGATGATACCTTGTTTTGTGCAAGGTGGATGGTTGTCATTACATCTTTAGGGGCACAATATTGTGGTGAAGAAATTTTACATCTGTACAGAAGTCGCTGGCAAGTAGAACTTTTGTTTAAACGGTTGAAACAGAATTTTTTTATTACTTTTTTAAAAGAAGGAAATACAAACTATGCAGAAACACAAGTCCTTTTGTGGCTTATCATATGGGCAATATCAGAACGGCAACTGTTTCTGGCAGAATGTTTCCTTGCTGAAAAAGGGAAAACTGTAAACGGTTGTGTTTATGAAAAATGTAAAATTTCTTTTTTGCAGATAAAGGAAATTTTATGTCTGCCATGGGGACAATTTATAAATTTTAAAGATAAAAAATATTCACGTTATTTATCAAGAAAAAAACAATACCGAAATAATCAGAATGATGAATTCCATACAACAATTTTACCAGGATTGCTTGCTTAAGTTCGCACTTATGGCACCACCTCCCCTCTTTTGTTAAAAAAGTTGGGAGGCTACCACCTTGTAACACGATTATTCCATGTCGATACTATAACACAATATTTTCCATATGACAATTTAAAAAATAGCTTCATACAAAAGTTATTTAATCTTACTATCATACAAATCTACACTACTCTCAAACAAACTATGGTGCCTTTTCTTTTGTCATTTTTCCGTTAATAAAATCCCATAATATTTTTTCTGACTGCTCTTTTTCTTCATTGGATAACTCGCGGCTTTCTCCTATAGGTACAAACTTCGGAATATCAGCTTTTATCATTTTCTCTTTATCCTCTTTAGACAATCCTTTATATATATCCTCATATGACATATTCTATACCTCTTTCATAAGTATGTACCAAACACCATCAACTTGTACTTTGTTTAAAATTTCAAATATACTATTTCGTTCATATACAACTTCTTGCTCGTCCAATCCAATCTTACTTATATCTCTACCTTTTTGTGAATTTTGAATAAAAATTTTTATTTCTGCCATTTCACTACAATTATCCAATTTTGACATACTCCAATATTTTAACATGGAGGCTTTTTTACTTAAAGCTAAAGCTATCTGGGAACTCACCTGCATAGCAGGTGGTTTTATTGATTGTTAAACCAATCTAAACCCCTGACCATTTAATAGTCAGGGGTTGTTAATACCCAAATCAAAGGGATAAATGATTTGGAATATACATTTTAATTATATCATTTATTCCCCAAAATAGCAATTAGAAAGGAATGAATAACAATGAAAGGTGGAACACGCAAAAAAGGTAATAAATGGTATTATTATTTTGATGCAGGAAAAGAACAAAAGAAAGATAAAAATGGGCAGTTTCTATATGATGAATTAGGTAATCCCATATATAAACGCAACAAAATTGAAAGGGTTGGCGGTAATACCAAAAAAGAAGCCGAAGCAGCACTTTCAAAAGCACTAAATGAATATAATCATGCTGGGCAGATATTTGAACCATCTGAAATTAGTGTTTCTGATTATCTTGACTTTTGGTTTGATAATTACTGCAAGATGAATCTAAAATATAATACTCAAGTTGGATACTTACAAATCATTAACAAGCATTTAAAACCTGCTTTTGGATTATATAAACTAAAAGCCCTAAACAGTGCCAGCATTCAAGAATATGCAAACGATTTAAAGTTAAAGGGATTTGCAAAAAATTCAGTTGTTGGTATCATCTCAACACTTTCAGGTGCTTTAAATTATGCAGTTGAACCGCTGCATTATATTCAAATGAATCCTTGTAATCATATCAAATATCCTAAATATACGAATGATACAAAAAAAGAAACTCGATATATTATTGACCCTGATGATTTCTCACGCATTATAGACCGTTTCCCTTCTACTTCACCGTTTTTCATTCCTCTGATGATTGGATATTATACAGGACTGCGAATTAGCGAAACCTTTGCTCTAACTTGGAATGATATTGACCTCAAAAACCGCACTATAACCGTTAATAAAATCACTGTAAAACGTAATTTTGGAATCGATGTAAGAAAAGCTGTTACAATAAAGGGTAAAAAAGAAGAAAAATCATCTTGGTACTTTGGCACACCCAAAACTTCTACTTCAAATAGGACTGTCAAATTTGGTGATACCTTGTATAAAGCGCTTAAAAATGCGAAACGTCAAAAAAATATGAATCGTATGAAATATGGTGAATATTATACAGAACACTATTTGAAACAAGAAATTGATGAAAAAGGAGAACCAATGCAACGCATTATTCCTGCTTCAAGAGCATTACAATGCGCATTGCCTTTTGCTGATATGGTTTGTGTACGTGAAAATGGCGAATATGTATCAACTGATTCTTTCAAATATTGTGCAAGGATAATACATTATGAATTAAGACTTGCCTTTAATTATCATTCATTAAGACATACCCATGCAACATACTTGATAGAATCCGGTGCAAACATCAAAGATGTTCAGGAACGCTTAGGACATACGAATATTGAAACCACCATGAACACCTATGTTCACAATACCGAACAATTACAGAATCAAACGGTAGATATTTTTGAAAAAACAGTAGAAGCAAAAAGAAAACAAGCATAAAAAATAAAAACTGGGGGTTGAAACAAAAGAGACTGTCCTTTAGGACCGTCTCCACAAAGTTCAATGTGTTCAATCCCTTTTCTTTATTTCAAAGCAAAATCAAGTTCAATGGTGGCAAACGGGTGGAAAAACCACCTTTTTTATTTTATATAAACCTTTAAAATCCTTATTTTATGCGGGATAAAAGGCAACAAGTTTCTATATGCACTGTACCCGGAAACATATCCACACAGCAAGCACGTCTCACTTCATATCCATATTTCTTCAATTCTACCAAATCCCTTGCCAAACTTGTGGGCTTACAAGAAATATAAATGATCTTAGCAACATTAAAATCTTCTCCTATCTTTTTTAGCGCCTTTGGATGCAAACCATCTCTAGGTGGGTCTAATACAACTAAGTCCGGTTTGTCTGTTATATTATCTAACGCTTTTAGTACATCATCTGCAATAAAATCACAATTATTAAGACCATTTAATATAGCATTCATCTTGGCTGATTTAACTGCTTCCTCAACAATTTCTACTCCAATTACTTTTTTGGCAAATGGTGCAAGAATTTGAGCAATCGTCCCAGTTCCGCTATATAAATCAAAGACAATTTTATCTTTTGTATCACCCAAATATTCTCTTGCCTTTGAATATAACCTTTCTGCCCCCAGCGAATTTGTCTGAAAAAATGAAAATGCTGATATTTTAAATTTTAGTCCTAACAATTCTTCTTCTATGTAGTCTCTCCCATATATAACTTTTGTAGATTCATTTTTAACCACATCAGCAAGCGTGTCATTAAATGTATGTAAAAATCCTACAATTTCACCTGTAAGTGGTAATTTTTTTAAAATCTCACCTAATTCAACCATATCATATTGCAATTGAGTTGTTGTTACAATATCCACTAATATCTGCTTTGTCTTTGTTGCACGCCTTACTAATAAATGTCTAAGGTATCCTTTATGAGTAACTTTGTGAAGATAAGGAATATTTTTTTCTTTAAAATAATTCAACACAGTCATAAGAATAAGATTAAAATCATCATGGACAATTTTACATGAGTTGACTGATACAATATCATATGTTGTATTTCTTTTATGTAAACCTAACGCAAGTGGTCCTTCTTTTATTTCATCTCCAAATGAATATTCCATCTTATTGCGATAAGCTTCACTTATGGGACTAGAAACAATACCTTCAAATTCGTAATTATTATTTATTACTTTATCAAGAATATTCTTTACTTGTTTTTGCTTTAATTGAACCTGCTCCATATAATCCATAGTCTGATAGACACAGCCTCCACATATTCCAAAATGATTACATGGTTCAACAGTTTCTAATGGGGATTTTTCAAGTACTTTTATTAACCTGCCTTCATATTTATCTTTTTTCTTTTTATTTAACATAAATTCAACCTTTTGGCGAGGAATTGAATTTTTAACAATAACTTTCTTTCCATTATCTTCATCATTCGATTCCACTGCTACATATGCTTTATTGGGAAAGTCTACATATTCTACTGTTCCCTGATATATATTGCCCTTTTTCATAATAAATGCTTCCTTTCCATTAAATGTTAAATTCCCAATGATTATTATTAGACTCAAAATAAATAATTATTTCTATAAATAAATACTATTATGCTTTACTTGCTATATTTACGGTAAACAATTTATTATATTTATTGCTATTACATTAATCAATCTTTTTTATAATAAATATTCATAATTATTTCTGATTTTTTTACTTACTACTATTACTCCAAACAACTTTCTTCTATTTTATAAACCCTAATTTATAAAAAATAATTGTATCATACTATACTTATCTCAAACAACCTTATTCTACTTTATAAACTATTCTTTCATCTAACCAACCATAAAAGTCAAACAGATATTCACAATTCACTTCGCTACTTGTTTAACTTCCCCTAACTGCTATATAGCACAAGTCTCCCCCTCCATTTATATCTCTACGCTATTGAAGCAAGAAACTTCCTTTAATAAGGTTAAAAAATCAAAAACTTCCTTAATACAGTTAAATATTTTAACTTATATTATTTCCTTATTGCAATTTAAACCAAAATTTTCTGCCACTTAAAAAGGACTATCACAAAATGAATTTTCTATAAAAGATGTCAATACCTATTTTACAATTGATATCCCATCTTAAAAGAATCTTTCATTTTGCAACAGTCCTTTAAAATCAAAGTTGATTTGACTGTATATTTACATTACATGAGAAGAACAAGCAATTATTTGTCAAACGGATATTCACAATCTGCTTCACTATTTGCTTAAACCGCCTAGCTGCTATCACAATACAAACCTCATTCCTCGCTTATATTATCCCTACAATATTGAAACGATGACTTACTTGATGAGGTTAAATTCTTGATAACTTGTTTTGTATATGAAACATATGTTGTCTAACAACAATCTTATGCTATCCCATATTTTAATTTTTACTTCTCATCTTCAAATACATTGTCATCGTCGTCATCATCATCAAAATCATCATCGAAGTCGTCATCAAAATCATCTAAATAATCTGGTGTAAAATATCTGTATACAGCATATGCAATACATGCTACAGCGGCTACAGCACCAATTATTGCAAGAATAGCAACGATTGATTTTTCACATTTTTTGTCTTCTTCTTTCTTATGAAGAAACTCATTAATCTTACTAGCTGCAATAATTCCTTCTAACTTATCTTTGCTCATAATTTATGCTCCTTTCGTTAATACATAGCCGAACCTTCATGTCGGCAATTTTAGGTAATGGATAATCCTTTGCTAAAATTTGTGTTAATTATATCACAACTCCATACCATTTACTACTAATTTTTTCCATATTTTAAAATTTCTTCTGATAAGTTCATGGAAAAAATAAACTTTTCACAATATGATTTGATATTATACCTTTTTTAACTGTGCAAATCCTGCCAACATTTTCTTTATACCAAAATTCTCAAATTCTACTGTAACCATATAATCTTTTGTTTTTTCCTCTATTACTTGAATGATACCTTTACCAAACTTAACATGTGTTACCATATCTCCAACTTGATAATTTAATTCTACAAGTGATAAGTCATTTATTGGAGAATTTAAGGGGAAATTTTCACTTTTAATCTTTTCAAGTTCAGATATATCCTTAGGAAATTCTTTACCAAAACCCACTTTTTTATTCATAGTTCCGCCAATATTATTGCTTATTCCACTTTTTTCTACATTGCTTGAATTTTGTAAATTACTGGTATTATTTATATTTTTTTGGCTCCCATAATTTGTCATTTTTGCTCGTAGTCCTAAACCTGTTGATTTTGGCTTTGGTTTTGGATTATATGAATTATAATTTGCTGTATTCCCACTGCTATATCTACTTGCCGCTGCCTTCCCACTCATTCCTAACTGAGAATTAAAAGAATTGCTTTTTTCACTTGTTCCACTTGACCTTAAAAGCGAGGTTTTTTTATTATTGACATTTTCTATCTGCAGCAAAAAATGAGGAATTTCCTGTACAAATCGAGATACTTTATTTAATTGTGGTTCTCCTCGAATCATTCTCATATTGGCACCTGTTATTGTCAATTCATTTTGCGCTCTCGTTATACCAACATAGCAAAGACGTCTTTCTTCCTCCACATCCATTGGGTCATCTGATGTAATACTCATATAACTTGGAAATAATCCATCTTCAAGTCCTGTCATATATACAATAGGAAATTCCAAACCTTTTGCACTGTGCAATGTCATCAACATCACTTGATTTTCATTTTGATTTAAATTATCAATATCAGATATCAATGCTACTTCTGCCAAAAATGCGCTAAGCGTTTTCATGGAAGCTTGCCTATTTTCATTTTCAATCTGCTCCTGAAAAATATCTATTCCATCCTCAACATGAATATTTCCATCTTGTGATTCATATATCACAATTTTATTGATAAGTTCATCAATATTTTCCTGTCTTGCTTCCACTTCATCTGCCGTTTCATTTTCAGAAAGATACTCATAATATTTTATATCCTCAATAATGGTATCTGTTAATTCCCGAATAGACATATATTTTAATTTTGCTTTAAAGCCAAGTATCAATGTTACAAAATTTTGCAGTTTACTTAATGTTCTTCCAATATCTGGTATCTGGTCAGCATTACACAGGGCATCCCAAAATGTACAGTCATTCAAATCAGCAAACGATTGAATTTTATCAATTGTTGCCTGTCCAATTCCACGCTTGGGAACATTGATAATTCTTTTTACTGCCTGAGCGTCACTTCCATTATCAATTGTCTTTAAATAAGCAAGAATGTCTTTTATTTCTTTGCGCTGATAAAAATTAATACCACCGTATATGCGATATGGAACATTTCTAAATATTAACTTTTCTTCAAGCATACGAGATTGTGCATTGGTTCTGTAAAGAATTGCTATATCGTTATAATTCCAGCCATCGCGGACTTTTGCACATATACTGTCAACAACGCCTTCTGCCTCCATAAATCCATCTTCATAAAAACAAAAATGAATCTTGTCCCCCTCATCATTTTCAGTCCATAAATTTTTGGATTTTCTTCCAACATTATTGGCAATCACTGCATTTGCTGCATCCAAAATCATTTTTGTAGAACGATAATTCTGCTCTAATTTAATCAGCATAGCATTTTCAAAAACATTCTCAAAATTTAAAATATTTTTAATATTTGCACCTCTAAATTTATAGATGGATTGGTCGTCATCACCAACAACACAAAGGTTTCCATATTTACCAGCTAAAAGACTTATCAACTGAAACTGTATGGTGTTGGTATCCTGATATTCATCAACCATAATATACTTAAATTTTTCCTGATAAAAGTTAAGGACTTCCTTATCCTTTTCAAACAAATCGACTGTCATAAAGATTAAATCGTCAAAATCTAAGGCATTATTTTGCTTTAATGTTTTTTGATACTCTCTATAAACCATTGCAATTCTTTTAATATTATAATCATCGTCCATTTCACGCTCCATATCGTCAGGGCTTTTATGCTCGTCTTTCGCTCTTGATATAACGCTCATAATGGTACGTTCTTTAAGCATTTTTGTATCAATATTTAATTTCTTACAGACCTCTTTAATCACGCTTTTTTGGTCGTCTGTATCATAAATTGTAAAGTTATTGTCATAACCTATTCTGTCAATATATCGCCTTAAAATTCTTACACAAGTTGAATGAAATGTGCTTACCCACACCCTATTGCCACAATCAATAATATTTTCGACACGCTCTTTCATCTCAGAAGCAGCTTTATTTGTAAATGTTATAGCCAAAATATTATAAGGATTGACTCCACATTCTTCTATTAAATATGCAATTCTGTATGTAAGCACACGCGTTTTTCCTGAACCAGCTCCTGCTATAATAAGAAGCGGTCCCTGTGTATGCTTGACTGCACATTTTTGCATATCATTTAATTCATCTAATTTCATCATTCTATATTTTTTATTATTCCTTTCCAAGCTTGTTTTAAAATTTGTTGTGCCATGTTTGAATTGAACTGTTTATAAATGTTCATTTGAGAGTAATTGTAACATAATTTTTAATTGTAGTAAATTGTAAATGGCAAGATGAATATAGATATTTATTTTATTCATATATTTTATTCAAACAATAACTATCTAATCAAATATACTTCGTTGTTAAAAATAAAATTGATTGATTATATAATGAATTTCCACAATAATATGATATCTTAAAAGTTAAGCGGATATTTGCAATTCGCTACGCTACTTCCTTGATGATGTTAAAAAAATAGAATAAAATGGTTATTTTATATATCACAATAAATCTTGATAGATAATCGCAGACAGTAATGAAAATATAAACTAACTTTATAAATATAGTAATAATCAAAAAAATATTGATATTATTATAATGGGCTAAAATATTTATTATCAAATCACAACAGAATTAATTTATATTTATAGATAACTTAAATAATAAAGTTTTTACTCTCACAGCAGTAAGCCAAATGATAACGATTCACTTGGTTTACTGCTCGCAAAAATAAAAACTTTAAAAAAATCATCAATTTTTATGTAATTAGCTTTTTACCACAATTTGAGCAAAACTTTGCTCCATTTGTAGGTGTGCCGCATTCTGGACAAAATTTAGGAACACCACCTTGTGCATTTTGCGTACCTTGCATACCTTGATTTGCATTATTGGCATTCATATTGTTCATATTATTCATCATCTGCTGTCCCATCGCCATGCCCATCTGAATTTTCATCATATCGCCAGCAATATTTGAGTTGCCGCCTTTGCCCATTGAATCCGCCATAGCCATCTGTGTATACCGGTTCATATCGCCGACCATTGACTGAGAAGCAGCCTTATTTTGCATTTTTTGGACTTCCTCAGGATAATTAAAACTTGAGATACTAAACCCTGTAATTTCAATGCCTAACTTTGATATTTCCATATCAAGGTCTGTTTTAATACCTGATGAAATGTCATAAGCATTTGCTTGAAGGTTGAACATATCTTTGCCTTCTCTTGATATCCACTTCATAAGAAGTTGGTCAAGAACTGCCACTACACGCTCTTTTACATCATCAACCTTATACATCTGCTTGATACCTGCAACCTTGTCAATAAGTGCAACATAATCACTAACCTTAAAATTAAATGTTCCAAACGCTCTTATTGGCATACCTCCTGGAAGTGAAGGTGCTGGTATTGATATAGGATTTTTTGTTCCCCATTTAACTGTAAATTCTTTTGTGTTGACAAACAACACTTCCGCCCTCATTCCACTGTTAAATCCAAACTTAAATCCTTTTAAAGTTGAAAGAAATGGAATAATATCAGATTCAATATCAAAGCTTCCTTCTTCTTTAAATATCCCTTCCATAATGCCATTATACATAAATATTGCATCCTGACCTGGTCTGATAATAAGCTTACTGCCCTTTTTTATTTCTTGGTTAGTCCATTTCCAAAAAATTACATCATCTCGATATTCTTCCCATTCAACAACATTAGCAAACTGTTTACTAAACAAACCCATATATGCCTCATTTCTTGATTTTATTATCACACTGTATCAATATATTATAATAACTTATTGTATCAACAATACCATTTATTTTATTACAAATGTTTTTTATTCATTAATAATCTTATAATCCCATCTTTGCTTTTAATGCTGCAAGCTCATCATCAACTTCAGCATTGCTTGGGCTGGCATCATATTTTGCTGCAAGATTATCAATATCTGCATTTTCAGCAGTTTGATTTAATTCTGCCATCGCATTTGCCTCATCAAGCATCTTATTTGCCTTTGCTTCCATCTTTGAAAACGCTTCCATGCTATTATTGGCACCTGTGACACTACTTCCAACTTTATTGATTCTTTCCTGTGCTTTTGCAGCCTTTACTGTAGCCTTAATTGCTGCCCTTCTTGATTCAAGATTCTGAATATCCTTAACCAGCTTATCATGCATCTGGCGCATCTTATCTGCATTATTTTTAGCAATATCATATGCTTGCTGAAGGGCTGTTTGTGTATTGACAAGCGATTGCTTTTTCTCTAAAAATGTTCTTGCATCACTTTCATTGCCTGCCATCAAAGCTTTTTCAGCATAAGTTTGCATCTTGTTAATTTGCTCTGTACATTCGTTCAATTCTCTTTTGGCTCTGGTCTCCTCTGCCATAACAGAAGCTGTTTCTGCCTTAACTTTGCCTAAATCACTTTCAAGATTTCTCATATATTGATCAATCATTTTTTCAGGGTCTTCACACTTATCAAGAAGTGCATTAATATTTGATGCCATAATGTCCTTAAATCTTGTTAAAATTCCCATTAAATCCTCCTATCAGCCGCTAATTGCAGCAATATCAATTTGTAGTTTATATATAAAGAAATCATAACATGTGCTATAAAATATTACAACTATTACTTTTAATGACTTTAACTTATTTTATAATATATTATTTATCGCTTTACTTTATAACTTTAATGTGTTAAACTAGTTAAAAACATATTATCCTATAAGTTTCTCACTTCAATACCATAAAAATATAAACGAAAATAGAGAGAGACCTACCTTGTGGTGCAACTAAATAATTTAAATAAGCAACAAAGTGGATTGCAAATATCTATTTAACTTTATTGCTTGTAAAAATAAAACAACTCTGCAAATTAACAAAAATAAAGGGAATACATTATGAATGATAAATTAAAAACTTCTTCTGTTGACTTATTTGCCAACGCACTTTTAAATTTAAATGATAAGACTGAATGTCTTGAATTTCTTGAAGACATATGCACAATTAATGAAATATTATCTTTTTCACAACGACTCGAGGTGGCAAAAATGTTAAAAGACAAAAAAACCTACACTGAAATAGCAAAAGCAACAGGTGCTTCCACCGCCACGATAAGCCGTGTAAACCGCTCTCTTATCTATGGCAACGGCAGCTATAACAAGTTATTTGATAGAATCGACAAGCATTCTTAAATTTGTGCTGTCATTGACATAGATAAGCCTAATTGGGGTTAGGAATTTATTTCTTTATCGCCATGTTTTGATGTATAATCATCAATTAATGATTCAATCATATTTTTTTTCATATATACATCAAAACTAAGCAGCGATACCATAGAAAACAATTCAAGAAAATCTTTTTCTTCCTGATTGTCTAAATATTGAAATGAATTAGATGCCTTTTTTGCCTTCTCTAATATATCTCTGGAAAGACTTGCTGCCTGTGACTTACACATATTATATATTTCTCTATATATGTTATCAAGGTTTGGCGTTTCATCTGTCTCAAAAAAATTATCAGTAAGAGGCTTTATCAATTTTTGAATATCACTTATCGACAAAATATTTTTAAAGTAATATATAAATGCTAATACATAGAGATGGTCTTTGGAATATTTTTTACGCACTGGCGGCGGCAGCAAATCATTCTTTGTATAATTATTTATCATCGTTTTTGTTAAAATTTTGTCATTTTCATGTCGTTTACTGTCGCTTAAATGTTCATCCATAAATGTTGTGACTTGGTCCATATATAGATTAATATTAGGAACTTCACCAGGTTTAATATAATTTATTTTTGCTAATTTTCGCAAAACATTTTGTACTGATTCCATATTATCATTCATATAAATCCCCATTTCTGCGCTGCTTTTTGCTCAAAATTCTTTAGGTTAAAAAATCCAAAGAATTTTTTTAGTAACTTTGTATCTACATTGCTAAATAATTGCCTTATCTTATACTAGTCAACCATCTTGCATCAAGCAACGCATAAATGCAAGATAGTTAAAAAACATTCGCAATCTGTTTTACTACTTGCTTAAACTTCTAGCTGCTATTACAGCTTTTCAATGAGAACTTATATCCCCACTGAAACAGACAAGTCTATATCAAATAGCTTTTCATCAATTCCATATCTAAATTTGCGATTAATCGCTCTGGAAAATCAACTTCATTTAATACCTTTTCACAATTATCAAACACACCTATGAATTCCTCAATATGAGCATCACTGCCAAGACAGATACACACATTTTTTTCCTTACATAATTTTAATAATTTTATATCATTTTCATAGGTACCCTGCCTTGGTCCAAAAGCATTCAGTGATGTATTATTTAATTCAATCAATGTATGCGTTTTAGCCGCCGCCTCCACAAGTGCCTCATAATGAATAGGATAGCGTCCATCATCGGGATGCCCTATAATATGAATCAGTGGATTTTCACAACATTTTATAAGAGCTGTTGTATTTTCATTAATTGTTCCTGGCTTGATACAAGGCAAATGCAAACTTGCAATAACAATATCCATTTTCTTTAATTTTTCCAGACTAAGGTCAACTTTTCCATTATAATCTATAATATTTAATTCACAGCCCATCAAACGATGAACGCCATATTTTTCTTTTGGCACAATAGGAAGATTATAAAAATAAAGCTTATCACTGCTTCCGGGCATCTTGGGAGCATGTTCTGTTATAGCCAAATTGGCAAGACCTATTTTGTTTGCATGTCTTGTCATCTCATCAATCGTATTATACGCATGACCGCTGGCTATGGTATGCGTATGAGTATCAATTAAATACTTCATTTTAATCCTCATCCTTACTCAATCTGCAATACTATTCTGTTCTCAACGCTACCACAGGGTCTTTCTTTGCCGCTAATTTTGCTGGTATCAAACCTGCAATCGTTGTCAAAATCATACTGATTGCTACCAATATCACAGCTCCCCCTACTGGCATTTTAGCAACATTTGATATATCTGTCACGCTTTTTATAATCGCATTGGCAGGTATACATAATAATAATGTAATAACAATGCCCAATGCACCTGAAACAAAACCTTCAATTAAAGTTTCTGCATTAAACACTCTGGAAATATCTTTTTTAGAAGCGCCAATACTTCGCAGCACACCAATTTCTTTAGTTCTTTCCAAAACAGAAATATAGGTGATAATACCAATCATAATGGATGAAACCACTAAAGAGATTGCCACAAATGCAATTAAAACAGATGAAATTGCTGTTATAATGGTACTGACAGATGACATCATAATTCCTACAATATCGGTGTAATTAATCACATCATCTTCTCTGCCATCGTTTTTTGCCTCATCATTATATTGTTTGATAAAATCTTCAAGCTTTTCTTTGGACTCAAAATCTTTGGCATAAATATCTATCTGTGAAGGATTATCCTCGCTTGTGATACCTAAAAGCGTTTTATTGCCCTCATATGTCGCCTCTGTTGTCTGGGCTTTTAAAGACTGTCTAAACATTTCAAGAATCTGATCTTCAGACATTGAAGAAAATATCATCTGCAATTGTGTCTGTTCTTGCTCTGGAAGTGAGCTTACATAGGCATTGACATCATCCATTGTAATTGGTGTATCCTTATCATTGTCAAATGGGATTCCTGTAAATACATCTACGGCTGTGTCTGCCTCCTGCTGTTTTACAATCTCTGTCTTTTCAATTTCTTCAATAATGTAGAGCATAAGCTCTTTGGTATAGCCAATGCCATTATTGATAGATGTGTTTACCGCATCTGGATTAGGTCTGATAATACCGCTTATCTTAATTTCTTTGGCATTGTCAACAAGCTCCTTCATATAAGCCTTGTCTTCTCTCATATCGTCCCACGTCTTCGTCTTTTCATTATATTGATAAAAGTCCGTAGGCAATATTAATTTAAATGTTTTTTCTAATGCTTCTTCATATGTAAGTTCTACATCCGTGCTTTCAAAGCCTTCACCTGCCATCACATTTTTAAAAATGGTCTTTACTTCATCAGGGTCTTTAAATCCCAATGAATACATCGTATAATCCACAATTTCATTATGTTCATTGATAACAAGCATAACTTCATCATACGCCGTTGGCCATGAGCCAGCTATTAAGTCATATTGTTCATCTAAAAGCTTTTGATTGTCAAGAAGCTGATTCCAAACACTGCTGTTTGACATACTTGTTGACATCATTCCGCCCTGACTAGCAGTCATGCCATACATATTTTCCATAATTGTACTTGGATTTAATTGAACAGCCTCATCATCTTCGTTCTTGTCAAATATATACAACGTTGGCGAATAACTGTATTTTACATCACTAAGGTATGTATCCAACTCACTTTTATGCTCTTCAATATAGGTTCTAAATTTTTTAAGATTATTGCTGTTTACTTTTGCAACGGTTGTATTAACCATATCGGTCATAATATTATTAGAATATATTTTATCGTTGCCATGTTCACCGCCTTCATGGCTTCCCGCCATTGATTCAACCAGTCCTCCAATATCAACGCTTTCTTGCTGCAATGTTATTGGATAACTAGACAGCGTATCTCTTTGTACTCTATCAATATAATTTTGGATGCCATGAGAAATAGACAATATCAGCGCAATGCCAATAATACCGATACTTCCTGCAAATGCTGTAAGAAATGTTCTTGTCTTTTTTGTCATCAAGTTATTTAAACTTAATGATAATGCTGTAAACATAGACATTGACGTTTTAGCCGCTTTTTTATGGACATTTGCCGCCTTTTTTTCTTTTGCCTGTATATCAGATTCCATCTGCTCTTTTGTATATGGATTAGAATCCCCTGTAATCTTTCCGTCTAAAAGTCGAATAATTCTTGTAGAATACTGATTTGCCAATTCTGGATTATGCGTTACCATAATAATTAAGCGGTCTTTAGAAATCTCTTTTAAAATCTCCATAATCTGCACACTAGTCTCTGTATCAAGCGCACCTGTTGGCTCATCAGCAAGCAAAATATCTGGATTATTAACCAACGCTCTTGCAATGGCAACTCGCTGCATCTGTCCTCCAGACATTTGGTTTGGCTTTTTGTGAATATGCTCGCCTAATCCCACCTGTTCGAGTGCATCTTTTGCCCTTTTTCTTCGCTCGCTTTTTGATACACCAGATAAGGTAAGCGCCAGCTCCACATTGGATAATACCGTCTGATGGGGTATCAAGTTGTAACTTTGAAACACAAATCCTATGGAATTATTCCTGTACGTATCCCAATCCCTATCCTTAAAATCTTTTGTAGATTTGTTGTTAATTTTTAAATCCCCTTCTGTATATTGGTCTAAACCACCAATAATATTGAGCAGTGTTGTCTTGCCACAGCCCGATTGCCCTAAAATGGATACAAACTCGCAATCGCGAAATCGCAAATCAATCCCTTTTAAAGCCCATACATCCGATATACCAGTCTGGTAATCTTTTTTAATTCCTTTTAACTCTAACATTTTTCCCTCCTCACTTTCATTCATTGAAAAACCAATCAATAATATACGTTTCGACAAAATTGTACAACAGATTTTTATACACAACAATCTTTTCCATAATAATTTACGACTCTATTTCTCGCAATAATTTTTCTCTTGCAGAATCCCTTAACATACTTTTATTGTATTGATAAAATCGCTCGCAGTCATTTTCCTGTATAAACGCCAAACTGTAAAACCCTGCTGCAAGTTCTGTGACAAACAATACCATCTCTGGTCCCATTAAAAAAACTTTCTCGGCAAAATCAAAACTATTCTCCAAATTTTTTGAAATATCAAAAGCTGTTTTTTCTAACTTTTCTGATAATTTTGCAAATTCTTTTGTAAGCAATTGAAATTTCTCATCATGACTCTTTTCACTCTGTGCTTTTAATAATTCATCATATTTTGAAAGGAGTTCTAACACATTTAGCTTTACATAAATTTCTTCATTTTCTAGCAGATGACCGCGTTTTTTTTCGATATAATCAGCACGGTATTCTTTTGCCAACTCACCAAAATCCAACGATTGATTTTGCTGAAATTTTTTTAGTATATGAAAAACCTCTTCTGTACATTTGTTTTCATAATAATACTGTTTAAAACGTGCATTAAGACTGCCAAGCATAAGACTGACAATACTGACACGCTCATCAAAAGGAGCATTTTCAGCCCTTTTATACATACTATCCGCCGCTTTGCCTTCTAAAATATCAGTAACACTATACGCCTTTTCATATTTGTAATATAAGGACAAATAATTTGCATAATCCATTGCTATATCAGGCTGTCTTATATATTGTTCAATCACTCCAATATCTGCCTCAATGCCTAATTCTTCATATGCTTTTAAAAATGTAGACAAATCTTCCCAGCCCCTTGCTGTCACAAATCGTTTTCCGTCTACGGTTGTCTCTATTTGATAAAAATGCTCCTGTCTGGCATCAAGGTAAGAAAGAATACTTCTATGCACACCTTGTTTTATCGCGTATTCTTTCCATATTGAATAATCAGGCTCCACCTCAATATATTTTACTCGGTCTAATGTAACCACATCAAAATCTCTTACAGAATGATTGTATTCTGCTGGATTACCTGCTGCAACAATAATCCAGCCGCTTGGAACTTTCGCATTGCCAAAGGTTTTTGCCTGAAGAAACTGCAACATAATTGGCAAGAGTGTTTCTGAAACACAATTAATTTCATCAATAAATAAAATGCCTTGTCTCAATCCTGTATTTTCCATAATTTCATTGACCGATGCTATAATTTCACTCATGGTATAAGAAGTAACACTATATTCTTTGCCATCAAATACTTTCTTTTCTATAAATGGAAGCCCCATCGCACTCTGTCTTGTATGATGTGTCATAGTATAAGCGGCAAGCCCTATCTTACACTCTCTTGCCACTTGTTCCATAATGGCAGTCTTTCCAATTCCTGGCGGTCCAATTAATAAAATAGGACGCTGTCTTATGGAATCAATCTTATATTGCCCATTCTCATCTTGCGCTAAATATGCTTTTACTGTATTTTTAATTTCTTGCTTTGCTCTTTTTATATTCATATTTTTCCTCATTTCTGGACTATTTTTGCTCAAAAACAAAAAATTCTTACGGGTTTGCGTTAAGCAATATGCAGGCACAAATCCCATGATTGAAAATTTCAAGCCTCCATCTTATCTTCCGGCAAATCTACTCGAATAGCCCATGCAGGAACCTTTCTATCCGAATCATAGTCACCTAAAAATATAAACGCTGTATCATATACTGGTTTACATTCTGGATATATACCATAACCATCTGTAAAATACAATACGCCCTTCAATCTTTTTAACTGCCCCTCGCTTCGTAAGGTATTGATATAATGAAAGGCTGGTCTAAAATCAGTACCTCCAAATCCTTTTGCCACAAAATCCTTTTTATATTGTTCTAATTCATCAAATGTAGAAATCACCCTATCTTCTTGAATTTCATTATCACATTGTATCATGTGTATATTCATTTTCTCAAAAAAATTTTCTTTTTCTGCAAAGATTGAAAATGTTACATTTAAAAATTTTTGTATTAAACTGGAAGCACAAGAACCTGATGTGTCTATTACAATAACAAAATCTTCAATTCCTGTTTCTTCTTTATATTCTAACTCTTCAATTAATGGGATATTGCCATATAATGATAATCCATAATGATAATATCCATAATCAAATGAATCCATATCAATATGCATCTTTTCATGTGTCACTGCAAATTTTCTTAAGAAATCTTTATAGGAAATATTTTTATGCGTTACTGCATTAAGAGCTTTGGCAAGATTGCCTTTTGTATCTCCTCTGCCTGAATCAAAAGCCAATGTGGACTGCATTTTTTTTGCGGCATCCCGCCATTGTTCTTCTTGACTTTCATCATTATCTTGATACCAGTAATCATGGGAATCCACCACAAACAGCTCTGAACCACTCAATTTATCCAGTTCTCTCTTTGAAAATCCTTGCAGCGCATAATATATGCTCGGCGCGCTCATCACGCCTGAAGCTGACGCAACACGCTTATAAATTATTTCTTTTTGTGTATTTTCTGGTCGCATCACACAAGACAGTGAAATGCTGTCAACCAGAAACTCCGCACAAATATCACAAGCCAAATCCCAACACTGTCTATCTTTGCCTTCCGTATCATAGACATGGCGAAACAGGCAGTGCATAATCATATGAAAATAGGCTCTATTGATATCAATAGGATTATTTTTATATCGTTGTATTAACAACATGGGATTAAAATAGAGTTGTTTTCCATCGGTTGCAAGAAATTTTATCTGACGATTTAAACTATATGTCAACATGTTTAGAGGGCGAAAGAGATAGCGCATTGCTATACATAACTCCTGTTTTGAAGTGTCAAGAACTTTTTTGCCCAATTGTTCCCACTCTTTTAATGCACTTTGTTTACCATTCAAATTTTTTTCTGACTGCTCCATATTTTTCCTTCTGATAAGCCAACAAAATTCCCAAACCTTCCATCTGTCCATTTGCTCTAGCATTATCTATACATTTCATTAAATTATCCCTGCTGCAAATATCCATGTCCAATAACATTTTTAATTCATTTAGATTTTCTAACTCAACCATATGATTGATAAGATGGACACATTCTTTTTCAAGATATGATATATATTGCCTTTTTGCTATATCTGAAAGCTTATATGGATATTTTAAACGAACGCAAGCTATCTTCCATGCACAGTCCAGCACATCGATATGCCGTCCAGATTCAAACAATTTATCGTACTGGATATAATCAATATCTTCTCCCATAATACACTCTCTATACTGTATTCCGCTGCCCTCTGTAATCTGGTTGACAATTCTTGCTGGTGTATTTTCTTCATAATTATATAAATAATATGGAAATATTAATTTTGATACACTATCATTGTAATGTATTGTAACGGTTACCTCATTATTGACCTCCGACAATATTCCCTTAAGTGTTTTGGTATGATTTGTTGTGCGGACAATATCAATTTCCTTTAATGAATAACAGTTTTTAAACGCCCCGTCACCAATATCAATAATTCCATCATATAATGATATTTTTCGCAAATTTCGACAATTATAAAATGCGTGTGTTCCAATCGACTTTACTGTCTGCAAAATATTGATTTCTTTTAATTCTCTTTGTTCACTGTATGCGTATGACTTAATTTCTTCCTGCATATATTCTATTATACACTCCATTTTCATAACTATTTTAAATATAAAAAATTACTTGTAAAATAATTTACTTTTCACACGATTATTCTTATGAGATAAGATAAAAGTGTCAATAATGTAATTATAACCATTTGACTATTTCGGCTATCATATCACGAAATAAGTTTGCTTGCAATTTAACGAACTAGAATTTATACTATATTAAGATTTATTAATCTTTACAACGGACTTTTTAACGAATAACAACTAAATATGAGGTATTCCATTGAAACGATATTGTAAATATTTTAACCATCAAAACAAAAAAACAAACCATACACCTTATAAGTTTGCCTTTTATCCAATACAGATAAAAAGATCAACTTTTATCACATGCTTGTGTATCGGTACACTTTCATTTATTTTAACCGTTTCTTGCGCATTAAATCTGATTGTAACGGGCGTCAACGCCAACACACAATCGAAATTAGATGAAACCAATAACACCATTGCTGAATTAAGAAAAAAACAGGCTGAACTATCCGATGAATATTCCAATTTAAGCAGCCAAATGCAGGTTGTTGACAACCGCATTTACAGTCTGCAAAAACAAATTCAAGAAAAACAGCAGCAAATGAATGAGGTACAAGAAAAAATTGATACATTAGACAAAGAAATTGCCAAACAATATCAGGCTATGAAACTTCGGATACAATATATGTACGAAAATGGAAATTCTAATTTTATAGATGTACTGTTTCATTCTAGTAATTTTTCTGATTTTCTTGCAAAAACAGAATATGTTATTCAAATTTCAACTTACGACCATGATATGTTAGCACATATGAATACAATGGTTCATGAGATGAATATGGCTAACGATACACTGATTGCCGATATGTCCTCTTTACAGCAATTATATAAAGAAGCCGATGCGGAAAGCGCAAAATTATCTGCTCTTATAGCAAGTAATCAAAAGGAATTATCACAATCGAGTGAGGATATTGAAAAATTTGAACAGCTTGCTTTAGAGTATGAAAAACAGTTAGAACAAGAACGAATTGCAGAACAGATGAAATATTTACAACAAAATTCTCAAAATGAAGCAAATCATTCTGGAAACAATGGCGCTTATGTAACAGGAAATGGTATTGCTATCAATCATTCTGCCAGTGACCTTGATATGCTTGCTGCTATTATTGAATGTGAAGCTGGAAACCAACCTTATGAAGGCAGACTCGCTGTTGCCAGTGTTATTATCAATCGAATGAATAATCCTCGTTTTGCTAATTCTATATCAGAGGTTATCTATTCACCAGGTCAATTTTCACCTGTTGCCAGCGGTCGTTTTGCTGTTGTCCTATCAAGAGGTGCATGCAGCGACTGCAGAAAGGCTGCACAAGATGCCTTAAATGGAAATACCAATGTCGATGCACTTTATTTTATTGGATATCGCGGTTCTATTGATGATGATAAATTAAAAATAGGCGACCATGTATTTTTTACTTATTGGTCATAAGAAAAATATTTTTCAAAAAATGAGGCTGTCACATAAAAGATTGAATATACAAGATATTGCTTAACCTTATCAAGTAAGTTCCCCTACTTCAATATCATAGAGATATAGGCAAAAAGCGGAACTTGCTTGTTTCAATAGAAGAATATCTTGTATTTAATTTTCTTAATATGACAGCCTTAGATTCTTTATTTATAATGACAACTATTCATTTTACTCCTGCTGGCTATGAGGAAATAGCCATATTTACATGAACATTTGGCAAATACTGCAAGATTTAAAGACTATAACGTCCTTTGAAGGCATTACTGCCCTCAACAGGGTCTTTGATTTTTAATTGGTGTACTCTACCTTTTCAATAATGATATATCCGCCGTCTTCTTTAACGTCCGAATCATGTCTGATAAATGCTCCATTTTTTACACCAACCCAGCGTCCTGCCTTTGCGTGAATCGTCAAAGCATGATTGTACTGTGTTCCATCTGTGCTTATCTCCATTGTTATATCCTCATGTGGTACATTTTTTACAGTTAATCCCAACTCGTCATGGTCTCTATGTTCTACCACTTTTACTGTATATTTAAAATATACTTTTTTTGTATCAGCAGAAAATGTACATACTTGATTGATATCTTCATCCGTATAAGGCATATCACAGTCAAAATTTTGAACACCTTTTACATGTTTTACAGCGTAGCCTTCATCACATTTTTGAAGCGTAATGGAACAATATTCCATACCAAGCGAGATAACGCCTGCTGTATCTCCATCTTTTAATCCACTAATATCCATTGTTGTAACACATGTAAATTCTGGTGCAGGCCATTTTTGCAAAAGAAGATTCCTTATATCGCCCAAAGGTCTTGTTTTAACAGCGTTGACAGCATTAAGCTTAATACCAGCTCCTGTCATATCATACCAACTGTCCTCATAATTGGCATTAAACTGCCACTGAAGTCCTAACTTGTCCCCTGTAAAATCATCACTTGCATCGGGTTCACACACTTCCTGAGAAACATTGCCTACATTTGGCTTTGTATATTCCATAACAGGCTCGCCATAATCGTTGCCCTCTTTATTAACACCAATAATAGGCCAGCCATTTTCCCAGTGCATAGGCTGTAAATGGGTAATTCTTCCGCACGCATATACATCTTGAAAATGAATAAACCAATCCTCGCCCGTAACCGTATCTACCCAAGCACCCTGATGAGGTCCATTCACTGGTGAATCGCCCTGTCTCATAACAACTTTATATTCATATGGTCCAAAAATATTTTTTGAGCGAAGAACAGTCTGCCAGCCTGTCTTAACACCACCAGCAGGAGCAAAGATATAATACCAGCCATCTTTTTTATGCAGCTTTGGTCCTTCTATCGTAACTTGATCATTTAAATTTCCATCAAAAATCTTTACTTCCTCACCGATAAGCCCCATACCATCAGGCTGCATCTCCACCATATGCAAAACACTCTTGTAACCAATTCTACTCTTTGCCACACCTGCTACAAGATATGCTTTTCCGTCATCGTCCCAAAATGGACATGGGTCTATCCAACCTGCCTTTGGTCTTATATTAACAGGAGTACTCCACTCTCCCAGAGGGTCTTTTGCTGTTGTCATATAAATACCTTCATCAGGCATAGGAAGACATACATAATATGTACCTTCATGGTATCGAATCGATGGCGCCCATACGCCGCAGCCATGAATAGGATTTCTATATCGAAATTCTGGTACATGTTTTAATACATAATTGACAACTTTCCAATTTACAAGGTCTTTTGAATGTAACAAAGGTATTGCTGGCGAATTGCTAAAACTTGATGCTATCATATAATAATCTTCGCCAACCCTCACTACATCTGGGTCTGAATAATCGGCATAAAGAATCGGATTACGATACTTGCCATTACCTAAATCTGCACTCCACATAAATACCTCCATTCCCGCTTTAAAACGGTTTTTATAGTAGTCCGACTGCAATCAGCAAACCTGTTTCAATATAACTGACTGCCTAAATCTTCCATATTTAATAGTAAATCATGCCTGCCAAAATAGCAAGTACTTTTACAAACTATTTTTATAAAAGATAACCCATAAATATTTTCCAAATATTGCCGATATTATTAGTGTTGTTAATAATTATTTATATTATGTGCTACCTTATAAATGTGTTCATTGCTGTAATCATTTATGGAGGTCAAAATGATAATTGCAAAAAGTAAAGTTAATCTTGCATCAAACAGAACATACTCTAATTATTCAGCTCAACAAAACTACACTTCAAACCATGCTGGTATGATTCCAATTAGTCAAACATTTGGAAGAAAACTCACAAACAAATATGTTATAAACGAATCTTACAAAGACAGTGAAGATGGTGATTCATACTATTCTCAATATGAAAATCATCAATCTTCCGATTCTATGATGTATGGTGTGTTTTCTTATGCCAAAAAAGGGGTGCTTTTTAACGCTTATGGCAACGTACTTAACGACAGAGACGCCAATACAGACCAAACCTCTAACAATAACACAGTCTCAGACAACAAAGAAATTTCAGATAACGCCAATTCTGAAGTCACCAACCAAACAACACAAGAAGAAGCTTTATTAAATTTAAGAAATACTTATAATGAAGTTTCTAACCGATTATTTTCAACTTTGATGGATATTCTTAAAAGATTGCGCTTTCGAGGAGGATTTGAAGACAGTTATGCCTACAGGAATTATCAAAAAAATTTGAATAACGACAATTCTCTAGTCCTTACAAACAGTTTTTCTCCCTCTGTTTTAACGATTGAACATGGCTATTCTTCTTTTTATGAAGAAAAAGAATGTACAAAATTTAATGGTGAAGGAACCGTTGTCACAGCCGATGGCAGAGAGATTAAATTTGGATTAAACGTTGAAATGTCACGCTCCTTTACCGAATATAACGAATTAAGCTATGTAGAAACTTACCCTCAAATTCTTACAGACCCTTTAGTAATTAACCTAGACAGCAATCCTACAACAGTCAGCGACCAGACATTTTTCTTTGATTTAGACTGTGATGGAAAAAAGGAAGAAATTGCACAGCTAAATTCTGGAAGCGGTTATCTTGCATTGGATAAAAATAATGATGGTGTTATTAATGATGGCAGTGAGTTATTTGGACCAAATACTGGCAATGGATTTAAAGAACTTGCCGCATATGACTCTGATGGAAATGGATGGATTGATGAAGCCGATGAAATCTATAGTAAATTAAAAGTATGGGTTCGAGACAGCGACGGAAAAGAACGCTTACTTTCATTAAAGGAAGCCGATGTTGGCGCAATCTATCTTGGCAGCTCTAAAACGGAATTTTCTTTGAAAGATGATGAACAAAAACTTGTAGGACAGGTACGCAGCACAGGTGTATATCTTCACGAAAATGGAGAGGCAGGCTCGATACAACAAGTTGATTTTTAAATTTTCACAAAACTTAATATAATTTTTTAGAGGCTGTTGCAAAATAGAAATTTTATGCTATATATAATAGTTATAATGTCGAAACAAAACTATATATAGTACTTGAAATTCTTTTTGCAACAGCCTATTCTTTTATTTATATTAGGAAATTTTACTTGAAACATATTTCTTTCTACTGTTTCACATTGTCTGCAATTTTGCAAGCTGTTCTACTTCCTCCACACGAAGCTCTGAACACTCTGCAATTTCTTCAATGGTCAACTTGCCTACTTTTAACATTTTTATTGCTGTTTTGTTTTTTATTTCATTTTTTCCCTGTTCTATACCCCTATTTAAAATCGTTCTTGCTTCTGTTTCAATCAATGCTCCTCTCATCATATCACCTATACCTTTCTGCACATTCTCATATCGTTGTGCAATTTCTTGAATTACATCTCCAGAAAGCTCTATAATTGTACGCTTATCAAACGCTCCTATCGCTTCTTGACGTTCCAATTCATCAAGTCTTTCTAAAATAATCTGATAATCTTCCTTTAATTCTTGTAGCTTTTGTATATTACTATTATATTCTAAAAAATTATTTTCATATGAAAAAATATAAAATGGAATCAATATAAACAATCTTTTTTTCAAAATAGTATCTAATGAATATTTTTGCACTTTTATAATTGGTATATCATATTGTACAGTCCCTCCTGGCGTAACAATGATATATTTCATTTTATTTGGTGTTTTTTTGTAAGTTCTAAAATATAGCACTGCTGTGTTAGGAAATGTTACTGTCAATGTTTCCTCTATAATCTCACCTTCGTCAAGCGCTATCTGTGCATCATATTAAAATAAAACTAATTCACTTCGTAAAATAGTTTTATTCAAAAGTCTGATTGTAATTCTTCCATCTGGATAACTGCTCTCACACTCTATATGATATTTCTTTATATCTTTTCCAATAATTCTAAAATTTGTATCTGTTATTCGCTCTTTGTCAGGCTTATTTTGTTGGTCTAAAAAATGTTCATTGGGAAGAAACTGGACTTCTTCATTTCCTGTATAGTTCTCTCCAAAAATCTCATTGACTAGGGGAATAATCCATTTTCGACAATCATTTAGAATTGTACGAAATGCCCCATCATATATATTTGCCATGCTTTATCCTTTTCTGCTTGGTAGTTTTATCATATCATTTCTTTATTACAAGGTGAACTACCCATTGTCTAAAGCCAATGGGCTTCCTGCTTCGCAGACCTCGTAACCTACTATCTCCACAGGCGTTAATTCGGGCTGAACCGTCCCTATTTGTATTTTATTTCCTTATGCTATTTGTCGTAATCCTTCTGCTAAAATATTCTTTGCAGCATTAACATCTCTATCATGTTTTGTCCCACAAATTGGACATACCCATTCCCTTACTGACAAATCTTTTGTACCAGCATTTTGATACCCACAATCAGAGCATATCTGGCTGCTTGCATAGAATGTATCTATTTTGATGTACTGCCTCCCATTCCATGCCGCCTTATACTCTAATTGTCTTGTCAGCTCATACCAAGATGCATCTGTAATAGACTTTGCCAAATGGTGATTTTTTACCATGTTTTTTATCTGTAAGTTTTCCGAAACTATCACTTGGTTTTCGCTGATAATCTCATAGGAAACTTTATGCAGATAATCTTTTCTGATATTGGTTATCTTCTTATGGCATAATGCTATCTTTCTTCTCTGTTTATAATAGTTCTTGCTCTTTTTTTCTTTATGGGCTAACTGTCTTTGCAGCTTTATTAGTTTTTTCTCATATCTTTTTATTGTATTTGGATTTTTGTACTTTTCTCCATCGGATGTAATACATAAATCTTTTATGCCTAAATCCAGCCCTATCTTCTGCTTTGTATGTAGCAGTTCCTTTTGTTCTGTTTCCACAAGCACTGACACATAATATTTTCCGCTTGGTACTTGGGAAATTGTGGCTGATTTTATCCTGCCATCAAAGCATCGGTGTATCTTTGCTTTTACCTCTTTTAACTTTGGCAGTTTTACTTTTCCTTTCTCAAAATCTACCGCAATATTTCCATTTGTGAAGTTCGTTGTATAAGATTTATGATTATCATGTTTGCTCTTGAATTTCGGATATCCCGCATGTTCTTTAAAAAATTTCCGATATGCAGAATCCATATTGTAAATGGCATTTGTCAGCGCAAACTTATCCACTTCTTTCAGCCATTTGTATTCTTTCTTTAATTCCCTATTACAGTAATTATTGCAATCTGTTTTACTAACAAACTTATTTTCTTTTTCGTAAGCCTGCTTCCGATAGCAAAGTGTTTGGTTATAAACAAAACGGCAGCAGCCAAATGTTTTTGCTATCTGTATTTTCTGCTCATTATTAGGATATATTCTGTACTTATATGCTTTTAACATGGACTGTCACCTCCTATCTATCCTTGATTTTCTATATACTTTCGTAGCATTTCTTCAGATATATGATATGTTGTATAACTTTTCATCAGGTTTACAATTTTACTGACAGACATTGTTGGTTCTGTTTCTATCATGTAATGGATATGCTCTTTATCCGTTTCCATATACCTAATAATTACATGATGTTTTTGGCATATCTCATACCAAAACTGTTTTATATCATCCGATATCTGTTTTGATGCCAACCGTTTCTTTCTATATTTGCATACAAAAATTATATGATACTGTAATAAATACTTGTGTCTGTTTTTAGATTTCCATATTCCCATGACACAAGTATAACACAAACCACCACTTTTGGCTACCTTAACCCACCGTCTAAGGCTAGTGGGATTGCGATAGCCATTTTTTCAAGTAATGCAAGTTATTTATTTTTTAATAAAATATAATTTAAATATTAAATATATAATGCTGTTATATAAAAGTCAATATTAAAAATAAATAAAGTTATGAACAAGCAACAAAACAAATTGTAAATATTTATTTGACAAAAAAAATCCCTCAACCATATTTTAATATAGTTAAAGGATTTTTATTTTATAATGTCAAGACATGATTAAAGCTGTTTATTATTGTTTTCCAAGCTGTACATTCATTCCTGCACAATATTTAAGCAAGATAACAGCATCGCGAATATTAAGGACACCATCACCATTAATATCACTTGCCTTTTCACTTAATCTCAAATTGGAATATCCCGCAAGACGTCTCTTTAAAATAACAGCATCTTGTATATTAATAATGCCATCTTTATTGACATCGCCTATTATACAGATGGTATATCTTTTTGCAATTTCTCCTTTTGAATCAAACAAACAAAGGATATTTCCTGATTGAATGAATGATTTATTATCTGTAATTTCAATATTATCACTATCTACTAATTGAAAACGCTTATGTAATTTTTCTTTTAATTGTTCTACTGTTGTTTCCGGTGCAATACTACAAATTAGTTCCATATCGTCTAATGTAATATTTCCATCACCAACACCACCTATTAAAAATGTTTTTACATTTGTCCATTCTGTTTTATTGTTAAAATCAAATGCTAAATTTCCGTTTTCATCTGCTTTTCCTTGATTGATGTATAATATGTTGTCGGCGGATAATAGGTCTTTTCCAGTTTCTTCTGATTTGACAATGTAAAATATATATTCTACATTAGGAGTTAAGTTAGTAAAACTAGACGATATGGTATCTAAAGCAGTTGGCATGATTTGGTTATTTTGGTTGTCCATTAAAGCAACTCTACTATAGGTAGATGAAGTGTATGTTTGCTCGCTAAATGTAGCTTGGCGTGTGGAAGGTGCGGAAGATGGAAGTTTTACGTTGTCCATGATTTTTATTGGAGTACTGCTATCCTTATATGTTCCATTTCCTAATTGCCCATAACCATTACGTCCCCATAAATATAAACTTCCTTCTTTCGTTATTGCTGCACTATGATCTCCTCCCAAACTTACACTTGCTACATTATCCATGATTTTTATTGGAGTACTGCTATCCTTATATGTTCCATTTCCTAATTGTCCATGATCATTATACCCCCATAAATATAAACTTCCTTCTTTTGTTATTGCTGCACTATGATACTCTCCTAAACTTACACTCTCTACATTATCCATAATTTTTATTGGAGTTAAACTCTTCTCATTTGTTCCATTTCCTAATTGTCCATCACCATTTCTTCCCCATAAATATAAACTTCCTTCTTTTGTTATTGCCGCACTATGATACTCTCCTAAACTTACACTCTCTACATTATCCATGATTTTTATTGGAGTTAAACTCTTCTTATTTGTTCCATTTCCTAATTGCCCCCATTGATTATCTCCCCATAAATATAAACTTCTTTCTTTTGTTATTGCTGCACCATGCCTAAGTCCTAAACTCACTTTCTCTACATTTTCCATAATTTTTATTGGGATACTACTACCTTCTGTTGTTCCATTTCCTAATTGTCCATACCTATTATCTCCCCATAAATATAAACTTCCTTCTCTTGTTATTGCTGCACTAGCACCACCTAAATTCACACTTGCTACATTTTCCATAATTTTTATTGGGACACTACTACATTGTTCACCCACATGCCATCCCCATAAATATAAAGCTCCTTCTTTTGTTATTGCTGCACTAGTACCATAGCCTAAACTCACACTCTCTACATTTTCCATAATTTTTATTGGAATACTACTACCTTTTGTTGTTCCATTTCCTAATCGTCCACCATCATTATCTCCCCATAAATACAAAACTCCTTCTTTTGTTATTGCCGCACTATACCTTCCACTTCCACCTAAACTCACTGTCTGCCTTTGTATTTCCAATGTTCCTTGTTCTTTATCTTCATTATTGTTATCACCTGTTCCGCCATTTCCTTCATCTCCACCATCGCCTGTCGTTTCATCTTTGTCCTGCAATAGTATAATAAAAATTTCCTTTGCTTTTTTATCAAGTTCAATTGCTTTTCCATCAATCTCTATATCTTTTTTATACATTTTATAGCCTTGCTTAGAAAGAGTAATTTCGGCTGTTCCCTCATTTAAAAAAATTTCTGCATGACCTTGATTATCGGTTTCATACTCTTGTCCATTGATTGCAATCTTAACATTTCCTAACTTTTGTCCACCACTATTACATACATCAATCGTAACCTTATATTGATAATATGGACATTTTCCTATTCCATACTTATCAAATGTCAATGAATAATAAAAATCACATATCTTATGGCTTAAATTTCCTATATCTTTGTTTAAAGACCATTTATCATTATTTAAAAATTTTATATTTACAGATACATTAGCTTTACCTGTAAGCTCACCATCAATACATAATCCACATTTATGTTTTATATTTTCTGTATTATCATCTTTAGAATCCATTGTTGCCTTTAACTCTACACCAAATTCTGTCTCTATACCAACTTTAGCAATCTTTTCTGAAATAATTGCAAATTTTGGTTCAAGCGATAGCCCTATAAAAAGAGTTCCTTCTATTTTTAATTGACTATCCCATTTAGGTGCTGAAGAAATATTTTTTAGTCCGTCATCTGAACTATACCGAAATCCAATCGTAGCGCCTAATTTTCCACTTAATTCAATCTCTATTTTAGCTTGTACTACAAAAGATGGAGTAAATTCCAAATAAACTCCTGGACATATTGCCATTCCAATCGTTCCAAGTTCTAATTTTCCTCCCCCTTGTCCTGTTATTTTCAATGAGATTTTCATAGAATAATCTAATTTTACCTCAAGATACTGGTAAGAATCTGTTATATAAACTTTTATCTTAGCTTCTGCAGAAAGCTTCAAATTTGATGATACTTTTGCATAATTATCTTCATCACCAAATTTTTTCTCTTTTATAGTATATGAAAATGATGTACCATACCAACCTTCTATTTCTTCTTGTGGCATAATTCCTTCTTCTGAATATGCCTCCGCTTCATTTGTATCCTCTACCAATCCATTATAAACAACATCTTCATCAAGGCTTGACGTATCTACTGTGGCATCCGACAAATCCCCTGTATTATCAATCTTTACATAATCAAACACTTCATCTAACGCTGTTTCCTGACTATAAATTGTTGCAGTCGTTCCATTTACTACAACCGAATCAACCTTTACTATTAATTCTTGTCCATCATATGTATAAGCAAAAATATCACCATTTTTTAAATTTTTAATCGTACTATCAATGTTTTCTAAAACATAAACGCCTGTCTCATCATTTGCTGAAACAACAATATTTTTGTTATTTTCTTTTTCAATTTTCTTTACACTGTCCTTGTAAACTGCAAAATTGTTGGTCTTATCTTCATCTAAATTTAATATTTTATCCTGCTCAAAATCATCTGTTGTTTTTGTAAGAAATTCCTGCATTTCCTTTGTATACAATTCAGACTGGTAAACACTGCATAATGGTGACATCGTTTCATCAACTAAAAATGCCTTTACCAAAAAATATTGCGGCATCTCCTTTGTTTCCAACGTAACAACTGCATCTTTTGCTGTTTTTTCTACATCAATCACACCAGAAGCCAATAAATCTTTTCCATCTTCACTATAAATACCTGCAATAAGTCGACAATCTTCTATCACATCGAATGAAACCGTTGCCATTTTTCCCTCAACAGTAACATCAAAAATCGTATAGCCTTGATTTTCTTGCTGCTCTGTTAATTCCCCATTAATTTCTTTTGCTAAAAGCGAACCTACTCCATTATTTCCTGACACTTCAAGCTGTTCTTGTCCCATTGACACAGACTCTACTGCATTAGTTTCATTTTCTTGTGCATAAACATCTTGTACACCATCACTTGAAACCCATTGTATAAGTGATGAATGAACTATCATCGCTATTGTTAAAATAATAGCAAATAATTTTCTTTTTGAATTTTTCATATGCTTGCTCCTTTAACTATTTTTACTTGTTGTATATTTCATCATAATAAACCAAAATTTTAACTGTTATCTATTTTCATTATGAACACTCTCCTCTCAATTTGCAAATTTCTGCCTAACAAACATTGTCAATATTTTTAACCTTATCAAGAAAATTTCTTACCTTTTAGGCGAAAGTTAAATTTCCTATTTTGACAGAACTTCAAACTCCTTCCAAAATCCTGCCAAAATGCTATAAAAAAACAATAAGATTATAAGAAAACAGAAACATAAATTATAAATATCTATTTCACTATAAAATATCCAAATATTAACAACCTATAATAACAATACGTTTATTATAATCAGTTGTCAAATATTGTTTAAAAATTATTTCTATTTTTAACAAAAAACGGTTGCTCTAAAAAAACAATTTAAAATATAGATATTCTTAATATATACTATATTTTATATGTTTTTTATTAAAGCAACCGTTTCTTTAACACTATCTAAAAACATCTCTTCTAATTACTGCAAAAATTCCAAAGATTTAATTATTTAACAAAATTTTTTCCTCAAATATATGCAAATATTCAAATATGCGCTTATTATTATAAACAATTTTTCTTATGCGCCTTTAACTTTTTTATAGCCCAATCATAATGGCTGGCTGT
Source organism: uncultured Lachnospira sp. (assembly GCA_910585095.1). Lineage (GTDB taxonomy): Bacteria > Bacillota > Clostridia > Lachnospirales > Lachnospiraceae > Lachnospira. The sequence continues at coordinate 186,942 of CAJUBU010000001.1, forward strand.
GACACTGACAAAATAAGACCCTAATGTGCTTCCTCCAACCCATTGATATACGCCCTTTGAAAATAATTCCTCATTAGAAAATGTTTCTGCTAAACGTAATACTTCATTATGCGTTTTTTCAACCATTTTCTTTGCTTCTTCCAATGATGTGCTTTGATGCTTTTTCCAAAATTCTATATTCATATCACCATACGTTTTCCAGTTATATGGTTTTGGAATAAATGGTTTATTATCTCCCTTTTGATTAGAATGTACCCAATTTAATAAAAGCTGATGCCATTCATATAAATGAATTAAAATATCCCGAAGATTTTTGTCTCGTTTCCAATGTGCTTCTTTCTTTTTTTCATCATCTTCAAAATCAAAAATAGTTGATAATTCTTTTTGTGTTAATTCAGAAATAAGAATATTTAATTTCTTATAATTATCCTTTGCAGCAGTTACTAAATCTGCCTTTGTAGTTGGTCTGCCCATATGAACCTCCATTTATTTCAAATATTTGCTTAACTATACCACATATATCCTGACACCTTTTGTCATGTTTTATTTTTTTCATAGATTAATTTTGCCTGTTCTGCTATAACTTCTTTTAAATAAACTGGTGAAAGTATATCTACCTTTGTCCCAAAGGACAGCAAAAACCCTATTAACCATGTATCTTCGGGCATTCTTGCAGAAACGATTAAATCGCCATTGGATTGACATTGTATTTGTGTTTTATCAAATTCATCATAAACGCGATATGCCATTTCTCTCGGAAAACAAAGCGTAATTTGATTATATTTTTCTTCAGAAGTTTCCATCGTTTTTGGAAAACTGCGCGGCTTAAAATGTTCATTTAAAATCTCTATATCTAAAATACGATTTAATTTAAAAATCCTCCAATCCTGTTTTTCTGTACAAAATGCTTTCAAATACCATGCTTTTGATTTATAAACCAATTTTAACGGCTGTACAATTCGTTCGCTTATAACTTCACAGGAATCTGCATAAGAAATTTTAATATTTGTGCAATGAACTACTGCTGATTTTAATAATTCAAATTTTTCATTGTCAAACTCTTTGTTTCCCCATCCAGAAAAATCAACCTCAATCCAATTTTCTGAATGAAGCTGAAACATTGCCGAAAGTTTTTGCAATGTTTGACTGCTGCTATTTTTTGTAATATTTATGCTCTGTAATGCAACAAGAATTTCTTGTTTTTCTTCTTCTGACAATACTGCTTTATCTAAGACAAAATCATTCATTAAATGAATACCGCCATTTCTGCCTGCCTCTGCATAAATAGGAATACCTGCCCCGCTTAAAGCATCGATATCTCTATAAATTGTTCTAACCGACACTTCAAGCTTTTCTGCCAATTCTGGTGCTGTAGCCTGTCCCTTTTCAAGCAAATAATACACAATCTTAAATAATCTGCTTTCTTGCATCACCATTTCCTCCTTCAATAACACAATAGCACTTATATCATGACATGATATGTCAAGTTTTATTATATGTACTTATTTTTTCAATATCAATTATTCAAATGCACCAAAGAAGTAATAAAACTATAAGCAAATATCAAAATAAATTGTGAATATTCACTTTACTATTAATAATATATATTAATAGTAAAAAATATATTTATATTAATATCATATTAAATATTTTTAAAGCATTAAATTTTAATAAAAAAAGAGATGGTCACATTAAAAAACAATTTAAAATATAGTTATTTTTAATATAACCATCTCTTATATGTTTTTTATTAAAGCAACCATCTCTTTTATAAAATAATTTAACTACATCGTTTATATTACCATTCTCTAAACCAATATATAATTTTTACATTTTTTTAATTCGCTCTACTGCTGCAATCGTATTTTCATAAGAACCAAATGCTGTCAGTCTAAAATAGCCCTCACCGCTTGGTCCAAAACCGGAACCTGGTGTTCCAACAACATTTGCCTTTTCAAGAAGATTATCAAAAAATTCCCAAGAAGTCATTTTATCAGGTGTCTTTAACCAGATATATGGCGCATTAACACCGCCAGAAACAGTGTATCCAGCCGCTTTAAGCCCCTCTAAAATCACTTTGGCATTGTTCATATAGTATGCAATCAATTGTTTTGTCTGTTCTTTTCCTGCCTCTGAATATACAGCTTCTCCAGCTCTTTGTACAATATATGGCGCGCCGTTAAACTTTGTTCCATGTCTTCTTGCCCACAAACTATGCAATATTGTTCCCTCACGCTTTAATGCCTTTGGAATAACAGTAAAGCCAAGTCGAACACCTGTAAATCCAGCATTTTTAGAAAAACTCCTAAGCTCAATAGCACAGGTTTTAGCGCCATCGCATTCATAGATAGAGTGTGGCACATTTTCTTCTGAAATATAGGCTTCATACGCCGCATCATAAATAATCACTGCTTCTTTTTCATTTGCATAATCAACCCATTTTTGAAGCTCAGGCTTTGTAATTGTTGAGCCAGTTGGATTATTAGGAAAACACAAATAGATAATATCTGGTGTTTCTTTTGGAAGTTCTGGGGCAAAATTCGTTTCTGATGTACAAGGCATATAGATTACATTGCTCCATTTTTGCTGGTCTGCTAAGTAATCACCTGTTCGTCCTGCCATAGCATTGGTATCAACATAAACGGGATATACAGGGTCACAGACTGCAATTTTATTATCCACTGAAAATATATCGCCAATATTACCAGAATCCGATTTTGCACCATCACTAATAAATATCTCATCTGCTGCAATATCACAGCCGCGTGCTGCATAGTCGTTGGCAGCTATCGTCTCTCTCAAAAAAGCATATCCCAAATCCGGCGCATATCCATGAAATGTCTCCGCCTTAGACATATCATCAACTGCATTGTGAAGCGCTGTAATAATTGCTGGTGACAATGGCTGTGTTACATCACCTATTCCAAGACGTATAATCTTTTTATCTGGATTTGCTTCTGTAAATGCTTGAACTTTCTTTGCTATGGTTGAAAAAAGATAACTGCCTGGCAATTTCAAATAATTATCATTTATTTTTAACATTATTTCCCCTTTCCTACACTGCTTATACCTATATTCTATTTATCAGCAGTGCAGACATAAACAGAATATAATAATATCACCATTTAATCCAAATATGTGTATTATAAAATAAATTGCATAGGACTAAACAGTTATTATATTACAAAATTTTCCTTCCAATTGCAAGCCTAGACATCGTTTTTATCTATGTCAAGCAGATATTCACAATCCGCTTCACTGCTTGCTCAAACCACCTATCTACTATCGCAAAACAAATCCTTTACTCTCGCTTATATCTCTACAATATTGAATCGGGCGGTTTATTTGATGAGGTTAAATATCTCTTTAATATCTTCCAAACAATCTCCATATCAATAGGCTTTGCAATATGTTCATTCATACCAGCATCAAGAGCATTTTCCACATCATCAGCAAGCGCATTAGCTGATAATGCAATAATTGGAATAGTCTTGGCATCCTCTTTATCAAGACCACGAATCTGTTTTGTAGCTTCATAACCATCCATAACAGGCATCTGAATATCCATAAAGATAAGATGATAATATCCACAAGGATTTTTGGTAAACAATTCTACTGCCTCTTTGCCATTATATGCTTTTTCAATCTGAACACCTGTTGTGCCAATTAATTCTTCCGCAATCTCCATATTTAACTCAACATCTTCTACTAAAAGGATTCGTTTGCTTGTATAATCATCTGTTTCCTTTTGTAAATCACTCATTGCTATAACATCTTGAGTATTTACTTCTTCTTTTTGTAATTCTTGCTTCTTTATTTTAAAATGGAAATCAACTGTAAAAGTAGAGCCTTTATTTAATTCACTTTTTACAGAAATCGTGCCTCCCATCAGGTCTAATATTCCTTTTGTTATAGCAAGACCTACACCTGTACCAGCAATCCCGCTAAGTGTTGTATTTCTATCACGTTCAAAAAACAAAAATATACGATCTAAAAAATCCTGCCTAATTCCAATGCCTGTATCTGTACAAGAAAAACGATATATTCCATATTCTTCCTTGAAGTCATCTTCTAATTGTATCATCTCCAACAATACATGACCACCTGCTGGCGTATATTTTATGGCATTGTTAATAATATTAATCAATACTTGCTGTATGCGCAATGAATCACCAATAATATACTCATCTCTTAATTGAACAGATAAATCAAATGTTAATTTTGCTTCTTTGGCTTGAATCTTCATCATATCTGCAACCTTTTTTAACAATTGTGTAAGAACAATATCTTCCTCTGTTAATATCATCTTACCACTGTCTATCTGAGACATATCTAATACATCATTTACAAGACTTAAAAGATGCTTTCCAGCAATATCTATTTTTTCCAGACATTCTTTCATCTTTTCTTTATTATTGGATTCCTTTTTTGCAATGGCAGTCATTCCCAGAATGGTATTTAGCGGTGTACGAACATCATGGGACATATTCATTAAAAATTGCCCTTTTACCTTGTTCGCCGCATCTGTTTCTCTCAATGCGTTTTGAAGCTCTGTAGTATGTACCTTGCTTTCCTGCATTTTAACTGCATAAAAAAGAACAGCAATACTTAAAATAATGATTACAATAACACCTAAAAAAAGTATCGTTTTGAATAAAATACTTTCAGCTTGTTTAATAATTACTTTTTCTGGAACAACAGAGACCAACAACCAATTAGAATCTGCCCGAAGTCCCTCATAACAAAATACCATTCCCTCGCCATAGTAATTAAATTTAGCCCATCCTGTTTTTAGCTTATAAATACTGTCCTTAAAAGCATCTATCATATTTAATTCATTTTGCTGCGGTGATATTAAATCAAATATATTAGAAAGTGTTTTATTGCTATTTTTGTGACTAGAACGAACCATAATAATGCCATCTCGATTAACTAAATAAGAAAATCCTGTATAGTCATAAAATGTAAGTGTAAATTGTTCGGCAATTTCCTTTGTGCGATATTCTTTTACCAGATAGGCTTCCATATCATTTTTAAAATAAACGCGCTCAAATATATTAAACACACGCTCCCCTGTTAAACTGCTGATATGAGAGTCCAGCACCCCACGCTCTAAATCGGAATTTTCTAAATACTTGCAAACTTCCTTATCATGTTTTATATGATTATCTAAATCAATATTATTGCGAATATACAATTTTATATCAGGTTCTACAATATTATAAGAATCCATAATGTCCTCAAATTTTGAGGAATCGCCTTTTATAATATCTACCTTTATCATTTCTAAAACATCAAAGTCGTCTTCTAATTGGATATTTAAAGAATTTACTCCCTGGTGAATCGTCTCGGTCATAGTGCGAATAGAATGTATCCAAAGTTGCCTATTTACTCCATTGACAAATAGAAAAGAACTTACACACAACATCAATATCATTACTGCCAATATAGCACTTATAATAATTGTTTTTTTCTTTTTCATTTGAAGACTCCTTAAAAACAACTTCTATTCTTTTGCATTTATCACCTGCTCGTCCATCCATTGCATCAGTTCTGCTATATCTTCATTTTTTAATAACTTTCTTGAAACATTCATTGTAATATCCCAAATAGGAAATTGAATGGAACTATCAGAGCCAATAACACATGCCTGTGTTTGATAACTAGTTACTATATCTTGAATTTCATTGAGAGTAGGTTTATTTTTATTATCTAATGGAATAAAAGAAGATTGATTATTAGCAAAACGCCATATATTTTCCTCTTTTAAAAAATAAGATACAAAATCCTTTGCTATTTCTGTATTTTTTCCTTTTGCCGATACACTTAAACGAACATCAGGATTAATAACTAACACAGAACCATTTTCTAAAATAGGATAAGGAATTACCTTAAAAGTAAAATTAGGATTCATATTTTTCACTCTTCCAGCCGCCCATGCTCCTGTTAACATAAAGGGTGATTCACCTTTTATAAATTCCTCTAAATCATCGGATGTATTTTTTGTTTCTAACGATTTTTCAGCGTCAATATATTCTTTGGTACAAAATTCCTTTACTAAAGCAAATCCTTCAAAAAGATATGTGCTTAGTTTTTCCTTGCCTTTATTAATATTTTCAAAGACTTCCACTTGTGTTCCTTCCTTATAAAGTGGATAAAACCCTTTTGCAATAGCTAATGTTTTTAAAGAAATATCATTGTTTGCAATAATAGGCGTAATATTATGAGATACAAAATATTCGCATACCGTTTTCCACTCGCCAAGCGTCTTAGGAACCTTCTGTCCATGTTTTTCCAAAAGTTCCATATTGCAATATAAACCAAAAGCAGACACTATCGTTGGCACCCAATAAATTTTGCCATCTAAAGACCGCATCTGATTTTTAACAATTTCTGAAAAAGATACATTTTCTGCTAGTTCTGTTAAATCTGCAAGACTGTCATTTTTTGAAAATTCCAACATCGTGTCATGGTTTACCATAAAAATATCATCTAATTTTCCTGCCTGTTCTCTATTTTTTAAAGCACTAAAATAATCATCTCCTTTTATGCTCTCATAAGATATGGTTACTTCTTTATTTTCTTCCATATAATCTGTTAAAATTTGCTCAATAACCTTCACATTGGCAGCCTCGTGTTTATTTCCAAAAAAAGAAAGCGTATAATTAACATCACTAGACCTATCATAGCTAACAACTTCATTTTTATTAGAACACGCTGTGAAAACAAAAATTATTATCAGTATATAAATATATGCTTTTTTCCTTTTCATCACTTCTGTTCTCCATTTCTCCTCATGAATCTTTTTAGAAAACCTTAATACTTATGTTTATCTTACAATTTGTCACCATGCAAGTAAAATTTTATGTTCCCAAAAAAAATCTTTTTTGGGTTTCATACTCGGACATAATTGCTTGTATAAGTTGTGAATCTCCATGTGTATTATCAGGATGAAAAATCTTTAAAAGTTCTTTATACCTTTTTTTTAATGAGTTTGTATCATCAACACCTTTAAAAAACAACTTAACATTTTCGGAATAATTCATACCTCGTCTGGCTTCTCGATATACTGTATCAAGATAAACTAATTTTTCTCGCTCAAAACGTTCTTTGTCAAGAGCCAGTTGATGAAAACCATTTTCCATAATCTGCCATTGCTGGTCAAATAAATTTTTTTGATTTTCTAATTGTTTACTTAAAAGCAAGTTTCTTCTTTTTTGACGCTCTAACATACCTTTTTGTATTTCAATCAGTTTTCTTTCATCTTCTAACTCTTTATCTTTTTCATTAATTTTGATAATCTGTTCAAAAACCCATCTTTTTTTACACTCAATTTCATCTTCCGATAACTGTTGTGTCATCTCAAATTCTTCAGCCATATATAATAATCCTTTCATGCATCCTCTTTACGACTCCTGTGTCTTTAAACTTGAAGAAACATTATACACAAAATCATATATGTGTACTGACTGGCAAGCTCATTTCATTTAAATTCCACTATGAAACCAAAATACTTTAACAGCTTGACAATCTTCCTTCGTTCTAATAGTATGCTTTACTCCTGGCAAAGCAATAAATGAATCACCTGCTTTTATTGGAAATATAAGGTCGTCCAATTTGGCAAATCCTTCTCCTTCTAGCACATAAAATCCTTCTTGATCATCATGGCATCCTGGTTTTGTACTAAATTCACAATCCGAATAAATCGTTATTCCTGAACAACAGCCATTTATACAGCCATTCTTGTCTGTGAGTAATTTATATCCTTTTTTACTATCTCCTTGACTTGCAATAACCTCTTCTAATGTTATATAAGGTTTCATTATTATCATGCTACTCAAAATATGAACAAATATACTCCCATAATAATATATGACAACTAAATGTTCAATACTTTATCTGTAGTCTCTCCCTTCTTAAATTTGATAAATCATAATATATTTTATATTATCTATAATAATAACAAATGTTATTCTTTGTAAAATTTCTTAAAAAATAACGCGCGTATATTGTACGCGCGTCACAATTTTATGTCAACTCTTTATTGTTTATTTTACCAATACTGCTTTTCCAAAAATAAAAACTTTATCTATATAATGTCTTATTAAACTTTACTGCTTACTCATCAATAATTCTGTATATGCAAGAAGAAATGGACCTACACCTTTTGCATCATCTTCAACAATAGGCTCTGACATATAGTAATCATATGTACCTGGTCTGTTATCTTTACCGCCAAGTCCTGCCACCAGACAGATACCGCCAAGCGACATCTCACCTTCTTTTGTTGTAAGATATTTGCTGCAAATTCCATCAATAGCTTTTTTTGCTGGTTCTTTATAACTTTCATCAAGAAAACCTAAACGAACTCCTTTTAATAACGCATATGCCATAATAGAGCTTCCACTTGTCTCTAAATAATTACGATCCATACCGCCATAATTAACAACTTGATACCACATACCACTCTCATCTTGATATTTAAGCATTGAATTAATAAGGTCTACAAATGCATCCTCTAACATCTTACACTCTGCATCATACTTGTGGTCTGAATTATCTACTTTATCTAAAACATCAAGAAGCGCCATCGAATACCAGCCAATAGCTCTTAACCAGCTATGCTGTGAAAGTCCTGTAACTTTATCACACCAAAATGCCTTTTTACTTGTATCAATAGCATGAAAATAAAGTCCATTTAAAGGATTTCTCATATTTTCAATAACATATTTAAACTGTCTAAAAATATCATCATAGTTCTTTCTGTCATTAAAACGTGTTTCATACTCTACATAAAAAGGTTGTCCCATATACATACCATCAAGCCATACTTGATTAGGATAAATATCTTTGTGCCAAAAACTTCCTGCTCCATTATCACATCGAGGCATTATCTTAATCTGAGAATATACAAGCTCAATTGCTTTTTTATATTTTTCTTTTCCTGTAAGATCATATAATTCAAATAAAGTCTTACCTGCATTGATATTATCAATGTTTTTTTCGCCTATGCTGTAACCATCTATTGTGCCGTCTTCAAAAACTCTGTAACCTATAAATTCATCAGCAAATTTAAGATACTTATCCTCTTTAGATATTGCATACATCTGAAGCACAGCCTTAATCATAACACCATCAATATAATTCCAATTTGCTTTAAGTCCTTGTTTAATCTTCTCAATATTCCAAATTGGAGCCTCTGGTGTACTCTTATCCAACAATTCATTAATATACTTTACAATTACATCCATTTCAATTCTCCTTCAAGTTGTCTTTTATCCGATTAAAATTTTACCAAATTTTACTCACTTATATATTGTACAATAATTAATACACAATATCAACACTTTTTATAACTTTTATTAAAATCACTATAAATTATTGTATAATGTGAATATATATTTTTTATTTTTTTTATATAAATAAGAAATACATCATAAATTTTCTTACAAATTCACTATATACAGGTCAAACAAATATTCACAATCAATTTTACTGCTTACCTGACAAGTTAAATATATAGGCTCTATTTATATTTTTACTAAATCTGTACGTTTTTAAGCATATTTAGATTAATTTTTCATACATATCAAATAGGTATATTAATTTTTATAATACGCTTATTAGCGTGATATTTTAGGGCAAAAATAATATATGGTACTAAAAAAAGATAGGGAGCTTCGATATATGGATGAATCATTTATAAGAAATCGTATTACTGAGTTGCGTATGCAAAACGGTGTATCTGAATACAAAATGAGTTTGGATATGGGGCATAGCAAAAGTTATATCCAAAGTATTTCTTCTGGAAAAGCTTTACCTTCCTTATCAGAATTCTTATATATATGTGAATATTTACATGTAACTCCTAAAGAATTTTTTGATACAGGAGATAATTTTCTTCAATTAACTCATACGCTTTATGAAATCACAAGAAAATTGCCTGCTGATGATATAAAAATGCTAACACAATTAGCAGAACGCATGTCTATGTATTCAGAAAAATTAAATGACAATAAGAAAAAATATTAATTAATAAATTTCAAAAAAATTATTGCAAAATATAATATCCTATTGTTTAACTATCAGGTAAGCCTACCTCTTTTTAAGTGGTATTAGGCTTGCCTATTTTAACAACCATATAAATCATAACAATTTTTTATATATTGTCTTATACAGGTCAAAATAAATTGTAACACTTTTTAACATTTATTGACCCATAACTATTTTCTTTAAATTTTATAAAAATTATAAATATATAAATTCACCATTTTATATTGATTATTTGGAGCTTATATTATATATTATAAATATATAATAATTACAATGTATAAAATCCATTTAACTTTTAATCTACAAAAAAGTGAAACACTTATGACAAATAATGGAACAATATGCGATAATGCCTTTAGGACGATAGTTTATAAACATCTTAAAGAAAACAAAACTGATGAAATAAAACTTGTAATTTCATATGAAAATACACACAATTTTATAAAAAATATAACAAAAAGCAGTCAATAAACATGCGGAAAATCTTAATTTAAAGCCTCTCTTGCAAAATTTTACAAATACTTACAGACTTATAATAAAATTTTCCGCTGCTATAATCCATTAAAAATAATTTTACTCTTGTACTTTAATTTCTCTAATTTCCTTTGTTTGAATCTCCTTGCAAATATCTTGAATAAACGTATCCAATGACTTTTGTCCCTCATCGCCTTCATAGCGGCTTCTTACAGAGACAAGACCTGCCTCTTTTTCTTTTTCACCGACAACAAGCATATATGGAACACGCTTTAATCTCGCATCACAAATCTTAAATCCAATTTTTTCTGCACGATTATCAACACTGCTTCTAATTCCTTTTGCAACAATTTGTTCATTTACTTTCTGTGCATAATCTGCATATTTTTCTGAAATTGGAAGCACTCTTACCTGCTCTGGACAAAGCCATGTTGGAAAGAGACCTGCATATTTTTCAATCAACCAAGCAAGTGTTCGTTCATAGCAGCCTAATGATGTTCTATGGATAATATATGGACGCTTTTTCTCACCATTTTCATCAATATAATACATATCAAACTGTTCGGCAAGCAATGCATCCCACTGAATCGTAATCATGGTATCTTCTTTTCCATACACATTTTTTGCATTGATATCAACTTTTGGTCCATAAAATGCAGCCTCGCCAACTTCTTCTGTAAATTGAATATTCAATTCCGTTAAAATCTCACGAATATGCTGCTGTGTTTCTTCCCAAACTTCTGGCTCACCAATATATTTTTCCCTATCCTCTGGGTCCCACTTTGACAAATGATATGTTACATCCGACTCAACTCCTAATGTTTCCAGACAATATTTTGCCAATGCAAGACAGCCTTTAAATTCTTCTACCATCTGGTCTGGACGGACAATCAAATGACCTTCTGAAATTGTAAACTGTCTTACTCTCGTAAGACCATGCATTTCACCAGAATCTTCATTTCTAAAAAGCGTTGATGTCTCACCATATCTGCAAGGCAAATCTCGATAACTTTTTTGACTCGCTTTATATACATAATATTGAAATGGACAAGTCATTGGTCTTAATGCAAACACCTCTTTATCCTTTTCCTCATCACCTAAAACAAACATGCCCTCTTTATAATGGTCCCAATGACCTGATATTTTATAAAGGTCGGACTTTGCCATAAGCGGCGTCTGTGTTCTTATATAACCGCGCTTGCTCTCCTCATCCTCAATCCATCTTTTTAATTCATTCATGATAATAACGCCATTTGGCATAATCAAAGGAAGCCCTTGCCCGATAACATCAACCGTTGTAAAAATTTCCATCTGTCTGCCTAATTTATTGTGGTCTCTTAGTTTAATTTCTTCAAGATGTTTCAAATGTTCATCTAAATCTGCCTTTTTGGTATATGCTGTACCATAAATTCTAGTAAGCATCTTATTTTTTTCAGAACCTCTCCAATATGCTCCAGAACTTGAAATCAGCTTAAATGCTTTAATCGTCTTGGTATTCATAAGATGTGGTCCTGCACACAAATCCGTAAATTCACCCTGACTGTAAAAACTAATAATCGCATCTTCTGGCAAATCCTTAATAAGCTCTACTTTGTAAGGCTCGTTTCTATCTTCCATAAACTGGATTGCTTCTGCTCTAGGCAACTCAAAACGTTTAATTTCAGCGCCTTCTTTAATGACTTTCTTCATCTCCGCTTCAATATTATCAAGGTCTTCTCTTGAAAAAGACTGACAATCAAAATCATAATAAAATCCTGTATCAATAGATGGACCTATGGCAAGTTTTGCCTCTGGATAAAGGCGCTTTACTGCCTCTGCAAGCACATGTGAACAAGTATGTCGATATGCTGCCTTGCCCGCCTCATCGTTAAATGTAAGTATACTTAATTCACAATCGGAATCAATAATTGTTCTTAAATCAACAACCTTTCCATCAACTTCGCCGGCACATGCCATGCGCGCTAAACCTTCGCTGATATCTGCTGCAATATCAATAACAGACATTGCCTGTGAATACTCTTTTACAGAGCCATCTTTTAATGTAATCTTCATAATTAATCCTCCATTCTTATCGAATATATAAGTTTAATAAACCACCTGCTTCTTATATGCAAATGCAAAGTTAATAGGACTGTGCATAAAAAAATCGTCCCTGCTGCATCTGTCATACAACAAGGGACGAATAAATATACTCGCGGTTCCACCCTATTTGCCATTGTATTGCTAAAAAGCTTTTATTTTAAAACTCATTTTTTTATAGCAAGCATATAGCATACTATAATTTTACAATGACCTCTCTTTCATGATGATAACGGAATCACCGACCTTGATTAGAGGCACTCAGAGCTGGTATTCACATATTTTTAGAAGTGAGATGCTTCCAGCAATCCTGCACAAAAAATTGTATCAAGATGCATCTCTCTCTGGACCCTGCTAATATGCTACTTGTCTCGTCAACGTTTTTCCTATTCAATTAACTGTAAAATAAATTTTCACATTATAAATATCAAAATTATATTTTATAATGATTTGTTTTATATTTATCTGTAAGTATATCATTTTATTTATTTTTGTCAATTGTCAATTTTTTTAATATTTGCTGTATTTATACCTTCCGATTTTGTATACGTAAGCGTTATTTTATTTCCTTGCTCAACAAGAATGACAGAAGGATTTTCTTTCACACTCACATCATAAATTTCATTTTTATTATCAAGAAGAATGTAGTAATGCGAGTTGCCATCTATAACCGTTGGCACTATTTTAGTTACAGTTCCAACAATTTGTAGTTCTTCTTTTTTATCTTCAACTATGATGCCATTATTTTTAAGCATATTAATATAATTTTTTTCACATTCATTAACTGTATCGCCAATGGCAACGGTCTGATATTTTTCAATGTTTAGCATAGCATACGACTTAACCAGACCTGCACTATCTTTTAACGCCATAAAATACGTTGGTTCTCCGCCCACATTCAGAAGCAAAGGAAAAGTTGCCTCATAATTCAAATGCTGTACTTTACCCTCTGCTGAAGACATCGCTGAAAATTCTTCTGCGCCAGCAATCGTATAATAGCGCGTCTCCATTGTTCGCTGATTCATCAGTACAAACCCAACATTAGACTCATCCTGTCCTACTGATGTAACACCTGTATATACCCATACATCATCATTCATAGCCATATAATTATATCCATCTGTCGTTTTTAAACAATCTTTTTGGCTCAAAATACTGTTAAAATAGCCATGTTTTAATGTTCCATAATAATCATATAATTCAATCAACAATTCTGCTGAATATACTTTATCTACCCATTGTGGTACTTTAGTTACATCATAATCGGTCATTTCACCTGTAATCGCATTACACAATATCACTCTGCCAACAGTTACACCACCAAACAATCCTATATTATATTTTTTTGTAGGACATATCCAATATGGTGTTCCATCTTCATCAATCTCAAAACTAATTGTATCAAAAATATATGTTGGATAAGCAAATCGTAAATGTCTGTAGATATTTCTGCCAAAATGGTCGCTTGTTGAATATTTGATACCTTCTGAAAGTCTTACAATTTCTGCCTGCTGTGTTGTCATATCAATTCTTACATATCCAGGCAAACCATCAGATTGATTCGTAAACCATTTAATCAGACTTCCATATTTTAATGGAGACACTCTTACAGGCTTATTTTTATAGTTAATCTGTGCATACATATCACTAATTTCAAACTGTGAAACAATATCAACCATTGTTCCCATCACTCTATTGCCAATTGTTGCAGCCGACTCTTTATCAAGAATAGGAATCTGATTATAAGAAACTTCTTTTATATCTTCTTTAAAATTTCTTGTCTCAACGGTGAGCAGAGATTGATATTTTGATGCATTTATTATCTCTGAAGAAAGCAGTGAACCAATTAAAAAAACAGCCACAGCACCAATTACCACACCCATCATCAATCTAAAAATCACTCGGTCTTTTGGATTTTTAAATTCAAGTGCAAATGCTTTAACGCCTTTATTTCTGACAATTTCATTTTTGGATTGTATTTTAGCATGAAACAATACAAACAACACTGTCGCCACCGCTAGAATAAACAAAATAAACTTCCAAAAACCCGACGAGTGTATATTGATTGCTGGAAGTGCGACATAGTAATATATTGCTGCCAAAAGTACTAACAAAACACTTCCTATTATCAATGCCTTTACTTTTAAATTTTTCATTTTAACCTCATTTCTGCCTTATTTGAAGTATTTTATCAAATATCTCACCAGACACTTGACTTTTACTCATTATTGGCAACTCCTCACAACTATCTTTTGTGATAATCGTTACTACATTTGTATCTGTACCAAATCCTGCCCCTTGTGTTTTTACATTATTTGCTACAATCATATCCAGATTTTTGCTTTCTAATTTTTTCTTGGCATTTTCTAACATATTTTCCGTTTCCATCGAAAAGCCGCATAAAAATAATGTTTTATTTTTATTTTTCCCAAGACTTCCAATAATGTCGTCTGTCCGTTCTAATTCAATCGACATATCAGAATCTTTTTTCTTTATTTTATTCAAAGCAATCGTTTTAGGTCTATAATCTGCCACTGCTGCCGCCTTCACTATAATATCGCTGTCAACGGCTGATTTTATAACGGCATCATACATTTCTTTTGCCGATTCCACATGAACCATATGAACATATGGTAAATCTTTTAAATTTGTTGCACCTGCTATCAATGTAACCTCAGCGCCTCTTAAACTTGCATTTTCTGCCAGTGCATATCCCATTTTTCCTGTTGATTTATTCGAGATAAAGCGCACAGGGTCAATCGCTTCTCTTGTTGCACCTGCTGTAACAGTAACTTTAAGTCCTTTCATATCTTTTTCATAGGCAATTTCATGCAAGATACATGAAAGTAACTGCTCTGGTTCTGGCATTTTGCCATCCCCTGTATCGCCACAGGCAAGATATCCACTTACTGGATTAATAATCTCATATCCCATACTTTTTAGCCGTTCTATATTTTCCTGCACAATTGAATTGTTATACATATGTGTATTCATTGCTGGAGCAATTATTTTTTTACAGTCACATGCCAAAAATGTTGTAGTAAGCATATCATCAGCCAACCCATAGGCTGCTTTTGCCAAAAAATTTGCTGTTGCAGGCGCCACAAGTACAAGGTCTGTCATTTTTGCCAAAGACACATGTTCTACATGAAACTCAAAATTTCGGTCAAATGTGTCTACAATACATTTATTTCCTGTCAAGGTTTCAAATGTAATAGGATTAATAAAATTTGTAGCATTTTCTGTCATTATCACATGAACATTACAGTGCAATTTCTTTAATGCACTGGCAAGACTTGCTATCTTATAAGCTGCTATGCTTCCAGTCACACCAAGCACAACATTTTTACCTTTTAACATAAAATTCCTCCATATTTCTGCGCTGCTTTTTACGCAACAATCTTTCGATTTTTTCATTCTGAAGCATTGAAATTATACAATCTAATTGTTTACATTTTTTTTATAAATAATTTGAAGTCCTTTTAAAAGTAATTCATTATCTAGTATAATTTTATGTTTACACTCTGGTACAACCACCTTTGACAATCCGCCGGTAGCAACTACTTTTATATCTTCCTCTCCAAGCTCCTCGCAAATTCGGTCAATCATACCATCAATACAACACGCATTGCCATACAATATCCCGCTTTTCATACAATCCATTGTATTTTTTCCAATAACATGACCTAATGCATCAATACTAATTCTTGAAAGCTGTGCTGCCTTTGATACTAAAGAATCCAACGCTGCGTGAATACCTGGCATAATAACACCGCCTACATAATTGCCTTTAGAATCGACAACCGACATGGTAGTAGCTGTTCCCATATCAATAATAATAATTGGCGCGCCATATTCTTTGATGGCAGCTACCGCATCCACAATCAAATCACTTCCTACTCTTTTTGGTTCGTCCATTAAAAGATTTAATCCTGTCTTAATGCCTGGACCTACGACCAACGGATTTACTCCTGTCAATTTACAAATTGCTGATTTGATAATATTTGTCAACTGCGGCACAACGGACGACAAAATAGCTCCGTCAATACTGCTTTTATCAATATCATATAAATCTAAAACCGTCTTAAATATAACAACATATTCCAATTCTGTTTTTGAGATATCCGTTGACAGCCTTTCTTCAAAATACACTCTGTTATCATCAACACAACCAATTACAATATTGGTATTTCCCATATCGATTGCTAAAATCATTTTTTCCAAAATTCTCCTTTAAATACTTCTTTAACGTTTCTTTAATACTTTTATTTTTATTTTTACCTCACTAGACGGATTTTTCGATTCACATATTTTAGACAACGCTTTATTATAAGTATATATATCCATTGTATCACGCCCTTTATTATTGATAAAATCCCATGTTCGTTTAGGACAAGTCACAAAACACTCTGCAAGAAGCCATGCGGCTGCCATTTGAACATAATATCCTTCCATGTGATTTTTGGCAAGTCTCTGAAAAATAAAATCTATATATTTTAAGATATGATTGTCTGTCCCTTCAATATCTGTAAGCTCAACTACTTTCTTTCGCGATACATTCTTTCCGTCTAAATCCACTTTTAAATAATGACTTAACAACAATATAAAACCTATACGCACTTTATATTCTTCTTTTGACTCAAGAAATTCTATAATAACGGGCAAAAATTCTTCTCTGTAATCCTCACATAACAAAAAAGATGTACAAAAGCAGTCGCATATCGACCAGTTATCCACCATTGGCGCAAATTGACGTAACTCTTTTACCCCTTTATCCACATCGTTATCTTTATAACAGCCTATTCCTATAATCATACCTCGAAGCATCGTTTCTTCAAAATACATATCAGACTCTTTTAATAGTTGTCTCCAATCATTGTTATCTTTTACTAATTTTTTTGCAAGCTTTCTTAACGCTGGAATCCTCACACCAATAAGATTATTGCAACCAGGTATTAAGGAAGTTGAAAATTCCCCATATTTTGATTCAACCATATTCAATAGCTGCTCTCTTATTAGTTTATCCATTTTTTTCCTCATTTCTATACTACTTTTGCACAAAAAACTAAATCTTTCTAATCCCAAAAATTAAAAATAACCTCTCCTACTGTTGTTGGATTCCAATATAAAACTTGCTTTATTTCTGTTTTATTTAAATGATTTTCTACTCGTTTATCGCTATATTGCATATGTAACTCTTCTTTGCTTAATATGGTATATTCAAAAAAATGTGGCAATTTCAAATTAAATGATGGATTGATAAATTCAATTTTTTCATACTCTAATAAAGAAGCAAATGCTAAATAAGGATACCTTGCATTTGCCAAAACAAATATAGAAGTCTTTGTCTCTTGCTGAAAAAACCCTGTAATTCCATCTTCAAGAACCATATTAATACCCTTTTATCTTTTATTTTGCTAATAATGTCAATTTCTGTTTACTGATTGTACCATATTCTTCTTATTGTTGCAAAATATTTACCAAAATCCAATATTAAGTACTTTGCGTTTATCAATATTTGTTGTATAATGGCTAGAAAAAAATTCACTATGCACTTTAATTTTAGTCAAGCGGATATTCGCAATTCGCTACGCTACTTGATGAGGTTAAAATACATAAGAGTTATTATTCTATAATATAAAATAATTTATATCAATAAAGAAAGGAGTGCTGCTTTCACTATATATAAATAGTGTAATTTGCAGCTAATATCATGATGAAAACAGGTATTGTATTTGAGGGTGGTGCCTCACGAACGATTTTTTCTTGTGGTGTTATGGATGCATTTATAGAACAAAATATTTTTCCAGATTATGTTATTGCTAATTCGGCTGGTGCGGCTAATGGCGTTTCATATATATCAAAACAAAAAGGACGCAATCTTAAAATTGCTCTTGATTATGGAAATGATAAACGATATATGAGTTTACATAATTGGTTTGATTCTAAAAATAATTCTTACTATGGATTAGAATTTGTATATGAAACAATACCAAATGAACTGCTGCCGTTTGATTATGAAACATTTAAGGCATATAAAGGGGAATTTTATGTTGTGACAACCAATGTATTAACTGGTAAAGCTGAATATTTCCCCTATACAGGAAAAGATAAGACAAACACTGTTCTTCGAGCCACTTGCGCCCTTCCTATGTTGTTTCCATTTATTTATATTGATGAAATACCTTATCTTGATGGAGGTTTAAGCGACTCGATTCCTTATGAAAAAGCATTTGCTGATGGCTGCGATAAAGTTGTTGTCGTACTAACCAGAGAAGCTGGTTATCGAAAAAAAACATCATCTTCTACAAAAATGCTCGCAAGAGCCTTCCTAAAATATCCTGAAATTGCAAAAGATTTAGTAAAACGTGCTGGTCGATATAACAAATGTATACGCAAATTGGAAAAACTGGAAAAACAAGGCAAAGTCATTGTAATACGTCCTGACAATACAAAAGGATTTTCTCGTCTTGAACGAGAGAATACAAAAATTCAAACCTTATATGATGAAGGTTATGAAAAAGGAATTGCCATATCCGACACCATTAAAAACTTTTTTGAAAATTCCCAACTATAAAATCTTTGACAACACCGATGGCTTCACGAACCATATAATTGACTAATAAGATACTGTCACTTGGGCTTGCAGCACCGCATATGTTGCAAAGCCCTTTTGCTTTTGCCAACAATTTTGCTCGAAAAATATGAAAATTGCTTGTCACAATTGCCACTTTGTCCTCTTTATTTTCTATAAGTTCTGCGCTATAACTCATATTTTCATCAGTATTTGTTGATTGTTCTTCTTTTATAATTCTATTTCCATCAATGCCTTTTTGTGTAAGATACCGATACATTGCCTCCGCTTCACTGGTATTCTCACCTTGTCCCTTGCCGCCTGAAACAATAATAATCACTTCAGGATTGTGTTTAGCATATTCATAAGCAACATCCAGCCTCATTCTAAGAGATTTTGTAATCATATCACCTCTTATCTGACAGCCAAGCACAATCATATACTTACAATCATCATCAGGTTTACTGTTCATATTTTTTACAATCATTGCTTCTATAACAACAAATATCGTAAAACATATGGCAATAAAAGTATATATTATATAGATTAAAAAATGCGGAAACACAATTATTTTTTTAACTTCTGCCCATCTTAGCGCAAACAAAATGCCAAAAAAAACGCTTCCAAACAACCATATAAATATAAAAGAAGAGTGTATTCCTGCATATGCTGCACATACAATATAATACGATAAACATAAAATGGACAACACCAACCATATAAAATACATATAAATCCTCATTTCCACACTATTTTAGTATTTTTATTACTGCTTGCTCACAACTTTATTTACAATCCAATTCACTGCTTATATTACATTTTTGCTTATAAATATCCTTTAAATCATCAATAGCCATCTCGACATCCAATGTATGAAATCCAAGCCAGCACTCACTCATTGTCTTAGCATCGGCAATCTTATAAATTTCTCTGCTATTTTCATTAGTATAATAATGCCAATAACGATAAATATAACCTATCCAATACATGACTTCTTTATTATAAATAATACCTGCTTTTTCTAATCCTTTTGCTTCATCCTCTAATTCCTCAAGAATATACTCTTCGCCAGCCCACTGCAAACGGTCATAAACATCATCAAGGGCAGCAGCCGCTTGACTATTCATAAAAGTCTTTATAAATGCTGGACAATCATATTTATTTTTTAATGCAAGCTCAAATAATCGACCTTGTATATCACAAAGCTGACGTTTTTCAAGTGTAAGATTAAGCACACTAATCACCTGCCTTTACTATCTCATCAAAAAATTTTCCCTCTCTGCGATATTTTTTACAGATTTCATCAGCTATCGCAATGCCTTTGGAACGGTTGGCTTCACTTTCTTGTTTTAATTTATTTCGGTCATTTTCTGAAAGTTGTTGTTCATCTAAAATTTTTATATTTTTGCAAGCCTTTTCTGTCAAGGCTACATATTGTTTACCAAGTTGAAGTGCTGACAAACTATTAATTAACGCCTTATCTGTAATCTCTCCATTGAAGAAACGGTCAAGAACAACAAACATTCTATCATTTGCAATATATCCAACAATCATATCATAACCTTTGCTTAATCCTGCAAACTGATTATAAATTTTTGTACCTTTAATCACTTCCAATTTGCCACGATTATAAGCAATCAATAATGCCCAGTCTAACCCTACCTCTATATCAAGAATTTTAAGATTTGATAAATCAACACTTAATGTATATATTTTAGCTTTTGGGTAATTACAAATTAAAGTAAGAGGTTGTATTCGATTTGTTCCCATATAAAAACCTTTTCCAAAATCACAATGTTTCCGGCTTATAGGTGCAATTGCATTGTAGATTCCCGATTTTGAGCCATGATAAAGAGTTACTATCTCAGAACTTTCCGCCATAATAATTGAACGCCTCCTTGATTTACCATAAACATTTGAATAATTTGATTATAATATATCAATACTTAAAAGACAACAATCGTAAATATCAAAAGAGGCATTATTTACTGCTTTTTCCTTGCCTTGACTATACCAAAAGATAATAGTATACTTTTATGATGTAAGACAAGGACGCTCGTGACTTTCGCCGTGAGAGGTTCAATGGTTTATTATATTATAAATGCAACAACATAATTGTTAAGCGGATATTCGTAATCCGCTACGCCGCTTGCTCATAACCCAATAAAGGATATGTTTTTTGTATCAACCTTATAATAGAACGGAGGATTTTTATGTTTACTTTTAATAAAGATGTAATTGCTACTGATTGCGAACCAGGTGTTCAAAGAAAAATTTTGTGTTATTCTGATGAATTAATGATGTGTGAAATTTCATTTCAAAAGGGCGCTAAAGGAAATTTCCACAGCCATGAACATCTCCAAATAACCTATATTGCAAAGGGGAGCTTTGAATTTACAATTGATGGTGAGACAAAAATTGTAAAACAAGGCGACAGCGTATATATGCCATCAAATGCCGAACATGGTGTTACATGCCTTGAAGATGGCATTCTTGTTGACGTGTTCAATCCTATGAGAAAAGATTTTCTAAAATAATTTTTAAACACTATTGATATAAAATTTATAAAATTATTTTTAATAGGCAGAGTCGATTTTAGGCTCTGCCTTGCCTGTATTATAAATTTATTTCTGTATATATTTTAGGATATTTGTCCTTTCTATTTATCTTTGAATCATTCTCATCTATGTTAAGCGGATATTCGCAATCCGCTACACTGCTTGCTCATAACCTCACTTACAAAAGTGTAATTTTTATTTATCAATATAAGCGATATAATATTGATAAAGAAGGGAGAATGAACTATGTATGTTTTAAAAATTGAGAATCTAAAAAAGTATTATGGTGTGAATATAAATATTACAAAAGCCGTAAATGGCATTTCGTTTAATATTAATGAAGGGGAGTTTGTCGCTATAATGGGGGCAAGCGGAAGCGGCAAAACAACACTGCTTCATTGTATTTCAACGATTGACGCACCAACAAGCGGTTTTATTACTATTGGCAACAAAGATATAACCAAAATTAAAGAAGATGAATTAGCCGACTTTAGAAAAGAAAATTTGGGCTTTATATTTCAAGATTTTAATTTATTGGATACAATGACTATTGAAGAAAATATTGCGTTGTCTTTAATAATAAATAAGGAAGATGTAAAAGAAATTGACAAGAAAGTAGAAACCATAGCAACAAAATTAGGGATAAGTGACATATTAAAAAAATTCCCTTATGAAGTATCTGGAGGACAAAAACAACGATGTGCTTGTGCAAGAGCATTGATAAATAATCCTAAAATAATTCTTGCAGACGAGCCAACAGGAGCATTAGACAGCAAATCTTCAAGGATGTTATTAGAAACAATGGAACAAATGAATACCGATTTAAATGCAACTATTTTAATGGTTACACACGATTCCTTTTCAGCAAGTTTCTGTAATCGAGTTTTATTTTTAAAAGATGGTAAAATTTTTAATGAAATAATAAAAGGCGAAAAACCAAGAAAAAAATTTTTTAATGAAATTATTGATATGCTTACATTGCTAGGAGGTGATGTAGACAATGTTATATAAATTAGCAATAAGAAATGTTAAAAGAAGTGCAAAAGACTATATTATATATTTAATAACAATTATTATTTCTTTTGCATTAATATTTGCACTAAACTTAATTTCAACTTCAGATGCCGTTATAAAATTATCAAAAGGACTCGATACATTTCAATATATCATGTATTTTATAAATGCAGTCGTTTTAGGAGTAATTTGTTTTTTAATAAACTATACAACTAAGTTTATATTTGAAAAGCGAAGCAAAGAGTTTGGCATGTATTTGCTGCTTGGAATCAAAAAAAGAAAAATCAATAGAATGTTTCTTTTAGAGAGTCTTTTATTAGGGTTTGCCGCCTTTATTATATCAATCCCCATAGGATTTATAGTAAGTCAATTTTTATCTATTTTTATAGTAAAACTACTACAATTACCACAAGCAATATTTATACACTTGAATTTAAAATCCATTATTTTATTAGCAATATACGTTTCTATTATTTATCTTTTAGTATTATGGTTTGCCAATAAAAAAATGAAAAAATCTACTATCAACGACTTATTAACTTTGGAAAAACAAAACGAAAGGAACATAACAAAATCAAAAAAACATAGAAATATTTTATTTTTAATCAGTATTTTCATTGGAATTTTTGCTTTAATTTTATGGAATATAAAATTTCAAGCCAATGTTATTCAGGATTCGTCCATAATCACGATTGCACTAGGGTGCTTTATTCTCTTAATCATCAGTATATATGGCGTTATGATTAGCGTAGGTGATTTAATATTATCTATTGTCTTAAATAACAAAAAAATAAAATATAGTAAGGACAATTTATTTATAGCAAGAACATTTCGTGCAAAAGCAAAAACAATGGGGTTTGTATTGGGAACATTATCCATGCTTATTACTCTTGCAATATTTCTCCTAAATATTTCAAGTTTAAATAAAGGCGCATACGATTATCAAATTGAATTGGACTCGCCTTACGACATTTCAGTAGCTGATAAAAAAGAACACCTAAACGACTATTTAGAAGTTATTAAAGAGGATTATACTATAAAGAATCATTTTATCTATGACATATATAAAGATAAAGAAGCAAGATTTTTAAAAATTCTTCCAAGTTACGATTATACAAGCGATGAAAAAAAATATGATTCTGTTATAAAATTAAGCGACTATAATAAATTATTGGAATTAAGAGGAAAAGGTAAAATCTCCTTAAATAAAAACGAATATAGCATAATAGCCGATTTGAGTTATAAAAATGATAAAAGTTTTTCTAAAATAAAGGAAATCACATTATCAAACGGCATAAAATTACAACAAAAAGATTTTATGACAAATAATTTTTGGGTGAGATTATCAAATACTGGATACACTATCATTGTGCCAGATGAAGCCGTATATCATTTAGAGTCCGCCGAAAGTCATCTGATAGTAAATACACTTGAAAAAACAACTTCGGCACTAAGAGAAAAGATTAAAACAAAACTTAAAAACTATTTAACACATATTGATAAAGATGGTAAAGAAGTTTCAACTTATTATAACGTAATGGTAAAAAGTGAACTCGAAGAAGAAACCAATACAATGACAATGATTATATCTACTATTTGCATATATATGGCTTTTATATTTATTGCAAGTGTTGGAACAATAATAGCAATTCAATCTTTAAGCGATTCTAATAAATACAAATATCGATATAACGTTTTGAGTAATTTAGGTGTTAAAGATGAACATATTTATAAAACAATTAAAAAACAATTACTAATATTATTTGGTATTCCTGTTCTATACCCTATTATAATTAACTTTTTTTTAGTTTATTCGATAAACAATGTTTACAAAATAATACTTGCCAATAATACTATTTATTTATTTTATTTTTTCAGTTCATTAGGGCAATTTCTAGTAGTCTATATTGTATATTACATTGCCACATATTTTGGTTTTAAAAGAAATATAAAAGAAGTTTAACCTCATCAAGAAAGTCCCCACTTCAATGTTGCAAAGGCATAAGTGGGAGGGGACTTGCTTGTTTCAGTGGGAGTATAAACTCCCACTAAAAAGCTACGATAGTAACTAGAGGATTTGAGCAAGTAGCATAGCGGATTGCGAATATCCGCTTAATTATTTTTATAAGTGAGGTACAATAAAATAATAATGAATATAGCAATCATTGAAGATGACTGTAAAATTAGAGAGGAATTAGAAAAATTATTAAAAAGAAATCAATATAAAGTAATACTTATTAAAAACTTTTCAGCTATTTATGATGAATTAAATAATTGCAATCCTGATTTAATTTTACTCGATATAAATCTCCCTTTCCAAAATGGATATGAAATTTGTAAACAAATTAAAGCAACTAGGAATACTCCCGTAATATTTGTTACATGCAGAGATACGACGAAAGATGAACTAATGAGTATTAAAGCAGGTGGTATTGATTTTATCACCAAACCTTATGATACCATGATTTTGCTAGAAAAAATAAAGAGAGCAATTCATTTATCAAATCCTCAAAATTATAAAGAAATCAGTAAAAATGGATACACCCTTGATTTACATTTATCAATATTAAAAAAAGATAATATGGAAATAGAATTAACCAGAAATGAATTTAAAATTTTATACTATTTCTTTATGAGCGGCGACAGAATTATTACGAAAGAAGAATTGTTAGATAAACTATGGAATGACAAATATTATTTAGACGAAAATATTTTAATGGTAAATATCACCAGATTACGAAAGAAAGCACGCCAGATAGGAATAAACGACTTGATAAAAAATGTTCGTGGAATGGGATTTAAACTATGAAATTTATAACCTTTTTGGAAGAAAAAATATTTTTTATTCTATTTCAGATAAGTTTTATATTTATTGTTGTAGGACTATTATATTTAGTTAATATCCCCTTATATTATATAACAATCACTGCTTCATTGCTAATATTGCTGATTGTTTTGTACCTATTTGTAGAATATCTATTTAATATAAAAAAATATAAAACGATTATATCCTTAGTGGATGATTTAGAAGAAAAATATTTAATAGCTGATATATTAAAAAAACCTGTTCAATTAGAAAATAAAGCATACTACTATGCGCTAAAACATTCCTGTAAAGCAATGAATGATAAGATTGGACAATTGGAAAAAGATTTTTTAGACTATCGAGAATATATTGAAAATTTTGTTCATGAAATAAAGACTCCCATTGCCGCATTATCCTTAACTTTTGACAATAATAAGGATTTTGTTTTAAAAAGTGAAACTGACAAAATTAATGAATTGGTAGAACAAATACTTTTCTATGCTAGGAGCAGTTATACTGAAAAAGATTATTTTGTCACAGAATTGGAATTAGAAGATGTCGTTCACAATGTACTATTAAAATATAAACGCTATATATTAAACGAAAAAATACAATTAAATATTCATCACTTAAATAATAAAATTTATACCGATGAGAAATGGATTGTATTTATACTATCTCAAATTACTCAAAATTGTATAAAATATTTAGACAAATCAAATAAAAAAATAGAAATATTCAGTCAAAGTAATAAAAATAATGTTATTTTAACAATTAAAGATAATGGATGCGGCATTGACGAATCAGATTTAGCCAGAATTTATGAAAAGGGATTTACAGGAATGGACAGAAAGAAAAAACATTCCACTGGAATGGGACTTTATTTATCAAATAAATTGTGTGAAAAACTTGGTTTAAATTTAAAAATCAACTCCATAAAAGGACAATATACAGAAGTTCATATCCTTTTTCCTAAAAATAACATATACCATAATTTAGTCTCATCAGACACATAACAAAAAGAAAAAGGGGCGAGACAACTCGCCCTTACTTGTGCCAATACGATTATGATGTATGTAATCTTTCTCCGTAAATACTACTTTTTCTTAATTCTTTATTTCTTTTTAACCATAATTCCAACAAAAGTAGTAAATGGTTTAATGATACTTTCAAAATATTTTTTATCATTCAATGCAAATTTATGGTTTGTATCAAACCATTCCTGCCAAGCCAGTTCAAACAATGACATTTCCCAAGTTCTGACTTCTTCAATATCTTCATGCTTCCCAATAATTCGCTTCCAAAAATCAGCGCTTTGAAACATATATGCTTCTTCTCCTAACCATGTTGTAAGCAGTTCCTCACTTCGTCCATCATATTCATTTTTAATGCCGGGAATTGCAATAAGTACTACTCCTCCTTTTTTTATATAAGGTAAAATATGGTTCGTAAAAAATCCCTCTTTTCCAGCAAAATAATGATATGAATCAATGCTAATCAAAGCGTCAAATAATTCTTTGTCAAAATGCAGATTAGTGGCATCTTCATGCACAGGAATCAATTTATCCTGCATATTCCAATTTGTAAAACGCTGGCGATTTTCTTCTTCGGAAATCCATAAATCATTTGCATATACCGTTGCACCTGTTTCGTTTGCTATAAATAAACTGGTCACACCACTGCCGCAACCCAAATCCAAAACTAGATTGTCTGATGTATATTGTAACGGATATTCTTTAAGTAATTCATCCAAAAGCCTTAAACAGTTTGGTCCCATCATAAAAGGGACTTTAAAATATTTTCTATAATTTTCAGATTTTATAATATGTTTCATTTTTCTTATCCTTTCCCACTAAATAAATGCAAACTAAAAATCCCCTTTGCACTATTTACCATTTTCTCCATTGTTAATTTAAAAGTTTACATAAATATTAAAATAATCTCAACATGACTTTAAATATAATCAATGCTGTGCTAAGTCTACGACAAAAGCACAGCATTTTCATTTTTTATTATCGATTTACTTGTTCCATCACATTTTTTCGCATAAAAAAGCTAATTCCCAAACAGTCAATAATAATTCCTGATGTATTCAATTCATTTACAAGCTGCATCAAATCATTAAATGTATACACCATATGTTCTTGATGTTCCTTATAACACTTGTTCATTTCATATCCATCTGTAAACACTGGCAAAGCGATGACCTTTTCACCTTCCTTTTTTTCGGCAACTCGCTGTGTCACATCAACAAATGGAAGCTGTATTTCAATTTCATCTTCCTTTTCTGTCTTGATACATGGCACCATAAATTCACATTCTAACATAGTTTGGAACATGAAATCTTCCCTTTGTTTAATCATACTGATTCGTTCTTTTACAGGTGCCTGTTTTCTTAATTCCTGAAAATAATCAATCATAGCTGCTGAACATGCAGGATTTGTCATATACTCATCACTATAAAAATTATCATAAGAATATATATCTTCCCTATCAACAACAAAAGGTTCAGACTTTCCATCCATAAAACGTATTCTTTTATAGCCATTGCGATACATATGCCCAACTTCCATCTTAAATGTATCTTGGTCAAGACCTCCAAATACCACTTTATAACCAGCCGTGTTTAACTTTTGCTGTATATTTTGATTTTCTGAATAATTATACAAAATAATTAATTCTCTATCCAACATATATGGATACCCTGTTAAATCACTGTAAGCTATCCATAATCGCTCTGCATTTTTAATCTTTTGTATCGCAATTGGATAGTATCGATTTATCATTTCATTAAAAAAGCCTGTATCATTTTCATTATTTTTATCTTCTGCTTCCTTTACACATTTTGGCAATATAACATTAACCAAATAGATACAATCGGCAAGCGGCAGCTTTTCTACCATTGTAAGTCCACAATCCTTGTCCTTTGTTATATGCCTTAATAAATCATTTGCTCTTATAGCATCCATAATCCCTCATTTCTGCACTCTAGTGCCTGACAGGCTAAATTTTTGCAATATCAATAATAGTAAGGTCTTCATTGTTAAATGCGTGTTCAAGACTTGATATAAGCGCATGTGCTGTGTCAAGACTTGTAAGACAATGAACGCCTGTCTCAATGGCATAACGCCTGATAAGAAAACCATCGCCAGCCCTCTCAATGCCATTTTCTGGCGTATCAATAATCAAATCAATTTTATGCTCTAATATTAAGTCAAGCAATGTTGGCGCTTCCTGTCCAATTTTATTGACCTTAATTGCATGAACACCATGTTCTTTAAGAACTTTTGCAGTTCCTCTTGAAGCATATATTTTGTAACCCAACTTTTCAAATCGCTGTGCAATATCAATTCCATCTTCTTTGTCTGCATCCGCCAATGTCATAATAATCTGTTTATGCTTTGGTAGACAGATACCAGCCCCCTGAAAAGCCTTAAACAACGCTTCGTCAAAGTCTTGTGATATTCCCAAACATTCGCCAGTTGACTTCATTTCTGGACCCATTGTAATATCGGCACCGCGAATTTTCTCAAATGAAAATACAGGCATTTTTATTGCATAATAGTCTGCATTTTTTTGTAGTCCAGGTGTATATCCTAAATCTTTAATTTTGCTTCCTGTAATAACTTTCGTTGCAAGCTTTACGATTGGAATACCTGTTACTTTACTGATATATGGCACTGTACGGCTTGAACGCGGATTTACCTCAATCACATAAACTTGATTTTGATAAACGATAAACTGAATATTAATCAATCCTTTTACATGAAGTGAACGCGCTAACTTTGCTGTGTAATCAACTATCATATCTGTAATTTCTGGCGTCAATGATTTGGCTGGATATACTGATATACTATCTCCTGAGTGAATACCTGCTCGCTCAATATGTTCCATAATTCCTGGAATCAAAATATCCTCACCATCACACACTGCATCCACTTCAATCTCTTTTCCCATAAGATACTTATCAACAAGTATTGGGTGGTCTTGTTTAATTCGATTGATAATATTCATAAATTCGACAACATCTTCATCGGATACAGCAATTTGCATTCCCTGTCCACCAAGCACATAAGAAGGTCTTACCAAAACAGGATATCCAAGCTCATTGGCAGCTTTTAGCGCCTCATCAACCGTAAATACCGTATGACCTTTTGCTCTTGGAATACCACACTGCTCTAAAATCTTGTCAAATAATTCTCTATCTTCTGCCGCATCGACATCTTCTGCACTTGTTCCAAGTATTGGAACACCCATCTTCATCAATGCTTCGGTCAATTTTATTGCCGTTTGACCGCCAAATTGAACAACGGCGCCGTCTGGTTTTTCAAAATCAACAATACTCTCGACATCTTCTGGTGTCAATGGCTCAAAATATAGCTTATCTGCTATATCAAAGTCGGTGGAAACGGTCTCTGGATTGTTATTGATAATAATGGTTTCATAACCTTGCTGCTCAAATGACCATGTACAGTGTACAGAGCAAAAATCAAACTCAATTCCCTGTCCAATACGGATAGGACCCGAACCTAAAACCAGAACCTTTTTGCGGTCTTTTGTCTCAATGGCTTCATTTTCACTGCCATATACCGAATAATAATATGGCGTTGTCGCCTCAAATTCAGCGGCACAGGTGTCAACCATCTTAAAGACAGCATGAATATCATACGCATCACGCATCTGCTTAATTTCTTTTTCTGTATGACCTGTCAATGCTCCAATCACATTGTCTGGAAACTCTATTCTTTTTGCCTCTGCAAGAAGTTCTTTTGTCAATGGACCGCGTTTTAACGCATTTTCCATATCAACAATAATCTGAAGCTTGTCAATAAACCACAAATCTATCATTGTTATATCATGGATTTTTGCTGGGGACATATGACGCCTCAAGCTTTCGGCTATCTTCCATATTCTTCTGTCATCAACAATCGCTAATTCCTCTAACAATTCCTCGTCTGTAAGTGCTGTAAAATCATATGACATTAAGCTGTCAACATGCTGTTCAAGAGAACGAATTGCTTTCATTATGCCGCCTTCAAAGTTATTTGCAATACTCATTACTTCTCCAGTAGCCTTCATCTGTGTTGTAAGTGTTCTCTTAGCAGATATAAATTTATCAAATGGAAGTCTTGGCATCTTCACGACACAATAGTCGAGTGTTGGCTCAAAACTTGCATAGGTCTTTCCTGTAATAGCATTTTTAATCTCATCTAACGTATAGCCAAGCGCTATCTTTGCCGCAACCTTTGCAATCGGATAACCTGTTGCCTTTGAGGCAAGCGCTGACGAACGGCTCACTCTTGGATTCACTTCTATTACACAGTATTCAAAACTGTCCGGATGGAGTGCATACTGTACATTACACCCGCCTGTAATCCCTAATTCATCAATAATATTCAGTGCAGATGTTCGCAGCATCTGATATTCTTTATCGGAGAGCGTCTGAGATGGCGCAACAACAATACTGTCGCCTGTATGAACACCGACAGGGTCAATATTTTCCATATTACATACGGTTATACAGTTTCCTTTGCTGTCTCGCATAACTTCGTATTCAATCTCTTTCCAGCCTGCTATACATCGCTCTACTAAAACTTCTCCCACTCTTGAAAGACGAAGTCCGTTTTCCAAAATCTCTCTTAATTCCATTGGATTATGCGCAATGCCGCCGCCTGAACCGCCAAGCGTATATGCGGGACGCAGCACCACTGGATAACCGATTTTGTTGGCAAAAACTTCTCCATCTTCCACATTATTGACTACCAAAGAAGCGGCACATGGCTCCTTAATTTTTTCCATCGTCTCTTTAAACATCAGTCGGTCTTCTGCTTTTTTAATGGTAAGCGCAGTTGTTCCAATAAGCTTTACATGATGTTCTTTTAAAAAGCCGGTCTCTTCTATCTCCATAGCAAGATTTAATCCCGCTTGTCCTCCAAGTGTCGGCAGTATGCTGTCTGGCTTTTCTTTTATAATAATCTGTTCAAGCGCCTTTACTGTGAGCGGCTCAATATAAACCTCATCTGCAATATCTTTATCGGTCATAATCGTAGCGGGGTTAGAGTTGACTAACACAACTTCGATGCCCTCTTCCTTCAGCGAACGACAAGCCTGTGTACCAGCATAATCAAACTCGGCTGCCTGACCAATCACAATCGGTCCTGAACCAATCACTAATACTTTTTTAATCTCTGGATTCTTTGGCATCTTATTAGTCCTCCTTCTTCATCATATCTATAAATCGGTCAAAGAGATATGCAGTATCCGTTGGTCCTGCACATGCTTCCGGGTGAAATTGAACCGTAAATATTTTCTTTCCAATATAAGACAATCCCTCATTTGTCTTATCGTTGACATTCTCAAATGCCACCTTTGCCACAGATGGGTCAATGGTACGCTCATCAACAACATAACCATGATTTTGTGATGAAATATAAACTCGTCCTGTCTCAAGGTCTTTAACGGGGTGATTTGCTCCTCGATGTCCATATTTCATCTTGTGGGTATCTGCTCCCATAGCAAGCGCCATAAGCTGATGTCCAAGACATATCGCAAAAATTGGAACATCACTTTGATACAACTTCCTTAATTCCTCAATAATCGCACCGCAGTCTTTTGGGTCTCCCGGTCCATTTGAGAGCATAATGCCATCTGGATTTGCTGCAAGTATCTCTTCTGCCTTTGTAAATGCTGGATAAATAGTAACCTCACAACCTCTGGCATGAAGTGAATGTGCAATATTTTGTTTTGCCCCAAAATCAAGCAATGCTACCTTTGCACCTTTGCCTGAAAGCACAGTCTTTTCTTTACAGGTGACTTTTTTTACAACATCTAAAACCTTGTATGCTTTAATCTTAGGAAGTATCTCATCAAGATTAAAATGTTCGTTTGTTGTAATCATACCGTTCATTGTACCTTTTTGGCGAAGAATTTTTGTGAGCGCTCTTGTATCAATGCCTGCAATACCAGGTATATCATTGTCGCAAAGGAATTTTTGTATCGAATCTTCACACCGGAAATTGCTTGCCATTCTTGAAAGTTCTCTTACAATATAGCCATCAGGCCACGCTTTTAAAGATTCCATATCTTTATAACACACACCATAATTACCAATCAGGGGATATGTCATTGTAACTGCCTGTCCGGCATATGAAGGGTCTGTAAGGACCTCTAAGTATCCTGTCATTGAAGTATTAAAAACAATTTCACTGATCACTTCGCGGGAAGAACCTATACTTGTTCCAGCAAAAACTGTTCCATCTTCAAGAATTAAAAATGCTTTCATGAATGTCACCTGTTCCTTTCATAATTGACTACACTTTAGTATTTCTACATAACTAAACTATAACCATATTTGCGCAAAAAAAAAGACAAAAAATTGCCTTTTTTTCAAATTTTATAAATTTTATCATATTCATTGTATTATTTCAAGGTGGATTTTATAAGTTCACTTTCTATTCAAATCCTTCCATTAATTATTTACACCTTACTTCCTCTCATACTGTCCTATATATTTAAACGTTTTCCCTTTATCCATAGACTGATATTTTGCTACAGTCTTCCCATTATTATATTCTGATTGTTCACCTTGTATAAGATACACCGTTATAATTCTGTCTGCGCTGTACGTAGGCACTGTTGCCTCTCTATAAACATCAAACCAAGTTAGATTACTATTATTTTCAAGCATTGTACTATCCAACTCTTGGCTTTCAAGAATAACCTTCTCAAACGTTCTCCCTCCATCTGTTGTTCTATAAAAATTAGAATCCATCTCATCATTATATTCATAACATAAAAAGCCTGTACTTAAATCAATAAATTTAACGCCTTTTATAATATCTCCTGTTTTCTCATCAACAATAGGATTCCAATTTTGTCCTCCGTCACCTGTGACATATATTTTATAACTTTCTTTTAGATTATTCCTATCATATCCCACAAAGATAATTCCTGTCTTTTCATCAAAAAATTCCACATAATAATAATCGACATTATAGATTGTATCAATCTCACTTGTTATCCAATTTTCACCCATATCATCCGTGTAAACAAGCGTTACTGGAACTCTATCAGTTCCATTTCTTTTGCCTCCATATAGAAATGCTGTCTTAGTCGTGCTGATACAATAACTTCCATATTTAAGTTTATCATTAGAATTATTTTCATATAAAACATCATTCACATTGACTGGCACTGTAATAAATCGTTCACCTTTATTATAGGTTACAGTTAATGCAGCATTTTTAATTCGATAAAACACCATCTCATTCTCATTTTCTTCTGCTCCTGTCACATCCGCTTTTTCTGCCACTGAATTTTTCTTACTTTCATTATACATTGTAATGCCATATTCTTCTGGTGTGACAATACTTTTTATATAAATAGTAGCTGTTCCATCATAATGATTATCAATATTAAACGATACCACCCATTCACAGATAAGCTTTCCATTATCCACTACTCCATCCCAAGCGATAAAGTTCTCATAATTATCTTCATCAACAATTGCAGAAAAACTAATAAAAACGGTATTTGTCTTTTTTTCTAAAATTTTTGTTTCATGTATATCAACCTTTTCAAGCTTTTTTGTTCTTGATAGATATTTTTGTGTGTATTGAGAAGTAAAATGATGAATCCAAATATCCCCTATCTGTGCTATTGTAAGCTGTGCAAAATCATCGGCTAATGTATGATTTACTGCATCTTCTTCAACAGGTTCCAAAACATTTCCATGAGAGTCAATTCTTACTGAAAATGTATACCTTGACTTTAGGACAATTTCTCTTTCACGTTCTTCTACATATCGGTAAATCATATAGTATGATGCCATTACTATTACGCTAATCAAAATAAAAACTCTAAAAGCCACCTTTTTAACAAGTCTTTTCTCAGCCGCACTAAATTTCATAAAATATCATTCCCTACTTTTCACGTTTAATATACATTGCCTCGCTCATTATTTTTCTATAATCTTTATACCACCATAAATAAACAGAGGCTCCAATGCCTATTACTATACTAATTATTATAAATACTGGATGAATGACAAACAACCAATTTTCTGGTATTTTATGTTCCATTATTGGTATTCCATAAGCAAATATAAAACAAAGCGCCATAACAAATCCATTGTAAAGCCCTCTTTTATTATATAACTTTTTTAAACTATCAAATACAAAGATAGACAACATTTCTCCTATTGGTCGAAACATCATTGTGACAAAACACAACAGCAGACTTTTTTGCAAGGATACGCCAAATATCAAAAGAATCACTGTAAAGTATATAAAATCGGTAATTACTTTATATATAATATTACCTAAAAAACAGATATATGGACTGATCAAAAACACTTTCATCATCATATATTCTCGGTCTCCCATCGCAAGAACGATTGTATTGACAAGACTTCCACATATTGTAGATAATATAAAGAAAAAGAATATCATTGTAAGTTCTTGATTGGCATCTACCAATGGATAAAACTGTGCTATAAATTTATATGGAATATACATAAATGCAAACACATACAAAAACTTTCCTATAAATTCGTATAAAATTCTTCCAATTTGTGCTATAACACCAAAAACAATACTCAATTTATAATTGTTCTTTTCCACTACTTGTCTGTTAATTTTTTCGCCAATTGTAGGAAGATGTGTTAACATTCTTACAAATCGATTCATTGTTTCATAAAACAACAGAATCCTTCCTGTAAACATCTTTTTTATTATTGTTATCATTCTTCTATCTCTCCTAAAATATCTGAAAGCGCATTGGCAATCTCAGGAACATCAATCATATTTTCAGGAATCTCATAAATCTCACCACTATTAAGAACAAGAATATCTTTTGCAATCTTTCTTGCTATGGATAACAGACTTGTTGATACTATTATAATATGACCTTCTTTTTCTTCTTCAAGAATATTTAAAAAAGTTTCAATATATTCTTTGTCACAATAATCGAATGGTTCATCAAACATTATTATATATGGTTTTTGCGAAAGAAATGCCGCCAATTGCAGCCTTTTTTTATCCTCAAAAGAATAGTCACATATAAGCTTATTCCATTTATCTTTAGAAAGACCAACTCGCAAAAGATACTTTTCCACATTGGTTTTATCATTCTTTAAATTTGCCACAACATGAATAAACTTTTTTCCTGAAATAAACATTGGAAGAATACTTTGTTTTGCTGCAAATACAATATTTTGTTTTTCTTTTATGACAATATTGCCATCATCAATTGTCAAATCGCCGCATATACATTCAAATAAAGTAGTTCTTCCTGCTCCAGCAGCAGCCAGCAAAGAATATATATTTCCCTCTTGAAATGTATAATTCACATCCGAAAGCACTTCTTTTTTGTCATATGATTTCTTTATATGATTAAGCTGTAACATAGACAATCCTTTCACACTATCATTGTAAAAATATAACAGTCCAGACATGACATCTGCTCTATAGAATTGATTGTGCATGGCTAAACTGTTATTTAAAAATTATACACCAATATTTAGAATATTGCAAATCACATAAAAAATATGTTATGATTCCCTTCATACAACTATAAAAAACATAATTTATAAACAAATTAAACAATGAAAGGTTTTAAAATATTATGAAGAATCATTTTAAAAAAAGTCGTCTGTTATATGGATTATATATTTTCGTATATCTTCCTTGGTTTTTTATTCTCGAAGCCTGTATTAATGAGACAACTCCTGATGTCCATATACTAAACAGACGCATTGATGAGTTTATTCCATTTTGTGAATATTTTATTATCCCTTATATTTTTTGGGTATTTTACATACTTGGAGCATGTATTTTTATGCTGTTTAAAGCAACAGATAAAGAATTTCACCAATTTGGCATAATATTGATTTCTGGGATGTCCCTATGCCTTTTCATCTGTATGATCTATCCCAACGGCGTACAATTAAGACCCCAACATCTGCCTGACAATATTTTTGGAACAATTGTAAACTATTTATATATGTCTGATACTTCAACCAATGTCTTCCCAAGTATTCATGTATTTAACTCACTAGCTGTTCATATTAGCTTAATAAAATGTGAAGCATTTAAAAAACATAATTATATAAAATGCTTTTCTCTTATTACTTGTATATTGATATGTATGTCAACTTTATTTCTCAAACAACATTGTGTTATTGATGTAATAGGAGCATGCGGATTAATGGTTATACTTTATGTTCTTGTATATGTTGTAAATTACAAAAAAGCACCTGAAAAACAGAACGAAACAGTTTCTATTCACTAAAAAAGAGGCTGATGCAAAAAAAATTTAAATACTATATATAGTTTTATTCCCGCGAGCAATGAGCCAAGTGCCATGCTTGCACGAGCATTTGACGAATGCCGCGAGGGTCAAAGCCCCCGTTGCTTGCCGCGGGGGCTTTGATTTTATCATTATTGCCACTATATATCGTATAAAATTTACATTTTGCAGCAGCCTTTTTTATAAAAGCATATATTTATTCATCAAAAATGCTTACTATCTCACCATCCAGTATTCGATTCATATTTTTAACTGCACAGAAATTTCCGCACATAGAGCAGGTATCTTCCTTTTCTGGAGCAGCAGACTTTCTGTAATTTCTTGCTTTTTCAGGGTCTATGGCAAGATTAAACATTTCTTCCCAATCCAGTTTTTTTCTGGCAGTACTCATCTGATAATCCCAATCTTTTGCACCTGGTATGCCTTTTGCAATATCGGCGGCATGGGCTGCTATTTTGGATGCTATAATTCCCTCCTTAACATCATTTAAATCAGGAAGTCTAAGATGTTCTGCCGGCGTTACATAACATAAAAAGGAAGCTCCATATGTCGCGGCTATGGCGCCTCCAATTGCTGCCGTTATATGGTCATATCCTGGCGCTACATCGGTAACTAACGGTCCAAGTACATAAAACGGCGCACCTTTACAAATAGTTTTTTGTATCTCCATATTAGCTTGAATTTGATTTAAAGGCATATGTCCCGGACCTTCAATCATCACTTGCACATCTTTTTCCCATGCTCTTTTTGTAAGCTCTCCTAATGTCACCAGTTCTTCAATTTGAGAAATATCAGAAGCATCTGCTATACAACCTGGTCTGCACGCATCACCCAAACTCATTGTAACATCATATTCTCTGCATATATCAAGAATCCAATCATAATGTTCATAAAATGGATTTTCATTGCCTGTCATCTCCATCCATGCAAATATAATGGAGCCTCCACGTGATACAATATTCGTTAATCGTTTTGCCTCCTTAAACCGTTTTGCAGTAGAATGGTTAATTCCGCAATGAATCGTCATAAAATCCACGCCGTCTTTAGCGTGCATCTCAACAATATCGAGCCATTCTTTTGTTGTGATTTCTTTCAACGCCTTATGATAGTACACCACTGCATCGTAAATCGGCACTGTTCCCAATGTTGCAGGACACTCAGCAGTCAACTTTTGTCTAAACTTTCTCGTATCACCAAACGAACTTAAATCCATTATAGCATGCGCGCCCATATCAACAGCATTTTGCACCTTCTCCATCTCCATATTCATATCAACACAATCTCTTGAAGTACCAAGATTGACATTTATCTTTGTTTGGAGCTTTTCACCGATACCGTTAGGGTCAAGGCATTTATGATTTTTATTTGCGGGTATAATTACTTGACCTGCTGCAATCAACGCTCTTAATTCTTCCTCTGACATATGTTCTTTTTGTGCAACTTTTTTCATTTCTGGCGTTACAATACCTTGTCTTGCTGCATCCATTTGTGTTGTATACATACTTTTACCATACCTTTCTTCTTTTATAAATATTTTCCTATTCGCCGCGCGGTCTGTGTACCATTTTTGTAGCATATTTCAATATGAAAAACCTGCATATATGGTTTTACATTTTGCACAGGTCTGCGCATAAAAAACCGCATATCACTATTTTGATATGCGGTAAAATCCATCCACTATAATATTCTATAGTCATGTTCCTTCTTCCTACGACGGCATTATCCGCATCAGGTATATGGGTCGGATTAACTCCCTCTCAGCCATTTGCCATAAAATACAGCAGGCTCCCCAGAATATTTAATTTATAAATGCAGTACCCTGTCTTTTATCTCTTGTGTACGTCCTTGATTCCAAAATTGTGTTCCTATATATCCGCATGTCCTTCTTGCAACATTCATTTTGTCCTGATTGCGGTTTTTACAGTTTGGACACTCCCAAACCAGTTTGCCATCTTCATTTGTTATAATCTCAATCTGACCTGTATATCCACATTCCTGACAATAATCACTTTTTGTATTCAGTTCTGCATACATAATATTTTCATAAATAAACTGCATAACCGAAAGCACTGCTGGAATATTATTTATCATATCAGGCACTTCAACATAACTGATGGCTCCTCCGGGTGAAAGTCGCTGAAACTGACTTTCAAATTTTAACTTTTCAAAGGCATCAATATTTTCAGTGACATGTACATGATAACTGTTTGTTATATAATTTCTATCCGTTATATCTGGAATCTTTCCAAATCGTTTTTGTAAACATCTTGCGAACTTATACGTTGTTGACTCTAATGGTGTACCATATAGACTAATATCAATATTGGTTTCTGCTGCCCACTTTTTACATGTGCTGTTTAGATACTCCATAACCTCAAGAGCAAATTCGGTTCCTCCTTTTTGTGTATGCGACACCCCTTTCATATATTTTACACACTCGCACAGCCCCGCATAACCAAGTGAAATGGTTGAATACCCCCCATAGAGAAGCTTGTCAATCGTCTCCCCTTTTTTTAGTCTCGCCAACGCGCCATTTTGCCAAAGAATTGGCGCCACATCAGAAGGCGTACCTTTTAAACGATAATGTCTGCACATTAATGCTCGTCTGCACAAATCCAGTCGCTCGTCCAATATACTCCAAAACTTATCCATATCCTTGCCTGAACTTAAAGCCACATCAACAAGATTGATTGTGACAACACCTTGATTAAACCGTCCATAAAATTTAGGCTTGTTCTGTTCATCTTTATATACTGTAAGAAATGACCTGCAACCCATACAAGGATAGCAATTGCCATCTTTTAATTCTTTCATCATCTTTTCTGATATATAATCGGGAACCATTCTTTTTGCAGTACACATTGCAGCAAGCTTTGTCAATTCCCAATATCTGGAGTTTTCTTTTATATTGTCGTCCTCAAGTACATAAATTAATTTTGGAAATGCTGGTGTTATCCATACGCCCTGTTCATTTTTTACACCTTGTATACGCTGTTTTAAAACCTCTTGTATCACTAACGCTAAATCATCTCTCGTCTGCCCTTCTGGCGCCTCGTTTAAATACATAAATACGGTTACAAAAGGTGCTTGACCATTTGTTGTCATCAGGGTTATAACCTGATATTGTATCATTTGAACGCCATTTTTAATTTCATCACGCACTCGCAATTCTGCTACTTCGCGAACCTTTTGTTCCGTATAGTCAATACCTGTCACCTCAAATTCTTCTCGTACCTTGCGAATAAATTTTTGTCTACTTATATCAACAAACGGCGCTAAATGGGTAAGACTAATACTCTGTCCGCCATACTGCGAACTCGCTATCTGTGCAATTGCCTGTGTCGCTATATTACAAGCTGTGGAAAAGCTATGCGGTTTTTCAAGCATTGTTTCACTGATAACTGTACCATTTTGAAGCATATCATCAAGATTTACAAGACAACAATTGTGCATATGCTGTGCAAAATAATCGGCATCATGAAAATGAATTAATCCTTGTTCATGTGCATCGACAATATCCTGCGGAAGAAGAAAACGCTTTGTGATATCTTTACTAACTTCCCCTGCCATATAATCTCTTTGAACACTGTTTACTGTTGGATTTTTATTAGAATTTTCCTGCTTTACTTCCTCATTATTACATTCCAACAAACTCAAAATCTGTTCATCTGTTGAATTAGACTTACGTACTAATGCCCTTTTGTAGCGGTATGTTATATACTTTCTTGCCACTGCAAACGCTCTCAAATTCATTATCTGATTTTCAACTAAATCTTGTATTTCTTCTACACTTAAAGACCTACCCATCTCCTCGCAAATCTGCTCAATATTTTTACTGATAACCATAATTTGCTCATCGGACAATCGCTCATTATGTGCAACTTCATTGTTCGCTTTAGCAACAGCGGCAATTATTTTTTCTAAATCAAATGTAACCTCAGAACCGCTCCTTTTAATTATCTTCATACACTAGACCTCATTCCTATATTGCTTTTGCTAAAATAATCTTTTAAATACCTTGCATCAAACTGTATACAGACACAAATATAAGCACATTTAAAAATTGCTCATTCGTATATGTTAAAGTCTTAAACAATCGTAAGTGAGACTATTATACAATATATAGAGTATCAAGTCAATTATATTATCAATATATAGTGGTAACTAACATACTTACACCATTCCTCGCGCTGTAAAAACATTCTACAATCATTACTATAATTCTAATTTTGAAAAATCAATTATTTTAAAAAGGGTTCCTTCAATACTCATTCTGCTAAGAAGTGATGAGACAATCACTACACAGTCTATCTCATAATTTGCCCATTGTGCTTCTGAGTTACATTTATTAAATGTCACCATTCCATTCATATTTTCAAATGTGCCTAAAAAACATTGAATAGAAGCACATACATCAAAATGTTCCATATATTTTGCAATCTCTGGCGCACGTTCTTCTACTTTTCTAAGAAATCCAAATTCAATATAATTTTCTTCAGGGATAAGGAGATTTTCAAATTCTGGATGCCGAATATATGAAATCTCCTTAAACTCTTGCAAATCCTGTCCATAGCTATATATTTTTTCCATCTTTTCTCCATAAAAGATAGATATATTATCAATACCAAACGCATTAAAAATATGTATAAATGCATCTTTTAACGCCAATTGTGGATTGGTGACAGCACCTGTCATAAATTTTGTCACATACTGTAATTCTCGTATCTCTCTTGTGTTTTTAAAAGCAGTCAATTCATTTTTATTCACTGTGGATTCATATGATGTGCGATGAAGTTCATCTCTAAAAAAGACATAACGGTCTCTTCCTTTTTCCTTCGCAATATACAAACAGCAGTCAGCCTTGCGAAACAAGTCTTCATACTCTGTTCCATTGGTAGGAAATATAGAAGCTCCTATAGAACAAGTCACAGAAAGGCTCTCAAAATCTTCTGCAAATTCCCACTTAATTTGCGTTCGGATAGCACGAAGCATCCCTCTAAGAAGCTGCTCATCATTCAATCCAGTAAAGATAATCATAAATTCATCTCCACCGATACGTCCGATAACTCCCTGCTCGCCGACAACTTCTTTTAACTTACGTCCAACTCTGGCAAGAACCGCATCACCATACATATGTCCAAATGTATCATTGATAGATTTAAAATGGTCTATATCTAATATTGTAATAATGACACGATTTTCTTTTTCTTCCGCAATTCTCTTTTTTGCATATTCCGTTATGGTCTTTTTATTATAAACGCCTGTCAATGAGTCGGTCTGCAATTCATCCATCAAATTCATAATGGTATTTGCATGGCTGATTTCCTCATCAAGTACAATTCTGCCTATTACAATTCTGCCTTCA
Organism: uncultured Lachnospira sp.; assembly: GCA_910585095.1. Taxonomy (GTDB): domain Bacteria; phylum Bacillota; class Clostridia; order Lachnospirales; family Lachnospiraceae; genus Lachnospira. Next base: position 229,172 of record CAJUBU010000001.1, read on the forward strand.
TCTATCGTATTATATATACTGCCTAAAAACTTAACAGGCTCCATTGTCTCTCCATCTGTACGAATTGATGTATTCAACTTGACAGAAAATTTTTGCAGATACATTTTAAAACCTAATACAAGTGAATCCAACATAGCTTTTTCATCACTAGGAATATAATTTTTTTCTAATAAAAATGTTTTCCATTCATCAACATCCATATTAAACAATTCAACACGTTGATATTGGTCATATTTATATATTGTTATAATATTTGTCACCTTGTTATAAATGTAGACATATTCATTTGTTAAACTTAGAGCAACTCTTAATTTATCAATACTTTCTAATGCCTTATCATACAAAATAACAGAATCTTCAATATCAATAAATTCAAAACTTGAATCGATAATCCAGTCATCAAACTTCTTTTTGCTAACTTTTCTAACTAGATTATTCTTATATTTTCCCTCTGCATTCATAATTTTGAATACTGCTTCTGATTCCTTTTCCAACGCTTTTTTAATAAATTGTTTAAATTGCTCTGCCTCTTGTGGATAGACATATTGAAGAAACTCTTTATCACTCATATCCTCTTGCCCCAAATAAGCTGCAAATGCTTTGTTAGAAACAAATATTTTACAATCCTCTAAAAAAGATACCATTCTTCGCTCACTGAGCTGCCCATTTAAAATGACTTCTATATGGTTCTCCATATTGTCCATGTCATTATTTACCATTATTCCCTCCATTATTAATATTTCATTGTAATGACGATGCGCCTTCGTCAATCCCGCGCTTTTCACAATTACAGTATATAACCAAATTTCCTTTTTTGCAATAGATTTGGGAAATTAAATGGTTCTTTAGTACTAAATACATTATATGGTATTTATTTTTTTATATGAATATGCTAAAATACAACATGTTGTTATTTGAACATGTATGTCGACGCATAATCATTAACAAAGCAGCCACTTTTAAAGAGTGGTAATTGTTTAATTTATTAGGAGGTTTTCACGAATGGAACGTGTTAAAATGAATAAGGTAATGGTATCACATGGCGATACAGCCAGAAAATTCCCTGTATATGAGATATATCTTGACGGTGTTATTGTCACAAAGGTATCCTCAGAAAAAGAAGCTGTAGAGATGATTTCGCGTTGGCAGGAAGCTTATAAATAATTTTTACAATATATTTAATTACTATATTTTTTATACATTTTTGCTGTACTAAATTAAAAATATGATGGCAATTCCATTAACTTTAAATAATAATTAATTATTTTCTGTCATATTATATATTCAATTTAGTACAGCACTATTTTTATTTTCTTTTAGCAAGAAGACCACTTCTAAAATGGTGGGAGTGCATCACTTGCACAGATAACAATTCAAACATACATACTTATATATCTTTGGCAACTACTTAATTTATTAATTTGCTAACATCTTTCTTTTTGCCTAAGACCTTAATATGGTCTGTGTCCTTAAATACATAATCAGGACCAGGCATAATAATTAATCCATCTTTATGATTGACAATAGCTATAATATATACATTATGCACAGCACGGACATTGATAGCTTTAATTGTCTTCCCGCACCATTCTTTTAAAACAGAAATTTCATAAATAGAATATTCCTGTGAAACTGCAATATAATCAAACACATTATTAGAACTGCATTTTGCAGCCAGATTGACAGCGATATCCCTATCTGGATAAACAACTTCATCTGCTCCATTTTTTAAAAGAAACTTTGCATGAATATCTCTGCTTGCCATACTAATTACATAAGGCGCCCCCATCTCTTTTACAATACTTGTCACTTCAAGACTATTCTGAAAATCCTCACCGATACATACAACAATAATATCAAAATTTTTCACGCCTAATGATTTCAATACATCTGGATTTGTACAATCTCCTACTCTTGCACTTGTGACAAGAGAAAACATATCCCTGATTTGTGCTTCATTTTTATCAATTATCATCACTTCATTATTGCCGTCAACTATCAATTCATTGACAAAATGATGTCCAAATTTTCCCATTCCTATGACTAATATTGATTTCATGTTTTTCTCCTAATTTATTTATTTTAATCAATTCATTCCACGACTAAAGTCGCGGGTGTTCTTGCCTTATATCATAAAAACACATTCTTGAACAAAAGTATTATACCCCTGTTTGACAAATTCAGCAAGAATAAGATAAAAACGGAAACAAAAGTCAAATTTTTGCCGTGAAAGTCGCTAAAATTTGTAAAAAACACGTGACTTTTTTTCTTGCTTATTATATACTAAAAATGTGAAAGTGGCTGGTTCGACTTCACTGTTCAGAAAAAGGATTTTCTGAATTTTTTAAATGATTTAAATTATTAACAGACAAGGAGGTGACTGTTTTTAATGATTAGTGGTGCATATAATTATTATCTTTCTCAATATGGAAATAGGGTCAATGCAAAGTATGATACACATACGAAATCTCAACTTAAAAATTCTTACAGTAAAGTTGTGAAAACGAACAGCCAGACCCCTGTATACAAAGTAGACATATCCAATGCCGCACAAAAGTATGCAATTGATTTAAAAGAACATGCTCGTGCGCTAACTTATGTCACAAGGGATTTATCGGATGAATCCAGCGGACAGATGGCATATAAAAAGTCTGCACAATCGAGCAATCCAGATGCTGTCAGTGCTGTATATACTGGTGGCAACTCTGCTTCCGATTCAAATCAGTTAGAAATTGCTGTAAAGCAGCTTGCTTCGAGTCAAGTAAATACTGGAAATTTCTTGCAACCTAACGAAAAATCTCTAAAAAAAGGATTTTACAAGTTTGATTTAGACATTAACAACTTGACTTATGAGTTTGAATTTAGCATTTCAGACAAAGAGACTAATGTAGATATTCAAAATAAGATTGCAAGACTTATGAATCGCTCGAATATTGGACTTAATGCAAGTGTAGTAACCAATGAGCTTGGCAATACCGCCTTATCGGTCAAATCCGAAGCAACTGGTGTCACTGGCATAAGACCTGTTATCTTTTCCATTGAATCAGAAAATGATGAATTAGTGGAAACATTTGGATTAAACAATGTAAGTGAATACCCTGCAAATGCCATTTTTTCTATTAATGGCAATGAAAAATATTCACATAGTAATGACTTAAATTACAACAATCTGTATTCTATTAAACTAAATAATATCACAGGTGACAATCCTGCAATTATCAGTTTAAATACAAACGATGAATCTATTGTTGACACGGTTGATGAATTACTTTCTGGTTACAATACAATGATATCTGTATTTTCAACAGATAACAGTATGAAATTTTCTGGAAATGAACGACTAAAACGTGAATTTTCAAGAATAACGAACGCTTATAGAACAACATTAAATAACAATGGTATGCACGTGGAGCAAGACGGTTCAATTAGCATGAATAAAAGCGAAGTTCTAAATGTTGCTCACAATGGTTTAATGAGCAATGTTTTTAGTGAATTGAATGAATTTAAAAAATCCATTCAAAGAAAAGCAGATTCCATTGCTATGAATCCTATGGATTATGTCAACAATAAAATTGTTGCATATAAAAACCCACATCGAACAATGACCGACCCATATAATTTGTCTGCCTACACTGGAATGATGTTTAATGATTATGCGTGACATACTTCCACCTATAAAGATGGAAAAATTTTTGCATTCAGTCAAGCGGATATTTACAATCCGTTTGACTGAATATTGTCATAAAATAATTATTGTAAAATTGTTTTTTTAATTTATCTTTTCTAAATCTAAGAGATACTTTTTTATCTTAGTACCACAGCCAAACCCTGTAATATCTCCATTTTTATGAATAACCCTGTGACAAGGAACAATGATTAAAATAGGATTCTTATTGTTAGCCTGTCCTATTGCACGCGCTGCCTTAGGATTTCTAACAGCAACCGCAATATCCTCATAACTTCTTGTCTCACCATAAGGTATGTTTTGTAACTCATTCCATACTGCTTTTTGAAACACAGTCCCCTTGCAGTCTATTGGCAAATCAAATTGCTTTCTTTTTCGCAAAAAATATTCATTTAACTGCTGATAAGCTTCATACAGCAAATCGGAATGCTGTACAAACTTTTGTGATTGTATCAAATCAATTTCTTTTTGTTGTAAAGAAAGTCCTATAAGTTTACTATCTTCTTCTTCAACTTTTAGTAAACCTATTGGACTTTTAAAAATATAATTATTATTCATTTTTTATAAAATTAAATCAACTATCTATACTACAAAGACAATTAACCTGCTGTGGATAAACTTGCTGCAACTTCTCTAAATTGTTCAACAAATTGAAGGATTCCCTCAAAAGCTTGTGCGCGCTTCTGGTCATCTTTTGCCTCATTTGCTTTATTGAGCATAGAAACACTCTCATTTACTTTGTCCTTATCAATAACAACTGTATCTTTATTTACAAGTTCTTGTGTTCCATTAAAGACACTAAATATCCAATTCAAACCATTTAATATTGTCACAATATATTCGTCTGTATCCTCTTGTTTTTCACCTGTTAATTCTTTTATAATCTGCTTTAATGCAGCACTCATCCTATCACAGTATGGCACTGCCACCTCTAAAGCCTCTATCTGCTGTTCATATAATTCTTCCATGTTAAAATCCTCCAATACTATGTGTTGTAAACATGCTAATCAACTAATATATTGTATCGGCAGCAATATATAATAATTAACCTTTACGCAAAAACTTTTTCATCAATCTGCCCATTATCAAGCCTATCAATAGGATAATTAATTGTAATAACTTTTTGTATTTCCCATCTGTAACCATTTTCTTCATTATATTTATCAATATGTTTTTGGATACGCTCTGGTGTTATATTGTCATTTAATTTAACCATCACCGCTGTAAGCTTATTATCATGTATACACACACAGCCATCTTTTACATCACTCATAGCTGCCAGCTTATTATCGACAACCTTTTTGCATATACTCTCCCCTGTTGGAAGCGTAATAATGCCTGCATTTCTTTTTTCAATAATTAAATGTCCCTTATCATTAAATCGTCCAAAATCACCTGTGTGAAGCACACCATTTTCAATAAAAACAGACGTTTCTTTACTATCATTATTAAATCCAGCCATCACACAGCCATCTTTTAACATAATTTCACCGTTATCTGCTATATATACACTGTCCGCTCCCATAATCTCATAAGAATCGTCTTCACAATTACTGATAGCAATACAACCTGTACTTTGCGCATCTCCATATATAGTATAAATTTGTATACCATTTTCTCTTATATCCTCACATAATTTCAAAGAACATGGCGCACCACCAACAATAATACATTTTAATTCTTCATTAAATGCCTTAATTTTTTTAAGATATTCTATCATAGACGGATTGGCAGGTAAAATAGTAGGATTATAATAATATGTATCGGCGTCAATATGTCTTAGACCTCTTCCTACACATACACAAGCACCAACGCTAATTGGCCATATAAAGCTATATAAAAGCCCAAATATTTGACTCAATGCAACTTGTGACAACACTTTATCATTCTCATTACACAGACAACATTTTGATAACTTATCAAGTGCTGACATCATATTAGAAGATGTAAGAATAATGCCTTTATCACACTCCTTTGCCGTAGCTGTAAAAATAATAATATTGCCTTCCTGTGTATTTTCATCATAAACTAAACCAGTGACATCATCTTTTTCCGCCCCATCAATCGTAATCGCATTAACATTTGACAAAATATATTGATTGGTTGAACATAATACATAATCTACATTTGTATCAGAAAGCATTTTATTCCTTGTACTTCTTGGAATAAAAAAGTCAATTAAAACAACATCTTTTCCAGCAAGAATAATGCCAAAAAAATTGACTATCCATCGATATGAAGCAGGTCCATATATAGCAATTCGTTTTCCTTTATATCTTTGCAAATGCAATGCTTTCTTCACTGCATCTGCAAATAACTTTTCATAACTCACTTCAAATGTATCATATAATATTGCTGTTTTATCGCCATATTTTAGGGCGTTGTTTTTCAACAATTCATAAAATGTTTTCAACATATTAGTCCTCCTTTTCTATACTGCTATACAAAAAATGAGTATCTTTGTAAACCTATATTTAATATATATGACAATGTAGCATTCTGCAACATCAAATACTTATTCAGCAAAAGCCTGATAATTGTTATTTATAATAAAAATTATTGTCAACGCAGCATTATCAATAATTTATCTTTAAAATTAAATAATTTTTTTACCTTTTCATACCCATTTTTCGCAATGGTTTTTCGTTCTTTATCATGTTTTAAATAATACTCTGCTTTTGTAACCAAATCGATCATATCATTATATATTACTAAATCCATTCCAGGCTCAAAATATTCCAATAATTCTTGCTGATAATTCGTTAATAAAAAACCTCCACACCCTAAAACATCAAGAATGCGAAGCGGAATACCTGTCTCAATCAATTTAAGCGATATATTTAAATTAATTTTACTTGCCCTAAATATTTTCGGCATCTGTGTATAATAATCAATATGACCTCGAAATTTTACTTTATCCAGTCGCTCGTCTGTGTCATCTGAATACACATGAACATTGCAGCGATTTTGCAGCAGCGCCAGCGCCATATATCGCTCACGTCCAGTCACTTCTGTTCCCAGCACAAAATTTATCTCATCTTTTGTCACACGAAATGAGCCATTGGAAACTTTCATATATTGATTATTAAGCTTTGCAAGTAAATCGCTAGTAACAATATCTCTTATAAAACAACCGCCATAAACTTTCTTTTGTGCTTCAATAATTCCTTCCAAATATCCTCGCAAATACTGGTCTAGCGGTGTACATATATAATTGTAATCAGACTTGTATAATTTTCCTACTAAAGAGACATCACAATCATAATTAATATGTTCTTTTGGAATAACCCCTTGTTCTTTTCCACTTTTTCTTTTCTTAATAATTTGCTCTATTCCTTCTTCACTAAAGACAAAACTATCTGCTGCCAGTGGCATATGATGAGCATTGACGCCTCTTTTGGCATATCGCTCGCACTGCATTTTATCAAAAAAATAAATATCATTGCATGAATTTTTTAGACTAGTTTTATTTCTAATATGTAATGGTTCATCATAGACCCAAGATACATAGTGAATCCCAAACTCCATACATACAGAAGAAATAAGCGGCGAATAATTAACCGAAAAAATGGTATCATATTTTTTGCAATGATTCTCCATAACATAAGATTGGAAAATTTTTACAAATTCATTATCTTTTTCCCAATCATTAAATATATAATAAAATGTGTCATACTCAATGCCTAGTTCTTGCAATCCTCGTTCAATGCCTTCCTGCATAAAAGCATTCCATTTAAAAAATAAAATTTTCCCCATATCAATCCTTGATTTTTGCTTAAATTTACTTAAATTACAAGTTTATACTTATATCCAAACGTACTAATGAAATGTTTTCAATGTGTAAAAAATATCTTTTTCACACCATTATCATATACGTCTATTTTAAGATTTTCGACTAAACTTGTCTATCTAAATATTATCACATTTTTCATTGCTAATCTAGCATAATTACATTACAATTAAATCTATAATTGAATTAAATAAATTGCAACATTTGCCAATATACTAAATCGATGAATACAATTAATAATTAGGAGTCAATACATAGAACTTGACTTATTGCTTGTAAAACCAAATATATGGAGGATTTATGAAAATATATTTTTACCGTTATAACAGTATCTGTGAGCCTGATGTAATCGAAAGTTTTAAACGGCTTGGATTTGAACTATATGAAGAAACCATTGAAATGACCAAAAAAAATTTGCTTCCATCTGACTGTGTAAAAAAAATATCACCTATACTGATGTCTGAAAAGTTTACGTTTGCATTTACTATCAATTTTTTTCCATATCTCTCAGATATATGTGAAATTATGCATCTGCCTTACATAAGCCTTATTGTAGACAGTCCAGTAATGGAGCTTTACTCGAAATCTCTACGCAATTTGTGCAATCGAATATTTTTATTTGATGCTTGTTTATATCAAGAATTTGCGCCGTTAAACCCTGATTGCATCTTTCATATGCCCCTTGCTGCCAATGTAGCAAGAACCGATTTATTTTTATCACATGCTTCCCAATCCGATAAGAAAAAATATGCTTGTGATATATCCTTTATTGGTTCAACTTATGCTGAAAAATGTCCTTTTAATCGAGCAAAATTGCCAGATTATGAAAGAGGTTATGCCGATGGATTAATCGAAGCACAATTAAAAATATATGGCTATAATTTTTTACAAGAAGTACTAACTGATAAATTTGTGACAACCTTTTTAGAATCAACACCTCATTCATACCGTTTCCCAGACGAAAATTATGCAGATTACAAGGCTTGTGTGGCACAGCTTTATCTCAGTGTAAAAGTTGCTGAACAAGAACGCCTCCGACTGTTAAAAATGCTGTCGGATTCTTTTCATGTTGATATCTATACAGGCAGTGACACATCTTCTATGCCTCATATTAACAATCGTGGTTTTGCGCGTTCACTCGACGAGATGCCGCTTATATTTAATCAAAGTAAAATTAATATTAATATCACTGCTAAATCCATACGCTCAGGGCTTCCGCTACGAATATTTGACGTACTTGGCTGTGGCGGTTTTCTGATAACAAACTATCAATCTGAAATATCGCAATTTTTCACCATAGGAAAAGACCTTGTAACTTACGACAGCGCTGATAATTTAAAAGACTTATGCAGGTATTATTTGGAACATGAACAGGAACGCAAAGACATTGCCCTACATGGCTACAATACCGTTAAAAAATATCATACATATGATATAAGACTATTGCAAATATTAGACAAAGCATTTCCAAAGCCTGCAAAATAACTAAAAACAGTTGACTATTTTTTTTATATGATATTATACTATTAGTGATGAGTCCTGCCATAAAGTGTAACTGCTAAAAGCGTTAGCAACTCTAATAAAATTGTTACACAAACGGCTATGTGGAAATGCTATTTTTTAATGTGATGCATTTAAGCTTCTATAAAAATAGTGTATAACTTTCAATAAAAGGACATAAAATTTAAAGGAAAGCCCTATTGACTTTCCTTTTTGTGCTTGCTAAAATATAGGTACAAAAAAGTTTACCACTGACCGATATGTGGTATATAAATGGTCGGATTGAAAGTTTACCGCTGACCAATATGCGATATATAAATGGTCGGGTTGAAAGTTTACCGCTGACCAATAATGCGGTATATAAATGGTTGGGTTGAAAGTATAGTCCTTCGCCATAAGGCGGAGGATTTTTGCGTAATGAGGATAGGCAAATGAAAAAAACAGGTTTTTATATTATTAAAGATAAATTTTTTGTAGATATGCCAGACCCATATCTCAAAAAAAATAAGACAGAAAACAGACCACATTATTACTGTTTTGAAGATACGAATACTGGCATATACTGGATGATACCATTGTCCAGTCGTATTGATAAATACAGAAAGATTATGGAGAAAAAAGAAAAAGACAGAAAACCCTGCGATATTCTTCATATCGCCAAACTGGATGACAGTCGGGAGAGCGCATTTTTGATACAGGATATGTTTCCAATAACAGAAGAATACATAGAACGAGAATATACAATCGCTGGAAATCATCTAATGTTGACGAGTGAACATACCGCCAGATAAATTGAGCAGAAAGCGAGAAAAGTCATAGGTATGTTGAAACGCGGCATAAAATTCACTCCAACACAGCCGAACATTATAGCGATATTAGAGAAGTTGAGAGAATACAGATAGTTTCTTATTTAAAAGAGACCATAAAAATATTAAATACTACAAAAAATATATTTCTAATGAACCATTTAGAAGAAAAAAATGTTGTTTAAACTTTTCAAAGTTAAAAACAGAATGTGAAAAGTATAATTCAAAAATTAAAAAACAACATAAGAATGGAGAATTAATATGAACATACTGCTATTTGAACACAATAATTTCGGAATGGAAGACATCTGTGAAACACTGGAGCAGATGGGACATCAATATAAGCGTATCTCTACTATTTTAATTTATGAACGAGTAAGTGCTGAATTCGACCAACTATTTGAAGAAGCAATAAACACACATTTCGACTGTGTATTTACATTTAATTACAGTCCCGTTCTTTCTAACAACTGTAAAAAATACAATATTCCATATATTGCCTTTGTATATGACAGCCCATTAGTAGCATTATACTCTTACACAATTATTAATCCATGCAATTATGTATTTATATTTGATAAAGCATTGTATGAAGATTTTAAAAAGGAAGGAATCAATACGGTATACTATGCTCCTTTAGCAGTCAACTGTGACCGACTGGCAAGACAACTTGCCCAAACCCCAAGTCAAATTTTAAATAAAAATTTTCACTGTGATATATCCTTTGTAGGTTCGATGTACAATGAAAAACATAATCTTTTTGAACGGTTTAAAAATCTTCCGCCTTATGTATCAGGCTATTTGGATGCCATTATGGATGCACAGCTTAAAGTATATGGCTATTTTTTTATTGAAGAATTGCTTACAAGCAATATCATTGAAGAATTGCAAAAAAGTGTTCCTGTCAAGCCAAACAAGGATGGTGTAGAGACTGTTCCCTACCTTTATGCCAACTATTTTATTGCAAGAAAGCTTGCAAATTTAGAGCGTTATTCTCTGCTTTCTGAGCTTTCTGCAAAATTTGGCAAAACCTATAATATTCATCTTTACACGCCAAATCCTACGCCCGAGTTGCCATTTATTTCCAACAAAGGTGAAATTGACTACTATAATGAATGTCCTTTTGCTTTTGCTCAAAGCCGCATTAATCTCAACATTTCTTTGCGTTCCATTCGCACAGGAATCCCTCTGCGCGCAATGGATATCTGCGGTGCAGGCGGATTTTTGATGACAAATTATCAGGCAGACTTATATGATGTATTTGTACCAGATGAAGATATTGCTATATATGAATCAAAAGAAGATTTAATAAATAAATGCAGCTATTACCTTTCCCACGAATCGCAAAGAGTACAGATGGCAGCAAATGCGTTTGGAAAAGTAAAAGAAAAGCACACCTTTTTGGTGCGTTTAAATGAAATATTTAATATTGTATTTAATTCGTAAAAACTTTAATTATACTTTTCAATACTGATGTTATTTATTATTTAAAAATAAAAAGCAAAGAATATTCGCAAGTCATTTTACTGGTTGCTTATAAACTTATAGCTGCTATCACAACACAAGTCCCTCATTTATATCTTTACGATATTGAAATGAGGAACTTACTTAATGAAGTTAAAATATAAATAATTTTACAAAATAATATCAGTGGATATTTACTTTTATATATTATCTGATATAAAAATATTAATTTATTTCTTTCAAAATCTCAAGAAAATCACTTGCACGATTAAGCCATGTATGGTGTTTTAACGCATTTTCTTTGCCTTTTTCTGCAATTTTGCTGGCGATATTCATATCTGCCAGCAAATTTTTAATTTTTTGAGGCAAACTGTATATATCTTCTAATGAAAAAAATACAATATCCTTTCCATCTGTAAAATGCCTTTCAAGATAACTTGTTGTATCTGTCACACATATAGAACCTGCAAGCATAGCATTAGCAATTCGCTCTGTCATTCCGCCCTTATGCCAGTTCATAATATTTAAAGAAATTTTACTGTCTGCCATCACTTCGACACCATCCTCAAAGGATACATCACCATGAATAATTAAATGTTCATTATCAGCATATGGACAATCTTTCCATGTATTGGAAAATACATGAATATCAATACCAGAATCCACTAAAATTTTTACAATCTTTTCACGGTAATAAAAAGAAATCGCTCGCACTACATCCGTCATATGATGCAATTGGATAACAAATTCTCTTTTATCAAGTTTTATCCCCTCTGCATCAAGTACTTGTCTCAAACCTTCACTAGCACTCGTATTTGGATTATTTTTAAGAACAATCATTAACTTTAAAGCAAGTCTTCTATCCTCTTTTTCCATCATTCGGATAGCAGCAACGCCTTCTCTGTAATTGCAGTACACAGCTACAAATGTAACATCCCATTTACGTTTATTTAGACTGCAACTCTCCTTTTTAGGTAATATTCCGCCAGGCGGCAAATGCCATGCAGCATTTATACTTGAATAATATTCATTAATATACTTTACATATCCTTCATCTTGCGAGCATATATAATGACTTTTAATTGGCATCATTAGATAATAAGTGATATATAATGGATGGTCAAATGTAATATTAATTTTAGGAAAAGCTACTTTATTTCCCCATAAATTACCGTCTTTCATCCATCTTGCAAATATACCTGTTTGAATCCCTACTACAGCTTTACAGTCACACTCTGCAATATTTATAAACAATTGATCAATATTTTGGTCTGCAATATCCTCATCATTACTCTGATTTCTTACTAAATCTATATCAATAACAATTGCTGGCTGCTTTAATTTTATCAATGCATCAGCAAAGCCTTTTGCAAAAGATTTCAGCGCACCATTGCACATTGAAGAATTCATAACCACAATAATCAAATTTGTACTATCATTTACTGCAAAAAATGCATCACCGCGTCCTATCATTTGCTCTGCCGTATGAACAAAATAGTCCTCAATACCAAAATAAACGGCTTCTTTATAGCGATTTTGAAATGCCAAATCAAACAAATTTAATTTTTTTAATTTATCTGAATATTTCCCTAAAATATAAGAATAGGTATAATACATATCTTGATAAACTGGTTTTTCTATACTTTGATAACAAACTGGAATAACAAAAGGCATAATCGGTTTATCAAAATAGTTCGATTTTTCAAAATTACTAGAATTTTCAGAAATTAAAAAATCATTATTAATTGTAAATCTTTGCAGCAATCCTTCACTGCCCATATCACATATTCTAAGCAGCAATTCATAATCCTCACCACAAACAATATTAGCATTCCACCCTGCTAAAGCTAAAACCAATTCAACATTTACACATAAAAATACAATATTGGTATCACCTTCTATAACATATTTTTTAAATATATCTTGATATGTGGATAAAGTAATATTCAAATTTTCAATTTGTATTGATTTATCTATATTTATTTCTTCATTACATTTAATATTATCAATATATTTATTATATATATTAATATATTTCACAACATCTGAAATATCAATATTATTTTCTATATCTCCCTGAATTTCAGCTATATTCATTATCATCATATATTTGCCAGAAACATACTGTATTACATCATTTTTAAGTTCAGCAATACTTTGATACAGCTTGTCGCTAAGATTAATCATTTTTACACGTTTACTATTATCACTTGATAGTGACAAATCTACTAAATTAATATTTAGATTAGCTGCATCAATAATTATATATTCTGTATCAATTGCTTGAAATTGCTTTAATAGACAATCCAATGCCTGGTTTAAATATTTACACTCTGATGTCAATAATATAACAATTGAAAGTGACTTATTTTTCATTATAATTTATAATATATGGCTTTCATTACTTGATAAAAGCAATATATCACAACCTCTCTTTCATTTTAATCTTATTTAAAATTTTCATATAATAATAAATTATAATGCATAACAGACTGTTTCTGTAACTCCATCCTTGTCATATTGTCTTATATACAACTTATATTCTGAAACTAAACTTTTAATAAATAGTGGAATTTCATAAAAATCTTCTGGCTTATGATATATACATATAGCAAGCTTTGGTTTATAATCTTTTATGATATTAATGCTTCCTTTTAACGCTCTTAATTCAGAACCTTCTATATCCATTTTGATAAAAGTAGGTTTTTCATCATAAATTATATCGTCTAAAGAAACTACATTTATTTTACTGTCAACAACTGATTCTATATTTTTTAAACTATTAGACTGTAACGTATGATTTTCACTCCACATACTGCATGTACCATAAAAATATGAAACATTTTCTCCATTGGAATTTTGTGTATCAACTATATGTGACATTGTATTTTCTAAATCATTAAAACATAAAGTACATTTTTTATCCCATAAACCATATGGATATAAAATATATTTTTCTTTTTCAAGATTTGTTTCAATAATTTCTTTTTTACTCAATAATGGTTCAAAGATTATTATTTTTTTATAATCTTTATTACACTTATTAATAAATTGTAAAGATGTCTCTCCATCAAAACCACCACAATCAACAAAAACTTCATTATCACTTAATACAACATTTTTATCAAAATACTGATTCTCTTCAGGACTAACTATAGAAACATCTTTATCATCATTATATATAAATTGATTTTTCATTACTTCTAAATATACTTTTTTAGAAAAATCATCTTCTAAAAGATTATATACTTCCCTATATTTATCCTCATATTTCTTTATATGTGTTATTGGGAATCTTTTAAAAATTTCTGAAAAACTCTTCATATCAAAAATTTGTGATTTTTCAAATCCATTATCTAACAATTGTTTTCTAATCTGTTCATACAATTTTTCATCAATAACACTTATAATTATCCAATAGTCTGATTTATTTTCTAATAAATAATCAAGTGTCACAATATTAATTTGTGTCTGTTTATCTTTTACATTATTATCTTCTCTTCCCCCTCCTAATTTATTATCAATAAAAAATGAAATCAAAATATCTTGGGATTTGAACATCTCATAAACATAATGACCACAATATCCTGCACCAAAAATAGCAGCTTTTTTATTTTCTTTTTTGATATTCTCCTTAAATTTTTTTAAATTTCTTTGTTTCGATTGATATATTTCTTTTATAGTACAATCAAATTCATTCATCCTCTTACAATCTCCTGCAACTTTTTATTTATTTTCAATCTTTTCTGCAAAATATTTTCCAATTTTAGCAATAAACGCTAATGCATCCTCTCTCATTTCCACAGGAAATGAATCAAGCACTGGCGCGGTTTCAAAACTAAGCACTTTATCAAACTTGATAGCTTTTAAAGCATTGACAAATCCATCCCAATCTGTAGATGGTTTATTTTCTCTTGTTTTTGTAAATGTAAACGGCACTTGATGTAAGTCTGCAATTCCATCATTATCATGTATATGTAATACCTTTAATCGGTCACCTAATGTCATAATAAATCGCTCAAAATCAATCCCCACCAGATTTGCATGTCCAGTATCAAAACAAAATCCAAGAACTTCTGCACCATACTTATCATTCATATGGTCAATACGTTCTGCTGCTTTCACTGCATCACAGCATGGACCTTCCAAAATATGACTTCCAGTACAAATATAAATATTTTCAACACACATGGTAATACCCATCTCTTTTGCCATAGGAGCCAGAAAATCTAAAAACATCTCTGTCATTTTCCATTCTTCCTCTTCTGAGCCTAAATATCTTGCCAATTTTAAACCATGTATCACAATATATTTACAATCCAAATAATCACAAAGCTGCATACTTTTTACAGCAACAATATCACGAAGATAAGCATTTAACTCCGTTGGAGCTTCTGGAACATAATTAGGATATGGCATATGCATTTGATGAACAGCAATGCCTGTTTTCTTTGAACATTCTTTAAATAATCTAAAATATTCCTGTAACTCTTCTTGCGTCTTATCAAAAAAAGTATTTAACTTTTCCGCATATAATGTCTTATTTAACAGATATTCATTTAAGCTGAAATCAACACAAGAAAAACCTGCCTTTTTTAATTGCTCAAATCCTTCTGTAGGGTTTTCATGGTTAATAACTGTTTTTGTTTGCACACCAATTTTTAACATATCACTGTCCTACCTTTCTATAATCTATAACCTTGTGTCACAAACACACATTCACTATTGTCTTCTTTTTAAACGACCTTCGTAATATGAAGATAAGTATTCATCATTAAAAAACTCAATATTTTTCACGCCTAAATCCTTTAATTGCTGTTCAATTTCTCTATAATATATATTACAAATATAGACGCCGCAATCCTCTGATAATTTTTTTAATTCCTCTGGATTTTTTACTTCAAGACCACAAAATTTAGTTCCCCATATAGATGAATTATTATCACAAGTAAATAATGGCTTATACTGTTCGCCATAACATTTCATAAAATTGCGACACATATTTCCAGCACCAAAAAGGACAATAGAATGATATTTTTTTAAAGAAGTTTCAAGTTCAATCTGCCATTTAAAATAATCCATTATAGATTTTGACAATGCAAGAAGCTGAGGTCGTAAAATAGGTGAAAAATTTTTAGCTGTATCTTCACAATCTATTACAAGCTGTCCATCAAATTTAATTTGGCGTAAGCCTCTTATTAAGCTAAGCCAATCTGTTGTATTAGAATCTGTAGACCTACTTGTAAAAGGTACTAACTTATTTTCAACACTTCCATTATTATCTTTTATCAAAATGGTTTCAACTCGTTCTCCCAATGCTACAAGAATATCTTGCATATTCTGTCCACATAAATTGCAAACACCCACGTCAAGGCAAAATCCAAATCGTTTGCTACCAACCTCTTTATTTAATTCATCAATCCACTTTACTGCTATTTTTTCATCGGAACATACACCTCTAACAAGATGTCCATTCACATCTTTACACTGATTTTGCAAGAGTATCATTGTATCTTCTTTTTTACATTCCTTAGCAAGCTCCAAATAATACGCTTTGTTAATCTCCCATTCTTTATCAAATGTAACACCAACATACAATGGACGTGCAATAATGTGTTTACACCCCATATTTTCAAGCATTTTTATACTATCTTTTCCTATACGCAACAATAATTCATTTAAATCTGTTCGTTTTGTATCTCTTAATAAATAAGGTAAAAGTGCTGTTGTCACTTGAAGATTTTTTGACTGTATTCCTTTTAGAAATTTATCAAAATCTTGCCTTGTCTGCTCAGAATTTAATTTTGTCTCAAAACTCCTTAAATTCTTTCCAGGACAATATACACTTAAATCTAATAATATATCCTCAAATCCCGCATTTTTAATATCTCCTATTCCTTGATTGGGAAATTCAGGAAATACAATTCCTGCAATTGAACTAATAATTTTCATATTAAAATTCTCCTTTATAAATCTTTTATTCATAAACAAACTTAACACTCTGAATATTTATATTGCTTTAATCATTATATTTATCATATTAATTTTTTGTTAATTATTTGTTTAAGTTTTGAAGAACTAGTACTCTCTGTATATGGAAAAAAAACTAACTCTGCTCCATGTTCTCGCAAAAATTCCTGTTTTTTCTTCCACTTAGAATCGTTAGCATAATCACTGCCTGAAAATTGTGCATCAAAATGAAACCTTAAATATGCATCTTTCGTATCACTAAACTTATGTGGAATACCAACCGCCTCATCGACATAGCGACAAGCCTGTACGATTTCTAAGCGCTCCTCAAATGGTATAAATGTTTCTGTATGCTTATTTTCTCGTACTCCCTCATCAGTCACCACCCCTACAATAAGATAATCACATTGTTCTTTTGCTCTTCTTAAAAGGTTGAGATGCCCCATATGAAATAAATCAAATACGCCTGCAACATATCCTATATGATACTTTTTAGGAGAATTTTCCTTTTCTTTGTTTACAGAGGCAATCTTTTTAGGATTTCTTGGATATTCCATATTAGTATCATATATACTAATATTAGTCGCTCCTAAACGCTTTGCTTGTTTTAATACTTCTGTATAATTCTTAATACAAATAATTAATTTATATGTGCTTGGATTTTCTTTTTCTAATATAGAAGGAGAAATAATTTCAATACCTTCTATCTCTTTTCCTTGTTTATTTAAATTATTATCAAAAATTGCTGTTACGTTATAATCCTCTTTATATAATGCCAAAAATTTTTTTGTAAAATTTCCAGAACCAAACAAATATATCTTTTTATTTTCAATATTTGAAAACACATTAATAAATAAATTTTGATATTCTTGTGCTGAATAGTTCATTTTTTGGCGGTTTGAATGAACAATCTCAACATTTCGTCTATGTTTACTATGATAATCTTCTAATATTGTATCATTTCGTAAATTATCCAAAAAATAATTAATAAATGAATAAAATAATTCTTGATATTGGATTAACTTATATTTTTTAAACAATTCCATTCTTGGAAATATACTTTCAATTTTTGCATTGTCTGCATAAATAAAATTAATTGTCCTTAACAATATACATTTTGCAGGAAGATTTTTAATATATATTTCTTGGTCAAAAAACATAAATTGGTTATTTATAAAAAATGAATTAAGAGACACTAAATCAATATATCCTCTTTTAAGAATAACTCCTAACGATTCTTGTTCTTCTTTACTACCATAAGCAACTTTTCTCCATTTTTGCCAATCACAATCATCCTTTTTTTTCTTTTCCCAATATGGTTCAAATTGTTCCCAATTAATTTCATCATAAGATACATGCTCTGAAGACTTTAAAATCAATTCCCAATATTTATCTAATTGTTCAATAAACTTTGATAAATCTGTTTGAATTAAATCTCTAAAATAATCCGTTAAAGAAATGGCATCTACATAAGGCATTATAAAGGCTTCATTTTCTTTGCAAGCATCAACCATACAAATTCCATGTTTCTTTAAGTACAAATTATTTTCCATTAATTCTTGTACTTTTGTTATTCCTTCTTCATATATAGGACGCTTTTCCACTTTATTATCCCTACGAATCATGGTACATAAAGCATTTTCTTTTCCTCTATCCATTGATACAGTAACTTGATATACATTAGAAAATATACCATCAACTGGACATTCAATTAAAAATCCATTAGCCATTGTATGAAACATATTGTTCTCAATAAGTGTTGTATACAATTTTTCTTCTTCTAAAAATATCGTTTCTGGAGAATGATATTGTGGAAGAATTCTTACATCTAATTGCTCTTGTGGTTTAAAATCTTCAGCAATTATTACTTGTGGACATAAAAGCTCTGGAAATACAGAATAAAAACGATAATTATTAATTCCTATTCCATTAAATAAATCTATAAGCTCTGCCTTAGAATAATTGCGCCCTAAAAGGTCATCTTTATTAATAAAACTAACATGTTTATAGTCTTCTATCCCATCAAAATTACGCTCAGTAAAAGGGTCTTTATCTCCACAAAAATAACGAATTGCTAACCTATTATCTGTATACAAAAGAAATCTTCCATGAGCAGATAATTTTTGATACAATAATGATAATAATTCTTTTGGCTTTTTTGCATATTCTAACACATTTGCAATAATTATATAATCAAAAATCCCCTCTATGTTAACACCATTTTCAACTTCTTCCAAAGAAATACATTGTGTAAACAGTCTCATTTCTTTTAATGCTTTAACTATATTGCCTGACAACTTATTCTCATTCACTATACAAAGGACATACTCACCAGCATTAAATTTATACCATTTAATAAGACCTTTTGGCAGTTCATTTATTAATTGTTGCTCTGTCATTTTATCAATATCCTTTCTAAATATATATAGTTGGTATTTCTTCTATTATATCTGCACTAATTTTTAATTCCTTTATTTGTTTATAAATACTTTCTTTTTCTTTTAAGACAGATATTACAATAACTAGGTTTTCCTTTTTTGTAATTTCTGCCAGATACTTTGGAGAAATTATATCATAACTATAACGTTTTGAATTATATAATTGTTGATTATTATCACAAAATGCCCGAATAGGAATATTATATTTATGGCAAAACATCATAAACATACCGCCTCGTATTCCACATCCAAAAATAATAACTGGTCTTTTTGCTATTTTTTCAATAATCTTTTTATATAAATTTTTCTCTCGTATATCTTTTGCCTTTAACCACTCAGAATGTTCCTGTGGCGACAACATCAATAATATTAACTCCTCCCATTGCTCATCTGCATACATATCTTTAGTAATAATTTTTAAATCTAAAACACGTTCCAATTCATTCTTAAACCATTGGTATGGCATTTGTAACTGTTCTATACGCCAATTCCAATTCATTTTTTTTAATATTTCATCATATTTACTCATTAAAGAAATACTCATTGTATAATAATAATATCGTGCGTGTGTATCTGACAAAATTTCTATCAATCTAAGCTTTTCATTAATCCACTCAAACTCATTTTTATAAAATATCAAACCATTTATATTATTAGAAGAAGCTGAATCCCTATCTTGCCTATAGCGATAAAAACTTTTATCTAAATACATAGCTCTATTAATATACGTTTTCACCTGTTGCAAAAATCCCATATCCTGAAAAGCTGCCTTAGGAGATTCATGTAATCGAATACGATGTTGATTTAAAAAACTGCGATTATATATCCCTTTCCAGAGAACATAATCAGAAGCCCGCAATGTATTAAGCTGTTCATTGTTAAGCACTTTACCATACCAATCTTTATTATTATAAAATAAATATGTTCTTAAATTAAAATCACAGCCATTATTGAGTTTATAAATTTTATCAAAATCTGCCGCTGCATAATCAAGGTCATTGTCTTTAGCATAGCTGTACAAGGTTTTATACATATCAAGTTCTATCCAGTCGTCCGTCTCAACAATTGCCACATATTCGCCGCCTGCATAATCAAGCCCCATATTGACCTGTCTACCATAACTTTTGATTTCACTTTGAAGCAAAACAATACGAGAATCCTTTTGTGCATACTCTTTTAAAATCTCAACAGTGCCATCCGTAGAACCTGCATCTACACATATGATTTCTAGCTCTTTTAACGTTTGATTTAACACACTATCTATGCACTTTTCAATATAAGATGCTACATTGAGAGAAGGCATTATTACAGATACTTTAATATTCATCACATTTCCTGCACTTTCAAAAATTTTATTTTTTGGTATTTCTATTCTTTAAACAATCTATCCCAAAAATCTTTTTGATTGATATTTTTTTGTTTTTCATAAATTGTTCGATGAGCCATATGTCCCATCATGTCTAACTTATCTCGATTATTATATAAATATTCAATTTTATCCGTTAATAGAGCAACATCACCTACTGGAACAATAAAACCATTTTTACCGTCAATCACATCATCTCTTGCACCAGATACATCTGTAATTACAGGAACTGCCCCTCCTGCCATAGCCTCAGCCTGCGTTATACTATGTCCTTCCCACTCTGAACAACTTATCATTACATCTTGATGCTTCCAAAAATCTGGAATACATGCTCTATCTATGACACCTAATATATTAAAATAATCTTCAAGTTTTTCCGATTTAATCTGAACTTTTAGTTCCTCAAGAAAATCCCCTGTTCCTGCAATATTAAACTTAAACTTTATATTTTTTTTAAATAATTCTTTTGCAATTACAACAAATAAATCAATTCTTTTAGGTGATTTTGTAATTCTACCTGCATAACCAATCTGCAAAATTTGTCCATTTTTCAAATTCCATTCAATCATTTTATCACATGGTATCTTCCAGTCCAAATGATAAACAATCTCTTTTTTCATTCCACCTTCTATCAATTTTTTTTCAATTTTTGAACTGACAGCAAGACAAAAATCAATATATTCTTGCAATGTTATATAAATATCATAATATCCATCATCATCACTATGTTGAATTGCTATTACTTTAACTTTATCTGGATACCAGTTTTTCACTATACAAGCGGCAAAAAAAATATATGATGCAAAATTGCATAAAATGATACAAGGAAGATTACAGATTATATTCTTTATACATCTATCTATTCTTATTTTTTCATCATTGACTTTAAGTAAATTAATTTCATTATTTTTATAAGTATTATTTATAATCATTGATTTATTAAAATCACCTACTAAAAACCGTCCATTATATCCATTTTGTTTCCAATATTTTGCCATTTCATAAGCCCATGATTCTACTCCACCAAGAACCATGCCTTGATTCAAATCAATTAATATTTTCTTGTCTGTATTAAATTTTAGCCTATCCAATGGCAATACGAAACTGTTATTTTTGATTGCTGAATAAATCATATTTGCTATTAAATAATCACCACTTGTAATTTGATTTTCAGTCAATCCTATCTCAAGAAGCTGTTTTTTGATAGGTTCACAAGCTCTGCATGTAATATAAACTATAACATTTTTGTGAGACTGCAATATTTCAGGAGAATAAATAGGTATTTCATTATAATAACTTCCCCACAATTTTTCATTATTGTCTATAAATCCATCTATCTTTATAAATTTAATCTCATCTGCAAATTGCTTTAATCTTTTCCCTACTATACCAGCTCCAAAAAAATATATTTTTTTATCGTAAACCATATTATTTTCCACCTGATTATCATATTATCTTTTTGTTATAACATAAAATTTTTATAATAATATTGTATCCGTCATGTTTCCTTTTCTGAAAAATTCTTTTATATCTTCAAATAATTTTGTTCCATCAATTAAAGCTAATAAATTATTCAATAAAGTTAAATCTATCAATTCTAAATTTTCATATGTATTTTCCCATTGTTCAATAAATTCCTCAATGTGTTTTTGCATATCCAACATCATATTAATGTCATTTGATGTTCTTTCTTCTAATTCATAAAATAAATTTCCGGCATTATCAATTCCTCCAACTAAAGATTTTGGAGAACTTAAAACAGCTTCTAACATATCTGTTCTTGAAATCACATTATATCCCTCATTAATAGAATATAAACATTTTATCGAATCTTTTAGCTCAAGTATCATCAAATTTCCTGTAAGATAAAAACCTGTAAGATTTTTAGAAAATAGCTTATTCATAACATAATATATCGTATCATCAAAATTCAATTCACATAACAAATAATTTTTTTCTAAATCTATACCTAACTTCTTTATATAATCAATATATACTTCTTTTTTCTTTTTAGATTCTTTTAATACTCCTGCAACCTTTTTCGATATTGTAAGATAATAATAAGGGGGCAACTTACTGTCATTCTTCTTATATTTATCATACAAATATGAAAATATATATCCATTTTTCGCTGTAAATATAATACCTTCATATTGATTATCATATATACATTTCAACAATTTTTTTATATAAATATAAACAACTGGTGCAATAAAAACTTCTGTAAATATTTTAATAGAAGAAATAGGTACATATCTGCTTGTATTATAAAGAATAAAGGGGTTATTAAACAATTTTGATACTATTAAACCTATAAACAATCGATTTCCAAAACCATGTGCATCTAACAAAAGATTATTTATCTTTGACATCTTTAATAATTCTAACCCACTATTTACATAAAATGCTGTAATTCCCTTTTTTTCTGCTGACAATATATCTTCAACATAATTATCTCCAATATGCAAAAATTTTTTATCAATGCCTATTTTTTCTTGATATACTTCAAATAATCCTTTTGATTTCAATTTACCATATTCACAAGAAATAAATAAATTATCATATCTTTTTATTCCTATGTCATTCAATATATCTTGTACAATATCATACGGAAAATACATATTTGATACAATTGATACTATCTTTCCCTTTTCTAAAGCATAATAAAATGCTTCTATTATACAATATCTAGGAATAATATTAGCCTTTTCACATGCTAATTCCTCTCTCATAATCAAAGACAACTCATCATCAGATACATTTATAATTTTTTTTAATTCTTTATATATAGCAAAAATATCTGCTCCCTCTGAATTTAATTCTGCTGTTTGTCTCTTTTTTTTAAAATTACAAATATGAATATTATGTTTTTGAATTTTTCTTTCAACCAAATCAAATATATCTACTGGTTCTAAAACCTTTCTCATTATCAATGTATCAAAAAGATCAAAACTTATAGCATCATATTTATCAATCATATCAAATAAATCTTTTTGTGAAATATTTAAACTTTTTGTTTCCTCGTATGTATAATCAGAATAATAATAAGGTGATGATAAATTTTGCCCCAAAAAAGTATAGATTTGTAAATGAAATCTCAAACAATCATATTTAATACGTAAAAAAATTTCTCTAAAATTTTTAACACTAGAAGTTATTATAATAACATCTGCTGTATTTTCATTCACATCATCCCATGTAAAAATCGGAATATTTTGAATATTGCCTTCAACATAAGTTCTATCTATAATACCTACAATATTAAAATCTTGTAATTTTTCAATTAATAACCTTGCATTTTTCCCACTACCATATAATAAAATTTTCTTATCTCTTAAACTTGCAAACTTTAATTGCTCTTCTTCTAATTTGTATTTATAAAAATGTTCCATTATACCATGCCTCATAATATCACTTAATATCTAAAACTTTACAATAATATTGTATAATTTTCAAAAACAAATATTTTTCTGTTTTTACTTAATTACATTCCACATAATATTATCTTTTTGCAACGACATAGTATCAATAGTAGCACGTTTTATAAAAATTCCCATTTCACCACAAAATTTTATCCCATCTATCAATGCTAATAAATTATTAGGCAATGATATGTCTACTAATTCTAAGTTTTGATATATATCTTCACATTCTTCAACATATTTGTGTATATTCATCATTATACTAACTTCATTTGATGTTCTTTCATCTAGTTCATAAAAAATCCCATTATCATCAATTCCTCCTGCTGAAGATTCTGGAGAGCTAAAAACTTCTTCCAGCATACTTACTTTTGTACTTATACCACTAGATCTAATAGGATAGACATATGTTGTCATGCTTTCCAAACTAGATAATCCTGTTAATGTTCCTAAATAAAAACCATCCACCTTCTTATCAAATATTTTGCTAAGAGCATATTGTGTTGTTTTATTTGCAGTAATAAGATCACAAAATAAATACTTTTTTTCAAAATCTATGCCTATGTTTTGTAGATATTTAATATATAATTTTCTTTTTTCTTCTGATTCCTTTAAAATTTTGCCCACGTCATCTGTGTGAAAATACATTATCTCTTTCCAAAAATTCAAATTATCTTTATCTGATATATATTTTTTAGATGTTTCTAAAATATCTAAACAATCATATTGAGATATAGCTTGAGCTATTTTTCTTGATATGGTAACATAATAACTATTAGGAAGACTTTTATCCTTTTTCCTATATTTTTCATATAAATGATGAAATAAATGCCCATCTCTTGTAGGAAATATAACTCCATCATATTCATTATCATGAATATGCTTTACTAATTTCCTCATATAGATATAAACAAGTGGTGCAATAAAAACTTCTGTAAATATTTTTTCAGAAGAAACTGGAACATATCCGCCTGTATTACATAAAATAAATGGGTCATTAAACAACTTTGATACTATTAAACCTATAAACAATCGATTTTCAAAACCATATGCCTTTAATAAAAGAGCATGTATCTTTGACATTTTTAATAATTCTAATCCACTTTTTAAATAAAATGTCGTTATCCCATTTTTTTGTGCGAATAATATATCTTCAACATAATTCGTTCCAATATGTAAAAATTTTTTATTACTTCCGATTTTTTTTATATATGTTTTAAACAATCCTTCTGATTTCTTTTTACCATATTCACAAGAAATAAAAAGATTATTATATCCTGTTATCCCTATATTATCTAAAATATCTTGTATAATATTAGACGGCAAATGTATATTAGATACAATAGATACTATCTTTCCTTTTTTTAACGCATAGTTAAAGGCTTCAACTATACTATCTCTTGGTATAATGTTTACTTTCTCACATGCTAGTTCTTCTTTCATAATTAAAGATATTTTTTCATCTGACAAATCAATAACATTTTTTAAATTTTTATATATAGTAAAAATATCTTCTGATTCTTTCTGTACTGTTTTCCTCTTTTTTTTAAAATTATGAATGTAAATTCCATACTTTTTAATATTTTTATCAACAATATCAAAAATATCTTCTGATTCCAAAGTTTTTCTCATTATTAATGTATCAAAAAGATCAAAACTTATAGCATCATGATTATCAATCATATTAAATAAATCTTTCTGTGAAATGTTTAAACGATTCATTTCTTCATAAGTATAATCGATGTAACAATAATCTGAATTTAATTTTTCTCCCAAAAAATTATAAATATCCATATTAAACATTTTTACATAATGCCTAATACGTAAAAAAATTTCTCTAAAACTTTTCACATTAGAAGCTATAATAATAACATCTGCTGTATCTTGGTTCACTTCATCCCATGTAATAATAGGAATTTGTTGTATATATCCCTCATAATAAGTTTTATCCAACATACCTACGATATTAAAACCTTGTAAACTTTCAATTAATAACTTTGCATTTACTCCACTTCCATATATCAAAACTTTTTTATTCTTCAAGTGTGCAAAAGTTGACCTTATAATCATTAATTTTTCATCTTTCATTTTTTAATTTTCTCCTGTTTATCACCTAAAAAATGACTTTTATTGATTACAACTCTTTTGCATATGCACATTTTCTACACAATAAATCTTTGCTTCCATCATCATTCAACATGGCTTTTTTTATATTTTTAATAATTTTACTGTTCATTATGTCACTATATTGTTCTTCTAATAAATTGCCTAATACATGCTGTAAAGAAAAATCATTGCAGCATAAAACAACGGTTCCATCTGGTAATAAAACATTATGATTTAATTCTTTCATTCCACTACAAATAATTGGTCCATGTTTATCTGCTTTTGTAAGGTCTTTATATTCATCTCCCACAAGATTTCCTGCTCTGTCTATTAATTCTCTATATATTTTAAATCTTCCTTTTGTTCTTTTTAAAACATCAGGATGTGGAGTACATTGACTATTTATATCATCTACAAATAATGTGCCATCCTCTTTTTTTGCTTCCAGAAAAGCATCTAAACAATATAAATATTCATCCGTTACTGGAATAGTAGCATACCCTTGATTATCAGCAACATGTAAAACTACTTCTGCAAATGGAATAGATAAAACTCTTTTTAAATCTTCTTTTTTTAGTCCTACTAAAGATGTATACAATATTGTTTCAAAACCACTATCACAGGCAAATTCCATCATCTCTATGGCATCCGAATTTAAAAATGGTTCTCCAAATCCTGCAAAATCAATAACCGTATTTAATGGTAATTTATCTAAACAAATTTTAAAATCTTGTACTGAAAACATTGTTTTTCTATTACTTTTATTTTTAAAATACGAATGAATTAAATTCTTTTGTGGACAATATTTACAGTTTACACTACACCCAATCTTAGTAGTTATTTCCATTTCGGGTCTTATTAATCTGTCATAATTTTCTACAATATTATACTGTGGTAATGAAATAAATCTTTTCCATTCGGAATTTTCAAGCATTTTTTCAATTTTAGATTCTCCAAATTCTTTTACTCCAATTAAAATTAAAGTATTTTTAGGATTACATCCCATTGCTTCTAACTCACCAAATTCACATACTTTTATCCCCTTTATTTCCTTTGGATTACATTCAAGATTCGTCACACAAAATAAATCTATATTAATTTCTTGTTCTAAGCATAATTTATATAAATGTGTTCCTATTTTGCCTGCACCATATATAACAATCTTTTTAGAATTACTACTTTTTATTTGCTTAAAATAATCTTTCAATTCAATACTCATCCTATCCCCTCCAATTGCATCTTCAATTTAAGTTTTCTATAACAATATAGCCATTTCTGAATAAAGCAAATCTGGTATTCCTATATTTTCATCTTCTGTTTTGTTAAGAATCATTCTTCTTGCTGGCACTTCCTTAAAAAATGGATATTTTATTTCAGCATCTCCAAAAAATCTCCTATCACACTCTATACAAACTTTTCTTTTTTCATCCATAAATTTCATTATTTTACATATAATCTGTGCTGAATCAACACAATCATTATAACATTCTCTGTTCAATACTTTCCATACAATCTCATGTGTATACTTTGCAAACAAATTAATATTTGCAACTTTTAATATACGTATATAATGGTCATTCTCGTTAAACACCTTATAAAAAATAATGCCATCTTCCATACTTTTTTTATCAAAAAAATGAATTACATGTATCATACTATA
This sequence comes from uncultured Lachnospira sp., assembly GCA_910585095.1. GTDB lineage: Bacteria > Bacillota > Clostridia > Lachnospirales > Lachnospiraceae > Lachnospira. The sequence goes on from CAJUBU010000001.1 coordinate 257,379, forward strand.
AAAACTATGATTTAAAAATTCTAATTTTAAGTCATCATCTAAATTTTCATTTGCATTTAATACAAAATGCACTTCTATTTGTTCTTCTCCTACATAAGGAACGGGATACAATCTAACACATTTCTGCTCAAAATCCTGAAACTTGAATATTTTTGAAAAAATTTCAGCAATAGAAATATTTGATGTCAATTCAACAATTATATCTGCCGTATCACAAATTAATTCCATAGCTTTAAACATATAAAAACGATATTTTTTATCAAATGCCCATGTGGTTAAATTGACATAAATCACATTCTTACCATTGAAATATCTGCTTGAATAAATAGCTCCACAAAATCCTACAACTTCATTGTCATCAAGCAGCACTAACCCACGTTTGCAAGAAATATCTTTCAGCACATCTTCATGCAACCACTCATAATTAACAATTGGAGAAATTAACTTTTTTTTAATATACTCTTCATTTTTATCTTCCACTGATTTAAGATTTCGTTTAAGACAATTACTTACTCCAATTATATACTTCTCTTGATATGGAACAAATTTAATATTCATTAACACAATTTCCTTTCAATTTATTCTTAATATTATTTGCAAGATGATAAAATTCTTATAAATATACTATATATTTTTACTCTGCCATCTTACATACAATATCCTCTAATGATATTACATTTTCATATCCCATATTGTTTAATTTTTCACTTATATCTTTATAATAATAGATTGGTGTAACAATTACTATCTCAACTTTTTCTAAATTTTCTGATGGACACACAATATTAATTTCATTACTTAATCCCTTATCTGCTGCCTTATCCATTATATATTTTACACAAATAAGATTTCCATCTGCCTTAATACATTGATATAATCTCTTCCCCAGTGAACCATAACCATATATGGCTATATTTTTATATCCCATTTTTAATATATATTCTGAAATTTTTTTATTTTGTAAAGTAGAATTAAGCCACATATCATATACTCTGTAAAATTGTAATAATTTTTGATTTCTTTCTTCATACATATATTTATTTTCTTGGTCTTTATCAACATTTAATGATGTTAACAAGTATCCTTCTGCATACAAACCATCAATTCCAGTAATTACTCCTCTATAAGCATTTAAAGATTCTGCCAGCCGCGTATAATTTAAGGCTTTATGCTGTGACTTATGAACACTTATCAATTCACTTTTTTTCTTATAAACATCTGTAATATTTACATAATGTGTCACACATCTTAAAGGTGTTGATATTTCATATTGATATAATTGCGTAGTATAATTATTTTGCTTTATTAATGTTTCTTTTATCAATCGAAATGCAGCACGATGGTCTGCATGTTCATCTAATTCATTTGTAACAAATATTTTTGTATATTTAGATAAGTCCTCACATTGTACTATATCTATATGATTCAGTAATGTACCATCTTCAATATTAAACATTTTATAATTTTTGACACCTGACAATTTCATCTCAAGTTCAAACTCTTTTTTTCTAACTTTAATCATTTCATGTGGTATATTATTGCTGCTGCCATACCTTCCATCGGTCATTACCCACACATCACATTGTGTAGGATATAAAGCTAATATTCCACCTGCTCCTATACACTCATCATCAGGATGTGGTGCAATTATTAATATCCTATCATTATTATGAATATTTAACTCTATCATATTTTACTCTATACCTTTTTAATATTAAACCATTCTATTGTTTCTTGTACACATCTATCTGCTCTTTCTGCAAATTTTTCCATCGTAAAATATTCTTCATAGGTATCACGTGCTTTTTTACCAATAAGAGAAAACTCTTTTTTTCTTTTTATTATTTCTACTAACAATTCTGCCAACTGATTTGGATTACTTGGTTCACATATAAATCCATTATAACCATGTTTTATATAATCACTAATCCCTGCTGTTTTAGAAACAACACAGACTTTTTCATACATCATACCTTCTGTTATAACTAATGACATTGTTTCCTCTAAAGACGGACATAAAACAATATCTATACTATGATATGCTTCTTGTAACTGCTCTCTGCTATATTCCCCACATAAAATAATTTGATTATTATTTTTAACTTTTTCTTCTAATTCACAATAATATTGTCTGTCTCTATTACTTCCAATAATCCACAATTCAACGTTTTCCTGAATATGAGTACATAACTTCTCAAAAGCGATAACTGCATCCAATTGGGCTTTATTTTTATGTATACCTCCAATAACTGCAAAAATTATTTTTTTTGACTTACAAATACAACTTTCTGTCTTTTTTGTATCAGGTATTCCATAAGTTAAAACTTTACTAGAATATTCATTAAAAAAATGTTCAAATATTTTTTTAGCTACATCAGAAACGCCAAAAATAGTTACTTTATCTAATAATTTATTGTTTTCGCTTTTATTTTTTTTATAAGTTTTATAAATATATGCAGGCTCATGCAGCCAAATCATAACTGGAAATTTGCCGTTTAATTGAAATGCACACTCAAACATATCTAAATGATTTAAAATAATCATATCAAAGTTTGAAATCCACTCATAATCTTTTTGAGTTAAATGCGGCAATGAGGATTTAACCATAATATCAATACCATTATCATTTACTTCTTTTATAAACATATCTGATGCAAATGCCGCCGCTAATAACACATAATAATTTTTTTGATTTAAAGCATATGCTAAATATGTAGATGCAACTGATGAACCAGTTGAATCTAAAGCATGAGTAATAATTAAAATTCTTTTTTGATTTATATTTTTAAATTTATTATTTTTATAATATTTCACTTCATCACAAAGAAACTGACTTCTATAATCATCCCATGTCCATATAACTTTTTCATCAATTTCTAATTCAAGTAACTGCATTTTCATTTCATAAAATTTTCTGCACATCAAAATAACTTTATCATATTTTAATTTTTTTAAATCTTGTGGTTTATATACTAAATAATCGTCAATAGTACTTCCCCAAATACTTGAATCATTATCTATCAATGCAACAATTTCTTCATGTTTTTTAATTAATTCTTTATTTTGATTATAAATAGACCCTACTCCAAATAATATTACTCTCATAGTTCTCTCCCAAAAGTAAAGCAGATATTCGCAATCTGCTTTACTGCTTGTTCATAAGCCATTGCAGTTTTTTACAGTTAATTTTGATTCTTTCCTGATACGGTTAAAAAATAGGCGCTACAATATCCTCATCTGTCAAACCACATTTTAATATTTCCTCGCGAATATCTCTATATGCCAATGCAGCAATCACTACTTTATCATAATCTGTCCGTTGTTCTTTCATTTTATCAGGAGCATACACTGGAATATCAAACATCTGCTTTCCCTGTTTTTCCTTATTTGAATCACAGAAAAACGCTATTTTTCCGCCAATTCTTGTTATTCCTTCATATGCTTTTTGTCCATAAGTTCCTGTTCCATATATAACATACTTATATTCTGGATTGTATTCTAATTCATTGACAAGTTTCTGTCCTTCTAACATTTTATTGTTGAATATAATTTTCTTTCTTTCTTCCCAAAGACCAGCAAATTTCTCAATAGAATTACAGTATGAAATACCATCATATCCTGCATTGCGCAAAGCATATGACCTTGAAGTATACAAAACAAAAAAATCATCTTTCTTTGTAAATTTTATCCAATCACACTGCATATCTAAATCGTTGCCATTTTTTAGGTAATGAAATGTACCCGGATTAATTACATATTTCTTTAATTTTTCTGTAAAATCCTCTGCTAATCTGCTTCCAACTGTCAGCAAAAGATTGTAGCTTTCTTCCCCCAAAATTTTATGAGCTTTATTTAGATTTATACCAAAGCGTTTTTCTTTTGGAAGAATCATAATTTTTTGACTTACAGAATCATATTTTTCTTTTAGTATTTGTAATAAATCATCTTGTACAAAAACAAGAAATTTATCTGTCTGTTTTTCATTTGCCTGAATACATTGTTCTATTTCTTCAAAAGAGTCATTCTCATTTGATATATAAATTGCAGAAAAGCCTGATGGATAAATAATATTATTTTGCTCATTAAGCCTGTTCATATTATTTTCATGATATTCAAACTTTTTATTATCATTTATATTTGTTGGCAAATCCTCTTTCGTATATATATGTACAGTTTTTTTCTTTAATTTTCCGCTCCCTATTTCTTGTAATTTTTCATACAATGTAGGAGATACATCATCAATTCCTTCATTTGCATTTCTTGATTTTGTATTTAATGCAATACCACACAACTCACACCAATGAAGCTGGTCACCAAAATCTTCTGGCTTTCTTTTCCACCAATCCTTTTCAATAGGCCAACCACCAGGTCCGTCAAAAAGCATATCCAATGCCCCTGCAATTTCACAGAAAAAACAGCCCTTAGGGGTAATACTGGCACTCCACTTATTTTGAACCCAGCATGCATCTCTTAATGGATACCATTCTTCATCAGAAATACCCATATCCTTTCTGCTTATTAACACTGGTTGATGATAACATGGAATAATATGGTCATTTACCCCCTGATAACGAAAAACATCTTGAATTAACTCATAATATTTATGATAATTTGAAGCAACGGACGAAAATAGAATTGGTCCTTTAATTCGCTGACCAATTCCATTTTTTTCCCAATAAGAATAAGTCAAATTTCGTTCTTCCAATTTACGGTCACGCATAAAATTTGCTGTTGGCTGTATAAAATAATTTTCTTTTTTTGGTTCTTCATACTTTGTATTAATATATTGTACAAAACGTTCAAACTCTGGATGCAATGTTGGTTCCCCACCCATAACACCAATACCGCCTTGAAATCCCTCTAAAGAATCCACTGCACGTTTATAAGTCTCCCACTGCATAAAATATGTACTTTTATGATGTCCGCACATTCTTGTACAGTTTGAACAATTATGTATACACGCATTTGTTATATCAATTTCTATTATTTTCATATCTTCTGGTGAACGCACTTGTTATACCTCCTCATCAACCATCAAATCAACAATCCATTTTACTCTGTCTAAATGTTCCATATTTGTTTTTACATAACATAATAGATTATCTTTAACTTTACTTCTTAACAATTTCTTCTTTTCTAAATCATCTTTTCTTTTAGCAATTTCCAATAGCTTGCCACAACGATAAACATACATCCTAATAAGCATTTCAAGGACAGATTCTTCTATATCATTTTCTTTATACAATTCAATAACTCGCTCATATGCCGTTATCCAATAAAATGTATGATATTGTTTTTCCAAATCATGAACAATAGAACCTTCTCTTTGATAATAATAATATAATGGTTTATCAACATAAACAACTGTTTTGCTATGAATATTTGTTTCTGCTACAAATACAATATCATCTGCACCTAAATATTCTTTTCTAAATTTAATTTTTAATTTTCCCTCATTCGTTTTCAATATTTCTCTGCGAAATAATCTTGTCCAAATATAACCTGCTACCCCTTTATATTTATCTCTCTCATATATATAAGGTAAAAACTTATTAATGTCCATAGAAATAATTGGCACTTCTGCTTGATTTTCTGCAATTTTTATCTCATTTGAAAAATCCATATAATAACCACATGTTGCTATATCGGTATTATGATTTTGAATTGCCTCTAACAATTCCTGATACATTGTTTCACAAACATAATCATCGGAATCTACAAATCCTATAAAATCGCCTTTTGCTGTATTTAATCCAACATTTCTTGCCTCTGTCACACCTTCATTTTTTTTATGAATAACAATAACCCTCTTATCTTCCTTTGCTAATTTATCAAGAATTGCTCCTGTTTCATCCGTAGAACCATCATCAATACAAATTAATTCTAAATTGGTATATGTTTGAGCCAAAATACTATGTACACTTCTTTCTATATAATCTTGTGTATTATATACTGGCATAATAATGGATATTAATGGTGTTTGCTTATCTGACATATTTTTCTCCTTTATTTATTTTATATTTTTTATCTATATTCAATTATTTTTATAAACAAACATTCACAATCTAATTTACTTTTTACTTATAACCTCATAATCTAATTTACTCATCTTGCTCCATACGATTTATAATCTCATCTTGCAGAAGCTTGTCTAATGATACAAAATAAGCGCTAAATCCTGAAACACGAACAATTAAATTAGAGTATTCCTGCGGATTTTGTTGTGCTTTCTTAAGTGTTTCTTTATCTGCAATATTAAACTGTATCTCCATTCCGCCGCTGCGAAAATACTCTTCCACCAATAACTGTAATGCAATGGCATGTTTCTTTATTTTTAAAAAGTCCGATGTAAATTTCATATCTAAAACCATTCCATTGCCAAACCGCTCCATGTTAATAGAATTTGCAGAATTAATTAAGGCAGTTGGACCACTTTTATCCATACCAGACATAGCTGATAATGAACTTGATAATGGCATACCTGATTTTCTGCCATCTGGTGTTGCACCTGTCAATTTACCAAAATCGGCATGAAAATAAGATGTGTAAAAACCAGCTTGCACCTTGCCATCTCTATATTGCAATTTATACGTATCCAATATTTCTGTAAAAAACTCAGCTAAATCATTTGCCTTTGAATCAACATCATTCATATCATTTCCAT
>CAJUBU010000002.1:0-1894 GCA_910585095.1 uncultured Lachnospira sp.
TCTGTTACCTTGTCTATCTTTTCGACTCTCTCGCGGCGACTTGATTATATTAACACTCTTACATAATTATGTCAACTACTTTTTTACATTTTTTTTAATTTTTTACAAAAAATTTTCACTATATAACTATTTACAAAAAATTTTACAATTTACTGTAATTTCCTTACTACTTTTTAGCACTTTATTTTAATAAAACCTTTCCACTTAAAACAGAATACTTATCTAATAAAGTTAAATTAAAACAGATATTTACAATCATCTTATAAGGTACTAAAAAATATTTACAATCTGCTTCACTACTTATTTAACTAAGCCTTTCTTTAAAATCTTGATATCCAAACTCTTTCACTGTATATAAACCATCTTTATCATTATAAATCATTATTGATGGCAGTCCTATTCCATTAAACGTATTATTTTTCACCATACTATAATGAGCCATATCTGTAAATACTAATTTTTCTCCCGCTTTTAATTGATGATGAAACGAATAATCTCCAATAATATCTCCTGCTAAACATGTATTTCCGCCAAAACGATACGTGTATGCAAGAACACCTGGCATTTCAGAATTAATAATTATTGGACGATATGGCATTTCAAGAACATCGGGCATATGACACGCCGCAGAAGTATCTAAAATAGCTGAAGTTACTTCGTAACCCCCATTTTCATTATGCACTGTAAATTTTTCTTTTTGTACAGACAGAACTGTTGCAACTAAAAAACCTGTATTAAGTGCAACGGCCTCTCCTGGCTCAAGATAAACTTGAACATAATACTTTTTTTGAATATAATTAATACACTTTATAAGGAGTTCAATATCATAATCTTGTCGCGTTATATGATGTCCACCACCAAAATTAACCCATTTAATTTGTGGTAATGCCAAATATTTTGCAAATTTTTCTTCAACATGTTTCAAAACTCGTTCTAACGTATCTGAATTTTGTTCGCACATCACATGAAAATGCAATCCTTCTATATTATCTAATATGGAAAAATCGCATTTTAATTCTTCCTCAAGAACATCCACTGTTATTCCAAGACGTGAACCAACACAACATGGATTATAAATTTCATTTGGCACTTCTGCATATTGAGGATTTATTCTAAGACCACAGCTGCAATTTGCTTGAAGGGCAATATTCCTATATTTCATAAATTGCTCAATCGAATTAAAAACAATATGGTCACATAAAATTGCAATTTCATCAAATTCCTTTTCCTTATATGCTGGTGAAAAAATATGTGTCTCTTTTCCCATTTCTTCTTTTCCTAACTTCGCCTCATAAAGAGAACTGGCAGTTGTACCACATAAATACTTTCCAATTAATGGATATAAGGAAAACATAGAAAACCCTTTTTGTGCTAATACTATTTTACAAGAAGTTCTATCCATTACAGATTTCAATATTTCTAAATTACGAATCAACAAATTTTCATCTACTACATATGCAGGCGTCTTAACTCGACTATAATCTATCAAATCTATTACTCCTCCTAAGTGAATAAATTAATTTAATCTCATAATAAGATTATAAGTAAATAGCAAAGCAGATTGAAACTATCACTTAACGAATTATGTAAAACTTTTTATTACCTAAACACCAAAAAGACTTACACCTATTTTAATTAAGCTGCTATATAGAAATTAATATTTTTAAAACCTTATATATCGTTACTTTTCAAATAACAAATGATTTTTTTAGCACTTTCACTTAAATCCAATAAAACTATAATATCTATTTTTTTACTATCATATATTAGTTATATAATACTTATCTTATCAAAAACACAAATATATTTTCTTAATATATTGATAAAACAATTTTATCCAATAAATTTTATTTTACCAACTTTAAGGCAATTCCCAGGGAGCTTTTCGGAATCC
>CAJUBU010000002.1:1904-18042 GCA_910585095.1 uncultured Lachnospira sp.
TGCTTCCATAAATGGGTCTGGGTCAAATTCTTCTATATTATACACACCTTTTTTATTCCATTTTCCAGTCATCAGCATCATCGCTCCTATCATAGCTGGAACGCCTGTTGTATAAGATATTGCCTGTGAACCTACTTCTTTGTAACATTCTTGATGGTCACATATATTGTATACATAATAAGCTATATCCTTTCCATCTTTTTTCCCTTGAAAAATACAGCCTATATTTGTTTTTCCTACCGTTCTAGGTCCTAGTGAAGCCGGGTCTGGTAAAACAGCTTTTAAAAATTGGAGAGGAATGATTTGATGTCCTTCAAAATCAATTGGTTCAATAGAGGTCATCCCAACATTTGTAAGACATTGCAAATGTGTGAGATAGCTTTGCCCAAATGTCATAAAAAATCGGATTCTCTTTATTCCTTTTATATTTAAAGCAAGAGACTCTATCTCCTCATGGTGCAGTAAATACATATCCTTTTCACCTACACCATCAAAATTATACACTCTTTTTATCTCCATTGGCTCTGTTTCTACCCAATGACCATTTTCCCAATAACTTCCTTTTGCAGAAACTTCTCGTATGTTAATTTCAGGGTTAAAATTCGTTGCAAACGGATAACCATGATTACCACCATTACAATCTAATATATCAATAAATTCTATCTCATCAAAATAGTGCTTTGCAGCATAAGCTGAAAACACCCCTGTCACGCCAGGGTCAAATCCAGAGCCAAGCAATGCTGTAATTCCAGCTTCCTCAAATCGCTTTTTATATGCCCATTGCCATGAATACTCAAAATGAGCTGTTTCGGGCGGCTCATAATTAGCCGTATCCATATAATTTGTTTTTGTTTTAAGACAAGCTTCCATAATTGTCAAATCCTGATATGGAAGTGCAATATTCATAACAATATCTGGTTTCACTTTTTCAATCAATGTCACCAATTCATCTACATAATCTGCATTTACTTGTGCTGTCGTTATCTTCGTCTTTCCAACTCCAACACCATACTTATTCTCACAGACTTCCTTTAATGTATCACATTTTGATTTTGTTCTGCTCGCTATACATATTTCTTCAAACACCTCTGGATTTTGACAGCATTTATGTGCAACAACGCCAGCAACACCTCCAGCACCAATAATAAGCGCTTTTCCCATAACTCCTCCTAACCTACTTTCACTTTCTTATGTTCTCACTCTGTACCCAACAATTCTTTTACATATGTGGGCAGATAAAAACTTCCTTTATGTAAATCTGTATTATAATATCTTGTTTTTAAATGTAATGAATTCCATTCTTTTTCCCTTAAATCCTTTATTGGGTCATACTTTTTAGAAGCAAATCCAAAAAGCCAATGCCCTGAAGGATACGATGGTATATGACATTGATAAACCGTACTATACGAAAACACTTGTTGAATATGTTTATGTGCTTTTTGTACCGTTCTTGAATGTTCACTGTAATATGGACTCTCATGCTGATTGATAAGAATCCCATCATCGTGAAGTGCTTTAAAACAATTGCCATAAAACTCTCGTGTAAAAAGACCTTCTGCTGGACCATAAGGGTCTGCACAATCCACAATAATCAAATCATACTCATCTTTTTTCATTCGGACAAATCGCAAACTTTCCTCAAAATGCATATGTACTCTTTTGTCATACAACTTACAGGAAGTTTCTTTAAAAAATTCTAAACACATATCTGTAACATTTTTATCTATCTCTACCATATCAATATTTTTGATAGATTCATATTGTGTCAATTCTCTTATAGTACCACCATCACCAGCACCAATCACTAATACATTCTGAACGTTTGGATGCACTGCCATAGGAACATGCGTAATCATTTCATGATAAATAAATTCATCCTTTTGAGTAATCATCAACTCTCCGTCAAGAACTAACACCTTTCCAAACTCTTCTGTATCAAGAATATCAATTCTTTGAAACTCACTCTCTGTACTTGCTATCTGATTTTTTACTTTCATAGAAAACTGCACATTTTTGGTGTGCATATCTGTATACCATAATTCCAATTCAGACCTCATTTCTGCTATTCGGCATTCGTGTCTACTACATTAATATTATCTACGGACATATCTTGAGTTCCTGTAACAAGACACCCTTTTTCCTTTGCATATTGTATATAGCGAATAATCTCCTGTGTTATCATCTCACCTGGCGCTAAAATAGGTATTCCTGGCGGATAACACATAACAAATTCACTACAAATTTTATCTGCACTATCTTCTATTGGCAAAGACAATTTTTTACTAAAAAATGCTTTCTGTGGTCCCATAACAATTGTTGGATTAATATATTCATGGTCAAACATGCCTGATTTTATACGCTCATGCAGCCTTTTCACTTCAGATAAAGCAGAGATGAGTCTCTCTATTTCCAACATTCTATCACCGCCAGATATAATTGCTAAAATATTTCCAATATCGCCAAATTCTATCTGTATTCCATAATCGTCTCTTAATAAATCATAGACTTCTATCCCTGCTAATCCTATATCTCTTGTATGAACTGATAACTTTGTCCTATCAAAATCATAAACAAAATTTTTATCAACAAGTTCATTGCCAAACGCATAATAACCACCCAATTTATTAATTTCTTCTCTGGCATATTCTGCATAATCTATCATTTTGTCGGAATATTCTTTACCATTTAAACTCATATTTTTTCTAGCTATATCCAAAGAAGACAACAACAAATAAGACCCACTTGTCGTCTGCGTCAAATTAATAATCTGTCTAACATAATCTGCATTTACAGTATTCCTTGTCAACAAGATAGAACTTTGTGTCAAAGAACCTCCTGTTTTGTGCATACTGATAGCAGTCATATCTGCCCCTGCTGCCATAGCAGATATTGGCAGTCTATCATTAAAATAAAAATGTGTTCCATGTGCCTCATCTGCCAATACCAACATACCATGTTCATGTGCTATTTTAACAATGCTTTCTATATCTGAACATATCCCATAATAAGTGGGATTATTGACAAGAATCGCTTTGGCATCAGGATTTTCTTTTATTGTCTTTTCAATATCACTTACGGACATTCCCAATGGAATACCTAACCTTTTATTTACACCTGGATTCACATAAACTGGTATAGAGCCATTGACTACCAAAGCATTAATAGCGCTTCTATGCACATTTCTAGGCATTATAATTTTATCGCCTGCAACTGCAACGGACATAATCATCGCTTGTACTGCTGCAGTAGTTCCATTTACAATAAAAAATGCTTCATCGGCACCAAATGCTTCTGCTGCCAAGCGCTGTGCATCTTTAATTACAGATACTGGGTGACATAAATTATCCAAAGGCTTCATGGAATTCATATCCAGCTTAACGCAATCTGCACCCAAAAATTCTTTTAACTCTTTATTTCCACGACCTCCCTTATGGCCTGGTACATCAAAATGTGCCAATCTGTTAAGACGCTGTTGTTCCAACGCTTTGTGAATCGGCGTATCAAACTGTGACAGTGTTCCTGTTTCTTCCAACTCAAAAATCCGTCCTTTATCATTTATTCCCGTAAATTACAAGTCAAAAAGTAAATAAATCATACTGCTCGTATCAATAAATACTTTTAACTTCCACGAGGTTGAAATACCTCAAAATTAATATTAAAGTATTTCACTGTCACTCAATTTTAAAACTTTTTGCATTATATTTCAACTATATAATTTCACGTAAATTTTTACACTTTAAATAATGTACTCATTATTAAATTATGGTCATAAATAAATGACAATAATCCATTACTACCGATATCTGCCAATGCACTTGCCGCCCAATCAAATCGACTACATGCTGTTACTAATGCAAAAAGCAACCATACTACTATCAATCCTTCAGCTATACCTAACAATAATCCCATCAATTTATTGACATCTTTTAAAACAGGGATTTTTTCAATCACTTTTGTTACTATAAACAATATTCTTACAGTTATAAAAACAATTACAAAAACAATCACATATACAATTGCATTTAATGCTAAAGAAGCCAATCGAGCTGATATAATAGCAGCCAAAATATCACTTATAGAATTCATATCTGCAATCTGCAATATACTATCAGGAATCATAATCTCTCCAGCTTTTTGTGCAATGCTATCTGGAAATTGCATTTTATCAACTACAAGTTCCATATATTTTGAAACCGTATCGCCATACTCATTTATCTTTGTTAAATCAATATCATTCACATTTAATGAATCTTCCTGTGTAATATTATCATCTATCACTTGTTTAAAAGAATCATTATCAATAATCAATTCAAAAATAGACTGATTCAACTTATCATAAACTTGCGTATGATTTCTAACAAAATTACTTATCATTGGTGTCAAAAAAACACATGCAATTATCGTTACCAACATAGCAGCCAGTGACATTACAATTTTAATTAGCCCTTTATGCCACCCCACTAAAGCAAATAATACCAAAATCATAATGACAACTATCAACATTATATTCATATGTATTCCTCATTTCTTATTATATAAAATTTATAATATAAATTTTTTATTTGTAAATTATTCTATATTTCTAAAACACTTCAATTTTGGCACAATTTTATATAAAACAATTAGAATTTTAAATTTATATTATAATTTTATTAATCTTATTAATGCTTTTTATCTAACATTATAAAATCACGCCATATTATTTCAATCGAATATTTTGTATATATTTTGAATTGATACATATATAATTTCCTCTACTATTATGTGTCAAAACTTTATCTATTGGCAAATTCATTGGTATATCAGCCAATACCTTGCCACTAAAATTCATTAAACATAATGTAGAACTTGTATTCATTACAATCGTTTTGTTATCTAAAACAATATTATCATATTGTGTATTAAACGATACCTTGCTTGCCATTTTACCATTTGTATCATAAACTACTAACTTATATATATCTCCTGTATCTGAGTTATCAAGAAGAAGCCCGATATACTTATCGCTAAAAATCACTTTTTGAATCTCATTTTCTATGGTTATCTCTTTAACTAATTTGGGATATTCATTAATATTATAAATACTGATAATATTTTCACCAATAGCTATGGCCGTTGTGTTACCATAAAATTTTACATCACCGACAATGGTATCATTATAATGATTAAATCCGCCAACAATTCTTTGCGTTTCATTTTGCCCTACATCAGAAAAATTATAAAATACTACATTTGTCTTGATTTTTTCTCCACTGACATACAAATATGATGCTATCAATTTTGTTCCATCATCTGAAATGCTAATATCAATAGGATATCCATCGCCAGACAGTGATGTTTTGACACTATAAATTTTATCATTATTATAATTATATAAATTAATATAATTGGCATCACTATCTTCAAGCACAGCCGCAACAACTCCCTGTTTAGCAACTTCTATCTGTGAAATAGTCATTGATGTATCTACATTCCCTAAAGCTCCTGCCTTATTAAATATATAAATGCTGCTGCCATTAATATCTCCAACTGCAACAATTTCTCCACATGTTTTTATCTGAGGTTTCTGCATAGAATAGGTCTTGTCCCAAACCACCTCTCCATTCCTATTATGATAGGCTATACCATCATTACTATATCGAATGTATCCATCACCATAAACAGCATATTCAGCAGTTTCACTATCATCTCTATTTACAGAAGAAAGCACAGAGTAGGTTGAATATGTAATTCCATCCATAATATAAAATAAAATAATAACAGAAACCGTTAAAATACCTGCTATTGACAATGCCATAAATATAATTCTTTTTCTATGGTTATTTAGTTTTTTCTTAAAGTCTTCATTTTCACCAGCATTGTCATTTGTGGGAAATTTCACCACTTTTGAACTGCTATCTCCTGTGAATCTCGACTTGCCTGATATAATATCAGCCATGAACGCCACCTCATATAAATTAAAAAGCCCTTAACTTTTTATATAGAAATTCAATATCTATATTCTATTGTAATTATACATAAATAATAAAAATATTCAAGGAAGTTTTATTACTTGACCAATATATAATTTATTTATATCATCTATGTCATTATAATCTGCTACTGCTTGTACTTTATCAATATTTCCATAATATGACTTACAAATACTTATAATTGTATCACCTTTTTTAACAACATATGATTGTGGTTCTGTTAAGGATACCACATTTGTTTGCTTTGTTTCATCATTATTTTTAGTAGGGTCTGTGGGTTTTGTATTTTCTGTTGACTTTGTAGGTTCTGTTTTTTTTGAAGTTTCAAATTGATTTGTACTGTCTGTTAACTTGGCAGTTTCAGATTGATTTGCATTAGTTGATGCAATAGAAGCTGTTGGAGTTGTTTTTTCAGATGTATTTGTTTTTGTCTCATATACAACATCTACAGGAACGATACCATCTGACATAACAGGTTGTGTTCCTTTTTCATTTAGATTAGATACTTGCTGAACAATTGTTGAAAGTGAATTATCTAATTTTTTCATTCTTTCATAATTTTGTACTAAGTTAAACCCTATTACAACAATTGAAGCCATCGCAATAATACCAAAAAAATAAGATGTAAAATTCCCTTTTCTCTTATACCGCATATTTTCTTTTTCTTGAATAATCGCTCGAATTGATTTTACAACATCATTATCTTTAGGGTTTTCTATCGATTTTCTATCCCCTGTTTCAAGCATATATTCTTGCATTTCGTAATTTCTTTCATAAAAACATACATACCCGCTTTGTTTTTTAAGCCTGTCCTTTTCATAAAGAAAAAAATTCATATTTCTTTCTTTATTATCAACAAGACATAATGTTTTTGTACCGCTTAAAAAATTATTTTTATGAATTTTTGTAAGTTGTTTTATTTGCTCATTTGTTACTTCTGGCATTGCTGCAAACCAACCAACTATATGAAGCCCTGGAAAGAATTGATCTATGTCCTGATATATACCTGCCCATATTTCATCATTAAAATGTATCTCACCTGTAAATCTTGCTTTAATTACACCTTTTATAAATATGCAGTTTTCATTTTTATTTCGCATATTTTCTCCGAGTAAAATTCCAGCTTGATTTTTGTCAGGTTTCTGGTGTGCAACAGAATTAATATATGTATATGCGTAATCTTCGATGTATATTTTTTTGTCAGAATCGACATCACCAATTTGCTTAATATTCTTTGGCAACTTTATCTCTGACAACTCTCTGTTACCAGCATTACTCATGTTACATTTCCACCTTTCCAAAAGTATTCATTGTGGATAATAACACTTATACTTCAAAAATAATGGCGGAATTTGTCATAAATTCTATAAAACTCAAAAAATTTTATTTTCTAATGAACAAATCTTTTACTCTTTATAAACAATCCATTTTCTTATATCCTTATGTTTACAAAACACACGCCTCTGAATTATTACAGAGGCGCATAAACAACAGATAACACATTCTTCCTTACATCAACAAAAATACCCTACCTTGCAATCCAACATTAACTAATGTGTTTCTCTATAAACAGCAATTGCATTTGCTATGGTCTTAGCTTTTGTAGTTTTCATAATCGTTGCTAACTCTTTAAGCTTTTCAATATTCATAAACTCTTTTCCTAAATATGCTTCATAATTTGTTGATATATATGCCCTTTGTTCCTTAATAAGTGAATCTAATTTTTCTACATCAGAATCCGTTTTTGCCAAATCCTCTCTTATGGCATCAATACCGCTTTTATAACGATTTTGTATATCCATAATAATATCTTGTTTTGTAAACGATTCAAACTCCTTTAAAGCAACTGTTTTTTTATTTTGTATATCAGCAATACTTTGATTAATTATTTTTATTTTACTGTCATAACTATCTAAGCCATACATATCCTCATTTTTATCGGATTTAATTCCATTTTCAATCCTTTTAATCTTTTTGCTATTACTTTTAATATCTAATTTTAAATCCTTAACTTGAATAATAATATCCATATGTGGTATTACTACCTTTGAATATATAAATCGAATTAAAAATAAATGAATCACTATCAATACAAAATAATATATAATATAAACAAACTTTGGCATTGCCTCAATAAAACATAAAGCACTTGGAATTGCTGCATAAAAGACAGCTAATAAAACAAAATATAAAAGTCCATCAATAAATCCATCACCACAAAAAATTGAAAAAAACAATCGTTTGCTGCAAAAAGCAGGTATTCGTTCATTTCTGTACAAATTCTTTATTTTATTCTTTAAGGCTTCATTATCATCTCTTAAAGCAACCGTTTCCTTATCAATTCTTTTGCGAACTCCTGCAATTTTTGCCTTATCTCTTTGACTTTGCACTTCTTTAAGCTTCTTTTGCTCCTCTAATATGGATTTATTGTAGCCTGAACTTACAGAATCCATACCCTCTTTTAATTTTGCAGCAATTTCATTTTTTATGTCCTTTTCGGCAGCTTCAATATTATTTGAAAGTTCTTTTGACATATCGGAAAGCCGTCCTCGTTTTGCTACTGCACTACTATGTTCATTAATATTTGCAATTATTTCCTCAAGCACAACAATGTCGCCTTCAAGTATATTTTGCTCTGCCATATTTCTCTTATTACTCCTAATTATTCTTGTAGAAGTTAATCAGACAGCCGTCAAGAATTATCTTCCTCTCGTCGTCTGTAAGTTCGTCTATCTTTAATTCAATTTCTTTCATATCTTTATTGACAACATACGCTTTCATTTTAAGCTGTTTATCTTGAATCATCTTTTTAATATTTGGTATAAAAATATAGTCTCCATTTTCAAATGGAAGTTCACCCTTATCAATAATAAATGGAAGCATACCCCAATTAATTAAATTGGAGCGATATCTTTTTGTAGCGTATTCATGTGCAATATTTGCCCAACCTCCAAGTACTTTTTGACAAGAAGCTGCCTGCTCACGTGCTGAACCATCACCCGGTTTTACAGCAAATATGGTACTCCCTATACCAACATTTTCTTTTGAAACTTCATATGTTTCTTTAATTTTACGCATAATATCGCGAAGCTCTGGGAGTATTTCTCCCATACATTCTCCTGCTTCTCTTGCCTTTTCTGCTTTTTGTACTTCCTTAGCTCGTCCAACATAAGCAGGGTCTTTTCTTGATAAAGCAAACTCCGCAAGACCTAATGGATTTGAACGATAAGACGATGTTTCTCCTGATGGAATCAGCTCGTCTGTTGTTGTCACAGGGTCATGTATTTCTGATACCACTTTTATAATCAAATTTTCTGGCAATTCTACCATCTGTGGCCAATCTTTAATATTTGGTCCAAACTGAATTTCCTGATTGGCATCTGCCACCCCTTTACTGTCAAACACTCTATTTTCATATATTGATTTATCAAAATGATATGTTGGACCTGTAAACTCTACATCCATATCTGTTGCCGCTGTAAGATAGCCCTTATTTGCTGCTGTAGCTGCAATAGAACGTGCATCCATCAATGCAACGGATGAAATTTGTCCCTGCTGAAGCTTAGAACCTTCTCTATTAGGGAAATTTCTTGTAGAATGTCGAATTGAAAAAGCATTATTTGCTGGCGTATCGCCTGCACCAAAACAAGGACCACAAAAAGCAGTTTTAACGATTGCTCCTGTGCCAATCAAATCGGCTAACTTACCATTTTTTGCAAGTTCCATATAGATAGGGGTACTTGCTGGATATACACTTAATGTAAACTCATCGGAGCCAATTGATTTTCCTTTAAGAATATCAGCAGCAGCACATATATTTTCAAATCCACCACCTGCACAACCTGCAATAATACCTTGGTCAACATAAAGTTTTCCATCTCTAACTTTATTTGTCAACTTATAATCAATAGCACCATCAAGGCTTACCATCGCTTTTTTCTCAACATCATGCAATATATCCATAAGGTTCTTATTAACTTCTTCTATTGTATACGTATTACTTGGGTGAAATGGCATTGCAATCATCGGCTTTATTTTACTTAAATCCACATATACAACACCATCATAATAAGCAATACTGCCTGGTTTTAACTCTTTATAACTCTCTGTTCTTCCATGAATATCATAAAATTCTTTTATCTTATCATCGGTCTGCCATATTGATGAAAGACAAGTTGTCTCTGTGGTCATGACATCAATGCCGATTCTAAAATCTGCACTAAGATTAGAAACTCCTGGTCCGACAAACTCCATAACCTTATTTTTCACATAACCATTGCCAAATACAGCACCAATAATCGCCAATGCTACATCTTGTGGTCCAACTCCTTTAGCTGGTTCCCCTTTAAGATATATTGCAATAACCTCAGGCATATTAATGTCATATGTCTTATTCAAAAGCTGTTTTACAAGCTCTGGACCACCTTCACCCATTGCCATTGTTCCAAGTGCGCCGTATCGTGTATGACTGTCTGAACCTAATATCATCTTGCCGCCTTCTGCTAACATCTCTCTAGCATATTGATGAATAACAGCCTGATGTGGAGGAACATATACACCACCATATTTTTTTGCACAAGTCAAGCCAAACATATGGTCATCTTCATTAATCGTACCTCCCACTGCACATAAGCTGTTATGACAATTTGTCAAAACATATGGAATTGGGAATTTTTCAAGCCCTGATGCGCGTGCTGTCTGAATAATACCTACAAAAGTAATATCATGTGAAGTCATTTTGTCAAACTTAATTTTAAGCTTTTCCATGTTTCCTGATGTATTATGATTTTCAAGTATTTTATATGCAATTGTATTCTTTGCAGCTTCTTCTTTTGTTGGCACTACATCAACCTTATTTGCTAACGCGCCCTGAGCTGCTGCTTCCTCCACTATGATATCCACTCCATTAATAAGATATGCTCCGCCTTTGCTTAAATCAATATCAACCATTATTTACCTCATTTCTGTCTAAGACTCTTTTACTTTATCTTTTCTGATATTAATACTTTTAATTGCTCAATTGTTTTATCATCAATTTTGCCAGGTATCCATTCTACATTTACATTATCGCCTTTATATCTTGGTATAATGTGCATATGAAAATGAAATACTGTCTGCCCTGCTACCTCACCATTATTTTGAACAATATTTAATCCATCTATATTTAATGATTCTTTTATTGCTTTTGCAATTTTAACTGCCACTTGAAATATATGTGCTGCAGTATCATCATCTAATGAATAAATATTATCATAATGTTCTTTTGGCAAAACTAGAACATGTCCTTTTGACGCTGGACTAGTATCAAATATAACTTTCACAACATCATCTTCATAAAGATGGTTTGTCGGTATAATACCATTAGCCAACTTACAGAATATACAATCATCTTTTTTCATAACAATCCTCCATTCCCAATCATTATATTTACAATACTTCAAAACAAGTATATACTCTCAAATATAATAACTTAAAAATGAAACGATAGCAATAATAAAGTAATAAATCAAATTAAGAAAGGAACTTTATCAATGACATCAAAAGATTATAAAACATTGAGTATTGCCTCACATGAAATCATGAATAGACTGTCATTTATAGGAAGTGCATATCAATATATAAGCGCGCGATATCCCGAATCAAAAGACTTTAAATTCTGGACCGCTATGGGGGATTCTATTGGTGAACTTAATATATTGATGAAACGTACTTCAATATGCAGACATTGTGCATTTCCTGAAAAAAATACGATTTCTTTAAAACAACTTCTTGATAATTTAAAGACAGCTCCAAACACCTGTTTAACAACTTGCCCTCATTCTATTGATATTATCTGTCACTGTAACAACGATATTCTAATTAATGCAGATAGTGAACAACTTACTATCGCACTTTGTGAAATTATTATGAATGGTGCTGAAGCCAGCAATTTTGCCACAATATATATTGATACATCAATTCAAAACAATGATATTAATATTACTATTTCTAATTCAGGAAACCTGCCTGATATACAACTTCCTCAAACAATTAATCAAGATAAAAATATATATTATTCTCCTGATGATATTAATATCTTATCAGAAGCTTTTTATACAACAAAATCAAAACATTTTGGATTAGGCTTATATATTGCAAACTCTATCATAAATAGACATAATGGTACATTAAAAATCAGCCAAGATAATAAAAATACATATGTTCATATTCAACTTCATGCAATTTGTACCCTTACATAATTTTTTTACTAAAACAGACAAGTCAAATATTGCTTAACAAGCATAAGGCTTGTCTGTTATTAATCAAAGATAAAATTAAAATGAAAATAATTCGTCAAGCATCCTTAAACTTCTAAAATCCCCTTTTGCAGTTATGTCACCTGTCATAAACGCCCTATGAAATGTAATTTTTCCTTGCATAATACTGTCAAAAGTAGCTTTGTTCAATTTTGCAATAATATCTGCATTTTTATTTTCTCCAAAATTGACAGATAAATCATCATGGTTAATATCCATTCTAATCATTTTATCTTTATCACTAATCATAAATGTATATGTTCCAACAAAATTCAATCCTAAGACAAAATGATTTAAAAAAGCATTAATATAATAATCATCTCCACCATTTTCTTGGTCATTTAACATTTCTTTATAAATAGAAGATAACGATTCAATATCTTGTTTTTGTGTTTTTACAAATTCATCATTCGATGCATATTTTGATAATTGTTCACTTTCTTGAGGTGTAAATCGAACAACATCTTTCATTACTTTATTTTTAATAGACTGATTACTTGATGGAAGAATATCCTTTTTTTGTGAGATTGTTCGATAAATATTTTCTGCATAATTTTCTATTATCATAGAATATTTTTCATTAAATTCAAACTCTGTTGTGTCATCAACATAGGCGCTTATTCCAGAAGTGGCTCGTCCTCCTATTATCTCCCATGAATTTGTTAGGCTTAAAAGCACATCTTTTTCACCATACGTTTTTGATGTTACAATAGGAAACATATATATATTACTAATTTTATTCTTATCTGCATATAACCAACAAGAATCTAAAAACATCTGCATATATCCTCCCATGCCTAACCATTCTACAGTCGTAGCTAAAATAACTCCATTTGCTTCTGTCACTGTTTGTGATAATGCTGTAATTTGACTTTTTTCTTCATAAAGGTTATATCGTTCTACGGTTACATTTAACTCATCTAAAACTTCTTGAATTTTATCTAAAACACATAAAGTTGGGTCATCAACAATTCCTCTTCCACCATAATATATATTAATTTTCATTATTCTACTCCTTATAGTATTTGTTTGATTTATATATATATAAATAGAATCATATAGAATGAATATAGCATAATTATTAAATCATTTCAACCTTATAAGGCAATGTCGCAACAAGTATCAAATCATCCTTTTTTATTTCTTTTCTCTCACTTGCAATTAGTCTTTCCCCATTCAAATATGTTCCATTTGTAGAATTCATATCCTCAATATAATACATATCTTCTATTTTTAAAATACACATATGGATATGACTCACAATTTTACTATTGATTACATAATTGCAATGTTCAGACATGCTTCCAACAATACATGGCAATTTGTCTATATAAATATCTTCTAAATCATCATCTCCGCAATAAGTCATTTTTATATTTTTACTTTTATTACTCTTTTCAAAATAATCTGATAACAACATTGTATGTTCAATATCTTGACTATTATCCCTATTAACAGAATCATCAACAAAATTATCAATAAAATCATTTTTAAATTCAGATTTCGCATTACAAGCAGTATTATCCATTATATTATTATCAATACTATCACATTTTATATCTGGTGAAATGGTAAAAGGCTGTTTTATATTTCTTTTATTTAGTTTTATAAAAGCATCTTTTGGTATTTTTGATAACGCTAATAACAAAGCAGTTAAACAAACACATATAACAATAGGAATCATTCCTTCATATGGAAGAGGGATAATTTCTGGTGCCAATATTTTAGCAACATTTAAAACAAACAACAATACGGTTATTCCTTTTATAATTGAAATTATATTTATTAAAGATTTATTTTTACACTCTACTTCATCTTCAATAATTTCTTGTGGTATCTCTTTAATGACAATTTCTTTCTGTTCATCATCTATGCTTATTTCATTATCTTGGATAGATACATCTTCCTGTTCATACAATAAATCGCTTATTTTTATTATATTGTATTCATGTTGAATAACCTTTTGATATATATGATATATCTTTACCACACTTTTTTTATCATATTCATGGTCAAAATGCTCAATAATAAAATCAAATAATTCCTTTATATACTTATCAAATGATGGACTTCCATTTAATTCAGTCTCTATCCCATCACATATTGGAACATATGTAAACATTAATTTTTTATTTGTCAAATCAAGAAATAACATATCTGGCGTAACCATTACAGAATCCAAATTCAACATATAATTATTAACAATCTGAGCCATAGCCTCAAGACTATTTAAAATCAATGCAACATCTTTCATCTGCAATTTATTAAATTCATAAATTTTACAAAATTGTTGTTTTGACGTAACATCATAAAAATATATATTTTTATTATTAATTGTCTTTATAGATATTGGTAAAAAAATGCTGATTTTATTACTCATTAACATTTTAATTTCATATTCCGCTTCTTCTGTGATATTACAAAATTCCATCTTCATATATCTCATATTATTTTCTTGTTCATATTGTATCTTATTCATCTTTAATTCAATCAACCCCTTTGTTTTAATGTCGCATGAATGAATCGTATCATATCATCTTGGTTATCGTTTTTATTTTCTTGTAATTCCATATTCTTTCTAAATTGATTATAATTACTTTGGACACTTTCATGAACAGAAATACACAATAAAACAATGCTCACGATAATAATTGTAAAAATTGAAATAATTACCGAATTTTCAACAGTAAAAGATGCTTCTAAACGCATATTATTGCCCCCAATGTACAAATACCTATATATGGTATAAAAGGAATTGTACTTTTTAATTGAACTTTTTTCTTTATATACAAAAAAATATTTACTACTGCTGCCAATGTTATAGCCATACCAAAAACAAGAATTGAAAAACCGATTCCCTTAATGCAATTCAATATAAAAATTATTAAAATATCTGCTATTCCAAAACATTTTGTCACTGCATTTACCCACAATAAAACACAAAAAATCAATGTGCTAATGACTATATATTTCAATCCATATAAACCAGAAAAACAAGAATAACTTACAGCTATACCAATGCAAATAATTAATTCCCATAGACGAACGGATTTATGTCTTATATCTTCTATTGACAATAAAAACAAAACGACCATAAGAATACCATTCAATAAATATTTCTCCACAATTTCTAATTTAACCTCCTTTTCAATTCTTTATTTTTTCTGTATTTGATATTCTACAAAACAATAACTAAGATATAACTAATTATCCACACAAGAAACAAGCTCTTCTATCATTTACTGAATCTATTGGCACCTGCAATACTGTCCTTTTTAATGCAAAACAATTACTGCGTCCATGATATTCTCTTCCAAATGGTGTGATATATACAATCTTTCCATACCCCTGTTTTTTACACGATGAACATTCATAATATTTCCCGCCATTTTCATTCCTTGCACTCTCAATTTTATCAATAGAAATTTCCATAATCGTAACAGAGAGTGATGAACATTGCCTATTTCTATGAAATACATCACTATTTTCAGTTATATATACCTTTTCATTTTCTGTATTACCATCTTTTTTCCATTCTTTGCTTTTATCTTCCCCAAACCAAGCCTCTATGGTATATGTATGCTTTTGTGTTAAAATACCAATTCCAAATATATCAAAAGGATTTTTTATATGATAGATAATATCAACATTTAAAATACTGCTGTCGCTAGACCTATCTGCTAATACTACAATTCCAGCATTACCACCAATAATATTATGACTTGATGCATAATTATATCCTAAATGATTGAGCAAACTGCCATATATCGAGGCAGATGTAACTGCCCCTGATAAACGAGCTATACCCGTTTGATACTTTAAAGCATAATATGCAGCTTCATCTATATCGCATCTTACATTTATAAACTG
>CAJUBU010000002.1:18052-161368 GCA_910585095.1 uncultured Lachnospira sp.
TAAAAGCAATTATAAAACAATATGCACAAATTATTATATAAATTAATGTTAAAACAGCATATAAATACAATGGTATAACTAAAGAAGCCTCTACTGTTGCAGCAGCAGGTATTTTACTGTTTATTTTATATATAGCCATACTGCTGACTTCTTTCACACAATTTTTTATCACCATATTGTACGCCTATTACACCCGTTGCCTGATAAATATATTTACTCATTCTAAAATTAACGTCTCCCAATGCTATTATTCGCAACTCCATTATACTCATTGTCCTAAATAACTTTAATTTTTTATCCATAGTCATTAATAAAATATTCAAATAATCTTTATAGTTTAATTTTCCCTCACTCCACCTTTCAATTGATGCTGTTTTGTCTACATTATTGTTTTGCTTTGACCACTCAAAATTAAAAGACAGCAAATTTTGTAAAGAAAGATTCCAATCCTCTTTTGTTTTAAAAAGGCTTAATTCTTCTCCATTAAATAAACGGCGTATATCTATAATACTCTCCCCATATGCCCATACTCCCATAATTAAAAATTGAGCGGCTTTAATAATGGCTGCATTTCCTGTAAATCCCATTAAACTTATTGCCAATGACTGCGCCTGATTTCTTTTATCACTATCCGCTATAATATGCGCTATATTTACTCCTTCTCGTAAAACAGAAAGTTTTAATATGATTTTTGAAATATTTTCTTTATCGCTTCTTTCTCCAGCTATAATATATTCTAACGGATATCCCAAACTACACCATAAATCGCTTTGATTATGCTTATCTTTTTCTATATCTGTAAAACACATAAACCGATTTACAATATATTGATGAATCAATCCCTCATTTATTTTATTATCTACTTTAAAACTGTTCTTATTATCACTTGTATTCATATATGTTTCAGCTAAATCATTATAATTATAACTGCCATCACTCAATGAAAAATCAGCTAAAATCATTTCAGCAATACCTTTTGTCAATAATTCTCGAAGCTGTCTAATACCACCCATACCTTTATTATCGCTGTCAAAACAAATATTAGAATAATCAATTACTAGATTTTCATTGGATATACCTTGTATTTGTTCTTTTAAATTACCATACTGTACTTTTAACACTTCTAATTTATCAGGTTCTATGTTTTCTAATGTATTTCTTTTAACTTCTTCCAATATTTTACTGATATCATGCAATATACAATAATTATTGTTTAAATTTTCCCATAAATCCTCTATAAAAAACATATCAACAGCTTTCGTTTCGTCTTCTTTAAAACCAACCACTTCCTCAAGCAAACTATTCAATATATCTGTATCCAATATATCCTGCGCATCTTTTATATCATTTTCACATTTATCAACAAGCTTATATATTGTTTCTTTACCTGAATTATATTCTTCAATAATATCCATTGCCTGTCTGCTTTTTTCTTTCACATCACTAACAACACTACTTAATTGCTCTATATAATTTTGATACATAAATACACACAAATTTGCTTCACTTGTATTGCTTTCACCTAACGATTCACAATATAATTCAACACAATCCATCAAATCATCTATCAATTTATTCACATTTACATATCGGTCTTGTGCTAAAGTAACCGAATAATATATGTTATTATTGTAAATTGATACAGAATTCATAGATAACTCTTTCAAAATAATTTGCTTTGCAAATCCATCTTGCACTAATTGTGGTAAACCATTAGCAAGAATTATTCCATTGCTGTCTATTTTTAACCCTTCAATCAGTTCAATTAATTTTAAAGTTGATTGGTCTAAGACAACTATTTTTTCATCTAAATCAATTATTTCATCTGTAAGTTTTTTTACGGTTTCTGACTGTTCTGCAACTTTATCAATATTGCCAATTTCATTTATTATATCTAAATAAATTCCATTTTTCATATATAATAATATTTCTTTTTCCAGACCTTCTCCACCATTATCGGTCATATATTTTTTATCCTCAATATAGGATGAGCGATATTGAATATCATTAACATTTGCCATTCCATCAATATTATTATGAGCATAATATTGAAATTTCTCATCACTGCACTGTTGCGTACTCAATGCCAAAATATCAAATTCTTCTTGTAACTTATTATGATATCCAGCAAATACAGACTCTATTGACATTCTTGTACTCATATCCAACTCAGCAAACATTTGTGTCTGTCTAGCATATCGAACACATGTAATAATTAATGATACAACTACCATTAATGAAAGCGCTGCATAGATTGTAATCTGCCCTGAAATTTTTTTAGCATTTACCATTAGACTTGCTTTGCCTGACTGCTCATTTTAGAAACCAATGTACTAACTAAACTGGTTATCTGCTTCTTAAAAATAACAACTAGGCTTACAAGTACAATAATAATTAATACAATTTCCACAACACCCATTCCACTCTCATCTTCAAGACCTACCAATATATCTTTTATTCTTTTTTTTATATTTTTATTGATTAACATTTTCATAACAAACTCCTTTCTACAACTTACAATAAATATCACTGTTATAATCTTTTATTCATTTATATCAAATTTACATATTAAAATTAACTAATGCTGGATACATAATAATAACCATTACTACAAGCAATATCATTATCATTGGAATCAAAAGTTTGGTTCCTGCTTCTTCTCCATATCTTTTAGCCTGATTTTTTCTTTCTTCAAAGGCATCTTGTGTCTCTATCTTCAACATTGATAATAATTCTCTTGAGCCTTTTTTTAAGTTTTGTGCCAATAAGGAACTTAATTTCATATATTCCCTAACATCACACCGATTGCCAAAGTCCCGATATACTGTTAATTCTGAAACACCTGATTTTAGCTGATTCATGCTTTCTGTCATTTCTTCATATACAGCCTTTGACTTTATATTTTTATGAAACTTTTTAAACTGATACTCTTCTACTATCTTTTCCCAAGCTTTTCTCATCGTCATACCAGCCCCAATAAGTAATGTAATTTTAGCAACCATCTCTGAATAACTATTTTTTAATGCTTTTTTTCTGATATCTGCTCTTTTTTTCTGTTTACTTTTTTCACCAAAAATCACTATAATAATAGCTGCAATACCTAACATTAAAATAACAAAAATACTATCCCAATTTGCTTTTTTTTCATATGTAATCGGCACCCCGTCTATTTTTTCTGGCAAATAAATATACTCTTCCTCCCTATTGTTATTTTTAGCAAATTCAAGACTTTCACTAATTTTCTTTGGGTAATTTTTTTCATTTAAAACACATGATTTTACTGTTACCTCATAAAAATATTCTGCACTATAAGATTCATATTGAAGAATTGCTGTCAAAACAACCTCGACACTTTCATCCTTTTCAAATAGCATATTATGTACAATACCATTTTCATCAATCACCTCATAATTATCAGACAGCCATTGTATTGTGACTGGATATCCCTCAATTGATGAACATAACACAACATCACTTGTTATATTATCAAAAGAACTATTCTCTCCTAACATGGTATCTTCAATCTTTTTTGAAATCTCGGAAAAAATAGCAGAAATTTCTTTTGCAGTATATACTTTAGGCTCAATGCTAATCGATGTGTTAAACTTTTTCCCTTGTGCAGATACTTGTACATCAAGTTCTTTTTCAATTTCATTATAATTAGGTCTTTTTAAATCTTCTGTTGTTATAGTATTTTCTATACAATTTTCATAAGCATAAAACAATGAAAATACTATTGTAAATATTGAAATAATTATCAATTTAATATTATTGTTACCATTCTTTTTATTTTTTAAATTAATACTATTTTTAAAATTATTTATTATATTTCTATTAAATATCAATTTCTACTATCCTCTTTGCAAACCATACAGCTACCACATAAATAAAAAGACATATCGACATCACAACAATACCTATAACATTATCATATAATGATACTAAAAATTCAGGTGATGTTATTCTTAAATATCCAATCATTGCAAATGGCATAATTTGCATAACTTTAACTTCCATCTTTTTTCCGCTTATAATAGTCTGTATTTCTTGCTCTACTTCTGCTTTTTGCCGAATGGTTGAGGCTGTATCTCTAATAATTTCAATCATATTTCCACCACTTCTCTTTGCATACTTAAATATATTAGCAAAATACTCAATATCCTCAATTCCACTATTATCTGCAAACGCACATAACACATCTTCAATATTTTCATTATTCGATATTTTTGTAACGATTTCTTTAAATTCCCTAACAATAATTGCTTCTTTTCCATACAATACTTTTAATTCTTTCAGTGCTTCTTTAAATGAGTTTTCTATAGAATATCCTGCATTTAGGGCAACTGACACAGACAACATTGCATCCTTAAATTCTTTACATAGTTTTTGTTTGTTATCTTTTAACTTTTTCTTTTTTGAACTTTTCACATAAACGTAAATATATGGACTTAACAATATAGAAAAATAAATATTATCAAAAAATAGATATGATGCAATTATGATATATAACATTCCTGTTAAAATCCAAAACAAATAATAACAATTATGAAATTCCTGCTGCAAACATCTTTTCTTTGTGTATAAGTTCTTTTTGGGTCGAAATAAGTCCTCCAAGTACTTTCCCATCTTTTTCGCCTGTTTCTTTAAATTCAAATAAAGTATTATATTGTACTTCTCCATTCTGAAGCCCTGCAATTTCAACGATTTTCATCACTCTCCTTGTTCTATCTCTCAATCTTCCAAGATGAATTATAATGTCAATGGCTGACACCAATTGCTTTCTCACTGCTGATAAGGACATATCCATTCCCATTAATATCATTGTCTCAAGCCTTGACATCATATCTTGTGGACTATTTCCATGTCCTGTTGATAAGCTACCATCATGTCCTGTTGTCATTGCCTGCACCATGTCTAATGTCTCATCTCCACGAACTTCTCCCACCACTATACGGTCTGGTCTTAAGCGCAAACTAGCTTTAATTAAATCCCTTATGGTAATTTCATTTTTCCCTTCAATATTGCTCTTTCGAGCCTCTAAACGCACAAGATTATCAATATTTTTAATTTGCAGTTCTGCGGAATCCTCAATTGTAATTACTCTTTCATCACTAGGTATATAATTGGACAATACATTTAAAAATGTTGTCTTACCGCTTCCTGTAGCTCCTGAAATAAATATGTTATATTTTGCTTTTACTGCTTTTTCAAGAAATTTTGCAGCCTCTTGTGTCACAGAATGAAGTGCAATAAGTTTATCCATCGTAAGAGGGTCATCATAAAATTTTCTTATTGTTATTACTGGACCATCTATTGCTATAGGCGGCAATACAATGCTAACTCTTGAACCATCGTCAAGCCTTGTATCAACAATAGGTATGGATGTATTAACAATTTTATTTGATAATGCTGCAATCTTTTGTGCGACATCTTCCAATTTATCTGTTGTTTCAAAATGCTTGTCCCATCTTTGTAAACTGCCATCTCTTTCAATGAAAATATCTTTACTTCCATTAATCATAATTTCTGTTATAGAATCATCTTCTAAAATTTCCTGTAATATATCCAATCTTCGTATAGCATTAAACACGGATTCTTCAATAACTTCTCTTTGCCTCAATGGAATAATATAGACTTTACTCTCCTCCTGTACACACTCCTCAATAACATTACGCAACTCTTTATCATCAATATCTGTTGACATATCCAATCTTTCATAAACTTTTTTCTTTATTCTTGAAGTATAATTTGACGTATCATACAATTTTAATATTTTTCTCCTTACTATTTGTTTATTTAAAATTTTTTTACTTACTTTGTATTGTTTGCAAACAATGAACTTTCTAATAATTTTTTTACATATCGATACATACCGCTTGCTGTTATCTTAACTATAAAATCTTTATCGACTGCATTTTCACCTTCTGGCAAACGCACCTTTTCTATAACCTTAATAATTGAATCAACGCCCATACTATAGTAATATGATTCTAAAATATTAATTTTTCTGCAAGATAAATAATCATTTTTTATAGGCATATATACAATATTACAACATTCCATAAGCCTCCATGATTGTCTTATTGCCGTAGATATATCTAACACGACAATCTCATAACCTCCACCTTTTCCTACACATTCTATAAAACCAACAATATCTTCTATTTCCATAAAAGAAATATCTTCTGCACAAACAACTGGGGAAATATAATCAATTCCCTCGCAACAGTGAATGGTGCTGCTAATCTTTTCATATGATTGTTGTTTACCTTGCCTATAATAATAAAAAGCATCCGATAATGTCGTCCCATTTTCTGAAATAAGAACCTCATCTAATCCAGAAAATTCTTCAAGATTAATATACAAAACTTTATATTTTTCAGATATTGCTTTTGCAATATTTAATGCAAATGCCGTTCTTTGTTCTACATAAACAGGTGAATATATCCCTATAATTTCTCGAAAATCCAGCTTTCCTCTTGCCTGCAATTTACTGCTCTCAATTACTTTTTTAAATATTTTATCAATGGATTGATATCTAAATATTTCAACCGTGTTTTCGCCATATATACATGAATCCTCTGCTATAAACGAATTTTCTGTCAATACACAAAGCTGTCCTTTAAATAATTTCTCTAGTTCTTTAAAATATCCATTTTGACTGATAACCATTACTGCTGGATTATTATCTAATAAATATTTTTTTAACTCTTCTCTATCTGTAAATAACAATACACCAAAACTTGAATCTGCTCGCTCACTAAATCCACTTAATAATTTTCTTGCATATACCTCATTATTGTCATATATAATACAGGTATTATTCAATTCAAATCACCTCCTGCCAACATATTTTTAACATACCTAAAGCCAGTCCTGCTGCAATAGCAAGGCTATAGTGCATAATATGTACGCTCATTCCATATTTTCCGACATTATCACATCTTCTTAACAATATTCCCAATATTCCTAAAATTCCTCCCAATATTAAAGAATATAACAATACATATTTAACAAGTTCTATTCCTCCTAATAAACCTATCACCCCCATTAATTTAACATCTCCAGCTCCTACAGCTTTAAATACATACATAATAAACATTCCAAAAAATCCAGTAAAAAGACCTAAAATTGAGTCTTTTATTAATGTATCAATAGACAATAAAATCCCCTTATTTACAACGATTCCCCATAAAAAATATAGACCAAAATACATACCTGCTATCATTACTCCAAAGGCTATTATTTTATTTGATATTTTATACCTCAAAAGGTCATCATAAACTGCCATTAAAACAATGATAGTCAATAATTCCATTGTGATAATATTCATTTAAAACAACTAAAATCTCCTTTCCAAAATTTGTATAAAATAAAAATAATTTGACTATAATTAAAATAAATCACTATATGCAATCACTATATAGAAATGAGGTTTAATTATGGGATTCATAAAAAAGAAATCACCACCAGCTACTTATAATGAAAAATATCTGAAGGACGAAATAAAAATGACTCAAAATGCAATTAATATTGCATATTCAAACTTCAACAATGCAACAGACCCTGACTTAATTGACTGTTACATTTATCAGTTAAATTCTGAGCAAAAGAGATACAAATACCTGATTGAAAAAGCTCGCGAATGTGGAACTTTATAAACAGATAAAGATACACTGTACTTTTTATATACTTGTTATTTATGATGTATTGTGTAAGAATAATAACATATCTATTTTTGTATGTCAATACTAAAAATTTATTTTTTATATATTTATTTTACTTATAAACTAATTATTTGATTGTGTTTTTATAAATTGGAAAATGCCAATAAACTCTGAATTTTCAGGATTTATTGGCATTTTGAGGAAGACACCTTACATTATTATTAACATGAAAGTAAAATTTTTCCTGTGCTAACCTAACCACTGTCAGCTACTCTTTTATAAAATGTTACAAAGATTCATATTTATAAAATTCTAATGCATCGAAAAGTTTTAATGCTTTTTCCTCTCCCTCCTCAATAGCTGTCTCAACCATTTTAATAGCAATATCTAATAATTTTTCCGATTGCTTACGATAATAAAAAGAATTTTTTATTTTTTTTGCTATTTCCTCTTGAATACTTTTGTTAATAAATGGAATAGGAATTTTAACTAATTCTTCTTTACTAATAGCCATTAGAATTGTTCCTGTGCATCTTTTTTTCATTAACATTTGAATTGGAGAACTTTTAAACAAAATAAGTAATGTTTCAGGATTAATTAAATTTGATGATATTATATAAAATCCTGTAGAACATACGCATTTATCATAATCATCTGTAATTAAAGCACATTTTGTCAGTGAACCCTCAACAGAAGATATAATAACATCGTTTTTAGAAACTATTCTCCTTGCTCTTGTAGGCAAATATAAACCTAACGCTTTTTCCTGTTTTAAAATTTTTCCATATGAACCTATATCAGACAATTCAATGTATGTGTATTCAACATTATCAAGTGGAGTAAAATTTTTATCTTTTATTGTACAAATATCTTCTAAAAAATAGTATCCATTATTATAACTTTTTAATAATTCTTCATAATTATCATATTTTTTCTGATAATACTCAGCATCAAGTCTACCAGATATTCCAAAAGATTCCGAAAGAGATTTGATACAATTATTTTCTTTGTTTTCTATATAATTTTCAAAACCTAATTCTTTATTTAATATATTTTCTGCTTCTTTATATAATAATTTTGCTTCATCTAACTTTCGTTCCACTTCCATCAATAATAGTTCAATTTTTTTTTGCATACACTCTGAAAATAATGGCGTATCCAATAATCTAATATCGTCTAAATTCAGTCCTTTTTGAATAGCTCCTCTTTCTTTTCTAAGAAGTAGATGTCTGCCATATTTTGAATTAAGATATGTTGTTAAATAATATGGATTTATGGTATTTGTTCTAATAACTGTACTTTTACAACTAAAAATCGCTGGTATATCTTTATCTTTTACAATACAAGCGTTTCCCAAAGTACCAACAACAGATACTAACACATCTTTTGGTTTTAGAGCATATTTTGATAATCTGTCAAAATCTTCCTTTGTTATGTATCGAGGTTCTGTATCTTTAAGAATAAAAGGTTTTACATCCTGTCCTCTTACATATCGATAATTAGAACTATCTGTATAATTACTTGTATTGTAAGCTGACCCAAATGGACCAACAAGGAAAGTAGCCATTTTATGCAGTTTATTATTTTTACATGACAAAATTTTATTTTCATATTTAATATATATTTTTTGATAATATTCTGCATCGATTCTTTCCTCAAATTTTATATCGGAGTATAATATCTCACTGCATTCCAACCCATCTAATAACTTTTTGTAACGTTCATAGTCAAAAGGCGTTATAGACGGGTCATCTAAAAAAAACTTAAATTTTCCTTTTTCGCGAACTCAATAAATGCCTCAGCTATTCCGTCCTCAGTAAGTCCCTCATGATTATATAAATCATGCTTTACGATTAAATGATTATTCTCGTCTAATAAAGCATGTCCCTCTTTGCCAATACAATAAATTTTATCTCCAGAATTATCTTTGCTTGGTTCTCTCATAGTAGCAAAAAAAATAGGATAATCTTCTTTTTTAGGACATAAATTATCATCCCATTTCTGAACAAATAAAACTGAAGTTTTTGTTCCCGTATGCGGTTTAAACACGTTTTCATGAAGCCCAACAACTGCTAAAATCCTGCATTTTTCCATTATAAAATCTCGTATATATTTATCAGATACATTATTAAGTCTTCCCTGTGGAAGTATTATAGCCATTCTTCCGCCATCCTTTAAAAAAGAAAGATTCCGCTCTATAAATAAAATATCCCTGCCAACTTTGGATTGATATTTTCCTTTGGCATTTTTTCCAAGCTCATATTTTGATATAATACGACCTTCTTTAATGTCTCCAGCAAAAGGCGGATTAGCCATAAGTATGTCAAAATTAAAATCTTTGTTTTGATTTCTTGTTTTTCTCATACTTCTTAAGCCTTTCCATCCCTCATAATATATATCTTTCCAGTCATCGTCCTCAATTATGTCTTCCCATCTCTCATAGTCAAGAGTATTTAGATGTAACACATTTGTTCTGCCATCTCCGGCAATTAAATTAAGTGTTCTTGCCACTCTCACAGCTTTAGTATCAAAATCAATGGCAAATATATTTTCTTTTACATAATCTTCACATTCAGGCGGTTTTTTTTCTGCTGTAAAAAGATGACTTTGAGGTATGCCTTTTTCTTTCAAAATTTTTTTCCAAACATAAAACATTGTATGAACAGGAAAACCGCAACTTCCAGCAGCAGTATCAATCATCTTTTCATCTTTTTGGGGATTAAGCATTTTAACACACATATCTATAACATATCTTGGCGTAAAATACTGCCCTTTTTCGCCTTTTTGAGCCTTACTTATTAAATACTCAAAAGCATCATCAATAACATCAAGATTTGAATTAAATAACTTTACATCTTGTAAACTAGCAATACATATGGCGAGATGAGAAGCGGTAAGAGCAATCTTCTCATCAAAATTAAATACTCCAGGCCATTTCTTTTTTGCCTTATCGAATAATTCTTGTATAGAAATTTTCAAATCATCATCGACATCTCCATAATTTCTAAAATTAAGTATTCTTTTTTTATCTCTTCCGCTTTCCATCTCATCATAAAGTTTTGTGAAAATGAGTTTAAAAACTTCCTCAAAAACATCTACCCCAGCATTTGCTAAAACCTCATCTTCCATTTCCTCTATGAGACTTTTTAAAGACTTTTTCTCACTTACAAGTTTATCTTTAGCAATTAAATCTTCAATAGTCCATCTTTCTGCTAATATATCTTTTAGTTTTTGATTTGCTTTCGGAATATCAGGTATGTCCTCAAAAAAATTAGGATTTTTCCTGTGATAGTACGATATTTGTTCTCCATTAGTCCATACGCCTATAATGGCTCCCGTAGCATTGCAATACGACCTTAATTGTTCTTTTCCGTCTTTAAGTTTTGGCTTCTTTAACTCAACTATAATTTCTTCTGCCGTTTTGTTTGTTTTTGAGAAAATAACAATATCCGCCCGTTTTTTTTCTCTGCCAAAATAAATTACTCTCTCAACTTCCATTCTTTCAGTTGGATAACCATACACGTTTATTAATTTATATAGATAAAGCTGTCTTATCAATTCCTCTGGAGTAAGCTTTATGTTTTTATTTCTGACAAGACATTTAATATAAATTTTCCCATTTTCCTCTATTACGTTTTTCTCAATCTCGTTAATAGATTTTGGGGAAAATTGAGTTAATTTATAATTTGATTTTTTTATTATAGAATCTATTATTCCGCTCATAAATATTTACTCCCCTATATTTTTATTAAAACTATTTTTTAGAATTCAATATAAATCGAAACATTAAAAAGGGAAGCAAACTTATTGATATATTTGCTTCCTTTCCAATTCTTAATTTAATAAAATTATATCTAAACTAAATATTATTTTTTGATTTTAATATTTGTTGTTTTATCTTTATCTTAAAAAATTATCATCATTCTGCTGTGATATTGCATCTATATATACTTAAAGTGCGCATTTATAATTAAAAATAAATTTTTCTAATTATAATACATCACACAACGATAAACTTCAAAAAATTCTAATAAATTTAAATTTTGATAAAATAATGGAATACAAAAGAAATTGAAATATAACTATACTAAATTCTAATTTTCACACATTTTATTAAATTCAAAAAACCCCTTGAAATAAAATACTCTCAAGGGGTTTATAAATATTATCTCTTACTAAACTGTGGAGCACGTCTTGCGGCCTTCAATCCATACTTCTTTCTTTCTTTCATACGAGAATCTCTTGTAAGGAAACCAGCTTTCTTAAGTGATGGACGATACTCGTCCGAATCAACCTCAAGAAGCGCTCTAGAGATACCATGTCTGATAGCTCCTGCTTGACCTGTATATCCACCGCCATGTACATTGACAATAACATCATACTTATCAATTGTCTGTGTAAGTACTAATGGCTGTTTTACTACCACCTTCAATGTCTCAAGACCAAAATAATCATCAATGCTTCTCTTATTTATCGTTATTGTACCATTGCCTGGTACTAAATATACTCTAGCAATACTGCTTTTTCTTCTACCAGTTCCATAGAACTTTCCGTTTGCCTTTTTAGCCACTGTTATTTCCTCCTTAATAGTTCTTGATTAAAACTTTAATACTTCTGGCTTCTGAGCTGCTTGTTCATGGTCTGGACCAGCATATACATGAAGCTTTTTGTACATTTTTCTTCCCAAAGGTCCCTTTGGTAACATTCCCTTAACAGCAAGTTCAACAACTCTCTCTGGCTTCTTTGCCAACATTTCTTTGAGTGTTGTCTCTTTCATACCGCCAACATAACCTGAGTGATTATAGTAAACCTTTTGGTCAAGCTTCTTGCCTGAAACTCGAATCTTACTTGCATTGATAACAATTACATTATCGCCGCAATCCATATGAGGAGTAAAAGTAGGCTTGTTCTTTCCTCTTAATATAGCCGCAACCTGTGATGCCAAACGGCCTAGTGTATAATCTGCAGCATCAACAACATACCATTTTCTTTCAATGCTTGATGCAGTAGCCATGTAAGTTTTCATTGGTTTTCCTCCTGAAATAATCTTAAAAATCAAACATATTTATTACTGGTTACAAAATGTCCAAAAGCAACCATATTAAAATTGATATTTTTATTATAAATGTTTCTTCGGGGCTGGCAAAACATTTAATACTGGTAAATATTCAACTGGGCGTACTTTTCCACGCCACATTTTGAAATTATATAACACACAACCACGCGTGTCAATAAAAATCAGTAAATTTCTGTAATAAAAGATTAAACATATTTATTACACAATTTTATCTCCATCAATGTAAGTCCTTGTGGCGGCGCTGTCTGTCCAGCGGCGCTGCGTTCCCTTTTCTCCAATATATCCGCAATATGCTGTGGCAAAAGTTGACCTTTTCCTACTTGTACAAGAGTACCTGTTATGATTCTTACCATATTATAAAGAAAACCGTTGCCTGTAACTTTAATTTTTACCAAATATGTATTATCTAATACAGCATTGACGCTTTCTGTCAAAATTTCAATCGAATAAACGGTTCTAATGGTATGTTCTGCCTGTGTTCTTACACAGCAAAAACTTTTAAAATCATGTTCTCCGATTAAAAATGCAGCAGCTTCTTTCATACTATCGATATCAAGATTTCCTCTTACATGCCATGCACGATTATAAAATTGTGGCAACTCAATATTTGATTGCAAAATGGTATACTCATATGTTTTTACTGTATCACAATGTCTTGGATGAAAATCAGCAGCCACCTCACATGAATGAAGCACTCTAATTTGTGGCGGAAGCCATCTGTTTACTGTATATAAAAACCTATCTGGCGGAACGGTTGACTGTGTATCAAAAACAGCAATATTCCCATAGGCATGAACACCTGCATCTGTTCTACTTGCACCTATGACCTGTATATTTTCACCTGTAACTGCATAAATAGCCTTATTTAGTTCTCCTTCTATCGTAGGGGCATTAGGCTGAATCTGCCAGCCGCTATAAGCAGTCCCATCATATGCTACTGTCAACATAATACGTTTCATTTTTCGTCTCCACATTATGATTTATTTTTAACGTCTGCACCATAGAGGTGATATAGCAATATCAGTATAGATAAGAATTGCTTAAATAAATTTAGGTAAAAACGTGAATACCAACTTTCCTTAACAAAACTTATGAGTTTAATTATGAGTAAGTCACACCACAAAATTTACCCCACAACAATATTTATTGCAATTACAAAAATAAGATATACAGCCAATACCAAATAACCAATATAATCATTTTTGCAATATGTCAACGGCTTCATTTTCGTTCTTCCCTGTGAACCATGATAACATCT
The DNA here is from genome assembly GCA_910585095.1 of uncultured Lachnospira sp. GTDB lineage: Bacteria > Bacillota > Clostridia > Lachnospirales > Lachnospiraceae > Lachnospira. Next base: position 32,055 of record CAJUBU010000002.1, read on the forward strand.
TGCCTCCATTGCCATTGCTAACTCATTTGCTCTCCTAAAAGCGGATACAAATAACGGCACTAAAATTGGTATCATTGCCTTTGCACGTTTAAACAGATTACCATGCTCAAAGTCTGCACCCCTTGCCATCTGTGCCTTCATAATTTTATCGGTCTCGTCAATCAATATTGGTATAAATCGTAATGCAATTGACATCATCATAGAAATTTCATGTACAGGGACTTTAATTTTTTTCAAAAATCCCATACTTTTTTCCAACCCATCTGTCAAATGATTTGGCGTTGTAGTAAGTGTCATAATAGAAGAACCCATAATTAAATAAATTAACCTTACTACCATAAATATAGCCTGATAAATTCCTTCTTTCGTTATGGTAAGTTTCCAAACCTGCACAACAACTTCTCCATCTGTCAAAAAAAGATTAAACGCAGCACTTATAATGATAATAATAAGAATCGCTTTTAAACCTTTTACAATAAATTTTAATGGCACTTTCGATATTTTTATAATTGCCAACAGAAAAACAGTGATAACCAGATATGCCCATATACTTTTTCCTGCAAACAACGATATGATAAATACTAATGTCCCCATTAATTTTACTCTGGGGTCTAGTCCATGTATTGGAGATTCTGTCTGATAATATTGACCAATAGTTATATCTCGAATCATATTTATCCTTTCTCGACATGCTCTTATGTCTAAAAATATATAACAATAACAGTTCAGTCGCATTTTTCACAAGAAAATCTATAGTTTTTCATAGCTAAACATGGATATTTGCAATCTGCTTTACTGCTTGTTATAACTTCACTGCTGTTTTCCCAACGCCTGTAATATAGAATTTTTTGCTTCTTCTATAGTAATAGCACAAGTATCCACATCCAAACCTGCCTGCTTTAAATCTTGCATAATATAAGTTACTTGTGGAGCGCAAAGCCCTATATTTTCCAATTCTTTATAATGTGCAAACACTTCTCTTGGCGTTCCATCATAAGTTAATACACCATCATTCATCACTATAATTCGACTGACATAATTTGCAACGTCTTCCATACTATGTGATACTAAAATAACAGTAATACCCATCTCATCATGCAGCTTTTTTACACAGTTTAATATCTCGTCTCTGCCTTTTGGGTCTAATCCAGCCGTCGGTTCATCAAGAATTAATACTTCTGGCTTCATTGCAAGCACGCCTGCAATCGCTACACGTCTTTTTTGCCCACCTGATAAATCAAACGGCGACTGATAATATAAACTTTCATCTAACCCAACAAGTCTCAATGCCTCAAACGCTCGCAATTCCACATCCTTTCTTGACAGACCAAGATTTTTAGGACCAAAGCATACATCTTTAAATATATCGGTTTCAAATAACTGATGTTCTGGATATTGAAATACAAGACCAACCTTACTTCTCAACAAATTCATATTATAGTCTTTATCATATATATCTTGTCCATTATAATAAATCGTGCCTTTTGTTGCCTTTACCAAACCATTTAAATGCTGTATTAATGTTGATTTTCCTGAACCTGTATGACCTATTAATCCGATAAATTCTCCATCTTTTATCACACAGCTTAAATTTCGTATAGCATGTTTTTCAAATCCAGTCCCTATCTCATAGGTATAATCAATTTTATCAATAATGATAGGCATGTTACACACCTCCTACAAGAGCTTTTATCAACTCTTCTCTCGTCAATATACCCAGTGGAATATCAAGTCCTGATTTGCGTAATTCATATGCTAATTCTGTAACTTGCGGCACATCAAGCCTCAACTTTTTTAATTGTTCTACCTGAGAAAATATATCTCGCGGTTTACCTTCCATAACAACTTTACCTTTATCCATCACAAACACCTTATCTGCATGGATAACTTCTTCCATATAATGTGTTATCAATATAATTGTAACGCCTTCTTTTTGATTCAGTTCTGTTATTACTTTTAAAATATCCTGTCTTCCTAATGGGTCTAACATTGCTGTAGGTTCATCTAAAATGATACATTTAGGCTTCATTGCCACAATTCCTGCAATCGCTACACGCTGCTTTTGTCCGCCTGACAATTTATTTGGTGAAGCATTGCGATACTGATACATACCAACAGCTTTTAAACTATCTTCTACCCTTGTCCATATATCTTTTGTTGGAACGCCAATATTTTCAGGTCCAAATCCTACCTCCTCATCAACAAGCGTACATACAATCTGATTATCTGGATTTTGAAAAACCATCCCTGCAGTTTGACGTACATTAAGTACTTTATCCTCGTTTGATGTATCCATGCCATCAACCCACAATGTTCCCTCTGTCGGTGTAAGAAGCGCGTTAATATGTTTGGCAAAGGTTGATTTACCTGAACCATTATGTCCTAAAATCGCAATAAAATCACCTTTTTGAATATCAAGACTAACATTATCAACTGCCGTAATGATTCCCTCAACATTGCCTTCTTCATCTCTTTGAATATACTCAAATGTTACATCTCTTGCTTTTATAATCCCCATATTTACTACTGCTCAAAATATAAACAAATGTATCCTATATTATTTTAGATACTTTTCTGAGCAGCGCGCTCCTTTCTTTTTTAACGCTTATATAGGCGTTTGCGAAACTCTGAAACCATTGAAAATGGTGGTTTATTTTCTTGTATTTTTTCGTTCTCTCCTCAAAAAATCCTTTTTTCATCATGAAAGAAAACTGTGGAAATATGGATAACTATACATAATTTTCTTAATTTCACTAGTAATTTCTATTTTAATGCTTACAAAGCCTTTAACTTCGTTAAAAATTTTAAAAGCTATCCACATCAACTGCTTTTTGAATTTCGCAATTACCCATTAGCGTTTATATTTATAAAAAAGCGTGGATATTGACCTAATTCAATATCCACGCACAAAGTACTTTTCTATATTATACGAACTCAAGAAGCACTTCCATTGCTGCATCGCCTTTTCTTAAACCAATCTTAACAATTCTTGTATAACCACCCTTGCGGTCAGCATATTTAGGTGCAATTTCATCAAACACTTTGTTTGTAAGGTCAACAACTTTTGTGTTTCTCTTTCTTCCAGCTTTTTCCGTTGGAACTTCTGTCACCTTATAAAGGACTTTATCCATCTGCTTTCTTGCATGAAGCTTAGAAGGCTTATCTTTCTTGATTTCTTTTTCAACAGTCTCATATACGGTCACTTTTTTGCCGTCAACAACTTCTTTCACTCTCTTGCCATCGCTGTCTTTTTTAGCAACTTTTGCTGTAACTGTAACCGTCTCAAAATTATCTCTTTCCTTAATAGCCAGTGTTATAAGCTTTTCAACCTGCTTTTGAACTTCTTTTGCTCTAGCCTGTGTAGTAATGATTTTTCCATTTTGAATCAGTGCTGTTACCTGATTTCTAAGTAAAGCTTTTCTCTGGGCAGAAGTTCTGCCAAGTTTTCTATACTTTGCCATTTTGTACTATCCTCCATATCCTACGAACATACACGCGCATTCGGTCTTACTGTATGTCGCGTTCTATATATGATTATTCTTCACTTGCGCTAAGACCTAATCCTAACTCTTTTAACTTTAAAAGTACCTCATCTAATGATTTTTTACCTAAATTACGAACTTTCATCATATCGTCTGGTGTCTTATTACAAAGTTGTTCAACCGTGTTGATACCTGCTCTCTTTAGACAATTAAATGAACGAACAGAAAGTTCAAGGTCTTCAATACTCATTGAAAGTGCCTTGCTTGACTCATCTTCCTGCTGAACAACCATAACTTCTGCGTTAACGGCATTCTCAGAAAGATTGATAAACACATTTAAATGCTCGCTTAAAACTTTTGCCGCAAGGCTTAAAGCCTCATCTGGCGCAATTGTCCCATTTGTAAATATCTCTAATGTCAATTTATCAAAATCTGTATCTTGTCCTACACGTGTATTCTCTACGGACATATTAACACGCTCAACGGGTGTGTATATTGAATCTATTGCAATAACCCCTGCAAGCATATCTTTATGTTTGTTTTTTTCCGAACTTACATAACCTCTGCCATTTGTGATTGTAAGCTCCATTGAAAGCTCACAGTCAGCACCGCCATTCAAATGTGCAATAATAAGGTCTGGGTTCATAATTTCAATATCTGGGTCTACCTTAATATCTGATGCTTTCACTATACCTTCACCACTGACATCAATATGTGCAATGATTGGCTCTGTCAAATTGCTATTATTCTTAATAGATAACTGCTTAATATTCATAACAATTTCTGTCACATCTTCTTTTACACCAGGAATTGAACTGAACTCATGCAGAACTCCATCTATCTTTAAGCTGCTGACAGCAGTACCTACCAATGAAGAAAGCATAATCCTTCTAAGCGAATTGCCAAGCGTTAAACCATATCCTCTTTCAAGCGGTTCAACTACAAATCTACCATACTTTTCATCTGGTGACTGTTCAACCATTTCAATCTTTGGCATCTTGAAATTAAAATCTGCATCAACCATATCTGACCCTCCTTCTAGGTTTTATAGTGCTGTCCTTATTACTTAGAATACAACTCGACAATAAGCATCTCATTGACAGGAACATCAATCACTTCTCTTGTTGGCAGCATTTTAACTGTTCCCTTAAGAGCATCCTTATCTGCCTCAAGCCATTCTGGAACAAGTCTGCCATTTGTTGAATCCAGAATTTCTTTATATCTTGCACATGACTTTGATTTTTCTCTAATCTCGATAACATCGCCAGCCTTTACAAGGTATGATGGAATATTAACGCGTTTTCCATTAACTAATACATGCTTATGGTCTACAATTTGTCTTGCTTCTTTTCTTGTTCTGGCAAAACCCATTCTAAAGATGATATTATCAAGTCGAAGCTCAAGCATAACCATAAGATTCTCACCTGTCATGCCCTTCATTCTAGCAGCTTTCTTGTAATAATTTCTGAAAGGTTTTTCTAATACACCATATATAAATTTAGCTTTCTGCTTTTCTCTGAGCTGTAAACCATACTCACTTATCTTTCTTCCAGCATTCTTTGCTTTTCTTCTTGATTTTTTATCTATTCCTAAAAATACAGGGTCCAAATCAAGAGACCTGCATCTCTTGAGAACTGGTGTTCTATTAATAGCCATCTTTAATCTACCTCCTATTAAACTCTTCTACGTTTTGGTGGACGACAACCATTATGTGGAACTGGTGTAACATCCTTAATACTAGTAACTTCAAGACCACAAGCTGAAAGTGCGCGAATAGCTGCTTCCCTTCCTGAACCTGGTCCCTTAACCATAACGTCTACATACTTTAACCCATGAATTAATGCTGCCTTTGTTGCTGTCTCTGCAGCCATCTGTGCAGCATATGGAGTAGATTTCTTAGAACCCCTAAAACCAAGACCACCAGCACTTGCCCATGATAAAGCATTGCCTTCAGCATCGGTCAACGTAACAATTGTATTATTAAAAGAAGACTGAATATGTGCCTGTCCTCTTTCTACATTTTTCTTAACACGCTTCTTTGTCACTTTTTTTGTAACTTTACCAGCCATTTTTTTAACAAACCTCCTATGAAAACTCGTTTCCCATTCTATCGACTATCTATTACTTTTTCTTATTTGCAACAGTCTTCTTTGGACCTTTGCAAGTTCTAGCATTTGTTTTCGTCTTCTGTCCTCGACATGGAAGCCCCTTTCTGTGACGAATCCCTCTATAACAGCCAATTTCTTTTAATCTCTTAATATTCATGGCAACTTCTCTTCTTAAGTCACCTTCCACTAAGTTCTCTGTATCTGCATCAATAATCTTAGCAATTCTTGCTACTTCCTCATCTGTAAGATTCTTTACACGCGTATCTGGATTTACTTGTGCTTCAGCAAGAATCTTTCCTGCTCTTACTCTGCCTATACCATAAACATAAGTAAGACCGATTTCAATTCTTTTTTCTCTTGGTAAATCTACACCTGAAATACGAGCCATGTGTTCTTTAACCTGCTACGAATACTATATACAACTACGCATACAGCAGATGATTTTTTCTTGCTATTTTAACGTACCTACAAATTTTTAAAATTAAATGTAGGATATCATCTTTTTTGTAGCTTCTCCTTTCTTTATATTTAAAATATAATGTTTTCAGTTATTAACAAATTCTTTGTTACAATCTTTTGTAAGTCAAATATGCCAAATCATCAACTGTTAATCTTTATTCACAATAAAATGAAACATATTTGACCTTACGCAACATATGTCGATATGTTTACTATTTATGTTAATATGTTTCAATCAACTCAATATTAGCAAACATAATTATTTGACGCCATTGCTCACAGAAATAAATCAAATACAAGCGCAGCCCGTCAATCCTTGACGTCTGAAATGTGTGCGTCGCATATGATTTATTTGAAAAATTATATATAATAAAGTAATTAGCCACCTACAACTATGCCGTGTGGTTCATTACTGCAGCCGCAAAACAATAATCTACATTTGCGCTAGTGACCCACAAACGAGATTCTTACAATATACAAATTATACTATGTTATATAATTGTATATCAAAATGCACAAACAAAAAAATATTATTCCTTTTAGAAAATGTTATTATTTCTAAAAAGCATATTATTTTTTAGGATTATCCCTGTCTTTGTTTGTGCTTTGGGTTCTCACAGATAACTCTGATACTACCCTTTCTCTTAATAACTTTGCACTTTTCACAAATTGGTTTAACTGATGACCTAACCTTCATTGTAAAAGCCTCCTTTCAGACAAGTTCGTATAGCATTATAACACACCTTATTTTGGTAGTGCAAGATTTTTTTTATCTTTTTATTCATCTAATAAATAAAAAGTTTTATTTATCTCTCCAAATAATTCTGCCTTTGCTTAAATCATATGGGGAAAGTTCAATTTTTACTTTATCACCAGGAAGTATTCTAATGTAATTCATCCTTAACTTGCCACTTATATGAGCAAGTATTTGATGCCCATTCTCTAGTTCCACCTGAAACATAGCATTAGGCAGCTTTTCAATTACCTTTCCTTCGATTTCAATTACATCTGACTTTGACATTTACTTAATATCCTCCTTCATAACATCAAACGTCGACACGCTTCGCGAGCCGCCTTATTGAATTAAAAATCTGCATTACCTGCAAGATATGTCTTAATTGCTTTTCTAATTATTTCATCGGCAATTTCTTTGTTTTCATTCATTATTACCACAATGTTTTCTTTACATTTTTTATTAATCTGTATATGCTTTTTATTCTTTTTTTTAGGATTATTAATTGTTCTTATCTTTCCATCCGATAAATATACATATTCTTTTTCTTCTTTTATTATCAAATATATATGTCCTTTATCATGTCCTGCTAAGGAATAAGCAAAACAGCCTACTACCTCTTGTATCATAATATAATAATCCCCCATTCCTGTACGACCTACAAGTCTTTATTTCTCAATTATTCTACTAAAGACAAGATTTGTGGTCCATCTTTCGTGATAAGCACTGTATTTTCATAATGTGCTGTCAACGACTGGTCAACCGTAACCGTAGTCCATTTATCATCTAATGTCTTTACCGCATAATCTCCTGCTGCCACCATTGGCTCTATGGCTAAAGTCATACCTTCATATAACTTCATTCCTCTTTTTGTCTGTCTAAAATTAGGAACCTGCGGTTCTTCATGAAGTTCACAACCTATTCCATGCCCTACTAAATCACGTATTACACCATATCCAAAACGCTCATTATAATCGGCAATCGCATTGGAAATATCATGCAAATGACAGCCTTCCTTAGCAAACTTTATGCCTTCAAAAAAACTTTGTTTGGTCACTTCTATTAATTTTGCTGCCTCATCACTTATTTGTCCCACACCAACTGTTCTTGCGGCATCGGAATGATACCCTTTATATATCACGCCCGCATCCAGACTTACAATGTCTCCCTCTCTCAAAATACACTTTTTTGATGGAATACCATGTACAACCTGTTCATTTACAGATACGCATATTGAACCAGGAAATCCTCCATATCCTTTAAATGATGGAATACACCCAAAACTTCGTATCATATCTTCGCCCATCTTATCAATACGCCAAGTTGACATGCCAGGTTTTATCTCTTCACAAAGATGATTTAACACTGTTCCAAGAATCTTACCTGCCTCTGTCATTAATTCAATTTCTCTTTTCGATTTTATTGAAACAGACATATAACACTACTTTCCTAACACATTTACAATATCAGAGAATACTTCCTCCATATCTTTTGTGCCATCTACTTCTACAAGAATCTCTTTTGATGTATAATAGTCAATCAAAGGCTGTGTCTTTTCATGGTAAACAGTTAATCTATTTTGGACGATTTCTGGTTTATCATCATCCCTTAAAATAAGACTTTCGCCGCAAACATCACAAACCCCTTCCGTCTTTGTTGGATTATACTGTATATGATATGTTGCACCACAACCTACACATGCTCTTCTTCCAGACATTCTCTTAATAATATGCTCATCTGGAACCAAAACATCAATTGCAAAATCAATTTGTTCACCATTTTCCAAAAGAGCTTTATCCAGCGCTTCTGCCTGTGGGATTGTTCTTGGAAAACCATCAAGTACATAACCATTTTTGCAATCTGCTTCCTTAAATCTATCCATAATAAGCGCAACGACTAATTCATCTGGAACGTACTCTCCCTTATCCATATAAACCTTTGCTTTTCTGCCAAGCTCTGTATTATTTTTAATATTTGCTCGAAATATATCCCCTGTGGAAATATGTGGAATATTATATTTTGATGCAATTTTTTTCGCCTGTGTTCCTTTTCCGGCACCAGGAGCTCCCAACATAATTATTTTCATAATAACCCTCCATCTTCGTGCTTCTTTTTTTCCATTCTATACACAAACGACTCGCCCAGAAATTTCTAGGCAAGTCATTAAAAAAAATAATTACTGCTGCAAGTTTATTACTCACTAAGAAATCCACGATAATTAATATTAACCATCTTTGATTCAACCTGTTTCATTGTCTCAAGAACAACGCCGACAATAATAATAATTGACGTTCCACCAAATGACACGCTTGCATTAAACAGTCCAGAACATAAAATTGGTATTAATGCAACTATCATAAGACCTACAGCACCAATAAATACAATATAATTAAGAATCTTATTAAGATATTCACTTGTTGATTTACCTGGTGTAATACCTGGTACTACACCGCCTGCTTTTTTCAAATTGTCTGCAACCTGCATTGGATTAAAAGTAATTGATGTATAAAAATATGCAAATACAACTACTAATATGATATAAAGAAGCAAACCAAGTGAATATTGTGGCATCTCTACTCTGCACCAATACGACTGACTAAGATATCTAGTCCACTCATATGAATTGTTTGAAAACAACTGAACAATAATAACAGGGAACTGCATTATTGAAGAAGCAAAGATAATAGGCATAACACCCGCTGTATTAACTTTCAACGGTATACTTGTAGCCTGTCCGCCAACCATTCTTCTACCAGCTACTTTTTGAGAATATTGAACTGGTATTTTTCTTTCGCCATCTTGAAGTATAATTACCAATACCACAACGACAACTACGATTGCTACAATAATAAGACCTACCGTAGCACCTCTTGCAATACTCTTATTTGCAACAAATGTGTTGAATAATGTTACAAAATCATTTGGCATACCTGAAATAATATTGATTAACAATACAATAGAAATACCATTACCAACACCATTCTCTGTGATTCTTTCACCTATCCACATAAGAACTGCTGAACCTGCCGTAAGCGTAGCAACAACGACAACTATACATGCAATATAGTGAATTGTACTCATGCTTTGATATCCTTTAATCAACCCTTGTCTTCCAAATCCAACAGACATTGCAATAGATTCTACAAGAGCAAGTCCAACGGTTACATATCTTGTGATAGAAGCAATTTTCTTTCTTCCATCTTCTCCTTCTTTTTGCATTTCTTCCAACTTTGGAATCGCAATTGTAAGGAGCTGCATAATAATAGATGATGTAATATATGGTGTGATACTTAAAGCAAACAGCGACATTTTTTCAAATGAACCACCTGTAAATGCACTTAAATAACTTAAATCACCATTATTAATCCCACTGAGCAATGAACTGAAATACTCTGTATCAACACCAGGGATAGGAAGAAGACTTCCCACCCTAACAACAACGAGCATCATAAGAGTAAACAATAATTTCTTGCGAATATCCTTATTCTTAAATGCGTTGACTAGTGATTTTAACATTAGATCACCTCACATGTTCCACCAACAGCTTCTATCTTTTCCTTAGCTGAAGCACTGAAAGCGTTTGCCTTTACAGTAAGCTTTTTCTTGATTTCTCCATTACCAAGAATTTTAACGCCATCTTTAGGATTCTTAACAATACCTGTTTCGATTAATGTATCTACAGTTACTTCTGCACCCTCATCAAATCTATCAAGTACACTGACATTAATTCCAATAATTTCAAGATGATTTCTATTTGTGAATCCTCTCTTTGGAATTCTTCTATATAATGGCATCTGACCACCTTCAAAGCCTGGTCTTGGTGCGCCTGAACGCGCCTTTTGACCTTTGTGTCCCTTGCCAGCTGTCTTGCCATTTCCTGAACCATGTCCGCGGCCTCTTCTGAAATTATCGCTCTTTACTGAACCCTTCGCAGGTCTTAAATTAGATAAATCCATCACTGCACCTCCTTTTAATAATTTATCAGATTAGATTTCTTCTACCTTTAACATATAACCAATCTGTTGTATCTGTCCTCTTGTTGAAGCATTATCTGGAAGTTCAACTGTCTTGTGAAGCTTATTAAGCCCCATTGCCTCAACAGTTCTTCTATGCTTAGGGACAGCACCGATTGGAGACTTTACTAAAGTTATTTTCAACTTCTTATCTGCCATTTCTACCTCCATTTGCGCACGCCTTTTTTTCAATTACACAAGTTTGAGCGTGCGCACAAACTTGTAGGACAATAAATTTATTTTATAATAATATTTTCAATATTACTATCCAAGAATTTCACTAACTGATTTTCCGCGAAGCCTTGCTACTTCCTCAGGTGTCTTCATTGCTGTAAGACCTGCAATCGTTGCAAGAACTACATTTTGCTTATTATTAGAACCAAGTGATTTTGTACGAATATTTTTAATACCTGCAAGCTCAAGTACAGAACGCGCTGGACCACCAGCAATTGTACCAGTACCTTCTGGAGCTCTCTTAAGAAGAACTGTTGCTCCCCCAAACTTACCAATATAATCATGTGGCACAGAACCATTTTCATCAATTGGAACTTCCACCAAATGTTTCATTGCATCTTCTTTTCCTTTGCGGATTGCCTCAGGAACTTCAGATGCCTTGCCAACACCTGCACCAACGTGACCGTTGCCATCACCAACAACAACTAAAGCAGCAAATCTCATATTACGTCCGCCTTTTACTACTTTCGTTACACGCTTGATAGCTACAACATTATCATTTAACTCTAACTGACTAGCGTCAATGATTGTACGTTTCATACCGTTTCTCCCTTCCGCTTAGAATTCAAGACCAGCTTCTCTAGCTGCCTCTGCCAATGCTTTTACTTTACCTTCATATATATAACCGCCTCTGTCATAGACAACAGTTGTTATGCCCTTCTCCAATGCTCTCTTTGCAACAACTTTGCCCACAACCGCAGCAGCATCGAGATTATTTGTCTTTTCACATTCAGCCTTCACATCTTTATCAAGTGTTGATGCTGACACAAGAGTTTTGCCAACTGTATCGTCAATAACCTGAGCGTACATATGATTATTACTTCTAAACACAGCCAAGCGTGGTCTTTGTGGTGTACCACTGAAACGATTACGTAATCTTCTATGTTTATTCTTGCGAACTATCGTTCTTGATTTCTTACTAACCATAACATTCACTCCTTTAATTATTTCTTACCAGTCTTACCAACTTTACGTCTAATAACCTCATCAGCATACTTGATACCTTTGCCCTTGTAAGGCTCTGGAGCTCTCTTTGCTCTGATTTCAGCTGCGTACTGGCCAACTTTTTCTTTATTAATACCCTTCACTATAATGATGTTTTGACCATCAAGCACTGTCTCAATGCCTTCTGGGTCTTCCATCTCAACTGGGTGAGAATATCCTAATGATAAAACAAGCTTTTTGCCCTGTTTTTGGGCTCTATAACCAACACCATTAACTTCCAGTTTTTTCTCAAATCCTTCATTTACACCAATTACCATATTATTGATAAGTGTTCTTGTCAAACCGTGTAATGACTTCATTTTCTTTAAATCGTTCGGTCTTGAAACAGTAATTTCAGACCCTTCCATTTTAATGTCCATCTCTGCAGGTAAAATTCTTTCAAGAGTTCCCTTAGGACCCTTTATAGTCACTTTATTATTTTCTGCTATATCAACTGTTACGCCTGCTGGTATAGCGATAGGCATTCTTCCTATACGTGACATGCCGCACCTCCTAATGATATTAACTGGTTTCTACCATTAATATATAATAATCTAAACTTGCACCTATCTTCAACTTAAAAATCTTTGATTTTTTTGATTGAAAAATGTAATTTTTCTGATTGAAAATCTTTGATTTTCAATCTATTACCAAATAAACGCAAGTACTTCTCCACCAACGCCCATTTTTCTAGCTTCTTTATCTGTAACTACGCCTTGATTTGTAGAAATAATTGCTATGCCAAGACCGCCAAGAACCTTAGGCAGTTCTTCTCTACTTGCATATACTCTAAGACCTGGCTTAGAGATTCTCTGAAGACCAGAGATTATTTTTTCATTCTTATCCTTGCCATACTTTAATGTGATATGGATATCCTTGAAATTACCGTTATCTACAAGGTCATATGCCTTAATATATCCCTCATCTAAAAGAATCTTCGCGATAGACAACTTCATCTTTGATGATGGCACATCAACAGTATCATGCTTTGCTGTATTAGCATTACGGATTCTTGTAAGCATATCTGCAATTGGATCTGTCATTGTAAATTCCTCCTTAATTAATTAACAGGTTTCCCAAAATGGGACTTGTGCTAATAAAAGTCTGTAACTGCTCTATCAGATACAATATTTTGTGTAAATGCTTACCAAGAAGCCTTTTTTACACCTGGAATCTGACCCTTATAAGCTAATTCACGAAAGCAAATTCTACAAATCCCATATTTTCTTAAAACAGAATGTGGTCTGCCACAGATTGTACAACGAGTATACGCTCTTGTAGAAAACTTTGGTTTTCTTTGCTGCTTAATCTTCATTGAAGTTTTAGCCATTATACCCTTGCTACTAAACATATACCAATATATATTTAAAATCATAAATATATATCAACATACAATATATGTTTGGTGATTTATATATACCTCACCGAAGTAGCTTCTCCTTTCTTCATATTATCAATTTGTTTTGCTCTCACTTGCTATTTTTAAATGGCATGTTAAAGAATCTTAACAACTCACGAGCTTCCTCGTCTGTCTTTGCAGTTGTTGTTATAATTACATCCATACCTCTGATTTTATCAATCTTATCATACTCAATTTCTGGGAAAATAAGTTGTTCTTTAATACCTAGAGCATAATTGCCTCTGCCATCAAATGAATCAGGACTTACACCTCTAAAGTCACGCACTCTTGGAAGTGCAAGATTTACAAGTCTGTCAAGAAACTCATACATCTTCTCTCCACGAAGAGTAACCTTACAACCGATTGGCATACCTTCTCTTAACTTGAAGTTAGCAATTGAATTCTTTGCTCTTGTAAGAACTGCCTTTTGTCCTGAAATAATTTCAAGGTCTTTCACCGCTGCGTCAAGAAGCTTTGAATTTTCTTTTGCTTCGCCAACGCCCATATTAATGACAATTTTATCAATTTTAGGAACCATCATAGGATTCTTATAACCAAACTTTTCTGTCATCTTCTTCGTTATCTCATTATCGTATAAATCTCTAAGTCTACTCAATTTTAATTGCCTCCTTCCTATAATTAGTTAATCACTTCGCCTGTTGCCTTAGCAATACGAACTTTCTTACCATCTTTAAATTCATAGCCAATCTTTGTTGTTTTACCTTTAATAACATACATAATGTTAGAAATATCAATTGGCGCTTCATGGTGGAGAATTCCACCCTGCTGATTCGTTGCGCTTGGTTTCGCATGTTTTGTCACCATGTTTACACCCTCAACTATTGCTGTATGCTTTTTAGCGTTGATAGACAATACTTTGCCTTCTTTGCCCTTGTCTCTACCTGCGATAACCTTAACTGTATCGCCCTTCTTTATCCTTACAGCGGACATTGTGGCACCTCCTTATAATACTTCTGGAGCTAAGGATACAATCTTCATAAATTTCTTGTCTCTTAACTCTCTTGCTACTGGTCCAAATATACGAGTTCCTCTAGGTGTTTGGTCATCCTTAATTATTACAGCAGCATTTTCATCAAATTTAATATATGAACCGTCCTTACGACGTACACCTTTCACAGAACGAACAACAACAGCTTTGACAACATCGCCTTTTTTAACAACGCCGCCTGGTGTTGCTTCTTTGACAGAAGCTACAATAATATCGCCAATGTTCGCATATCTTCTTGTAGAGCCGCCCATAACTCTGATACAAAGAATTTCTTTAGCACCTGTGTTATCAGCAACCTTAAGTCTGGTTTCCTGTTGTACCATAATATTACCCCTTTCAGTATAATTATTATTTAGCTCTACTAATAATCTCTACTAATCTCCATCTTTTCTCTTTAGAGAGTGGTCTTGTTTCCATTACCCTAACGGTATCACCAATTAAACATTCATTATTCTCGTCATGTGCTTTCAACTTATATGTTCTTTTAACAATCTTGTTGTAAAGTGGATGCTTTACATTATCCTCTACTGCAACAACGATTGTCTTATTCATCTTATTGCTTACGACTCTGCCTGTACGAGTTTTTCTAAGATTTCTCTCTTCCACAGTTCGCTCTCCTTTCTAGGAATCAATCTCTATCAATAAATTACGCATTTTTTTCTACCATCACGGTTTTAATTCTAGCAATATTCTTTCTAACTTCCTTAATTCTGCTAGTATTATCCAACTGATTTGTTGCGTTTTGGAATCTCAAATTAAAAAGTTCCTTCTTAGCAGCTACTAATTCATCATTTAACTCTGTAGCTGATTTTGCTCTTAAATCTTCTACATATTTATTAATTTTCACTGTTATCACCGCCTTCTAAGTCTGCACGTGAAACAACCTTACACTTACAAGGAAGCTTGTGTGTTGCAAGACGCAACGCTTCTCTAGCTGTCTCTTCAGCAACGCCTGAAATCTCAAACATTACACGTCCAGGTTTTACTACTGCTACCCAGCACTCCAAGTTACCTTTACCTTTACCCATACGAACACCAATAGGCTTTCCTGTTACTGGCTTATCTGGGAAAATCTTAATATATACTTTACCACCACGCTTGATATAACGTGTCATAGCAATACGGGCAGCTTCTATCTGATTGGATTTAATCCAGCATGGTTCTGTTGCAACAATACCATATTCTCCATTAGTAATCTTGTTGCCTCTTGTTGCCTTACCAGCCATAGAACCACGAAATTGTCTACGATATTTCACTCTTTTAGGTAGTAACATTATTGTTCGCTCCCTTCCTTATTCGCATTTGCTTTTTTAGCTGGAAGTACCTCTCCTTCATAAATCCAAACCTTTACGCCAACTTTTCCATATGTTGTATTTGCTTCTGCAAATCCATACTCAATGTCAGCACGAAGTGTTTGAAGTGGAATTGTACCTTCACTATAGAACTCTGTACGAGCCATATCAGCGCCACCAAGACGACCTGAACAAGATGTCTTAATACCCTTTGCACCCTGCTTCATTGTTCTTCCCATACAAGACTTCATAGCTCTTCTAAATGAGATACGATTCTCTAACTGCTGTGCAATATTTTCTGCAACAAGCTGAGCATCCTTATCTGGTCTTTTAATCTCTTTAATATCAATGCTTAATTTCTTAGCTGAAGTAAGTTTTTCAACTTGTTTCTTAAGACTTTCTATCTCAGCACCGCCCTTGCCAATAACAACGCCTGGCTTTGCTGTATGAATAATAATTTTTAATCTATCTGAAGCTCTCTCTGTTTCAATCTTAGAAATTCCTGCTGCATAAAGCTTTTTCTTGAGAAATTTTCTAATATTATAATCTTCTAAAAGGTTGTCAGCGAATGTCTCTTCTGCGTACCACTTTGAATCCCAATCTTTGATAACGCCGACTCTTAAACCATGAGGATTAACTTTCTGTCCCATTTGAATCTCCTTTCTATTTTTAAGCCTTCCGGCAGGCGCTTTAAAGCGCGTCCGGAATTATCTCTCGTTGAGTATTACTGTGATATGACTCATTCTCTTCTCAATTCTGTAAGCTCTACCCTGCGCTCTTGGCTTAACTCTCTTCATTGTAGGACCCTTGTTTGCATAACATTCTTCAATATATAACTTGTCAGGGTCCATGCCATTATTGTTTTCAGCATTGGCAACTGCTGACTTAATTAACTTTTCTATAAGTGTTGAAGCATATCTTGGATTGTACATAACAATACCCAACGCTTCCTGTACGCTTTTACCCCTAATTGCATCCAGAACAAAACAAGCCTTTTGAACGGATACCCTAGCGTATGATAACTTTGCGCTTGGTCTCGTATCTTTAATGGCGTTTCTCTCTCTCTTTATCTGGGATCTATGTCCTTTAGCCATGATTAAAGCCTCCTTTCAATTAACGGATATTTTAATGAAATTTATATTATCTGCTCTTCTTTTCGTCCTTACCATGTCCTCTGTAAGTTCTTGTTGCAACGAACTCACCAAGCTTATGACCAACCATATCTTCTGTTACATATACTGGAACATGTTTTCTACCATCGTGAACTGCGATTGTATGTCCAACGAATGATGGAAATATTGTTGAACGACGTGACCATGTTTTAATTACTTGCTTATCATTTGATGCGTTCATTGCATCAATTTTCTTGAGTAAGCTCTCGTCTGCAAATGGTCCTTTTTTAAGTGAACGAGCCATAGGTTCAAACCTCCTTATAATACTGTTTATTTACAAATTATTTTATAGCTTTGCCATCTCTTCTTCTAATAATCAACTTGTTAGACTGCTTTTTCTTCTTACGAGTCTTAAGACCCATAGCAGGCTTGCCCCAAGGAGTCATTGGAGATGGACGACCAACTGGCGCTCTACCTTCACCACCACCATGTGGATGGTCATTAGGGTTCATAACGGAACCACGAACAGTAGGTCTGATACCCATATGTCTCTTACGTCCTGCCTTACCGATATTAATAAGGCTGTGGTCTCCATTGCCTACAACACCGATTGTTGCTCGGCATATTACTGGAACCATTCTCATTTCACCTGAAGGAAGTCGAAGTGTAGCATATTTACCTTCCTTAGCCATTAACTGAGCGGAATTACCAGCTGAACGAACAAGTTGTCCGCCTTTGCCTGGATACAATTCAATATTATGAATCTGTGTACCTACTGGAATTTCTGAAAGAGGCAGGCAATTGCCAACCTTTACTTCAGCTTTGGCACCATTTTGTACTATCATGCCATCAGTTAATCCCTGTGGTGCAAGAATATATGATTTTTCACCATCTACATAACAAATCAATGCGATATTAGCTGTTCTGTTTGGGTCATATTCAACACCGATAACCTTTGCAGGAACATCATCTTTATTTCTCTTAAAATCTATAATTCTATATTTTTGTCTGTTTCCACCGCCATGATGTCTAACTGTGATTTTACCCTGATTATTACGTCCTGCATTCTTTTTCTTTGATGCAAGTAAAGACTTCTCAGGAGTTGTCTTTGTAATTTCAGAGAAATCAGAACCAGTCATGTTTCTTCTGGAAGGTGTATATGGGTTATATGTCTTAATTCCCATTATATTCTCTCCTTTCAAGTTGTGTAATATTGTTCTCTACACTTTACATACAAGACAAATTCTTGTATTTTTTATATTATAAGAAATATAATTTATCAGCAAGTTCATTTTATGAACTTGCAAGAGTTGCTGTGCAACTCTTTTTTATAGACCTTCAAAAATTTCTATATCTTTGCTGTCCTCTGTCAATTGAACGATTGCTTTTTTTGTCTTAGCAGTAGTACCCTCTACTCTGCCTCTTCTCTTTTTCTTGCCTGCTCGATTCATTGTATTGACACTGGCAACCTTTGTGCCGTCAAACATCTTTTCAACAGCTTCTTTAATCATTATCTTATTAGCTTGTGTATGAACTAAAAAAGTATATTTTTTATTTGCCATATCAGCCATAGACTTTTCTGTAATTACTGGCTTGAGGATTACATCAAAATACTGGATATTTGCCATTACGCATACACCTCCTGAAGTTTTTCGATAGCAGCCTTTGTACAAACCAATGTCTCATACTTCATAACGTCGTATGTGTTGATTCCATTAATAGGCAAAACTTTCACTGTAGGGATATTTCTTCCTGATAAAACTACATTTTTGTTATCGCCCTCAAGGACTACTAAAGCCTTTGTAACCTTTAAGTTATCCATAACCTTAACGAATTTCTTTGTCTTTGCTTCATCAAGATTAAAATTATCAAGAACTATAAGTTTCTTATCATTTACCTTTGATGTCAATGATGAGAAAAGAGCAATTCTCTTTTCCTTTTTATTCATCTTAAATGAATAATCTCTTGGCTTTGGTGCAAATACAACGCCGCCGCCTTTCCATTGTGGAGCTCTTATAGAACCTTGTCTTGCATGACCAGTTCCCTTTTGTCTCCAAGGTTTTCTTCCACCGCCAGAAACTTCTGAACGTGTCTTTGCGCTCTGTGTTCCCTGACGATTATTTGCAAGCTGATTCACTACTGCCATGTGTACAAGATGTTCATTAATCTCAACACCAAATATAGCATCATTTAATTCAACAGAACCAACTTCCTTGCCTTCAATATTGTAAACAGATACGTTTGCCATCTGTGTGGTCCTCCTTCCTTAGCAAAAACTACTTTGCAGCTTTTACTGTTTCTTTCAGTGTCACTAATGATTTCTTAGGTCCAGGTACAGCGCCTTTTACTAAGATTACATTATTTTCAACATCAACTCTTACTACTTCGAGATTCTGGATTGTGATTCTCTTAGAACCCATATGTCCAGGCATTCCTTTTCCTTTGAATACTCTACCAGGTGTTGTTGCTGATCCATTTGAACCCTGATGTCTGTGGAATTTAGAACCATGAGCCATAGGTCCTCTTGATTGGCCTAATCTCTTGATTGCGCCCTGAAAACCTTTACCCTTTGAAATAGCAGTTGCATCCACTTTATCGCCTGCTGCAAAGATATCAGCTTTAATTTCATCTTTAACTGAATACTCTGACGCATTCTCAAATTTGAATTCTCTTACAAATCTCTTGTAAGGAACATCTGCCTTATCAAAATGTCCTTTAACAGGTTTGCTGACAAGCTTTTCTCTTATATCAGCAAAGCCTACCTGAACTGCTGCGTAACCGTCGTTTTCAACAGTCTTTACTTGTGTTACTACACAAGGTCCTGCCTGAAGAACAGTTACAGGTGTCAAAACACCATTTTCATTGAAGATTTGAGTCATTCCGACTTTTGTAGCTAAAATTGCCTTCTTCATTGATTTTCCTCCTGTTTAATCTACAGCGGACAAGATGAATATGCCTCTTATAAATGAATGAAAGAAAAAATTTTCTTCAAACAATCATAATACATCTCACAGAGCATCTTGTCATCCTAGAACAGCTAATATAAGTGGAACCTGCACCACTGCCTGTTACTTCTATATTAAACCCTTAGGATTAATGCTTTAAAATAATGAAAAAAATACATGGGTAATGATTAGTTCATCACCTTAAGATTGATAAACACACCAGCAGGCATCTCCAACTTTGACAATGCATCTACTGTCTTTTGACTAGGTGTCAATACATCTATAAGTCTCTTGTGTGTTCTCTGTTCAAACTGTTCTCTTGAATCCTTATACTTGTGAACAGCTCTAAGAATAGTAACTACTTCCTTCTTTGTTGGAAGAGGTACTGGACCGCTCACCTGCGCTCCTGTCTTCTTAACAGTTTCAATAATTTTTTTAGCTGACTGATCAATTAATTGATGGTCATATGCTTTCAGTGTAATTCTGATTACCTGATTTGCCATAAAAAAAGTCGCCTCCTTTTCGCACTTTTACCTTAAGTACGACAAGCGGTGACTGTACACACTCCCGTGTGTATCGAAAATTCTCGACATACCTACACACGTTTTTCTGCTTTATTTACAGATTCTTTTGGTACAGTGACTTGTCGCCAGTTTATTAGCCGTTATCCGGCCTTGACATTCGCTCCACGGAAAACCTGCTTTTAGCAGCAACCTCACGCTTCATAGCTATCAATGTCACAGCAAGGGATAGTATACACAATATATTCCATAAAATCAATAAAATTATTGTTTTTTTTTAGATACAAAAATTATAATCAATTTATTCCAAATCATCCATCGCATACAATTTTTTTAATTTTTGTGCTAATTGTGGGTCTGACTTTTCAAGTTTCATAATATGTTCTTTTCTAAGTTCAACCATATGCTTATATGCCATTGGATTGCTTTTCTCAAATTGTTGTGCCAATTTCTTCCTATGATTATATAACACCTTAATTGCTTCTGGATTCATATTCATCAATTTTTTCTCAACAATAGCGCGTCTCTCCTCAATTCGTTCCTCCAATTTTGCATTGTCTTGTTTCTGTGAAATCTGCATTAAATACATCTCTAATCGGTCAAGAATCTCATCTTCGTCAAACAGTCCAATTTTCCCCCAAGATGTATGTTCCTCCGCCTCGACAAGGGCTTCATTATCCGATAAATCACTATTGCGAACCTCTTTTGCAATCTCCATAGCCAGTTTTTCCATTTGATTTTGCGCATCTTCTCCAAATGCCCACTCAAATTCTGCCAACTGTTCACTTCCAACCAAGATTTTTTTATCAGCACTTATACCATCTTTATCTTCTAATTCATAAGGAGTCTTTACATCAGCAGCTCTCAACGCCAATTCTATCGTTCTTCGGACATGCCCTTTTTCAATTAATGTTCCTGCACCAAACTGTTTTAACTGGTCGTTGACACCGCCCACATGTTCTGTAAGATAAAATTTTATTTCTTTTTTAGCAAACTTATCTGCCATAATAAGAAGTCTGTCTGCCGCCGTAATATCAATACTTGTCATGCCGCTTGCATCCACAATAATCTGTCTGGTATCCTGTTTTATTGCATCTTCTATTTCCTGTTGAAAGATTCCTATATTTGCAAAAAATAAAGTGCCGCTAAAACGATAGATAACCGTATTACAAATAGGATGTGCATTTCGATTTCTTTTTACACTATAAAAACCGCTTTGTCCTGGTATCACGCCCAGCATTTCTCTCGGCGGGACTGCCGCTTTGATAATAACCGATACAAAAGACAATATCACACCAATAACAACGCCATATATCGTGCCAAATATAAGAACGCCAAGAAATGCGCCAAAAAAAATTAAAAATTCCCTCTTATCTGCTTTCCACAGCTTTTTAGCCATACCTATCTCAAGAATCCCAATCAATGCTGAAAGCACAATTCCTGTAAGGACTGGCACTGGAAGATAAGCAATAAACCCTGTGCCAAACAACAGTATTCCTATCATAGAAATGCCAGCAACCAATGACATCATTTGACTTTTCACACCGAATTGTTCCGCGATAGCCGTTCTTGAAACACTCCCATTAAGAGGACAGCAGCCATTAAATGATGCACATAAATTCGCGGCGGCATAAGCGACAATCTCTCGGTTGTTTTTTATTTTATAATCATTTTTAATAGCATAATTATTAGCAGTAAGCAGTGTAGACGAAACGATAACCAGCGCAACCGTAAGGCTTCCCATAACAATCTCTTGCATATTGTCTGCTGTTATTACCGAAAAATCCATTAATCTAAAAGAAGGTAACCCCGCTTGCACTTTTGGCAATAATTTCACACCATATTTATCCACATGAAAAACCAGCGTACTTAATGCTCCCACTACCAGCATTACTACTGACATTGGAAACTTTGGCGATAATTTTTTTGCCGTCAAAATAATAATAATTGTGCCAATTCCCATAATAAAGGATAATCCATTAAAATACTTGAGTTCTCCAACAATATGAATAATAAGCTCAACAACTTCACCTGTTCCAGACGCTCCGCCAAACAGTTTTGCTGTCTGCATCAATATAATTGTGCTTGCAATTCCTGATATAAAGCCTCCAAGCACTGGTTTTAATATGTATCCTACCAATTTTCCAGCTTGTAAAAGCGCAAAAAACAACAGCCAGCAAGCAGTCACAAAAGTTATAACTGGCACAATTTGCATAGCCTCGCTAGAGCCTGCTGCAATCCCAAGACTGGCAAGCGTGCCACCAACAAGTGCGGCTGGTGCTGCATCCACTCCAAAAACAAACTGCGGTGATGATGATAACAGTCCAAAAATAAGTACTGGAAAAAGAGAACCATACAGACCATATACAACAGGAAGTCCTGCTACTTGAGCATATCCCATAGAGATAGGAATGGATATCAGCGCAACAATAATTCCTGAAATGATATCTTTTTTTAGAAATTCACGTTTATAGTTTTTAAACATTGTTCCTCCACAACATTGCCAAAAAATTCATTTCAGTTATTATACCATAAGTTTATATATGGTGGAAAGACAGAAGTTTGCAAGACAAACTTTTATACCATAGCTTTGCTGTGGCTATTATGTCATAAATCTGCATATAGTGAAAAGTCGGAAGTTTACTTAAAATTTCACCTTTGTCAACTCTCCTAAATCCATCTCACACACCGTATCACAAAGCATCTCAATATCCTCTGCACTATGATTTGCCATAATAATTGTTTTACCCTCACAGACAAGCTTTTTAAATAATTCTCTCATCTCCTCAACACCATGCTTATCCAGCCCATTCATAGGCTCGTCTAAAAGTAATATTTCTGGATTTTCCATAATTGCCTGTGCCAAACCTAATCGTTGTTTCATTCCCAAAGAATATTTCCCAACATGTTTTTTTGAGTTTGGGTCAAGTCCTACCAATTCTATTGAATCCTTTATTGCCTGCCTATCAATTTTTTTATTAATACTGGCAAGAAACTTCAGATTGTTATAACCGCTATAATTATATAAAAATCCGGGTGTCTCTATTATTGCTCCAAGATTATCAGGCACATCAACATCTTTTCCTATAACTTTCCCATTTACTGTAATAGTTCCACTTGTAACAGGTACAAAGCCGCATATACATTTCATCAGCATTGTTTTGCCAGAACCATTGCGCCCTATCAGTCCATGTATCTTCCCTTTTTCAAAAGATACGCTAACATCTTTTAAAACGGTTGCATTGCCAAAACTTTTCGTCACCTGATTGACTTCAATAACATTTTCCATATAAACCCTCATTTCTGTATTACTTTTTACTCAAGAACCTTTAAAATCTTTTAATAACTTTGTCTCAAACAATGAGCAAGCACAAATTATTGTACTATTGAAATTTCCACATTTTGCCCTTTTCCCACAACAACTGCTATAACGCTTAATACAATAATAGATATAGTATAAAATCCAAGCACAAAATCAATTGTTGGATATTGTGTTACGCCGCCTATATCAATATTATTAAGTGAATTCCAGCTTATTGCTGAAAACCATATCACTACTTTACTTCCATCAAATACAGCTACATCAGCAACCACTGTAAGAATCACCAATCCTGCAACCACAACTGCACCTGCAATCTTTGTTCTTGTTACCACATTAACAACATATATCACAAGACTAATAAATACAAAACTAAGCCATGTAACCAGCATAGAAAAAAACATTGCTTGTACAGGAGTAAAACATAAAATAATCTCTTTTTGTATACTCATCGTTGTATAAGTCATTCCTCCTAATGTGGCAGTATCTGTTCCTATTGCTCTTAATAAATAATAAAGAAGCAAAAAATATCATCCATATTCGGCTATTCGATGTCCATTTTCTTATGTTTTGAATACATATTCTAAACGATTTCATTCTTTATCCTCCTTCCTGCTATTTTACAAAATATACTTGCTATAATTACTGCATAAAATAATATCACGC
Source organism: uncultured Lachnospira sp. (assembly GCA_910585095.1). Taxonomy (GTDB): domain Bacteria; phylum Bacillota; class Clostridia; order Lachnospirales; family Lachnospiraceae; genus Lachnospira. The sequence goes on from CAJUBU010000002.1 coordinate 56,331, forward strand.
CTAGAGAAAAGATAATATTTCCCGCTGAACCTGCTTCCAACACTTTTCTTCCATTCTCTATCATACCTATATTAAAATTTCCAGGAAGAATATCCATTATATTCTTAAAACATATATACATAACAACTGGCGACATAACCGCCACAAAACGATTTAGAAGAACAGCAGAAACCATAAGCCCCATAAGGCTTTGAAGCGCCATTACGACTGATTACAGCATGATACGCACCATAATAAAAAGCACTGGTGATAGCTACAAAATATCATAATATAATTGTCCTGAAAATACATTATGTTCTTATTTTGGATTAAGTCATAAAAGTTCTGCAAATTCATATATCATTATACCTATAAATGTAATAAAAAAAGAAGTAAAATATGATACTAAAACCTTTGCATGAAGGTATGTATTTTTTCCGCTTCTTGACACTACTGGAATTGTATAATGCCCCAGCCAGTCATCACAAAAACAGCATATTGTTGGAAATGCTGCTACAATTGCCATCAAATAGCTGATATTGCTAATCCCTGTTATCTGTTCTATTGCCCAAAAAGCGCCACGCATACTAGAATCCCATTTTATAAAAAAACAAATCAATGTTATCCCTGCTATACATACATATATTCGCCAATTAACAAATATTCTTAACACTTCCTAACACAATGCCCCTTTTAAATTGTTCATATAGTTCATTAATCGTCGATTCATTTAAGACCTCCTGCATATGTTTTCCCAGATTGAGCATCTACATATACCATCCTTATTGTCAACATCTACTATTCCTTTTATTATTACTTTTGAACTTTCTTGACGAAATTTCTCAGCATTAATTTTATCCAATGCAATGATTGTCTGCCCTATTTCACTTATTTTTATATTCATTACTTGACATAATGAATTAACTTTTTGAAGCGCCTCTGCTTTACTGTAACTTTCAAGTTCATCTAACGGATAAAGTTCTTTATAATCTGGTCTTATAAGATTATCTGTTTCTCCTGAAACATACAGTTCAAAATGTCTGTTTTGTTGTTCTTGTGTAATAAATAATACACTTCCATCACTTATTCTTTTTGCATCTTCTTCTGTAAATTCTCTTTCTTTTACTGTATAAGCATTCCATGTAACACCACTTGGCACAGATACTTTTGCATCGACCGCTATTGAATCATTAAGTAAACCTGTAACATTTTCTGTCTCAGAATCAACTCGTACCTCTGCTTTTCCTTCCACATTATCAATTCTTCCTTTTGGATAAAGACTGCATGATGATAATACTATCATGCTAACATATAAAAGATATATACTAAATTTTTTATATATTTATAGAACCTCATATAATTTGCTTGCCCCTCTCCCTTTATATTTTTCTAATTTCAATATCCACATATATCATCATTAAATATTTTAATTAATATACATAAAATTTATCTCTTTGATTTATTTTCTTTATTATTTATATCATTTAAAAATCCCTTTGACAATCCCCTTATCTTACATTTACAATCATACTATCTTTAAAAACACTATTATAATTGTGAATTTTTCACAGAAATGAGGAATTATGTTTATTGCACAAAATTGGATTGATTATGAAGTGATAGATACATCGAACAGCGAAAAACTGGAACGCTGGGGCGATTTTTTTCTAGTGCGTCCAGACCCACAAGTAATATGGAATACCCCTAAAAAAGATAAGCGTTGGAATCATATTAATGGACATTATCATAGAAGCGCCAAAGGCGGCGGAGAATGGGAATTTTTTAATTTGCCAAAACAGTGGCATATTCAATATCAAAGTCCTTCATTAATACAGCCTCTTACCTTTCATTTAAAGCCTTTTAGTTTTAAACATACAGGACTGTTTCCTGAACAGGCGGCAAACTGGGACTGGTTTTGTAAACTTATATCAGAATCTATAAAAAATGGAAAAAACGTCAAGGTTCTTAATCTCTTTGCATATACAGGCGGCGCTACATTGGCATGCGCAGCAGCAGGCGCTCATGTTACACATGTTGACGCCTCAAAGGGAATGGTAAACTGGGCAAAAGAAAATGCTGTTGCCTCAAATCTTTCAGACAAACCAATCCGATGGATTGTTGATGATTGCGTTAAATTTGTAGAAAGAGAAATTCGTCGTGGCAATCACTATGACGCTATTATTATGGACCCACCTTCCTATGGCAGAGGTCCTAAGGGAGAGATATGGAAAATTGAAGAGGCTATTTATGAGCTGATTCAAAAATGTGCAAAACTTTTATGTGAAGAACCGCTGTTTTTTCTAATTAACTCCTACACCACAGGACTACAGCCTGCTGTGTTAAGTTATATGCTAAACATTGCATTAAAATCATTTAAAGGACATGTTGATTCTCAGGAAGTATGTCTGCCTGTTTCTTCTAACAATCTGCTTCTTCCTTGCGGAGCTTCTGCAAGATTTAGCAAAATATAATATATTCTTTTAATATCAAATCTTTATAAATAAGGAGCTGTCAAATAAAAAACTAAACTTACAAGATATTGTTTACCATTACATTCTACTTTTCAGTACCTTGCATCCGTTTTTCAAAACAGACAACTCCTTATATCTTTCCCACTAACTTTTTTTATTTTTCATTAAATTAGCCTCAATTTTTATTTTCTTTCTTTTATCTTTGTAAATCAGTGCTTTTATTCCTCTATGAATCCAACAGAATGGCAAAACAATTGGGAATTTATATAAAATCACATAACCTTTTTTCATAGTCTTTAAATTAGGAAAAATTCTTTTTATTACATAAGTCAATTTATTATTGGAATTTTTCAATTTATTTTGCATAACAGCTTTATGACTACGCTCTAATGTACCATATGTGCCGCTTGTAAGAACATATGTTGTCACTTGTTCAACTTCATCATCTATTATTCCATCGTAAAACCATGCATCTACTACCTTTTCAAAAGTGACAGCAAGGTCCCTAATTTTCATTTTTTCCAACTCGCCATATATATATTTCCAATCCAATAAATCATTATAATGTTTTTTATATATATAAATATCCATAAATGAACGAATACCTGTACCGCCTAATTTATAATGCTTTACCATATGTGCAATATGATATATATAAAAGTCTTCCTTTGACATACTATAAAGATATATATTATTTTTATCTGATATTAATCGTTTCCATTGTTTTTCATAATATTTTATAATTTCTTTTTGTAAGCTATCCAATGGTACAAGATAATGATGCATTTCAATACTCATAACAGGCTTCTTTTGATATACATCATGTCCTTCTTCATCAATATGGTCTAACACATACCCCATCTCTTTAAAAACTTTTCTCACTGCATCTGCCTTATTGCTGTCCATCAAAATATCCAAATCTGCCATCGTTCTCATATCTTGACTTGGATATAATTCTTTTATAATGCAGCCTTTTAACGGACATATATCAATTTCTGCTTGTGTAAGCTTTTCTATAATTACATCTCTTTCATAAAGCTGAGTTATTCCTTTAAAAATTGCCCTATCTCTTGATTCTTTCCATCTTTTATAGAGTTCTTCATCTGGCTTTTTTTCCAGCTTTTCTACACTGTAAAATACAAGATTTTCAACGGAATGATATTTTGCTAATTTATAGATATCCTGCCATGTAACATTTTCTGGCAATTCTTCTGGACTTGTATTATCAAGCGCACAACCTATAAGATGAATAAGATAACTACTGTTTGTATGAATAATCTGTCTCATATATTTGACCTTCCTTGACTACTATTTTCTGGCTGCATATACTTAAAGCTGCTTTTCTATGCGTTATTAAAATACAAGCTCTCCCTAACTTTTCAATATTGATAAGCAACTGTTTTTCTGTCCATTCATCAAGCGCACTGGTAGCTTCATCAAGCAGCAATACTGGCGACTTTTTAAGAACTGCTCTTGCTATGGCAATACGTTGTGCTTGTCCTTCCGATAACCCCATACCATCTTGACCAATATAGGTATTTAAACCATCGCCAAATGTTTTGACAAACTCATCAGCACACGCCGTCTCAAGAGCCTTCCACATATCATTTTCACTTGTATCTGCATTTAATAAAGTTAAATTTTCACGTATTGTTCCAGAAAATAAACAATTTCCCTGTGGTACATATGAAAATAATCCTCTAATGCTTCTAATCTCTATTTGAGTATTTTTATTTTGAAGATATATTTTTCCATTTTGTGGTTCAAATAAACCCATTAACAAATACATTAGCGTACTTTTTCCGCCTCCTGAAAGCCCCATAATGGCTGTTGTTTCTCCAAGTTTAATAGAAGCGCAAGCCTGTGTTAATATAGCTTCCCTGTCATATGTAAATGTTACATTGTCAATCATAATAATAGAATCTTTATCACATATATCTGCTGCCGCATACTGCCTTGTCGAACTATCTGCCTTTAATTGTTGTAACTCTATCAGCCTTTCAGCGCTAGCCATCATATTGTACCATTGAGGCATTATTCCTGACAAGTTGGACAATGGCACCTGAACTTGACTCACCAATTGAAGCATTGCTGTCAATGTTCCATATGTAAGAGTATGATTATATATCCCAAATGTTCCCCATGCCAAAGCAAAGAGATAACTCATCTGAAATATTAAATTAAATCCTGCATTTGCAATAATCGAGATTGTTCTTTTTTTCATTTCTGCTTTAAATAACTTACTATGTTGATGAACAATTTTATCTTTAATCACAGTATCTGCTTCAAATACTTTTAAGACTTTAATATTTTCAAGAATTTCTTGAAATAGAGAATGTGTTTTATCCTCCTGCGCCATCACGGCTTTACTTAAGCCTTTCAACCGTCCTCTAAGTACTTTTACCAATAAAAATAAAACAATTCCACTTCCAAGCAAAATGCCTGCAAATAACCCATCTAGTGCCAAAAGTACTCCTGAAGCCATAAATAATCTTGTTATAGCATTGGATACACTAGGAATAATTCCCACAATAGCAGTTGCAACAATTTGAACATCACTAAATACTCGATTTACCAATTCTCCGCTATGAAATTCAGACAGATTGGAATATTCTTTCTGTAAAATACCCGTTACCAACTTTTCCCGCAAATTAATTGAAAGTTTGGACTTGGTATATTCTCTTATTGAATTACATTCAAGACGAATAATTAGCTGCCCTAGTACAACAAAGCCAAGTCCTGTAAGGTTTTTAACAAGAATTGTCAAATTGCCAGAAACAGCGCCATCAATAACATTTTTACACAATAGGGCAAATAAAATTCCAAGCACAGAAAAAAGGATATTACTACCAATCAGACAGCATATCCTAATTCTTTGACCTTTTGTATTATCATATATCCAATGAAGTGTACTGTTATCTTTTTGTTTTCTTTTCACCAAAAATCCTCCCCAAGAAATGTATACATCTTCGTATTATAAATGGACGCCATAAAAATTCATATATCTTATGAATATTTTGCGGAACTTCTTTATCATTACGATATATCTTACTAACAACAGCAATAATCATATCTTGTGTAATTCCTTCTTCTCGATAAGTCTGATTATCACCGCACAATATATAATGTTCTTTTTTAACTCCTACAATCCGATGTAAGACATATTGACCATTTTTTCGCTGATAAAAAATAATCTGCCCTCTGCGAAGCGGAAATGTTGGCTTTATCAATACTACCGAATCCTTACCTTGTCTTAAAATTGGCAGCATGCTAACACCTTTTGGATACATTCTAAACTCTCCACCAGATTCTATCACTTCTTTTATCAAATTGTCATACTCTTTTAGTTTAAATTCTTTATTCAAGAATTTCAGCCTCCTCTAGCTTTTGTATAAAATGTTCTACATCCTCTGATGCTTTTTTTTCATCAATTTCATAATTTTCTAATAATGCATGGACAATATCTTGTTTACTGCTGCCGCATTCTAACATATCCCATATAAATTTAGCGCTTTGATTAAGTCGAATAATTCCATTAAAGTTTTTGCTTTGTTCCCCTACTGCTGCTACCACATAATCATTATTTATCTGCCTTACAATAAATCCTTTTTTTATTTTCATCTTTGCCCTCATTTCTGCGCATTGTACGCTTATATTTTTATCAATCATTATATAACTTTCCGCTCATTGCCTCATAAGACACTTTTACAGCTTCCTGTGAAATATTGCATTCTAAAACCCATATTTTTTTTAATTGAACTAATTTATCTAAAAATTCCAAAACCTTGCTGACACACTCTTCTTCCTCAGGCATAATCATCTGATGAAATATTTTACTAATCACTTCGGTGCTATTCATTGTTCGTATTGCATTTTTCTCACTTCGCTCAATAAAACACATGCCTTGTATTGGAGTTGATGTATTGATATTATAGCCTTCTTTTCCACACCATGGCGTACCATATGCCATAAGCTCTTTTCCTGAAAATCTTAATATTGGCTTGTCTCCATTAACAATACGCGCCCGCTCGCCAAAATGTTCACACCACAACTTTACATGTGTTGTTTTGCCTGTCCCGCTCTTTGCCATAAACGCATAGGAATGCCCATCCACTTCCACCACCGCTGCATGAAGAAAAAAAACGTCATAAAGCGGAAGCTTTTTTACAATATTTCTATATATACATACACTTTCACAATATTGGTCTAAACTTCCGCCATACTGTTTTTCTTTTAAGATATCCTCATCGCTTGCACGTACACGAAATATACTGTCTCCACTCTCTACAATATAATCTTTACACAACTTTTCCACAGCATTATATCGATTATCAATTTCAATAATCAACCCTGCTATCTTAATCTTAAACATTACTTTCCCCTTTTGTTTTTTGTCTCTATAAAATAATTTTAAATTTATCAAATGGATATTCGCAATCCGCTACGCTACTTGCTCAAACCCGCTAGCTACTATCGTAGCTTTTCAGTGGGAGCTTATACTACCACTGAAACAAGGAAGTCCCCACCCCCACTTATGCCTTTGCAGCATTAAAGTGGGGACTTCCTTGATGATGTTAAAAAACATAAATTAACAAAATAAACAAAAACTAAAATATATTTAGTAATTGTTTATTTTATATATTTTTCAAAATTAATCTTTATTATTTATTAAATTACATATGCCATACGAACCAAAATTTATATGGTATCCTCTTTTTCACCCTATGGAGTATCATTTTTTAAATCATTTATTATATCTTGTATTATATCTTCTTTTCCATTTATCTTTATATCGTTATGTTCATTTTGTATTATAGTTGTAGTGTTATCCTTTTCTACATCTTGTATACGCTCTCTTTTTTCATTTTGTGTTCTATCTTTTTTTATATCATTTACACCATCTTCTTTTTCATCTGATTCTATATTTTGCTCTGTATCTTCTTGAGAAATTTCCTTATTTTCTGTTGACACTGCTTTAGATGTTGTAAGAAGCATATATGTAACAGCCGCTATAATGGCACCTATACATGGTCCCGCAATAAATACCCATACCTGTCCTAAAGCGGTCACATCACCTGTTATTCCTTTCACAATAGCAGGACCAAAGCTTCTTGCAGGATTAACGCTTGTTCCTGTAAATGGAATGCCAAAAAGATGAACGGTTGTCAACGCAAGACCAATTACTACGCCGGCAACTTTGCTGTATGCCTCCTTTGAAGTCACACCGATTACTGTTATCACAAAAACAAATGTCAAAATAATTTCTATAATAAGCGCACCCCACATATTGACCTCAAGAAATGGCGACGCCTCACCATATCCGTTTGTCCCAAAACTTAATAAATCATAGCCATAACTTCCATATTGTTCAATAATTTCTTGATTAAATGTTTTTGACAGACCAAACATTGCAAAACCTGCTGCAATACCACCCAGCAATTGTGCTACAACATAACCGCACAAATCAATAAGCGACATTTTTCCACTAATAAATACGCCTAAAGACACCGCTGGATTAATATGACACCCTGATATATTTCCTATCGAATATACCATAGCGGTGACAGTTAGTCCAAATATTAAAGCAATTCCAACAACGCCCAAAAATCCTTGATATCCTCCCGTAAACGATGCAACGCCACAAGCTATAAATGTCAACAAAAACGTCCCAATAAACTCCGCAATATATTTTCTCATACTTTTTCCTCCATTAAACTATTTATCTTTTAAGATAAATCTGATAAGATAATATATGTGTATGTTTAATAATTTATGTTAAGTTATAAATCCTATAGCACAGCATACCACAATATATTTATTTTAACAATATCTTATACGGAGGATTATTTATGAACAGTAAAAAACAAAGAAAAATTGCTATTATTACAATGATAACAATGGCTGCTGTTATTATTTTAGGATTCACTATCGGATTAGTCGTGTTTTTTAAATTAGACATGGGAAAATTTATCACAAATCGTGGTTCACGTGTCTACTCGCCAGCAGAAATTGAAAAAATAGAGTCCTTAGCCATAGAAAATGGAAAACAAATTCATACTAATGATATCAAAAAACAGCTTGACTCTGGAATTGGTATCAATACTTTAGTTCGCAACATGTTTCCAGACCAGTTTGTATATACAGTAGGCGGACGTTATTATTTTACCCCTATTAATTATGAATTAAAACAAAATAAACTTGTCAACGCGAACTTTGTTGCACAAGATAATGGAGAGATTATCTATAAAGACAATGGAACAATTACTTCTCATAAAGGAATCGACGCTTCAAGATATCAAGGAAATATTGATTTTTCAAAAGTAAAAAACAGCGGTGTTGAATATGCTATGTTACGCGTTGGATATCGTGGCTATACAGGTGGTACACTGAATAAAGATACTTCTTTTGATACCTATGCAAAAGACGCTATACGAAACGGTATTGATGTCGGCGTATATTTTTTCTCACAGGCAATTACTACTGCTGAAGCTGAAGAAGAAGCAGAATATGTCTTAAATCAAATTTCTCCTTATAATATCACATATCCTATTGTTATTGATATTGAAGAAATTACGGAAGACACGGCAAGACAAGAATCTCTTTCAAATGAACAGCTCACCGATATTGTAATTGCATTTTGTGAAAAAATCAAATCGGCTGGATATACGCCTATGATTTATGCAAATATGCGCTATTTTGCTGGAAAACTTCAAATGGAACGACTGGACAACTATGAAAAATGGTACGCTTTTTATGCAGATGTTCCTTATATGCCTTATGAATTTTCAATGTGGCAATATTCAGATTCTGGTTCTATTGATGGTATCAATGGAAAAGTTGATTTAGATATATCCTTTAAAACTTGGTCATAAAATGGAGCAAAACAATGATATTATACCGACCTGTTGGAACAAAAGAGCTTGAATTAATAGCGGCAAGCGATTATACCAAATATCCGCCAAGATTGCCAGAGCAGCCTATTTTTTATCCTGTATTAAATGAACAATATGCAAAAGAGATAGCTTCACAGTGGAATGTAAAATATAATAGTGACCATAAAGGCTATGTGACAAAATTTGAAATTGATGACAATTATTTCAAACAATTTGAAGTTCACATTGTTGGTGCAAAATATCACCAAGAATTATGGGTTTTAGCAGAAGAACTTGAAATTTTTAATCAGCATATTATAGGAAAAATACAGGTTGTATCTTCATTTTGTGAAAAAAAAGAAGAATTTATCCAATAATAACAATTTTGATACCAATAAAAACAATTAATTATAAAAAAACTCATTTTTGCGCTGCTTTCTTGCACAAAAAACAAAATAAAAAATTTTGTTTTTGCAACTTTGTGTCAAGCAACGCACAGACACAAAATTATTAAATCTTTTACAAAATCATAAGGAAAGCGTATTATACAATGAAAAATTTTTTAAAATCATTAGCCTATTTAGCAGTATATTTTATAGTTCAACTTTTAATTCAAATGATATTTATGTTATGGGGCAACCTATCTGGAATCCAAACAGAAAACGAATTAATGCAATTTAGCATAAACCATTTATTTCTTATGACAATCCTATCAAATATGGTTACTATTATTCTTCTTGCATTTTTTATCATTAAAGTTCAAAAAAAAGAATTTAAAAAAGTGTTAAATTTTTCTCCTGTAACAATAAAAACATATATTCTTCCTTCAATATCTATATTTTTATTATCATTTGCATGGGCATTTGCTACATATGATATATCTTTTAATAATGCAGAACAAATAAAAATAAGTGTTTCCTTTTATTCTAATATATTTCCGAGCTTTGGCATCATTATGATGGCTTTAACCTTATTAATTGCACAGCCCGTTATGGAGGAAATTTTATGTCGAGGAATTTTGTTAAATCAATTAAAAATTAGTATGCCAACATGGATAGCTATTCTTGTAAGTTCATTGCTTTTTGGCTCAATACATTTAATGGCAGGCGGTTTATGGCTTGTTATAGGCGCAACTTTGATGGGGATATGTTTTGGAATTGTTTTTGTAAAAACACAATCCTTATATGCTGCAATCATTGTTCACGCATTTGCAAACCTTCCAGATTTTATTATGCCTTATTTACCTCAATTTAATTTTGGAGCAAGAAATATATTAGCATGTATACTTGCTATAATTTCTGTTATAATGATAATATTTTTTTGCAAAAAGGAAACGAAACCATTGTAATAAAAATATTACTATTATTGTGCTGTTATTTTAATAAAAATAAAATTTAATAAGAAATTTCCATCCTTACTCTAAAAGAACTAATAAATAATAAAAGCTTTTTAAAATGTAATCAACTTATTTCTATAATATACAGTTTTTAAATCCGATGATACTGTATATTATGACATTGTTAACTTTTTACAAAACACTCGATTTAAAATAAATGATAAACGCTTGAAAAATATCTCGCCAAAAAAAAGAAAAGAACTGGTTATGCAATGTCGTAAAAATCTTGATATATTAGAAAAATTAACCAAACCCCTTTGGGGAGAATATGCAAAATGTAACGATTGGAAACAGGTATTTGATTTAATTGGATTAATTAAAATAGTATTTGCAATTCGCTACGCTACTTGATAAAGTTAAATAAAAATTATTTTATTATTTGCAACAAAGAGGCTATCACATTAAAAACTAAATATACAACATATCGTTTAATATTGTTCTTAATGTAACAGCCTCTTTATATTTATTTTTGATTATATTAATACCTTTTATTTATTAATATTGGCTTTTATGAATTGCTATTTCCATGTACTTTTTCAATAAACTTGCATATCATTTCCCTAGTAAGGCTAATCTCATCTTTTTCTAAATCCATTTCTGAAGCCGAAAACCATTTACCAACAGACAATTCATCTTGCTGAAGTGTAATATTGTCGCTCCCATCCAATTCACAATAAAATCCATACAATAATGAACCAGACAATCCCCAAGGCTGACTTTTATAATACCTTATATTCTTAACATCAATTCCAACCTCTTCCTTTACTTCACGAATCACCGTTTCTTCCACTGTTTCGCCAATCTCTGTAAAACCAGCTATAAGAGCATAATTTTTATAGGTTCTGCCCACATATTTTGTAAGAAGAATTTTATCACCGTTTGTAACTGCCACAATCACTGCTGGGCAAATTTTAGGATAAATGATATTGCCGCAGGCAGGACATTTTAACATTCTTTCTTTGTCATCATGTATCGTTTCTTTTCCACATCGCCCGCAAAATCGATTATCCCGATACCAACAATGAAGATGAAACGCTGTGATGGCAGCAAAACCAACTGCTTTTGGCAATGAATTTCTAAATATATTTACCCCTATAAAGGAATAACCTTCTAAAATATCATCATATTCATTATGAACATTGGAATCTGCCAATTCTCCTTGAAATGTACCTTTTTCTACCATATTTTTAGCCATAGCCAAAAAATATTTATCCTCATCAACTGAAAATAAATAGATAAAATCATACAGCTTATCAACACTGCATTTTTGTGTACTTTCTACTTTTCCTACAAACTCCACATAACTTGGATAAGTAATCACATTACCTGTTTGTCTGCCAAGTATACTGCTGCCTTCAAACAAAAAAATCGTATCCATAATTCTTGGTTTGTTTGGTTTATATTGATTATACAAATGCTTTGGTTCTATATCTTGAATCATTTGTAATTCCCCATTTCTAATTAGAAGTAGACCAATTCGTCTTTTGGCGCTTCTGCCTCAACAACCTTGCTAACATATAATACAGGTCCCTTTTTCTTGTAAGCCATTTGAAACTCAAATTTAATTGTTGCTGTAACCGTAACCCACTGCTTATTTTCAAGCGATGCAATATTGTCATAAAAACTGATATATCCGACAAACTGTGTATCATCTGCACAGCAAGTCATAACCTTGCGTCCTGGCACAAAATTTTTATCCTTGAAATATTTATTTTTAAGAACTTGTCCTTTAAATTGAACCGTTTTATTTTTATATACGTCTGGTCGTTCTGATACATCCATATACCAAATGCCATAATCACAATCATCAATTTCTATCACATCGGCATGGATATCATACGGAAGCTGCTCTGCAATGGACATCATCTCGCCTTTTTCATCTTCAAAAACAATCTGAACAGCAGGATTTAATGCCTTTATACTTCTTCTATAATTACCAAGCTGCATACTGCTTTTACATCTGTTAAAAACAACTAAATCCACATTTTTAACGCTCTCTGCAAGAATGGACTTCATATTTGCCCATTGTAAATTAAACGACATCGCATCAAACAATGTTATAGACTGATATATCTGCCAGCCAAACGGTTTGGCTACATCTGCTATAAGTTGCGGCTCCCACATACCATTATATTCAACAATAACAAGCCATGGGTCATATTTTTTATCCAATTCTTTTAACTTTTCTGTTGTAAATTCTTCTTTTTGGAGTACTTCCATATCAACGCCATTATCTTTTAACATTTGAGCGTCATATTCTTCCTCACCTTCTTCACACACAATCAGCAATTTATTTTGAGCTTCTGCAAACTGCCCCATCTCAATTGTTTCTGTTATAAATCGTGTCTTGCCGCTGTCAAGCTGTCCATTAATTAAAAATATAGGAATTTGATACTGTTCCTGTGCCATATCATCCCTCCATTAACAATTAAATAATTCTTTTAACTTATCCTCTTGCAACTTTTCACCAATGACACAGATTCTTCCTGTAAAATCTGGCTTTCCTTCTCGAATTTCATACTCTTGCGGAACCAAATCAAAATACAACCATGTTCCATCACTGGTTGGAACCATTCCCTTAGAACGAAGAATATTTCCAAATTCATCTGTATTGGCAAGTTTATTTAATATCTCCTCTAACGCTGTTTTTTCATATTTGTTAGGCGTCTCAACACCCCAGCTTGTAAATACTTCATCTGCATGATGGTGATGATGTCCATGCTCGTGGTGTTCACAGCCACACTCCTCGTCATGCTCATGGTGATGATGTTCATGCTCGTGGTGTTCACAGCCACACTCCCCATCATGCTCATGGTCATGATGTCCATGCTCGTGATGTTCACAGCCACACTCCTCGTCATGCTCATGGTGATGGTGTTCATGTTTAGCATGTTCTTTTTCAGCTTGCTCTGCTAACATCTCTAATTCAAGATTGGTTACATTTTCCATAGCAGCCAAAATTTGTGCGCCTTCCAAATCATCCCAAGCTGTTGTGATAATATGGGCATTTTGATTTAAACTGCGAATCATCTCAATAGCTTTATTTAATTTTTCTTCATTAATATTTTGTGTTCTGCTTAAAATAATGGTGCCTGCATGTTCAATTTGATTGTTAAAAAATTCACCAAAATTTTTCATATATACTTTAACCTTTGACGCATCGGCAACCGTTGAAGCGCTGTTTAACTTAATTTCATTTTCAATATGAAGGTCTTTTACAGCTTTGATAACATCAGACAGTTTGCCAACGCCAGAAGGTTCAATAATAATTCGGTCTGGATGGTATTTATCAACCACTTCTTTTAAGGATGTGCCAAAATCGCCCACAAGAGAACAGCATATACAACCAGAGTTCATCTCTCTTATCTCAACGCCAGAATCTTTTAAAAATCCGCCGTCAATGCCAATTTCACCAAATTCATTCTCAATCAACACAACTTGTTCATCTTTTAACACTTCTTTTAAAAGCTTACTGATAAGAGTTGTCTTACCAGCTCCTAAAAATCCTGATATAATATCTACCTTTGTCATTTTACCTCAATCCTTTCTTTTTTTAATATATTTATACAATTAAAAAGTATTTTATTTTAACCTCGTCAAGAGAGTTCTCCACTTCAATACTGCAAAAGTATTAGATTTTAACATTTATATACTGCAAACGATATATAGAAACATTTTACATATGATTGATTATTTTATTTCTCATAATATATACGTCAAGCGGATATTCGCAATTATTTAACAATACTTTCTAACACTTCAAAATAATTTTCAAACGTCTTTTTGCAGCATTGATAATCATCTATTACAATACCACTTGTACGCAACCCTGCCAACGCAAAAGCCATCGCCATTCTATGGTCTTCATATGTCTTTACAATTCCTGACTGCATTTTTGACGGAATAATCCTTATTGCATCTTGCTGTTCTTCTACTGTGATGCCAAGTTTTCTAAGTTCGGTGACAATTCCTGCAATTCTATCTGATTCCTGCAATCGAATATGTCCAATATTATAAATGTAAGTTGGAGTTTGCGCAAATGCTGCAACAACTGCCATAGTCATTGATTGATCGGAAAAATCATTCATATCAACATCAATTCCATCATATCGACCATCTTTTGCGCCAGTAACTAATATCCCCTCATTGGTATCTTTAACCATACAGCCCAATTTTTCTAAGAGATTAATAAATTTTATATCGCCCTGCATAGAATCTTCATGTACATGCCTTACAAGTGTTTTTCCTCCTGTAATTGCAGCAGCGGCATAAAAATAACATGCGGCGGACACGTCAGGTTCAATCTGATACTGTTCTCTCTTATACTTTTCATTTGCCTTAATTTGATAAAGACTATCCTTATGATATACATTACAGCCAAACTCTGCCATCATCTTGGCTGTAATTCTTATATACGAACCATCTTTTTTATCACTTGTAATATGGATACTTAGCCCTTCCTTTAAAACTGGCGCAACCATCATAAGCGCACTTAAAAACTGTGTGCTTTTACTAATGTCAATGTCCACTGTATTAGAAGGCTTTTGTCCTTCAAAATAAGCTCCTTTTACAAGCACTGGCAAAAATCCCTCATTTTCCAAAAAGGTAAATGTTGCCCCCATGCTTGTCAATGCCTCAAAAAGCGGCTTCATTGGACGCTTTTTCATCTGTTCTGATGCATCAATTTTATATTCTCCATCCGATAATGCAAGCATTGCCGTAAGAAATCTTGCCGCTGTTCCAGCACTGCCTACATCAATAGTAGCATTTTTACAAGGAATATTTCCACCCGTTCCAAAAACAGTTACATTGTAATGGTGTTCATCAATTGCCAACTTATATCCCAACTGTTCAAGGCATGTCAAAAAATGTCTTGAATCATCACTAAATAAAACACCATTTAACTGACATACGCCATCAGCAAGTGCCGCCATTAATAAGGCTCTGTTTGTTATACTTTTTGAACCTGGAACTTCCACCACACAATCAACAGGGCAAGTTACTGGCTTTACTGTATATTGTGACATAGTCGCCTCTCTATCTATATATCAATATTTTTATTTACTCTATTACTTATATTTTACTCATTTACTCTATCGTCCATATTTTCATATGGTCTATGTCTACCAACATATTTATATGCTGGACGTATAATTTTTCCTGCATTGACAAGCTCCTCTAGCCTATGTGAACACCAGCCAGATATTCTTGATATTGCAAAGATAGGTGTAAATAATTCATCTGGTATACCAAGCATAGAATAGACAAATCCACTATAAAAATCGACATTGGCACATACTGGCTTAAACATTTGATGTTTATTCATAATTAATTCTCCAGCTTTCTTCTCAACCAATTCATATAAGGCAAATTCTTTTTGCATACCTTTTTCTTCTGACAAATTTTTTGCATACCTTTTTAGTATAACCGCTCTTGGGTCGGATAATGTATAAACGGCATGTCCCATTCCATAAATTAAGCCAGCTTTATCAAATGCTTCCTTGTCAAGAATCTTATTTAAATAATTGCAAACTTCTTCCTCATCGTCCCAGTTTTGACAATTCTCCATAATATTCGCAAACATTTTTTGAACTTTAATATTGGCACCACCATGTTTTGGACCTTTCAATGATGCGATGGATGCAGCAATTGCTGAATAGGTATCTGTTCCTGAGGAAGTGACAACATGTGTTGTAAATGTTGAATTATTACCGCCACCATGCTCTGCGTGTAATACTAAGCAAGTATCAAGCACCTTTGCTTCCAACTCTGTAAAATTCCCATCTTCTCTAAGCATATAAAGAATATTTTGTGCTATAGAATAATCTTTTTTTGGATTTTTAATAAGAAGTGTTCCATCCAACTTTGAATGTCTGTATGCTTGATACGCATAAACTGCAATAAGTGGTATCTTTGCAATAAGTTGTAAAGACTGGCGCAATACATTTGGAATTGATATATCATCAGGCTTTTCATCATAAGAATAAAGACTTAATATACTTTTCATCAGGGAGTTCATCAAATTAGCGCTTGTTGCCTTCATAATAACATCTCTTATAAACGCCCCTGATAATTCTTGAAGGTCTGCCAATATATGAATAAAACTTTCATTTTGTTCTTTTGTTGGCAGCTTGCCAAACAATAATAAATATGTAGTTTCTTCAAAGCCATATCGTCCATTTCCAAAACCTTCTATCAGTTCTTCTACATTATATCCCTGAAAATAAAGACAGCCATCCACTGGAATTTTTCTGCCATTTTCACTTTTAATTCCAACAACATCTGAAATTTCAGTAAGCCCCGTAAGCACTCCATTACCATTGCTGTCACGAAGCCCTCGTTTTACATCATATTCTACATAAAGTTCTTGATTAATTGAACCAGAGCGCTTACACTGCGCGACCAATTCATCAAATGAACTTTTCTCAACTGTTGTAAGTTCCATCATCTGTTGATTATTCATACGTTTCCCCTCCTATTTGGCTTTCCAAAATTTCACAAGCAGCACGTATCAATTGAATACATGGTCGTTTTTTATAATACTCCTGTGTTCGCTCTGATGGTATCGGACTTGTCATACTTTCCGACACGCTATCTATTGTTGCTTGTTTTTCTTTCTCATTTGGCTGTTTTACTTTCTTATCAAGCCCTAACAGTTCTCGGCATACAATACTGCCTCCAGAAATCTTTTTAAACTCCTGTGCCAAATGCTGAACCATCTCATAATTCTTTTCTTTTCCTTTTGGATTGTAATCCGTTGTACAGCCAGACTCAAATCCAGCAACCAGTGCCATAGCGGACATACAGCCACAGACTTCCCGCATTCTTCCCATTCCTCCGCCAAAAGATGCCGACATTTTAAGCGCTGTTTTCTCATCAATGCCATATCGATGTGCAAATGGCACAAATACCGATTGACTGCAATTATAGCCTTTTCTAAAATAACTTTCTGCCATATCAGCAATTTCATTTATTTTTTCACTATCAGACACCTTATCACCTCCAAACACCAATTTCTAGTAATTATGCAATATTTACACGATTTTGTCAAATTGCCTTTAATAAAATTAGGCTAAATTGGACTATCTTTTAAGTTTTACATTTTTTTTAAAATTTTCTTTAAAAGACTTCAAATAAGGATAAGATATTATTTTGAATATAAATAATTTATAATTTTTCTGTCTTATAGCTGCAATTAGAAATACATTTAAAATTTACTCCATCTATTATTGATATTGAAATTCAGCTTGTTGAATTAAAGGTATGGGCTGACCGCTCCCTTTTTTATATATCTAAAATGTATGTCGACCAGATTAAAGCAGGGCAAGACTATGCTAAATTTAAAAAATGTGTTAGCATCAGTATTTTAAATTTTAATCTATTTCCTGATAATTTAAAAAATAAGCAAAATATTTCGGACCAAGAGAAAATCCTTGATGACGAATTTTATTCTTGCTTCCATATTAGAGAAGATAACCATCATTTTCTATATACTGATAAAATAGAATTTCATGTAATAGAACTGCCTAAACTTCCAAAAGAATTAAAAGAAAACAGCACCGATATTTTATTATGGGCTAAATTTATCAACGCCGAACGAGAGGAGGAATTTCAAATGTTAGCTTCTAAAAATACTTATATTGACAGCGCTTATGAACGATTACAAATTATCAGTCAAGATAAACAAAAACAAATGGAATATGAGGCACGTCAAAAAGCTATTCTTGACCATAATCAGATGGTTCTTGAAGCAACTGAAAAAGGCATGAAACAAGGTATTGAACAAGGTATGAAGCAAGGCATAAAACAAGGCATCGAACAAGGCATGAAACAAGGTATTGAGCAAGGCATTGAACAAGGATTTGAACACGGCATTGAACATGTGGCTAAAAACCTCATTAATGAAGGTTATTCAACCGATGAGATTGTTAAATTAACTGGTATTTCTGTTGATATAATCGAAAAAATACAAAAAAATTCTTAAATTTATACTAACATTTGCTATTGAAAATAAAAAATCTATTCATATAAATAATATTTTCAAAAGGCTGCAAGGTCAAGCAAATGTCCGCAATCTGCTTCACTGCTTACTTAAATCTTCTAGCTACTATCACAACACAAGTCTCCACCGCTTATATCTTTATAATATTAAAGCGGAGGGAGACTTACTTGATAAGATTAATATCTATAAAAATAGAACTTCTTAACCTTATCAAATTTTTTATATTTCACCCCTTTGTACTCTTTTCCCACAAAATAGCTTTATATAACTGCTTTAAATCTTTATCAGTACAACTTGTAAAACCTTCCTTTGACAACACTTCCCACTCATATTCTCCACTAAATAGATAAATATTATCTTTATCCTCACTTAAAAATTTTATATCCTGCCAATGAACAATATTCACTTTATCATCTGTTGCTTTTTTTACCTCAATATTTTCAGAATCTATTTCATAATAAAAAGTTTGTCCAACTTTAAATGAATATTTTTCTCGAAAAGAAATCTGTTTATTTTTATCAAGATAATACATTCCAATAAAAAGGCATCCAATACATATTACTCCAAATAAAATAACAGCAATCATATTAATAGATTCATTTGCCGCAAAATTACGTGCCATAATACTCACCATTACCATTCCTGACGTTAGCCCTGCAAAATTAAATAATAACTTTTTCTTTTTATATGTTTCATTATTATAATTACTGGCTATAGCTGCTTTTTCTAATGTTTTGTCCGTATATGTCGTCGTATTTTTAATAACCATTATTGACGTCCCTTTCCAAAAAATTTATACTTATAATTAATTGTAAAATGAATTTTTTATTATTTATCCTATCAAGCTTAGTCTCACAAATCAAGTTAAATATCTCACAGCAAGCTGTAATGTATCTAAAGAAGCTATGATATTTGACTCTCACGACAGTCATCAAATAAATAGGCGAGCCACAACCTATCCGCTTAGCATGTTGCTTGTGGGAATAAAAGTCAAGCGGATATTCACAATCCGCTACGCTACTTGATGAGGTTAAAAAATTCTGTATAAAATTTAACTTATTTTACAAACTAAATAAGATTTTATAAATAATTTGTTTCTACCTGATTCTTAATGCAAAATTACTAAAATCTTTATTTTTATATACTAAAAATTTTTATATACCAAAAACATCAAAAAATGGAGGATTCTTATGGCAACAGCATGTATCACAGGCGCCAGTTCTGGGATTGGTCGAGCATTTGCAATTCACTTAAGCAAAATGGGATATCATCTTATATTGATATCAAGAAATACTTATAAATTAAAAAAATTAGCAAAAAAATTAAATACCACATGTAAAATTATTTATTGTGATTTATCAAATGAAAATTCATGTCGCAGTCTTGCTAATCAATTAAAAAAATACAATATAGATATCTTAATTAACAATGCTGGATTTGGAGATTTGGGGGAATTTGGCAAAACAAGTCTTTTAAAAGACCTTGATATGATTCATGTCAATATAAAAGCAACACATATTCTTACAAAAGAGCTGATTCCTCAATTTGTCAAACGTGACAGGGGTTATATTATGAATGTTTCTTCCAGTGCAGGATTATTACCTGGCGGACCGCATATGGCAACTTATTATGCTACAAAAGCATATGTTACTAGTTTAACTTGTTCTATCTACCAAGAATTAAAAGAATCTAAAAGTCATGTGCATATCTGCGCATTATGTCCAGGTCCTGTTCAGACAAATTTTAATAAAGTTGCTAATGTCCAATTTTCTATAAATGGAATATCTGCATCGTATTGTGCAACCTATGGACTTAAAAAAATGTTTCAAAAAAAGCTGCTTATTATACCAACATTTTATATGAAAGCCGCTGTCTGGGCAATGAATAAAACACCTCGCAAAATAGCACTTGCAATTACCTCACATCAACAGCACAAAAAATATAATAAATCAAAAGCTTTATAATTTATTATTTTTACAAAAAAATAATAGTGTATATAAGCAAAATATTATTACTTACACAAATCCATTTTTATTTTCTTATAAGCACTGTGAAATTACTCTTTTCGCAGTGCTTGTGCAATATCACTTATCTTTCTAAGCCGATGATTTACGCCTGATTTTCCAACAGGTGGAGAAAGTCGCTCTCCAATATCCTTAAGATTCATATCTGGATTTTCAAGACGAATCATCGCTACATTATACAAAGGCTCTTTCAGATAACCAAGCCCCATTGTATCTCTGATATATTCTATATCTTTAATCTGTTTTACTGCCGCTTCAACCGTCTTATTGATATTGGCAGTCTCACAGTTTACCTTTCGATTTACATCATTGCGCATACCTTTTAAAATCATTACATTATATAAATCCATCTGTGAGACAAACGCTCCCATAACATTAAGGCAGTCCGTAATATGATTGCCTTCTTTGATATAAGTAATATAATTATTTTTTCTGGCAATGACTTTGGCGTCCAATTCAAAAAATGCAAACATTTCTTTAAGCTGTATTGCATCGGTCTGATTGGTACACACGATTTCATAATGATAGGATTTATTGGGATCACTTATAGACCCTGCTGCCAAAAAAGCCCCTCTTATAAAAGCTCTTTTGCAACACTCCTTTTGTACAAGCAAGGAATTATTCAGCATTTTTCTTTCTGAATCATTCCACTTGATTGCCATTAATATTTTTTCAGTAACACTTTTATTTTGTATTTTTATATTAATAATATTATTTTTTTTGCCTTCATATTGCAATGCAATATCTTTGTTTGATACATTAAATGCACATTTTATTAACTGTACAAAAACATCTGCCACAATATCATTTTCTGTTGTTGCACAAAGTCCATCCCATTGATTACAGGTATTTGCACAAAATGCCATAATAGCGGCAAGTTCTGCTATCTGACAATCTTTGGCAGTATCAATTTTATGTTTTAATTCTTCTTTAACTTGTGATGAAAAAGACATTTCAATCCTTTCGTTTGGAATCCTTATCAATATCCCGATGTTCCACTTTACAGCCGTATTTACTCGTCTTTAATGTTTTTGCAACTGCATTTGCAAGCGTAACAGAGCGATGTTTTCCACCTGTACAGCCAATGGCAATAACAAGGCTATTTTTACCCTCTGTCACATAATTTGGAAGTAAAAACGCAATTAAATCTGTTACTTTTGATAAAAAAATATGTGCCGTCTCAAATCCCATAACATAATCTTGTATTGCCTTATCATTTCCTGTCTGATATTTTAACTTTTCTATATAATAGGGATTAGGCAAAAAACGCACATCAAATACTAAATCAGCATCTGATGGTATTCCATACTTAAAGCCAAACGATAATACAGTAACAAATAAATTATTATAAGACTCTTCACCAACAAATAATTTTTCCAATTGCTGTTTTAATTCTCTAGTAAGCATTTGGCTGGTATCCATAATGTAATCGGCACGATTTCTTAAAAACTGCATCTGTTTTCGCTCAACAACAATAGCATGGTCAACACGGTCATCTTTTGCTAATGGATGTGTTCTTCTTGTCTCTTTATATCGTTTTACTAAAACATCATCATTGGCATCTAAAAACAAAATTTTACATTCATAATTTTCAGACTTCATTTCATCTAAAATGGGTTCCATATCATTTATAGAAACTGCATTTCTGATATCAACGCCTAGCGCAATATTAGAATAACCTTTTTGCCCTTCTGCCAACTGGGCAAATCTTGGAATAAGCTCAATAGGCATATTGTCTACACAGTAATATCCACAGTCTTCCAATACATTAAGCGCTGTTGATTTGCCAGCTCCAGACATTCCTGTAACTATTATAATCTTCATAGTTTATCTCCAATATTCTCAAAAAATACACTCATATTTTTTAGTATATATATCTTCAATATTTGTTTTTACTAACTGTTTTTCAAATATATATTTAGCTTTTGTGCTGCAACTGATTTTAAGAGCAGTTAATAACTCCATTTTCATCCGTCAATAAACCCTAATTTTTTCACTTCTAATTCAAGCTTTACTCCTGTTTGTTCCTGTACAATACGCGCAACTTCGTCTGTTAATTTTATAAAGTCCTGTGCTGTTGCCATCCCTGTATTGACAACAAAGCCCGCATGTTTTTCAGAAACCTGAACTCCTCCAACTCTAAATCCTTTAAGACCAGCATCTGATATTAGTTTACCCGCATAAAACCCCTGTGGTCTTTTAAATGTACTGCCTGCACTTGGATATTCTAATGGCTGTTTTTCTTTTCTAAGAGCAGCTAACGATTCCATCTTTTCCTTAATTGCTTTTGGGTCATCTTGTTTAAGTTCAATGACTGCCTCAAGCACAATATAATTTTTTTCTTGAATAATACTTTTTCGATAGCCTAATTCCAGCGCTTCTTTTGATAATTCTATTAAATTTCCATCTCTGTCACAAACTGTTGCTGACAAAATAACATCTTTTAACTCACTGCCATATGCCCCTGCATTCATGCAAACACCACCGCCCAAGCTTCCCGGAATGCCACTGGCAAACTCGAATCCTGTACAACCTTCTTTAGCCGCTATAGTTGCCAACTTTATCATACTAATACCTGAAAAAGCCTTGAATTGCACTGTTTTTCTATCTTTACACCAACAAATGCTATAATCAGAATAATGATGATATAATTGTATAATAACACCTCGAAAACCATCATCACTGACAAGAAGATTACTGCCATTACCAATTACATAATAATTTATATTAAAATTTTTTAATGCTTGTATTAATTGCGGTATTTGTCTTAAATCTGTCGGAGTGACAAAACAATCTGCTGGTCCGCCTATTTTTAAAGTCGTATGATGTTTCATTGGTTCTGACAACTTTACACGTTCTTTTCCAACAATTTTTTGTATGTATTGTACTATATGATTATCAATCATTCTCGCTCTCTCCATGAACAGACTGCAAATCTCCCAATACCAATTTTGCTGCGCCATATATACCAGCATCATTTTCTAACAATGCCTTTACTATAGTAGTATCTTTGCTGGCATGAAATGCAAACATTTGATAATATTTTCTAATTTTTTGTAAAAAATATTCGCCTGCTGCCGATACGCCGCCGCCTATAATAAAACATTCGGGATCGACAACACCAGCTATACAAGCCATTCCCTTTGCAAGATATTTTGATACATTCTCTATTACAGCATCCATTGCTTTATCGCCAGCTATCGCCTTGTCAAACGCCTCTTTTGCATTGTTTGTTCCTGCAAGCCTTGCAATTCCTGATGCGGAAGCCACTTGCTCAAGACACCCTGTATTTCCGCAAGAACACGCATAATCAAGACCTTCCACAACTGGAAGATGTCCTATCTCAGCAGCAGCGCCATGAAATCCATTAACAATGTGTCCATCAAGAATAAGTCCGCCTCCGACACCTGTTCCAATCGTAAGCATCATAATGCTATGATATCCTTTTCCGCTCCCTTTGAAAAATTCTCCAAGCGCGGCAACATTCGCATCATTTGCTATATGAATACAATCTTTAGAAACATTTATCATCTTAGACAGTTCGTCTGCAACATAAACCACACCCCAGCCCAAGTTAACACATTTATTAACAGCGCCATCATTTCGGATTGCACCTGGAATACCAATACCAATACCTAAAATATCCGAAATTTGAATTGCATTTTTTTCAATCGTTTTAATAATATACTGTGCAATATCTACTAAAATATATTTGCCATTTTCCTGCGTTCTGGTAGGAATTTCCTCCTTTATGACAAGCTCTGCATCACCGTCAAACACACCGCACTTAATGGTACTCCCGCCTATATCAATGCCAAATATTGTCTTACTCATCGTCATCACCGCCACGCATAAGATTTTCTTGCACTCTTCTGTACAACTCTTTTGCCGCATTGTATCCCATTTTCTTTTGTCTATGATTAACTGCAGCCGCCTCTACAATAACAGCCAGATTACGTCCTGGTCTTATTGGAAGTGAATGACATACTACCTTATTTCCAAGATACTCTGTATACTCTTCTTCCAAACCAAGTCGGTCGTACTCTTTATCTTTATTCCAATCCTCTAACTTGATTACCATATCAATCTGTTGTTCTTCTTTGACACTCTCAACGCCAAACAACGTCTTCACATCAATAATACCGATACCTCTTAATTCAATAAAATATTTGGTGACGCCTGGCGCTGAACCAATTAAAGTCTCATCACTTATCTTTCGGATTTCAACAGCATCATCGGTTACAAGACGATGTCCGCGCTTTAACAGTTCAAGTGCAGCTTCACTCTTACCAATACCACTCTCTCCTATAATAAGCACACCTGTGCCATATACATCAACAAGAACACCATGAATAACGATACATGGAGCTAACTCAACATTAAGCCATCTTGTCACTTCAGCAACAAACGCCGATGTTGCTGCTTTTGATTTTAAAATTGGTATCTTATATTTATTTGCCAATTCGATTATTTTTTCTTCTGGCTCTAAATTTCTGCAAAATACAAGACATGGTATATTACTTGATAAAAGCTGCATATAGCGCTCAAAACGTATATCTTGTGAAAGGCTTTTAAGATAAGCAAATTCGACATTGCCAATAATTTGTATACGGTCGTTATCAAACTGGTCATAAAATCCTGTAAGCTGCAATGCTGGTCTATTGACTTCAGGTATATTAAGCCAAATTCCTTTTGTGTCAATATCTGGAGTTAAGTTTACCAGTTCCATCTTTTCTATTACTTTTGATAATCTCACTCTCTCTGTTGAATTCATAATTAATCCTCCATTCTTACTCAGCAAACAAGCTTGAATATATACTCAACCTTGCTATTATCTTTTAATCTACCAACTTGTGCCTCTACTTTTAACACTTTTTACATAACATTTTTTAGGATATCAATTTATTTTAACACATTTATGAATCAATGAAAATATCTGTATATATTTTGTGCGATATTCTTTGTGATACCATCTGCTTTCATCAACTCATCAACCGATGCTTGTCTAATTTTTTCAATATCAAGAAAATGTTTCATTAAAGACTTACGCCTTGTAGGTCCAATACCTTCAATCCCATCCAATATGGAATGTACTTGCTGCTTACTTCGGAGGCTTCGATGGTATTCAATAGCAAATCGATGTGCTTCATCTTGTATTCTTGTAATTAGTTTAAATCCTTCACTGTGTGTATCAATTGCAATTAATTTATTATTATAATACAATCCTCTGGTATTATGTTTATCGTCTTTGACCATTCCACAGACTGGTATGGAAAGACCAAGCTCTTTTAAAACCCCTAATGCAATATTGACCTGTCCTCGACCGCCGTCCATCATAATCAAATCTGGATATATCTCAAAGCCTTTTGAACCCTCAATTGCCCGCTTAAAACGTCTGGTAAGAACTTCTTTCATACTGTTGTAATCATCAGGTCCTTTTATGGTCTTGATCTTAAATTTTCTATAATCGTTCTTTTGAGGTTTGCCATCTTGAAATACAATCATTGAACCAACTGATTCCACTCCATTTGTGTTAGATATATCATATGCTTCTGCCCTTTTTATTGCAGGCAGTCCTATTAAGTCTGCAATCTCTGCCATTGCGCCAATTGTTTTTTTCTGTTCATTTTTTATTCGTTCAGTATCTTGCAATAAAACATTTTGAGCATTTTTATATGCAAGTTCAACCAATTTTTCTTTATCACCTTTTTTCGGTGTAATAATTTTTACTTTTGTTTTTTTTATATCCGTTAGCCATGCTGCAACAATATCTGCATCTTCTATTTCTTTTTGTATCATAATAACATTTGGAATATATGGTGTTCCTCCATAATACTGTTTAATAAACTGAGAAAGAATTTCACTTAATCCATCACCTTGTGCTACTGACATATGAAAGTGATCTCTCCCTAATAGTTTTCCTTCTCTTACAAAAAACACCTGAACGACCGCATCATTACCATCGCTAGCACAGGCAATCACATCTCTGTCTGCATTGTCGTCTGTTGTTATTTTTTGCTTTTGAGCTACCTGTTTTACACTGCTTATCAAATCTCTATATTTTGCTGCATCCTCATACTGCATATTTTGTGCGCACTCTTTCATACTATCCATAAGATTTCCCAAAATTTTAGTATAATTGCCATTTAAAAATTCAATTACTTCATCAATAGCTTTTTTATAC
Source organism: uncultured Lachnospira sp. (assembly GCA_910585095.1). Lineage (GTDB taxonomy): Bacteria > Bacillota > Clostridia > Lachnospirales > Lachnospiraceae > Lachnospira. The sequence continues at coordinate 83,259 of CAJUBU010000002.1, forward strand.
GTTTCTTCATCAATATATCCTTGACATGGCGCACTGCATTGTCCAATATGATAATTTAGACAAGGTCTTTCTTTACCTGTATCTTTAGGAAGACGTCTATTACATGTACGAATCTTATATAACTTACATAATAATTCAATTGTATCATTCACTGCTTTTGAGGAGGTATACGGTCCAAAGTAACGCCCTGTTCCATGTTTGATATCTCTTGACACAAACACTCTTGGATATGCCTCTTGCGTTGTTACTTTGATAAACGGATAGGTCTTATCATCTTTTAACATGGTATTATACTTAGGACTATGCTCTTTTATCAAATTACATTCCAATACAAGTGCTTCAAGCTCGGAATCGGTAATAATATATTCAAAATAACTAATATGGGATACCATCTGTTTAATCTTGGCAGTATGCTTTGTACTTTCCCTAAAATACTGTCGGACACGATTTTTTAAATTGACCGCTTTTCCTACATATATAATGGTATCTATATTGTCGTGCATAATATAAACTCCCGGCAAATCCGGGAGTTTTTTTAATTCTTCCTCTAAATCAAACATATTATTTCTCCATTTTTATAGCATTGTACAATTAAGCGAATATTCGCAATCCACTATGCTGCTTGCTCATAACCTCATTGCCAATGCCTTTGCAACATAGTTCATTTATTAATATAACCAACGAATATACCATGATATATTACGAACAATGTATTTTCTTAACTGTTTGGCATTATACGTAAACTCTTTCATTTGCCTTGTATTGACAGCATACCTCCCGCCACTTAAATCAACATTTGTCACCATATTACACATTTTAGAAAATTTCATTCTTTTAAAAAACGAATCCATCTGTTCCATATAACTGCCAAAACTTTCATATTCCATATATTCTGGTCTTAAAAATCCTGCCTTGCTCATAATTTTTTCTAAATAATTATACATTGTTATAACATTATATGAACGAAATATTTTATTAATCTTCCTTTTTCTCACAAGAATACAAAAAGCAATACCCACAGCCAAAATAAAAATAGCAATAACAATTGTAAAAATAATAGTTCCTATAAAGGTATTTCTTTGAGTTATATCTTCTACATTAACATTTAAAACAGGATTTTCAGCTTCATCCTCATCGGTTTCATTAATCAACTCATCATCTTGACTTTCTTCTTCATCGTCTTCTGCTAAATTTAAATCTTCATCAACCTGCCCTGTATTTGGAAAATTTGTTATATTTACTGGAGTAATTCCTGTTCCTGACGGTGTTGGATCAACATTAATCCAACCAATTCCATTTAAGTACACCTGTGTCCAAGCATGTGCATCCGAATCCTTTACTTCAACAACATATCGGTCTTTATTAGACTCATAAGTGGACCTTATCACTCTATCAAATGGAACAGCATACCCTTCCACATATCTTGCTGGAATCCCATATGCTCGAAACATCAATGTTGCCGCAGTTGCAAAATAAGAACAATAGCCTTGCTTACTTTCACTCAAAAAATATTTAAAAAAATCCTGACCATCTGGAATTTTTCCTGGTGATAATGTATAAGCATAATTATTCTGTAGAAAATCTTTAACATACTCGATACAATCCAGTTCTAGTTCTAGTGTAGCAGTACTCCTTTCACCTGCCGCTTCAAAAATTAATTCTTTCTGCGGTGCAGATATTTGAAGATAACTATATGATGCGGCTGCATCTGCTTTTTTAGCTGACCGAACAATATTATTACTATCATCTTTTGACAGCTGTACTTCATCTCCATCTCTATTTATAATTCCCTCTGATATCTTTTGAAGCTTCTCATAATACTCACTATTTAATTTTATACCTGTTGTATCTTTAATATTTCTTTTAGAAAAAAGACGATCAAACCTATAAAAATTATCTTGTATTTCAAGCCCTGTTTGTTCAAGATATCTTTTCCAGCCAGGTATTGCTTTAACTCTATCTAACAAAAGCCCCGTATAATCATCGCATATTTCATAAGATTCTCTCTTTGTCCAATAATTAGAATTTTCTATATAATTTTTACCATAAAATATTGTAATATACTGATGATTTCCTATATTTGGTGTACGCATTGTAAATACATCTTGATTTTTGTAAACAATTTCATCTACCTTTCCAAGCTCGCCTCCTTTTATATTGTGAGAATATGAAAAATCATTTCCATATATAACACTATTATCACCCAAAAGGCTGCTTCCTGCACCGCCTACATTGCCAACCATATCATCCACAAAATAAGTAAGTTCTGCCAAATACTCATTAGAATTAATAAATGATAATATATTTGAATTCATTTGAACAAATATCTGTGGACGCTTATATTCTTTTGTATTTGTTATCAATAACATAATAGACGATATAGCCACACTCATTGCTATAATAAACTTTACATTATTTACCATTTTCTCATCCATAGACGAAACACACAAAACGTGAGTGATACAAAAAATCCATATCAGACAAGATGGTACTCTTAGACATATTGTATAGACACATAAAAGAGGAAGCACCATAATTAATGACAGCGCAACACTACGAACATAATAAATATTGGCACACACTAAAAATGTTACAACAATACAAAACATCAGTATAGCTAACAATTCATTTACTTTAATTACTTCAAGCCGTTGTGGTGATGGTTTGACAATTTTTCCATTAAAAATGCTATCATATATGTCATTTACTAAATAGATAACGCCTTGTACCATACGCTTTCCAAATAATATTAATATTAAAATAAGCGTTCCATCAAAGGCTGGAATCATTATTTTTCCTATCTTTTTAATATGGATTCCTGTCATAAAGACAATTGTCATAAGACAAAGTATACTATATACAATATATGGATTTACATAAAGTGCTTTTGTTGTATATAATGTACCTACAATACCAATTTCCCCTAATAATGCTACTATAATCTGCCATATAATAATAGATATGTCATATTTCTTTTCCTGATTGTTCATACGATGAATTGCTAAACCTTTCAACTACATTCAAAACATTAAATTCTTCTATTTTATAATCTTTTGAAGTTATGACAATAATGTTTTCACCAAAATTGTTCTTCTCTAAAAGTACATTTTCCAATAACAAATCAAATGAATATAAGCTGCAATTTATCTTCATAATCGTTTCCATTGCTTCATATAATCCTTCAATGCTGTTAAAATCAAATAATTCTATATCACCTTTTCGACAATCCCAATATATAAAACTTGTCTCAATCCCTGCATTAACGCATGTGTTTGCCACAGAGTACGCTAAGCGATAGATATTGTCAAGAACATAGCGAAAATTTTTCTCATTATACCATGACAAATCCAATACAATACAATAATGCCTTTTTAATTCTTCCCCAAATTGTTTTACAATAAAATCTTCTGACATGATACTTCTTTTCCAATGAATATGATTTAGAGAATCCCCTTCAACAATATTGCGTAAATCTTGTACTTCTGTATTGTCTAATTCTATAGGTGACAATGTATATTGGTCTTCTTGATGAATATAGTTCATTTCTGTTTCAATCATTTCAGCCTTATCTGGAAATATATAAAAAACATTCTGTGTATTATACTGTATTTTTTTTGAGAACATTCCAAGATAATCTCTTACTTCAAACTCACACACATGCACTGTAATAAAACCAATATGCTCCAAATTTACATTTATTATTGTATTTTTTTGAAATTGTTTTAACCCCTGAAAAACGACCTCATTTTCATACTCTTTATCACTGTTTGAATAACTCACTATGACTTTACATCTACACCATGGAATTTTCATATTAAATTTATTTCCAAACCAGATAACTACATCCAAATTACTGCCATATGTATATCTTATATTATCATTTGATACATATAATTTCATACTTGCCAAAGAAAACTTGTATACAATCCATGAAATAGAAGGAATAATAACTAATATACATAATACTATCATAAATTCATAATTGATAAAAAGACAATTTATCAGCAAAACAATTAAAAGACCAACAATATATGCAAACTTTCTTAACTTCATTTAAATCCCCCATATTGGAGCAGCTCATTTTGTAAACTATTTAAATTCATCTAATCCTTTAACGTGATGAAGCAACCGCCTTTGGAACTTCAACTTTTTTTATAAGTTCAGAAATAACATCTTCTTCTGAAATTCTGCCCCTTTTAATTGTTTTATTAATCAACAGTCTATGTGCAAATACATCCTTTATGACATATTGTATGTCTGATATCAGCACATAATTATTGCCCCTTAAAAAAGCCTCTGCTTTTGCTATTCTTATCAATGCCAAACTCCCTCTCGGACTAATTCCTTGCAGAATATCAGGAGAATTGCGTGTTTCGTTTGCAATTTTTGCAACATACTCTAACACTCTGTCATCAACATAGATATCATCAACTAATTGTCTCATAACTTCAAATTCTTTAGCAGACAATATATTATAAGGTATCTCATTTTCCTTGGATTTATTTTGTTTTATGCGAAGAATGGCTACCTCATCATCAATTGTTGGATAGCCCATATTTAATCTTACCATAAATCGGTCTAACTGTGATTCAGGTAATTTCTGGGTACCTGTAGAACCATATGGATTTTGCGTTGCTATAACAATAAATGGCTCTGGCAATTTCATTGTTTTGCCATCTACAGATACCTTTCCTTCCTCCATCACTTGAAGCAGTGCAGACTGTGTTTTAGGGGAGGTTCTATTTATCTCGTCTGCAAGAAAGATATTACACTGTGCAGCGCCTTCCTTAAATTCAAATGAATTTGTCACTCTATTATACATATTAAAGCCTATAATATCAGAAGGCATCACATCTGGCGTAAACTGCATTCTATTACACTTTAAATCCAACGCTGTAGCAAAAGCTGACGCCATCGTTGTCTTTCCCACTCCAGGTATATCCTCTATCAATATATGTCCTCTGGCAAGCATTGCCATAAGTGCTTTACATAACACTTCATCTTTTCCAACTACACACTTTCTTACTTCCACAAGAACATTTCTTGCTAAATTGAGATAGTAATTTTGTTCTTCCATTATTCCACCCATCATATAATAAAATTGTGTGCCGCAAAACAGCACACGATTTTATTACTGTGGTAAGTAATTAATATATGTGCTGTTAAAACTAAATCCCTGATTATAAAAATCTGAATAGTTTATCAGTACACTTCCAGAATCTAAATTTTGCGTTTTTCCTTCGGCACCACTATTATAATACATGTTATTTATCAAAAAAACAATCCCCTGTGGCGTAAGATACCAATTTAGTTCTCCTTCTTCATTATATAAATCACCAATTTCGTTTACATCTGTTGCCTCTTGCCTTGTAGACTCTTTTGTAGACTGTATAGAAGATTTATCATTGTAATAATCTGAAAGACGATTAAAAATATAATCCATACTTTCTGGTTCATTAAATAATGCCTCTAACTCTATTGGTTCACCTGTTTCTGCACTAAATGTTCGCGCATATGTATTATTATAAATTCTTAATATATTATTATACTCACTATTGACTTTCTCATACGCTATAAATGTTATTAATTTTTCATTAATAGACTCTACATTCTGCACATGATACTCAATTGTTGTATAACAGTTTGTTCCTGTCATTATTCCCTTTAAATATTCTTTTCTTATATTGTCTTCCAACATTTCAATAACACCATTATAGTATTCTTCAATATAGAATTGTTGGGTCTTTTCTTGTGAATTATATTTTATTGTAGGATAAGTACATTCTAAACGCCCGCAATTACTAGTATCATATTGAGTTGAAAACACCGAATCTATGTAAAATTGATTATTAACTTCAAATTGTATACGTTTACTATTATCATTTTTATACTCTACATTTTTACTAAATGCTACATATTCAATTTCAATAGAATCATTTATTAAATAAGATTTTGTTGTCGTTTTCGATTGATTATCTTCAAGAATAGACTCACATTTTTTAAGAGGCTGTACTGTATCTTTAACAGGTTTTCTCATAAAGTCAACCAACACAATCAAAGAAACAATTGCAGCTATTGATGAAGCTGTTTTTAACAATCGGATTATTTTATCATTCTTCTTTTGTATTGGTTTTAACTCTGTAAAACCATCATAAGTTAAATCATCTTCAAACATACCTGAGTTTTTAATAATAGCTTGTATCTGTCTGTCAATTTGTCTTTGTTTTGGATAATCCACTCTACTCATAATCACTCAACCCCTTTCTTAATTTTTTTATTACAGTATAATATTTATTCTTTGTTGTCGAAGGATTCATATCCATTTCTTGCGCAATATCGTTGAACGAATATCCTTTTTCTGCCCTCATTACAAATATTTGTCTTGTATTTTCATCCTCATCGTTCAATTTTTTCATAATTTCTTCTTTTGCAGCTTTGTTAATCACATTATTCTCAATATCTTCTTCGCCAGGTTTATCATAATTTTTTAAAACTTCTGTTAAAAGCGACTCATGATTTTGACGACTTCTTCTGTAATCAATCACTTTATTTCCTGCTATTCGTGTAAGCCATGTCTTAAAAGAAGCCTTTTTTATATCAAAACTTTTCAATCCTTTAAGCATAGCAATAAATGTTTCTTGTGTTAAATCCATCGCTAACTCTCTATCAGAAGTCTTTATGTATATTTCTTTATAAACGTATTTATAATACCTGTTAATCAATAATTCAGCGGCATTTTTATCATTGTTATCTACTATCAACTCTATTAAATATTGGTCCGTTTCAAGCCATTTTGAAATGATACGCTTTTTTTCACCCATATGGACCTCCTTATTAATGAAAATTTATCCAACTTTTTGTAACTATTTAAAGTCATCATTTGTAGATTGGTATAATCCAATCTTTTCTTACACCTCCTATTAAATAGTCATTTGCTAGTTATATACGAAGCATTTTATCATTTAGTTTAATATTTTTCAAAATCTTTTTTTACATTTTATTTAAGAGCTGTAATTTTTAACCTTTCCTATAAAATAAAAAAGAGGCGCTGCCTTCTTATCCATATCATCTTAAATAAGATAATACTGTGTCTAAAGCACGCCTCATTGTTATATTAATTATTTATTTACAAAACTAAAATTTATAATTCTTCTTCACCTTTATGTAACTACTTCTTTTATAAACCACTCTATCCATCATTTATCTTCACTTTGAAGTATAAATATAGACTTCTTACTGAAAAATTCTTACTGTACAAATTTAAAAATCAACTTCTGTGTCATAATAACAGCATTTAAGGAGTTTTTCCATCTCTTCCTGACTTGGCTGTCTTGGATTTGAACCTGTACAAGCATCAAGCAGTGCATTTGCTGCAATATCTGGAAGCTTCTTAAGGAACTCTTCCTCTGAGACAAAGCCCGTTTCTGCTGGAAGTCCGCCCTCACCATAGTTTTTAATACAATGTGGAATATTCAAATCATCATTCATCTTACGAAGCATTGCAACAAGCTTATCAATCTTTTCTTCAACTGTTGTTCCTCCAAGATGGATAAAATCGGCAATCTCTGCATAACGCTTTGCTGCTGTCTCATCCTTTGCATTGAATTTGATAACTTTTGGAAGATACATTGCATTTGCTGCGCCATGAATAATATGTCCACCCTCAAATGCGGCACCTGTCTTATGTGCCATTGAATGTACGATACCAAGCAGTGCATTAGAAAATGCCATACCAGCTAAACACTGTGCATTGTGCATTGCATCTCTTGCATCCATATCACCATTATATGATTTAACAAGGTCTTTATCAATCATCTTAATTGCATGAAGCGCAAGAGGGTCTGTATAATCGCTGTTTGCCGTTGAAACATACGCCTCAACTGCATGTGTAATTGCATCCATTCCCGTATGTGCAACAAGCTTTACTGGCATTGTATGTGCAAGCTCTGGGTCTACAATAGCAACGTCTGGTGTAATTTCAAAATCAGCAATTGGATATTTGATACCTTTTTGATAATCTGTAATAATTGAAAATGCTGTCACCTCTGTTGCTGTGCCAGATGTTGATGAAATTGCACAGAATTTTGCCTTTGTTCTAAGCTTTGGCAATCCAAATACTTTACACATATCCTCAAAGGTAGTCTCTGGATACTCATATTTAATCCACATTGCTTTAGCTGCATCGATTGGAGAACCGCCACCCATTGCAATAATCCAATCTGGCTGAAATTCCTGCATCTTTGCTGCACCCTTCATAACCGTCTCAACAGAAGGGTCTGGCTCAATTCCCTCAATCAGGTCTACTTCCATTCCAGCCTCTTTTAAATAATCCTCTGCTTTTTGTAAAAAGCCATTGCTCTTCATAGAACCCCCACCTATGCAGATAATAGCTTTCTTGCCTTGCAGTGTCTTTAATGCCTCTAATGCTCCTTTTCCATGATATAAATCTCTTGGTAAAGTAAAACGTGTCATAATTAAAATATACCTCCTATACATTATTTTATAGATTGTTAAAATTCCAACAATCTTACATAAATTATAACAAGAATTTTGAAGCATGACAACACATAATTTAATTTTCTAATCATAATTATTAGCGTCCAATTTATCCTCTGGCAATTTCTTTAAAAAGTGAATAATAACAGGCGCTGCCACAAAAAAGGATAAGATATCCGATATTGGCTGTGAAAGCTGAATACCCAATGCGCCTAAAGTAGCACTCAGTATATATATCAAAGGAATGAAAAATATTCCACTTCTAAGCATAGAAAGAATCGTAGCCATTCCCTTTTTTCCTGTACTTTGCAATGTCATATTGGACAACACAATCAACGGCTGCAAAAATAAAGCATAACATTGATACTGTAATGCTGGTGTTCCAAATGCAATAACATCAACATCATCACGAAATACAGATATGGCTTGAGGCGAACATATCAACCCAATAACTGCAAATGCACCTAACATAACCTCGCTGACAATCAGTGTAAATCGAAATGCCTTTTTTACTCTGGAATATTTCCCCGCACCATAATTAAAGCCGCACACTGGCTGAAAACCTTGACCGATTCCCAAACCAACCGCAAAGATAAACATACTGATTCTTGATACAATACTCATTGCTGAAACAGCGGCATCGCCGTATATTTTTGCCTGCCTGTTTAACGCCATTGTAGCAATACTTTGAAGTCCCTGCCTTACAAGACTTGGAAATCCTGTTGCTATAATCTCTGCCACATCGCCAAATTTTCTTGTTATTTTAAAGATAGATAATTTACTCTGGGACCTTCCTGACAAAAACATAAACAATAAAATACTAAAGCTGACAAGCTGTGATAATGCCGTAGACAATCCTGCTCCTGCAATCCCCATATCAAACACAAACATAAACAATGGGTCACCTGCTATATTAAGAAGCGCTCCAGCCATCAAACCAATCATTGCAAGGGAAGCTTTTCCCTCAAATCTTAATATATTATTCATAACAAACGTACTTGTCATAAACGGAGCGGCAAGCAAAATATATCTTATGTACTGCTTTGCATACGGCAAAATAGTATCTGTACTGCCCATTAAATAGATTAACCTATCATTAAAAATAAAACCCAATATACAAATAATAATACCTGTGACAATTGCCATAAAAAAACTAGTGGAAGCTATCCTTGTCGATGTCTCATTATCTTTTTGTCCAAGTCGTCTTGAAATAATACTGCCCGCTCCCTGTCCATACATAAAGCCAAAAGCCTGCAATATCGCCATAAAACCAAAAACAATGCCAACTGCTCCGCTAGCGCTTGTTCCTAATTTTCCCACAAACATTGTATCAACCATGTTGTAAATATTGGTTACTAACATGCTGATTGTCGTTGGTACTCCTAATTTCACGACTAATGGAGCCACCGGAGATTTTGTCATCTTATCATATTGATTTTCATATTTTACAGCTTTTTTCATTTTTTTCTCCTATTCTGTTATTATTTAATACTGCAAAATAACTCTATTCATCTATTCCACATATAATCTTTGCTATTTCCAAATCACCTCTATCTTGCTATATCTCAATTATATAAGAATTTTCCTTTGTTTACAATAAAATTCAGATAAGATTTTTATATTGAAAATTTACTAGCCAAGCCAATATTCGCAATTCATTTGGCTGCTCGCCTAGAACTTCATTGCTATTTTCTTGATAAAATCAAATTTTATCTTAATTCAACAAAAAATTGTAAATAGTTACCATAAAATATGGTTAAATTTTATTAAAAAAGCTGAACTTAACAAATATTGTATGTAATATATTGACAAATAATTTTGCATATATTAAATTAATTACAACAAATTGATATACTTAATGTATTTTATATGACATGTGATATTGGAGTGTTACCTTTCCTTGTTGACTTGGGCATGACCAACTTTTGTACGAATGTTTTTTGCAATTGTATTAAAGTTGGTTTTTTTATTTTTATTGGCAAAAAAGGCGGACGAAATTATGAAAATCATTAAAGTGATAAATAACAATACCGTATGTGTTCTGGATGAAAAAGGCAAAGAACAAATTATGTCTGGCAAAGGCATTGGCTTTGGCAAAAAATATGGTGATGAAGTCGATTCAAAACACATTGAAAAAATTTACATGGTTACGGATTCAACACTCCGAAAAAAATTAATTGAATGTTTATCTGAGATTCCTTATGAATATATAAAACTTACAGATGACTTAGTACGATATATTTCTTCTCAAATACAGGGTTCATTAAACAACTCGCTTATTGTAACATTATCAGATCATATTGCATTTGCAATTGAACGAAAAAAACAGGGAATGGAATTTTCAAATCCTTTGATGGATTCCATACATGATTGTTTTCCTGATGAACTTGCACTTGGAAAGTATTGCCTTAATGAAATCAAAGAAAAACTTGGTATTGAACTTCATGCAGATGAGGCTGGTTTTATAGCAATGCACATTATCAATGCCCGTATGGGAACAACTATGGGGCAGGTTCCTGATATAACAAAAATGATAAATGGGTGTGCTGAAATTGCAGACCGATTTTACTCTGGTAAAATTGACAAGACAAAAGTGGCATATGACCGATTTCTTGTCCATTTAAAATTTCTTGCCAAACGGCTTTTTAGCTCGCAGGAACTTCCAAACGTTTTAAGTAAAGATGAAGAGATATTATCCCTTATAAAACTAAAATTTAAAAAGCATTACAAATGTGCAAAATGTATACAAGACTATATTTTGAAAAATTATGCAAAAACTATATGCGAAGATGAAATGCTCACTCTTGCTATTCATCTAAAAAAAATTAGTGAATAAGTTTCTTATAAGTTTATCCATCATTGCAAGTGGCGCCTATGCAATGATAATTTGCGGTATTTGCCAATATGCTTAAATGAAAACCATTTATTTTAAACAAAACATTTGGCTTATTGCCTGCAACAATAAATTAATATGAATAAGGAGGACTACTTATGAAAGATAAGATTTTTGGTGTATTGCAGCGTGTTGGTCGTTCTTTTATGCTTCCTATTGCGTTGCTGCCTGTGGCAGGACTTCTTCTTGGTATAGGCAGCTCATTCACCAATCCAACGACAATTGAGACCTATAATCTCAGCGGCATTATTTATGAAGGTGGTATTCTCTACACCATTTTGGATATTATGAGCAAAACGGGAAGCGCTGTTTTCGACAATCTCGCCCTGCTCTTTGCTATGGGTGTTGCCATTGGAATGGCAAAAAAGGAAAAAGAAGTTGCTGCACTTTCAGGTGCAATCGCATTTTTAGTTATGAATACAGCTATCAGCGTTTTAATTTCCGCCAAAGGCGGCGTAGAGGCGATGGCAGAAAACTCAACCACTTCTGTATTAGGTATCACAACCCTGCAAATGGGTGTATTTGGAGGTATTATTGTCGGTCTAGGCGTTGCCGCCCTACATAATAAATTCTATAAAATTGAACTGCCTCAGGTACTCTCCTTTTTTGGCGGAACAAGATTTGTGCCAATTGTAGCAACAGTTGTCTATCTTATTGTCGGCATTATCATGTTTTACTTGTGGCCAGTTGTACAGTATGGAATTTCTCAACTTGGCGTACTTGTATTAAATTCTGGTTATGCAGGAACATGGGTTTATGGAATATTGGAACGCGCTCTTATTCCTTTTGGACTTCACCATGTTTTCTATATGCCATTCTGGCAGACCGAACTTGGTGGTTCTATGATAATTGACGGAAGTGTTGTAACAGGCGCACAAAATATTTTCTTTGCAGAACTTGCTTCAAAATCAACAGAGGTCTTCTCTGTATCTGCAACAAGATTTATGTCTGGCAAATTCCCATTTATGATTTTTGGTTTGCCTGCTGCTGCTTTTGCCATGTATAGAACATCTCGTCCTGAAAAGAAAAAAGTGGTTGGCGGTCTGTTGCTTTCAGCAGCGCTGACTTCAATGCTTACAGGAATTACAGAACCGCTTGAATTTACATTTATCTTTGTTGCACCTCTTATGTATGGTGTACACTGTGTACTTGCAGGACTTTCTTATATGCTTATGCACATTTTAAATGTAGGCGTCGGTATGACGTTCTCTGGCGGCGCTATTGACCTTACGCTGTTTGGTATTCTTCAGGGCAATGAAAAAACACATTGGATTTGGATTATTGTTGTAGGCTTAATTTACGCTGTTGTATATTATTTTGTTTTCTACTTTATGATTACAAAATTAAATTTAAAAACACCAGGTCGTGAACCAGATGACGTTGAACCAAAACTTTACAGACGAAGTGATGTAAATGAAGCAAAAGCAGCAAAAGCTTCTGGCACAAACACAGATACCATCAGCGCACTTATCTTAAAAGGTCTTGGCGGAAAAGATAATCTTTCCGATGTTGACTGTTGTGCGACACGTCTTAGAATAACCGTTATTGACGTTTCAAAAGTAAGCGATAGCCTGCTTAAACAAAGCGGCGCTTCAGGCGTTATACACAAAGGAAATGGCGTGCAGGTAATATATGGACCAAGAGTTTCTGTTGTCAAGTCAAATCTTGAGGTCTTTATGGATTCTCCTTTGTCCGACAATCTTGACAGCATTTTAGATATTCCATCCGAAGAACCGGCTAACCAAAAAGCGGAAGCAAAGGATAGTTCAAATAATCAACCTGAACCATCATCTTCTGGAAACGATACCATTACACTGTTTGCTCATATGAACGGAACAGTTGTTCCTCTTGAAAACGTAGAAGATGATGTCTTTTCACAAAAAATACTTGGCGATGGAATCGCTGTCGAACCTCAGGAAGGAAAACTGTTTGCTCCATGTGACGGCAAAATTGATTCTGTATTTGACACAAAACATGCAATTAATATTGTTTCTAGCAATAACACTGAAATATTGCTTCACATAGGAATTGATACTGTTAAATTAGAAGGCAAACATTTTGAGACGCATGTTTCTGACGGTCAAGATATTAAAAAAGGTGATTTGCTTATATCTTTTGATATGGAAGCCATCAAAGCAGAAGGCTTTAAACTGACAACACCATTAATTATATGCAACACAGACGATTATTCAAATATCACTCCTGCTGCACAAGGTGCTATTTTGGCAGGCGATGAAATAATAAAAATAAATTGAGAAGAATAGGAGGATTCATATGAAAACATTTAATTACACTATCAAGGACGAAGTAGGTATTCATGCAAGACCAGCAGGCTTGCTTGCAAAAAAAGCAAAGGAATTTGAAAGTACCATTACCATTCAAAAGGGCGAAAAATCGGTTAATGCCACCAAATTGATGATGCTTATGGGACTTGGTGTAAAATGCGGTGAAACTGTAACTATTACTGTTGAAGGTGCTGATGAAGAAAAAGCCGCTGTTGAAATGGAAGCATTTTTTAACGAAAATCTCTAATAGGAGGTGTATGCTATGATTCAGTTCATAGGTAAAGGCGTGTATGGCGCTATTGCTATGGGGAATGTTTCTATCTTTAAAAAACAAGACACCGTTGTAAAACGTGTTCATGCAGAAGATACAGAAGCAGAAAAAAAACGTGTTATCGCTGCTAGAGAAGCCTCAGCACAGCAGCTTAAAGAAATTTATGACAAGGCATTAAAAGAAGTTGGCGAAACACACGCTCAAATTTTTGATATACATATTATGATGCTTGACGATGATGATTATAACGAATCCATTGAAAACATCATTGACACTCAAAGCGTTAATGCAGAGTATGCTGTTGCTGTTACTGCCGATAATTTTGCCCAAATGTTTTCATCTATGGACGATGCCTATATGCAGGCTCGTGCCGCTGATGTAAAAGACATCTCTAATCGAATTATTGCAAACCTTACAGGGGCAATTTCACCAGAAACGCTTTCTAATGATAAAATGATTATATGTGCAGATGACCTTGCACCTAGTGAAACAGTCGCTCTTGACAAAGAAAAAGTCCTTGCATTTGTAACTGCACATGGTTCATCTAATTCGCATACGGCTATTCTTGCAAGAAATATGAATATCCCTGCCGTTATAGGTGTAGGTGATGATTTTCTTGCAAAAATAAAAAATGGTGATGAAGCTATTGTTGATGGATTTACAGGTGAAATCTTTATCAACCCTGATAACGCAACAAAAGAAAAAATGTTGCAAAAGCAAAAAGAAGATGAAGATAAAAAAAGATTGTTACAAGAACTTAAAGGCAAAGAAAATGTTACTCTTGATGGAACAAAAATCAATATTTTTGCCAATATTGGAAGCGTTGATAATATTGGAGCCGTTCTTGTAAATGACGCAGGTGGAATTGGTCTTTTTAGAAGTGAGTTTCTCTATCTTGAAAATGCAGATTATCCTACGGAAGAACAACAATTCAGTGCATATAAAAAAGTGCTTGAAAGTATGGCAAACAAAAAAGTCATTATCCGAACACTTGATATTGGTGCAGATAAACAGGTGGATTATTTCAAATTGAAAAAAGAAGAAAATCCTGCACTTGGATATAGGGCAATTCGTATCTGCCTTAAACGCCCTGAAATTTTTAAAACACAGTTAAGGGCATTGTACAGAGCTTCTGTATTTGGCAATTTAGGAATTATGTTCCCTATGATTACAAGTGTTTCAGAACTTGAAAAAATCTTAGAAATCTGCAATATTGTAAAATTAGAGCTTCAAGCTCAAAAAATAGAATATTCTGATAATATTGAGTTGGGCATTATGATTGAAACGCCAGCCGCTGCTATCATAAGCGACCGACTTGCACCAATGGTCGATTTTTTCAGTGTTGGAACAAACGACCTTACACAATATACGCTTGCCTGTGACCGACAAAACTCCGATATTGAAGAATTTGTCGATACACACCATGAAGCTATTTTGCGTTTAATTGAAATGTCTGCTGTCAACGCACATAAGCACGGTGCATGGATTGGCATATGCGGAGAACTTGCCGCTGACACAACACTTACAGAAAACTTTTTGCAAATGGGAATTGATGAACTTTCTGTATCGCCAACATTTGTGCTTAAAGTACGAGATGCTGTGCGAAAGATTAATTTGAAAAAATAAATATTAAAAGATATTCATTTTGCTTTACTGCTTTCTCATAACCTTATAGCTGCCATCACAACACAAGTCCCCCGTTTATATCTCTACGATATTGAAACGGGGGACTTATTTAATAAGGTTAAAATATCATTATCTTATACATATTATTTACCTAACTGGCATAAAAATTACCTAATTGATTTTTAAAAAATATAAATAATATGCTATACTGATTTGGAACAAAGCTATTAAAAGGAGTGAATTTTCTATGTTAATATACTTGTGTGATGACTCTGAAAGTGATATTCTCCGTCTAAAACACTATCTAAATACATATGCAAAACAAATGAAACTATGTTTTGAACTTGCCTCTTTTTCTTCTGGCAATGAACTACTTACAGTTTTTAAACAAGCAAATCAAAAACCAGAACTCATTTTTTTAGATATTTTTATGGCAAATCTAAATGGCATTGAAGTGGCAAGATATTTAAGAAATATGCACTATCAGGGAGGTATTATTTTTACGACTTCCTCCACTGAACATGCTATGGACAGTTATGAAGTTCATGCACTATATTACCTTCAAAAACCTTATAAACGCAAACATTTTGAAAATGCCATGACACGCTGTAGTGTTCTTTTGCAGAAAGCAAAACCATGCTTTACGTTCACTAGAAAGAAAAAAGAAATTTCTATACCATATGAAAATATTGTATTTTTTGAAACAGGTCAATCTCACACTATTTTTTTGCACACTACATCTGATGTTTATTCTTTTTCTGGTACACTCACGCAGATAACAGCGTTCTTCAAAGAAATAGATTACTTTCTTTCCGTTGGACAAAGCTTTTTAATCAATCTAAATCACGTATCTGGACAGATAGAAAACGACCTTGTTATGTCTGATGGCTCTATTGTTCAGATTCCTTTACGAAAACGAAAAGATATTCTAACACTTATAGAAAGATATCAAAAAGAACTGCCTTTATAATAAAAGCAGTTCTTTTATTGTACGCTGTATACCATTTACTACCTTATTCCACTCTTTGACAGCAAACATATAGATTTGTTCTATCTTTTCTTTGTCTTGAGTTCTGCCTGCCATCTCCATTTGATAGAAATATTCACCAAGAACCGAAGCGCCAATGCCCCTTGCTTCACCTTTTAACCCATGACAAGAAACTATCCACATATTCCAAAGCGCACTACTTTCTGTCGTTTCATATTTTTTCTTCTCACTTTTTATTATCAATGTATTTTCTTGTTTTATAATCTTTTGAAAAATCTCATTTAATTTTTGCTGCTGTTTTTCTTTTTGCTTGGCAAATAAAATAAGTAATTCTTTGTAAAGTGATATATCCATATCTGCATACCGCAATCCTTCTTGTGTATGAATACCATTTTGTTCTAACTGTATCAACCACTTATCTTCTGTTAATAATTCTTTTTCTGCATTTTCTATACCCTCTTTTGCCTTATCGACTTCCTTTTCTAAAGAAAGATAGCGAAACAACACTTGTTCTAATTTTTTTGGTTCAACAGGTTTTGTCAAATAATCAGCAAATCCTTCTGACAAATACATCTGTTCTACTCCTTTTCCAGCATTGGCAGTCAATGCAACAATCGTGGTATCCCGATTTTTTCCGTTCTCTCCCTCCTTAATTTGATGAAAAACAGCAATACCATCCATTCCCGGCATCATATGATCTAATAAAATCAAATCATATTTTTTGTGAATACAGGCTTGCACAGCTGCTCTCCCATCTAGTGCTGTCTCTACTATAACTTTTGTTCGTTTCAGCAAATATTTTAGCACTTTTATGTTATTATTATTGTCATCTACTATAAGAATCGTTTTTGTATGAAAATCCAATAATTTTTTTTCTTGTTCATCTGTTATAAATTCTTCTTTTTTTTCCCATGCAGAAAAATCTTCTTCTTCTGCATCTATCCATGTTAATGAAACGGTAAACACACTTCCCTCTCCAAGTATACTTTCTACAGTAAGAGTTCCACCTATTACATCAACTAGCTGTTTTACAATAGCAAGCCCAAGCCCTATGCCATCTCTGCCGCTTGTATTGCTTCCACGCTCAAAATTATCAAATATCTTTGTCAATTCATCCTTTTGAATTCCAATACCACTATCACTAATAGATAATAAAAGTTTCTTATCTTTCAATGTTTTCTGTATTTTTGCTTTCAAACAAACAAAACCATTGTCTGTATATTTCATTGCATTGGATAATAAATTAACCAATACTTGAAAAATATGAGCCTCATCACCCATTTGATATTTATTTTCTGAAGTCAAACATTCCTCTATTTCAACAGTAAATACAAGTCCTTTTTTTTCTATCTGCGGTCGCATCAGTTCTTCTACTCGCCCTATCACTTCACTTATCTGATAAGGCGTTTTTATACTGGTAATCGTTCCATTCTCCAACCTAGAGGCATTTAATATTTCATCAATTAAGGACATCATATGTCCTCCTGCTGCTGCCACCTCTTTTGCATAATTTTTGATTTCTTCCTCACCGCTTTCACGAACAATCATTTCATTTATTCCAAGCATCGTATTCATAGGAGTGCGCAGCTCATGACTTACCTTCATCAAAAATTGTGTTTTTGCCTCATCTGCCTCTTTAAACTTTTGTATTGTCAAAAGGGATTGTGTCTGGTCAACAAACCACAACATACAACCATTTTTTTCATTATGTTCAATAATATCCTCTACACGTAATTCATAAACTGTTCCATCTGTATGGAGCAAATGTTCACCCTCATTCATTAACTTGGTGATTTCTGGATAACAATCAATTATACTGCCCTTATGAATATTAGGAAATAGTGTATTCATTCTATGATTGACAAAAACAATTGTATTTTCCTTATCCAAAATAACTAACCCTTCATTTCCATGATTAAACGCATTATCAATAGCTGCATGAAGTGAATCAAAATAACTGTACCTTATCATTGCTATCATCATGCAAAACATGTTAAATGTCATAGCAATTACAATTGGATTATAACTTCCAAAAACACCTATTCTCTTTAAAAGAAGCAATGTTTCTAATACACTAAATCCTACTATTATATATATAATTCTTTTTTTGTGCATAGGCGTACTTTTTTTATATTTCATCATACATAAAATCAAAATGGTAAACACTACTGCATCTAAAATAATAAAATGCAAATACCAAAGAATACCATGACCTACTTTAATTCGATTATACATACCATCTGTCAATATCTCCATAGAAGTATAAAAAAAATGATGTTTTTGTGCTGTAAACACTCCTATAAGCACAAAAGTATCACATATTGCTTCCAGTCCATATACCCATAAAGGAATGTAAAATTTGGCAAATTCTGAAACAAACCATAAAAGTGCCAGCAATAAACCTGCCTGTCCTACATACTGTACACATAAACCAGATAAAGCTTCTCCTATGGTATCTGAATGCAGCAATTCTAAATGAATCCCCACAACAAATATAATCGTAAACACATCATATAAAATAAATGCTGTCTGAACTTTGGAAGGCTGCTGTTTTAATACAACTACCAGCATAAAAAGCATAAGAAGAATGGCTATAATATTGA
Organism: uncultured Lachnospira sp.; assembly: GCA_910585095.1. Lineage (GTDB taxonomy): Bacteria > Bacillota > Clostridia > Lachnospirales > Lachnospiraceae > Lachnospira. Next base: position 102,421 of record CAJUBU010000002.1, read on the forward strand.
CTATTTCTAAAAATAGCAGCATTTTAATTACCCTTTCCTATCAAATTCATAAAATTTATCATATAATATCATTAATCCACTTAAAATAAAAGATTCATTAAATATAACCAATTATTGCTTACAAAAAAGAACTGTTACAAAATTTTTTTGTAACAGTCCTAAATATCTTTATATTTTTTTAATACAATTATTTCTTAAATACTATAATATTAAATATACACTTTACCATTGATTTTTTATTTAGTAAATAATTTATATTTGATTACATAATGCTCTTTACAGTCTTTACTACATTATCCACTGTAAATCCAAATTTTTCAAATAAAAGATTTGCAGGACCAGAAGCGCCAAATCCCTTCATTGCCATAACTGCACCGTCAAGTCCAACATATTTATACCAGCCAAAATCAGAAAGAGCCTCAATAGCAACTCTCTTTCTAACAGACTTTGGAAGGACTGCATCTTTATATTCCTGAGGCTGTGCATCAAATAAATCCATACTTGGCATACTTACAACTCTTACATCAATTCCATCCTGTGCAAGTTTTGCCTTTGCATCTACTGCAAGACTAACCTCTGAACCGCTTGCAATAATAATTGCATCTGGCTCTGCCTTTGATGAATCATCAATAATATATCCACCCTTTAATGCATCCTTTGAAGAACCTGGCATCTGTGGCAGATTCTGTCTTGTAAGCACAAGTCCTGTTGGTGTCTTTTTTGACTGAACGGCGTACATCCAAGCTGCTGCTGTCTCCAATCGGTCACAAGGTCTAAAGATAGTAAAGTTTGGAAGCGCTCTAAATGCTGCAAGCTGCTCAATTGGCTCATGTGTTGGTCCATCTTCGCCTACACCGATACTGTCATGTGTAAATACATAGGTCACAGGTAAGCCCATAATTGATGTTAATCTTACCATTGGCTTTGTATAATCACTAAATACAAAGAATGTAGCAACAAAAATCTTCAAACCGCCATGAAGTGCAATACCGTTAGAAATAGCTGCCATTGCCTGCTCTCTTACGCCAAAATGAAGATTGCTTCCTGAATAGTCATTCTTTGAAAAATCGCCAGCATCTTTCATATTAGTCTTGTTTGATGGCGCTAAGTCTGCTGAACCGCCAATAAGATTTGGCATAGACTTCTTTATCATATTTAATACAGCGCCTGATATATTTCTTGTTGCTTCTGGCTTATCGCCTTTATCCCAATATTCATCTGAATTAAATAACTCAGACATATCATAGCCATTATAATAATTATCCCACTTTTCTTTCATCTCAGGATATTTTGCACAGTATTCGTCAAAAAGCTTATTCCAAGCTTCTTCTGCTTTTGCGCCCTGTGCTGCCAACTCTTTATAATGGTCATAAACTTCCTGTGGTACTTCAAAATCACCCTTACAAGGCCATTTGATATTTTCTTTAAGGGCGGCAACATTCTCCTCGCCAAGCGGCTCGCCATGCGCACTTGCCTTACCTTGTTTTGCTGGACAGCCATATCCGATAAGGGTATTAACCTTAATCAATGAAGGTCTGCTCTTATCAGCCTTTGCCTCCTCAATTGCCTTGCCGATAGCTTCCAAATCTGTTCCGTCGCTCACTTCTATTGTCTGGAAACCAAATGCCTTAAACTTCTCTACAACATTTTCTGTAAAAGCAATATCTGTGCTTCCCTCAATTGAAATGTTGTTTGAATCATAAAATACAATAAGTTTACCTAAACCTAATGTTCCTGCAAGAGAAAAGCTCTCTGAAGAAATACCTTCCATCATACAGCCATCTCCGCCTAATACATATGTATAGTGGTCAACAACATCAAATCCTTCTTTGTTAAACACTGCGGCAAGATGTGCTTCTGCCATTGCCATACCGACTGCCATTGCCATACCTTGTCCAAGCGGACCTGTTGTTGCCTCAATACCTACTGTGTGTCCATACTCAGGATGACCTGGTGTAAGAGAATCTAATTGTCTAAAATTCTTTACATCTTCAATACTTAAATTTCCATATCCGAACAAATGTAGTAAAGAATATAACAACATAGAACCATGTCCGCCTGAAAGAACAAAACGGTCTCTGTTCTTCCATTCAGGATTTGCTGGATTATGATTCATATGCTTTGCCCATAACTCATAAGCCATAGGTGCAGCACCAAGCGGCAAACCTGGATGTCCCGACTTTGCTTTTTGAATAGCATCGGCTGACAATACTCTGATTGCATTAACTGACAACTCATCAATATTACTCATAACAATTCCCATCCTTAAAATTATCTTTTTATGTCATTCTATAACATAAATTTACAGTATGCAATACTTTTATAAAATATTTTTATAAAAGTTTTTATTCCCAAATTTGCACTACAAAATAATTTATAAAAAATAGTTTTAATCTATGCTAAATTTTTTATCTTATCAAATAAATCCACTTCAATATTGTAGAGATATAAGCAAAAAGGTATGGCTTGCGTATAACAGCTAAATACTTTTATTTAATCCTTAAAATCTGCCTCAGATAAAAAGAAAATATCCCCTTGCTCGCCACGTTTTTTCTTTACGCCGCCAAAAAATCGCCTTGCAGCTCTTTTTTCTGAATGTGCAATTGCCTTATTAATAATCTCTTTTATATCATCCAACTTAATATTGTCGGTCATAGAATGCAGTTCATTAATTTTAAGATATAATGCCAACAACGCATCATCATCTACTTCATATTGACGCTTGCGTGCAAATTTTCTTGCCATCTCAACCAATTCATTAACCGTGTATTGTTTTAAAACAATTCTGTGATTAAACATATTGACTAAATCTGGATTAAAATTTAACAACACATTCATCTGTGCATCGGAATCTTCAAAAATCACTATCATTCTTCCAGTATTTTGTTCCAGACAATCCATCAATTCCTCAATACGCTTTGGCTGAATAGAACCTGCTCCCTCTACAATCAGCACTGTTCCACGCAGCTTTGACATCGCTTTTGCAATTCCCCTATGATTGATACTGTCACCTGTTGTCTTTGCAATCTTTTTAGGTACTTCTGGATACAAATAATTTAATGCTCTTACTATATTTCTTGCTAAATCGGTCTTATCAGAACTTGAATTTCCTGTGATAAGAATATTGCCAACGCTAGAATCAACCATATTCATCTCATCATCAATCGATGCAAAATAAGCTGCAAGTTGGCTCTCTATTCCTGGCATTTCTCTATATTTTCTAAATATCTTTGCCAATTCACCCTCAAGCTTGAGATTTTCTGCAAACTCTCCTTCCTCATATTCGTCTATTGATTCAACTAACTGTGGTCTTCTTATTTTTCTGCTTTCGTCAGAAAATGATTCTGATGACAAATCTCTTTCTACAAATTGTTCTTCTAAATAGGATTCATTTGAAAGCTGTTCTTGTAAAACACTTTCTTCTACAAATTGTTCTTCTGAAATATATTCTTCTGAAATCTGCTCATTTAATGATTCTTCCGTTGGAAATTGTTTGTTAGAAAATCCTTCGTCAACTTGCTGTTTATCAAAATCATCATTATCCAAAACACTTTGCTTTTGTACTAAATCATCTTCAATTTGTTCATTTTTATTTAAAGATTCATTAGTAGTATTTTGACTTTGTTTTTCTAATTCCTTTGTAACATATTTGCGTAAAAGTTCATCAGAAACAACTTGCATTTGGATTGTATGTAATAAAACTTCGGAAATTTCTTCCTCTGAAATTTTATCTGTATTATTACTTATTTTCTTTGTTTTTGCGCCAGCAGAATCTATTGTATTGACATCTACGAACTTATCAATCGTTCCATTAGATTCTATTTGTTTAATACTTTCTTTTATATTTTCTTGAATATAAGGTGAATGAATAAGCCTTATAATTTCATCTTCAAGACTGCGTGTTGCTTTTCCTGTTCGGAAAGCTAAATCCGTTTTTACCGAATCCACTAACATCTGAATATACTCTTTTTTCTTAGCATCATCAAAATCAATATCTGTAGAATTTTGTGCCTCTTGTTTTTGTTTTTTCATCAACATTTCATAAGCAGCACTCTTTTCATCTTTCTCCTCAAGCATACGCATTAATTCTTGCTTAGAAAACTCTCTTGTACTTTGCTGTCCATATTTTTGTTCTCTTACAGATTCCATCCAATCTGCAAGATTCATCTGCCCTTCAATCTGTTCATTATCACTATAGCCTTCTAAATTAGAATCTTCTTCTTTGTTTGATGGCGTTATATTGGGTCTTAACTTTTCAATATCATCGTCCAAAAATTCTGCTAAAGTTTGAGCAATCGTTTCTTGAAGGTTTTGTGTATCATAAATATTATCGTCTGGCATCTTTACCTCTTCGATAACCATTTTATCCTCTCGTTCCCTCATCAACTGCTCTTGCTTTTCACGTTCTTTTTTTATACGCTCTTGCTCATGTTCCTTATTCATTTCATTATAGCTGGTATCAATACTTTTTCTTGCATTTGAAATCAACTTCATTAAAGATTCTGGAATTTCTCCTGTATCTTTTTTAACCGTCGATTTTACATTTTCTTGATTCTGCAAAATATCGCTTTCTACTGCTATAGTCGTCTGCTGATGCTCCTGCGTTTTTATTTGTTCTTGTTCATGATTTTTGTTTAAATCACTAATATTATTAGAATGATTCATTTTATCGGAATCATTAACTATACTTGAACCACTCATTCTATCAAAATGATTTGTTTCTTCATTTATATTATTTATCTTTTCATTATCAACATATTTATTGTTTTCACTTATATGTGCTTGTGAATCAACATCTGTTATCTCAGATTTTTCTTCTTTTTCAGGCAGCTCAAATGTTTCTAATTCTTCTGGCTGCTGTTCCTTCATCCGTTTTTCTTCAGACTCACGAACCTTTGCTAAAACAAATTCTCTAAGATTATATGTCACATTACTATTTGCTGTATCTGCTTTTTCTTTGACATCTTCTTTTTCTGTTTTATTATCAATTTTATTATCCATAAAAGGATTTTTCTTTTGAGATTTGTCTTTTGTCGACTCACTGTTTTGTTCATTCTCATAAATATCAATAGCTTCTTTTGGCAATGGTTTAGAAGCTGGTTTTGAAAAAAGTCCAAGCAATCCCCTGCTTTTCTTTTCATCTTCTTCTAAAACTTCGTCAATATCATCATGCTGCATTCTTGTCAGTTCAGATTGCTGTTCAAATAGTAAATCTCTTGATATTTTTGAATCTTTCTTTTTTGCTTGCTCAAGCTGTTTTGTTTGATGTTTTGTCAATTCTCCGCCGACTTTACTTTTAAGCAACATTGCTTTCTCAACATATTTTCCATCTTGAAACAATAAAGCTAATTCATCACAAGCCTCAATACATTCATTTGTCCTGCCTGTTTTTGAGTATAACTTTGCCAATTCATACATATATTTTTCATCAATTTCTTTGGCTTTATACTCTTCCAAAATTTCTACAAGTTCGTTATTTGATGCCCCTTGTGCCTTTTTTAAATTATATTGTAAAATATATCGATTGACATCATGCGAAGACATCTTTTCATACTCATCATACAACCCTTGCGCCTCATCAAGCTGTTCCAATTTAATTAAAAGTTCTGTCAACTTATATACAAGCTTTCGACCGCCAAGATTACGGTTGTATGCTAAAATAGCCATATCTCTTGCTTCTTCATAATCACCAACTGCTTCATGAACACTGATAGCTGCTGCTAATGCAGACCAATCTTTAACTTTGTGCCAGCTCATACTTTTAGCCATCTCTGCCGCTTCTTTGTATGACTTAATTGAAGCTAATCTTTTTATTTCTTCTATTTTTAAATTTAATTCATATTTATCCAATCCAGACGCCACCTTTTCTATTTAAACATAAGTAGTTACAGTTTAACATACTAAAAAAATGTTGTAAATAAGTAGTCCCTTTACAATTAAGTTAAGAATTATAAATTTTTTATAATGTAATAAAAAATTGCAGATTTTTTACAATTCGATTCTGCCTTCCAATGCACGTAACAAGGTCACTTCATCAATATATTCCAAATCTCCTCCAACTGGTACACCGCTTGCAATTCTTGTCACCTTAATTCCTGTCGGTTTAATTAACTTACTTAGATACATCGCCGTTGTCTCACCTTCAAGACTTGAATTTGTCGCAATAATTACTTCGTCAATATCCGTCTCAAGTCGTTTTATAAGTTCTTTTATTTTTATATCAGATGGTCCAATTCCTAACATTGGGCTAATTGCACCATGCAATACATGATACACACCCTCATATTTTCCAGTTTTTTCATAGGCAGCTAAATCCCTTGTCTGTTCTACTACCATAATCATTCTATGATTTCTCTTTTCATTGCGACATATTGGACACACTTCTTCATCGGTAAGTGTAAAACATTCTTTACAATACCTCACATTCGATTTTGCATCAGTTATTGCCCTTGTCAAACTGTTCACTTCTTCCTCTGGCATGTGAATAATGTGAAATGCCAGGCGTTGTGCACTTTTAGCTCCAACACCTGGTAATCTTGACAACTGTTCAATTAAATTATTAATATGGTTACTGTAAATATCCATCAGAATAATCCTCCGCCTAGACCTCCAAGTCCAGACAAACCGCCTGTAATTTTTGACATTGAAGCAGCCGATTCTTCTTCACATTTGCGCAATGCTTCATTGATAGCCGCCATAATAAGGTCTTCAAGCATCTCCACATCATCTGGGTCAACAGCTTCAGGATCTATCTTTACCTTTGTCACTTCTCTTTTTCCTGTAACGGTCACTTCCACAGCTTTCCCGCCTGCTGCCGCTGTAAATTCTTTCCCTTCAAACTCTGCCTGCTGTGTCTCCATCTGCCTTTGCATTCTCTGTGCCTGCTTCATTAAATTATTCATATTTCCAGGCATACCGCCAGGAAATCCGCCTCTTTTTGCCATCAGATTAAATCCTCCTTATCATCTATTTCTATCTCCATATGAACCAACTCGGTTATATCAATAAATCGGTTTTGAAAATCCTCATTACTTTTTAATTTTGTTATAATAACATCTGCATGAACGCCCGTTCTTTCTTCTATTACATTTTCAAGCCAAGCTTTGTCTTCCTCTCTTGAAAGCGCACCGTATGCTACTGTTGACTCTACCATAATTTCAAGACTCTTATTATCTTGTGCTAATGTCACATGGGCCTGTTTTAAATGCTGCGCTAACAATGGCTCTTCTATTGAATTGACAATAGTCATCCATTTTTTTGCAATTTCTTTAATATCATCTGGCAAAGCTTGAACAACACGTTCTTTCTCAGCCTGAATATTCTCTTTATTATATGCTGTATGTTCTCTATCTATTTTAAAATTTGATGTCTCTGGAAAAAAATCTGCCTTCGACACCATTGCCTGCAATTTTTCATTCAAATTTTTATCCGCTTTTTCTAACTGATTTTCAAGAGTTGAAACCCTTGCAGACAACTCAATAACATCATTTTCATGTTCCATTGAAGGTCTGCACAATTTAATAAATGCAACCTCCGCTTTTATTCTTTTTTGTGTGGCATGTTTGATGTCATTTGACAAATCAGAAAGCACTCTTATATAGCGCATCAAAAGTCCATCATCAATTTTATTTGCATCATCTGCAAGCTGCATTAAATGCTCTGATGACATATCAATAATATCTTGCAAAGCGACTATATTATCGGTTGTTTTTACAAGCAGCATATTTCTAAGATACCATACAAAATCTGATACAAATTGTGTAATTTCCTTGCCTTTCATAATTATATTTTCAATAAGCTGCATACATCCTGCCACATCGGATGCAAGGATACATTTTAACATCGATTCAAACACTTCTGTATCAACTGCACCAAGCACTTTTAACACATTTTCATATGTGATTTCCTGCCCTAAATAAAATGCAATACACTGGTCAAGCAAACTAAGCGCATCACGCATAGAACCGTCTGCCGCTTTTGCCACATACCTTATTGCTCTCTTTTCCACAACAACTTGTTCTTCCTTCATAAGCTCAGAAAGTCTGTCTGCAATAATATCAATTGTAATTCGATGAAAATCATACCTTTGACATCTTGAAAGAATCGTTATTGGAATCATATGTGCCTCTGTTGTCGCCAAAATAAATATTACATAGGATGGTGGCTCCTCAAGAGTCTTTAAAAGTGCATTAAATGCACCTATTGAAAGCATATGCACCTCATCAATAATATACACCTTAAATTTGCCTTCTGTTGGAGAATATTGCACTTCTTCTCGAATTTGGCGGATATTATCCACACCATTATTAGAAGCCGCATCAATTTCTATTACATTCATAGAAGTGCCTGCTGCAATTGCTTTGCAAACCGAACATTCTCCGCAAGGATTTCCATCAACAGGTTTTTCACAGTTGACTGCCTTTGCAAAAATCTTTGCTACAGTCGTTTTTCCTGTACCTCTTGTGCCACAAAATAAATAAGCATGACCAATTCTATCAAGTTTAATCTGATTTTGTAAAGTTGTTACAATATGTTCCTGCCCTTTGACATCGTTAAAATTATTGGGACGCCACTTTCTGTAAAGTGCCTGATATGCCATAGTGTTCCTTTCATGTTTTGCTGTTTATGCAATTTATACATTATAAAATCACATTATAAAACCGCGCATCTGATATCGAACGCTAGCCCACAGACGTTACCGATACAGTTAGCTCGATTCAGGCACCCTTTCGGCACACGAAAGGTTTCACTTAATGCTGCTTCATTCCTGACCTGACATGATTCATGAATTTCCGTTGCGAAAGACCCAAATGTCAACACCACTTTTATCGGGCTGCTCCATAAACTATCGCCCTCCACCAGACATCACCCCTGCTATAGCGGATTGCAGGTACAAGGTGCCGCTACTACCCCGGCTGCGCGGTATAAATTATTATACATAATATAAGGTAAAAGTGTCAAGTAGTAACAAACATATGATTTAAATTTTTATAAGCCATTTGTATATAATCAATATATTTTTTATATATTTTATAAAACTTTTCAATAAATCTTTGTACATGCCTTTGCTATTAAACAACCATTGGGAGCAGCACTAAAATACTACTCCCAATATATATATCTAAAAATATATTTGCTCTATTGACTATAATCCAAACTATTTCTTTTCCTGTTCTGTTCATTTCGCTTCTCATAGCCTTGTGCTAACTTTTTTTTATCTAATATCTTTAAATGTCCAGCAGTAAAAATTAATTCTGCCTGTATACATATCAATCCAGAAGATGTCATAACAAAATCTAAAATGGAATTAAGCACAATCACAATTATAATCGCCTCACTTGGAATACCTAATTGTGCAAACATAACTATAAAAATAAAAAGCGCTCCATTTGGAATCGGAGGTGCTGCCATAGCCAAAAAACCTGCTGTCAAAACAGCGGTTATCAGCCATATGATTGTAATCTCTATATCATAATATTCTGCCATACATAAAGCTATGGCAAGAAAACTAATGACTGCACCTGGTTTATAAATCATCTGTCCCAATTGAATTGCAAAATTTGCTATCTTATTTGGGATTCCAAGTCGAACGGTACAAGTTTCAAGATTGGTAGCGAAAGCTGCCGCAGAAGAACCTGTTAACAAGGCAATAAAATATGTAGGGAGCTGTTTTTTTACCAGTAAAATAGGATTTATCTGAAATTTTGCCGCTACCATAATCACATAAAACAGTATAAGAAGCAAACAAGCAGGTATTGCAAGCGCAAAAACTTTTACAATTCCCCAAAAATTCACTCTGCTATCAAACAGCAGCAGATTAAAAATGCTTAAAAATACAAAAACAGGAACAAACTTTCCGATTACTTCCATCAGAAAACGCACTACTTCATTTGCCTGTACTATAACATCCCGAAACGCTGACGCCCTTTGTTCCAAGATAAGCAATACTATGCCAATACATCCACCTAAGAAGATAATCTGCAAAGCATTTCCTTCCAAAAAAGGCGATATAATATCAGATGGTATAATTCCTAGCACCATTGCATAAATATCCTCAAAACCACCAAAAGCCGCTTTGTTTTTTCCCCATACAATCTTAAAAAAAGGACTTGCCAGCAGAATAAATGCAGTACCAACGGCAAATGTACTAATTACCATTCTTATAATGAACCGCTTTCCGATTTTTCCCATAATTGTAAAATCTCCAATGCTGATAATTCCCCAGCAAACTGCAAGAAATATCATCGGGGAAGAAATTGCCTGCAATATATCAAGAATGGTATTGAAAAATGGTTCTGTAATTCCAATAGCAATATCTTTTACCCCCTCTGGAAGAATCCTTATAATGCCTCCAAGAAAGAGCGCAGCCAAAATTGCAATTGCCAGTCCTGCCATCTTCCTGATATGAGCCTTTGGAGGAGGACAACATATTAAACAATTTCTTCCATTTTTATAAGAATAGTTAAGAGCAAGCCCTGCCTGTGACAGAATTTGGCTACCAAGCAGAAAACCTTGTGCTTCTTCATCAATGCTAATCTGCATCCCCTCCACACACACCTCAATAGTAAGTCTTCCAAATTTCTGCACCGTTTTATACAAAACAAACATGCCTTCTAATTTTTCCAGCCATGTTCCTAAAACTTCTTCTAAAGACCGACGGATACGGATAACATCCCTTTTGTCTGTCCCTGCTTCTTTTAAAGCTCTGGCAAATAATCGTGACAATCGGTCGATTGTCTCTGCCGATAATATAAATTCTCTTTTGCATTGTCGCATTATAAATGTCACCCGCTTTCTAATATAAAAAACGAAGTCTCTTTTTTATGACATCCATTATTTTATCTATTTCTTTTTTATGTCTATTTGGATTCTTTTCTTCTAAAAATTACTTCCGTTCCAACCCCATTTATAGCATTCTTCATATTTTACATAGATGCAGTCTTTCTTAATTTGAAGTTCTGTTTCATATATTTCACAAATCCTTTTTGTCATTCCATCAAGACAATCTTCCGGAATTTTGCCAAACACCTTGATTTCTATCATAGCTAATGGCTGTGTATTTGCTCCTTTGAAATATAAATTACAATTATCTGCCAATTCCAACATAAGCCATTCTTCCGACTTTCCCGGAATCATAGCAATTGCGCTGCCCAGCTTTTCTTTTATCGTCTCCTTCTGCTGTTCTGTCATATCAATACTTACTCTTGAATTTATAAATGGCATAACTTTCCTCCTCTATCTTCAATATCTGTGTCAATCTACTTAAACTTTCATTGCAAACTATATTTATCAATAAAATAAAATTTATTTATTTTTTTACTTTCTGCTATTTTAACAATCCATGGTCTTTTATTGTCACAAGTATTCACAATGCTCCTCCTTTTTTAAAACTCAACTCAAATAATATATACATAACAATTATTGCTACTCTTGTTTCGCTATATACCATATCAAAAAAAATACTTAAAAAGTGTATTTGGCATATTTGGTCACTTTTTTGGCATATTTGGCTAAAGAGATATTTATAATATTTATTAAAAGAAGAATATATTAACAACAATAGCCGTCTTATAGATTCAAGACAGCACAAGCTGAACAGATTCCATTTTCCACCCTGTAATCTAAATTTCCATCATATTTTTGGCAAACAGCAAGAATACTAGATATACCAATACCTTTTGGAACAGGCAGACCGTCTGCAAGCTCCAGATTATCCAGGCAGGTATTGTTACAGACAATAAGAAGCCTGTCACTGTCCAAACGAATATAAATTTCAATATATGAGTTTTCTTTTTCAGCCTTCTGACAGCCATGCAAAGCATTTTCCAGCAAATTTCCAAAAAGGGCAATTAAATCAATATCTTTCACTGTTATTTTTTCCGGCACATTGCACCTGACAGAAAATTTAATACCGCTTTCCTCCACCTTGCCTGCATAAACAGAAAGAATCATGTTTATCATACTATTTATGGAATACTGTTTTACTGCCGCTTTTGAAATCTCAATGCTGTACTCTCTGACATAAGCAAGAATACTGGATACATCGTCGGCTTTTGCATATTCTGCAATTATTTTAAGGTGATGTCGTATATCATGACGAAATCTCTGATGCATTTTCTCCGCATTCTGCAAAGTAGATATTTGTGCTGAAAGGTACTCTGCATTCTGGCGAACCAAAGCAGCCTCTGCATCCTTTTTCATATAGCTGATATTGCTAAAAACAACGCCATATACTGCACACATAAAAAAACTGACTACAACAAATATCAAAAACATAGATAACTTTGGCATCACACTCCATGCTTTCAAAATAGTCAAAGCAGCTTGCAGCAAATAAAACATCAGAGCAATCAATACCAATTTCCACCACCTTCCCTTGCCAATATCTGCAATAGAACGAACAACCGATGCCGCATACTTTTTATACAGCGCCAATATCAAAAGCAGCGCCGCCGTGCGAAGCACATTAGCCAGATAATACCTCACTGGAGCAGACAACTGTGACAAAAGCAAATCTATTATGAGACTTAGACTGTTATCTATGATGGAAAATAAGCCAAAATAAGTAAGAAATAAAAAACTCTTCTTAGAAAAGCACTCCTGAGAAACAATACAGAAAAAAAAGAACAGGCAGACTGCAATTCCTATGTATGTAAATATCGCATTTACACCCCTTATCGCATATGCGTACCCACCCATACAGACAAAACTTGCTATATACAGACAGCTATAAAGTACAAATTTTCTTTTGGCATATCTAGATTCCAACATATGGTAAATAACAATCACATGACACAATGCTGTAAGAAACAATCCTGGTATCTGATATGGCACACTCATTGTAATGCCTCCTTCCTGCAAAAATCCATATATGCCCTCTGTACTTCTACACTGCTTCTTCTAGGAATGGGAATTTTTCCATTTGACAGTTCTATGATACTTGCAGAAACTTTCCGTACAAAAATAAAGTTAGCAATATAAGAAGCCCCAATCCGAATAAACTCGGGATATTTCTTAAGTTCCTCATACATTTGAGTCAGTTTCCCACGCTGCCTAAGTATCTTCCCGTTAGAAAGATGAAAAAGCAGATAGTGTCCCTGTGATTCTATGGATACAATTTCACTAGTGCGTACACGATACATACCATCCACACATGTAAGAGAAAGCAATATTTCTTTTGGCATTTTTACAACAGCACGTTCAACAGCTGCATCGAATTGTTCCTGTGTAAAGGGTTTTAACAGATAATGGGTAGCATTCATTGCAAATGCCTCTACTGCATATTCATCGCTTGTTGTCAAAAAAATAATATTAGTGTCTGAAGACTTTGCAAGCATTTCCTTTGCAACATCTGTTCCAAGAATGCCAGGCATACAGATATCGAGAAGGGCAATGTCATACGTTTTTTCCTTCTCCACAGCATTTAAAATATCAAACGCTGTATGATATTCATCCATATTAAAACATATTTCAGGATGAATTTCTCCATAAGTCCTTAGAGCCGTTTTAATGTTTTCCAGCTCATTTTGTATATCATCGCAAATTGCCACATTGAGCAATAACATTCTTATCACCATCTTTTTAATAATTTTTTTAAGTATATCATATTTTTTTATACATAGCATAATAATTCAACAAAAACAAGATTGTTTTAAATATTTTTTTATATATTAACAAACAGTAAGAGTAAAAATATCACCCTCATTTTGAGTTATTATAAATGGAAACAATTTATAATTTGTATTATATTTATTATACTAAAAAAAATATAAGATTTTCAATAAGATTATTTTTAGTAAATAGCATAAATTGATGCAAAAAGCTGCTGTATGAAGCCTTACAATCTGCCTCACACAACAGCCCTGCTATTTAAATTTAATATTTTAGTTAAGCGGATATTTGCAATTTGCTACACTGCTTGCTTAAACCAATTATTATACAAAATGATAAATGGTACAATTAATTATATAAATTATTCTTATTGTTCCTTAAATATATACTCTTTGGTTACAGAAACATAAAACCTCGAATTTCCTCTATATATAATATTCTCATTATCTACTGTCCACAATCCATCTTCCAACTTATATGGAATATTTGTTTTTAATAGATAACTTCCACTTGTATAAACCTTTTGAGTACTCATCTTTCCATCAAGTACATCGGACATTATATATATATCAGAATCTTTCAATGACCTTGTATCTTTCCAACGTATCTGCCTATTGGACAAATCTTTCATCTGGCTTCCAGTCATATTAATACTACTTGCCCAAGAAGTCCATTCACTCGTTGTTCCATCATCATATATCACTCTTGTGCTAATCTGATAATTTGCAGGTGCAATGATTGTTACAATTCCTACATAATTTCCATTAGGTAATTTTATACCAACAACATACAAAGGTTTTTCTGGCAATTCAATATAATCTGAATGATTATTATCTTCTTCACCATCTTCAGCTATCCATTGAATTGTTAAATCAGAATTTACCAAAGCATCAAAATCATATTTCCAATACCCTTTTTCTGTTGGCTGCAATGCAGGCTTACAAACCTGTTCATTTTCTAACACCTTACTTGTGCTAAACACATTATTATTATATACAAACTGAACAATATACGTATGTTGTTCTGGCTGTGTTGGTACCTCTGGCTTAGTTGGCACTTCTGGCTGCGTTGGTGTCTCTGGTTTAGTTGGCACTTCTGGCTGCGTTGGTGTCTCTGGTTTAGTTGGTTCTTCTGGCTGCGTTGGTGTCTCTGGTCTAGTTGGCACTTCTGGCTGTGTTGGTACCTCTGGTTTAGTTGGTTCTTCTGGCTGTGTCGGTGATTCTGGCTTGGTTGGCTTTTCTGATTCTGTTGGTTTCTCAGCCTGTGTTGGTTTTTCCACATTGGTTGGCTTCTCTATTTGGGTTGGTTTTTCTGGCTGTACTGATGGACTCTCCCCTGTGGTTGGTTCATAAACGGATTGAGTATCATTATTTGCTTTCCAAACTGTTGTTTGATTATTGTAACTAGGCTGTACATTGATTATATTGTCATCAATAACTACTTTTGTTTCTTGTCTCACAATTGTATTTTCTTTTATCTCAGACTCTTTGTTGGTATCAACAGTTTCATTTTTCTTCTCAGCCATTGCAATAGCATTCTTTTCCTTAATAACTTTTTCCAGCTCACTCTTGTCAATTGAAAAGTTTTTATTCTTTTCATTTGCCAATATCCTATTTAAAAATTGCAATGCATCTAAATTAAGATTTTTATAATTGACTGTTCCATTAATGAACTCGTAATTTGCAGTTCCTTTTGTTCCGTCAACCTGTATGGAATCACCTTTTGTTACCATTACAATTTCTTCATTCATGGTTCCATCTGGATTTTTTAATTGACAGGCAACGGTTCCTTCCATAACCTCTAATATCGTGTGAGGTGTGCCATCCTTATCATAATTTACTTCCATTCTAAATGTTGTACCTCTTACAGCCATTGTAGAATTTGGTGTATTGACTTCATAGCTTGAATTTTCTCCAAGTTTATTTTGTAAATTATTGATAATAGCACCTTTTTTTAATTCAATAATCGTTTTACTATCTTGACTATTGCCTGAAGCTACCAGCTGAATCTGTGTATCTGCCTCAAGCAAAGCATATTTATCATTATCCAGCTTTAACTGCATAGAACCGTCTTTTGACACACTCACTTCATCATTGTTTTGTAGCTGCATATTATTGTATGCTTCAAGGGTTTGATTATTGTTTCTTTTTACGCTTGCCGTTCCATTTAATTCATACACTTGAATCTGTCTATATACCTCTTTCTTATTCAGGAAAATAAACAGAACAGCAACAATAGCAACAAGGCTTGCTACCACCGTAGTGGCAATCAAAGCTACTTTTTTCTTATCCATGTTTTACATCTCCTTTCATATATTTTTTAAAGCAACGTCTGCTCTTTAACCGCCTGTTCCAACCACAATACTAGGCGTTCTTCAAGCTTCCCTTCTTGTGCCATCTTCTTTAAAATTCCAAAAGCAGTCTCTTTTGAAAATGGTTCTTTATATGGTCTATCACTACAAGTCAATGCATCGTATACATCAACCACTGCAAGTATTCTTGTTTCTAACTCCAACTGGTTGCCAGACAAATGATTCGGATAACCGCTTCCATCTAAAAATTCATGGTGCGATGCAGCAAATCTTGCAACATTAGAATAATGCGAATTAAAATGAACCCTATCAAGAATCCTTTTTGTCACTACAACATGCTCGCGCATCTGCCTTCGCTCATCTGGCGTTAATGTACCACTTTGTACATGTAAACATTCTTGTTCCCTTTCTGTAAGCCAAGGGATTATTTCACCACTATCTGTAACATAAACTACTTTAGCTATTTCATCAACTCTTTTTATTACATCTTCTGTAATATATTCATATGTATCTGTCTGATGTATAAATTCAAGATTATCATCCATTTGTTTAATAATATTCTCAAATTCTTCTTTTGTAATTTTTCCTTTAATCATATCCAGTTCATAATATACTTTTAACAGCTTATATCGCTGCTCTAACTTGTCTATATCCTTATCCAAACGAGATTTTTTATTCATAATATCAAGCGGTACAACCATCTTTCCAATATCATGCAAAGAAGCTGCCAATTCAAGCTGTTCCATTCTATTCTCATCAAAATATTCATCACACTCACCCTCACTGTTCTTTTTATTAATATATTTGGCAAGTACATGAGCATATATGGTTACATTTCGCGTATGACAGCCATTATAAGGGGTTATCTCATCAACAGCCGTTGCAAATGCTGCCACAAAAGAGTGCATTTGCTGCCTGATTTCTTCTGTATACATCATATTTGAAACGGCAACACCTGCCTGTGAACCAAGTGATGTGAGCATAAATTCAGAATCTTCATTAAAGGTAATAACATTTCCATTTTTATCTAAAGCATTAATCAGCTGAAGCACACCCACCAATTCGGAATCCATATTCATCATTGGTATAACTAACATAGATTCTGTGTGATATCCTGTCATAGAATCGTAATTTCTTGGTCCTGAAAAATCAAATCGTTCACTGTTATACACATTTGGAATATTGACAAGCTCCTGATAAATAGCCGCATAAGCACACACATTTTCCTTTTTCAGCGGTACTGGCGGAAGATTAATTTTTTCTCCGTTTACTCCCTGATTAACATTCATCGATATTGTTTTCATAATCTTAAAATTAAGACTATTATCCTGATACAGATACAAAGTACCCGCGTCACAGTTAGAAATCTTCATAGCTTTCACTAATATCATCTCTAACAGCTTATTTTTATCCTTTTCTGTTGTCAATTCAATACCCATATTGATAATATCTTTCAGGTCTTTACTACTTAGCATTATCCTTCCCCCTTATGAAAGATTTTTGTTCAATGGATAAATTTTTTCCTTTTTCATGTACTCAAGAGAATATTCCTGTTTTTCAAAAGAATGAATTTCAATCAATACAGAACTCTCTATATGATACTTCATCATTAAATCACTAAAATGCTTCCAGTCAATACTGCCATCTCCTATTGTTTGATGTAAATCTTTTTTTAAATCATTATCATTAATGTGCATATGCTTAATATATGGAGCAATACGAGCTGTCCAATTATCCACATCGCCGCCAAACACGCAAGCATGCGCATAATCATAACACAACCCAAATCTTGAATGTTCCTTCATATGTTCTGCCAATGCAACAATAGCATCGGGTGTTTGGTCAAACATATTTTCTACAAATATATTTAAGTTTGGATATTCTTTTAATAGCATACTCCAAAAATCTTCATTTTCTTTCAGCCATTGATTGTAATAATAATCTTGTGTGAAATTAGGTATAATATTGGTGTGGAATACAACTCCTCTGATTCCTAACTTGTTTGCAATATCCATAGACTGTCTTATTCTTTTCATGGATATTTCTCGAATAAGAGAATCACTACTGTGAATTGTCACATCTAAAAATGCGCCATGCATTGTATCAAATGTTCTATCTCTGTCAAGCGATTTGTAAAAATCAATTCTTTGCTGGACTATCTCTTGGTCATCTAGTACATCTGGTAAAAAAAAATCATTGTACTCAAAATAGGCATTCCATTTTTTTGCAATAGAAAGACTTTTTTCAATATTTTCTCTGTCTGGAATAATATATACGCTCATTATTTCTAGTTCCTTTTCTATCTTAATCTGCATTATAACTAAACGGATATTAGCAATCTGCTTTGATTTGTTTATATCTTTATTGCTGCTGTGCAGCATTTTATATATGGTATTATTTTATATATGTTATCTAACATTTTAACTATAAAACTTCATCTACAGAATATACAAACACACCATTACTTTTGCCTTTCAAAGGAATAATGCCAACTTCGGTCACTTGAACACGCTCTTTTACCTGCTCATAGACATCTTGACTGATAAGGATTTGTCCTGGTTTTGCATTGCTTTCTAATCTTGCAGCAGTGTTTACAGTATCGCCAATTGCTGTATAATCCATACGAGCCTCACACCCAATATTTCCCACGACTGCATTGCCACAGTTTACACCAATACCAAAACTTATTGTTTTGCCAAAACGTTTTTGGAGCTTTTCCTGCAATTCGGCACTTCCTGCTGCAATATCCCTTGCAGTACATACCGCCTTGTATATATAATCCTCTAAATCAAATGGTGCATTAAACACTGCCATTGTTGCATCACCAATAAATTTGTCAAGTGTTCCGCCATTTTTAAATATAGAATCTGTCGTAAGATTCAAATACTCATTTAAAATCCCTACAACTTCCTCTGGCTGCAATGATTCAGACATTGGCGTAAAACCGCGTATATCAACAAACAACACAGCTATATGGCGATTTTCTCCGCCTAAGGCAATCTGGAAATCTCCTTTTTTTGAAATTTCCTCCACAACTTGTGGTGCAACATATTTTTTAAATGCAGATAAAACTTTTCTTTTATGAAGCACCTCTGCCAAATATTCATATATTAAGTGTACCACGTATGTTAATAACAGAACAATAGGCAATTCTACAATATTTATAATAAAGCCGTTTAAGTATAAAACTTTGCCCACAGCAACATCAAAAACAATCAGAGCCAGCAATAAAATAATACTGTAACGAATCTTTAATTTTCGGATTAAAAAATAAAATCCTACAACAATAACTGTACATATTAATGCGTAAAGCGCGCTATTAACTGGAAGTGCTGTTTTTCCTTCCATAACAGCCTCAAGTATATTGGCATGAATTTCTACCCCGTACATCTGTGCGCCTTTTTGGACAGCTACATTGTAGGCATCCTGAAGTCCTGGTGCATATACGCCAACCAGAACAATTCGGTCAGCAAACGCCCTGACATCAACTTTTCCCTGCATAACATCAAGCATAGAAACAATTTCATAAGCGCCGCTTTTTCCTGTAAATGTAAAGCCAAAAATACCATTGGCATCGGTGTCTGGCATCTGCACTGCAATTCCCCTGCTCTCACAGTAATGCCTGTAAGCACAGATTGCTAAGGAAGGGATTTCTTCTCCCTTATAGTCCGCTTTTGTCAACGCATAACGAATATATCCATCGGTATCTTGTATCGTGTTTGCAAAGCCATAATCTGTTACTTGCTTTAATGCCTCATATGGAAACTCCACTGTCTCCACATGGTTACTATCCACATAAAGACCATTGGAACCTTGCGTTACTTTTGTTTTCCTTACCACGTCAACGGCAGTGATAACGTTGCCTGCCTTCTTACAGGCATCGGCAAATTCTTTATCATCTGCATCATTTGTTGTGCCTGCATATATAATATCCATAACAATAGCTGAAGGCGCCGACTGCTCATTTTGATTTAACATTTCAATAAGCTGTGCATATCGGCTTCGACTCCATGTTTCAATCTTTCCATATTCTTGCAACGTTTTTTCGTCGATTGCAATGATTGCAATATCTTTATTGGCTGTTGTCGGCGTTTGATAACACATATCTGAAAATATCTTATCAAACGAATACAAAATCTGCGACCAACATAACAAAAATGTCAATAAAGCAATAATAACAGGAATGATATATTTCCATATAAGTTTTCTTGTATTTTTCATTGCTTTTTTCTCCAAAACTTTATAAGTACTATAAAAATTAAATATAATATTCAACTTATAACTTAAAAATAAATCTTAATATTCTCTACAAAATAATCAGTTTACATAGTTTATATATATATCGGCAATTTCTTTTAAAAACATAGCGAAAATTGCTATAAAATAACAATTTTACTATAACAATGAAACTGCTATAACCATTCTTTAAAATTGGAATCTAAACTATTGAACTGAAAATCCTTTAACGCATGATCCAATGCTTTTGTAATAGTCTCCGACTGTTTAGCAAGCTTTTCCAATTCCATATAATCATAATCCAACGAAGTTATAAATATCACTCGAACTGCTTTTACAGCCCTATGAACACCATACTGTTTTATATAGGCAGCACCTATCTTACTAAAATTCAATCCTTTTCGGACAGCTTCCTTACTGACACGCACCTGTTCTCTATAACTATTCACCGATATCCTTGTCATAAAACCATACGGATGCACATGATATTTACTGTGCTGTATACATTTAATAGAGTCATAAATTGTGTCGTCTAAAAGAATCTCATCTTCATCAACCAGCAGTTGAATAATTCGAGCATAAGGCGTATCTTCTTTTATTTGACCAATATCTTTCCCTATAAGAAGAATCTCATTCTCTTTTACTAACGAACAGTCCGTAGTCATCATTTGAACAGAGATGGACGGCATAGATGCTGCACCTAACTCATATGCCATATCAGGCATAAAAACAATACTGTCACTGTCGTTATCCGGCCAACTATTCATATGAATATGCAATGTTTGCGTATAAGAACATTCTATACTTTTATTTAATTTTTTTATTATTTCATCATATATCTTCAAATTATAATCTCTTTTTCTTTTTTATTAATAAAAAATTATACTCCTATCCAGAAAAATCAGCAACTATAAGATGAATTACATTTTAACCTTATCTTGCACATATCTGCTTTATTATTCCAACTATGTAAAATAATAATTTTTTTATTGACAAATGTTATATGGTGTTATATATTATGTATAACAGTTGAGGAGGTACTATGAAAATTATTATTAGCAACAGCAGCTCCACTCCTATTTATGAACAGATTAAAAATGCAATCATAAGTCAAATTATGAATGGAGAGCTCAAGGAAGATGAAAATATACCTTCTATCCGCTCATTAGCACAAGATATACGAATCAGCGTTATGACTATCAAAAAAGCTTATGATGAGCTTGAACAAGAAGGATATATTATAACAAGGCAGGGAAAGGGAAGTTTTGTAGCACCAAAAAACACCGAGCTTGCAAAAGAACAGGCAAAAAAAGATATTGAAAAACATATATCGCAAATTATAATGATAGCCAATAAATTTGACATCAGCAATAAAGACATATTGGATTTATTTAAATTTTTAATGGAGGATATGACAACATGAACAATGCAATAGAAATTAATCATTTAATTAAAAAATACGATTCCAAATTTCAATTGGGAGAAATTAATTTAAAAATGCCCAGTGGTACAATTATCGGCTTAATTGGTGAAAATGGAGCAGGCAAAACAACACTTATCAAATCCATTTTAAATATTCTTCATATTGATAAAGGCAGTATTAAAATTTTTGACAAAGACTATCAAAAAGAAGAGAGCTTAATTAAAGAAGATATTGGCGTTGTTTTAGATGATATCTTTCTTCCAGAAATCTTAAATGTAAAAGATATTGATTCCATTATGAAAGATATTTATAAAAATTGGGATTCCGATTTATATTTTAAATATTTAAAAGATTTTGAAATACCTACAAACAAACAGATAAAAAAGTTGTCAAAAGGTATGAGAAAAAAATTTGAGATAGCAACTGCCCTGTCCCATCACCCTAAATTATTAATACTCGATGAGCCAACCAGCGGATTAGACCCTGTTGTCCGAAATGAAGTATTAGATATCTTTTTAAAATTTATTTCGGATGAAGAACACACCATCCTTTTATCAACACATATTACAAGTGATTTAGAACATATTGCAGACAATATTATTTTTATCGACAATGGTCAAATTATTTTAGAGGACACAAGAGATACTATTATGGACACCTACGGCATTTTAAAATGCGATATTGACTATTTTAGAAATATTGATAAAGAAGATATCATTTCTTACAAAAAAAATAAATATGATTATCATATTTTAGTTAAAAATATGAATCAAATCACAAAAAAATATAGTAACTGCATCATTGATAAAATCACCCTTGAGGATTTAATGGTGCTTATGATAAAGGGGGAAAAATCATGTTAGGATTAATTAAAAAAGATTTGTTTATGGCAAAAAGCAACTTTAAAACATTAGCAATTATATTTGTTGTATTTACATTTACCGCAATCAACGGAAATGAAAACTTTGTTTTTATTCCTGCTTTTATGAGCGTTATGATAATGATGTCAACATTTAGCTATGATGAATATAATAAAACCGATGCTTTTATATCAACGCTTCCAAATGGCAAAAAAAATGCAATCAAATCAAAATATGCAGCAACGCTATTTATTACTTTAATATCCGTTCTATTAACGTTTATTATTTGCGTTGTTGTTGGATATGCAAAAAATAGTTTAAATATGGAATATATTATAGCAACGACTTTAGGCTGCTGCGTAGGGGTTATATTGTTACAGTCTATTATTTATCCATTTATTTTTAAATATGGAATAGAAAAAAGCAGAATCGGAATATTTGTAGGGATATTTGCAATTACAGGCATTGCTGCATTTCTGGCGAAAAGCGGATATACAATAACGATTCCTCAAAATATCCTCACCTTGCTTAATAATTACTGGATGATAATGATACCGCTTATTACCATCATCATATTATTTCTTTCATATAAAATATCAGAGCATTTATATTGTAAAAAGGAATTTTAATTGTAAGAAATTATAGTATATATAGTAACTGTAATAAAACCTGCTTTTCTCCAAATTAAATAGGAACTGCCACACTGATATGCTCCCTCCTAAGTGACAAGCTTTTATTATTTCACTTGTCTACCTAGATGGGAGCATATCAAATCCATCAGCAGAAAAACTTTTTATTTTTTCAATTGTCTATTTGACGGAAAGCAGTTTATTTTTGTTTTAATTTCGTATTTTTTTCAGCACATTACTTTTCATTTTTACAATTACATATCATACAGCTATTTTTATCATATATGTTATATAACAAAATTACTACTATCGCAATATTTACAGTAAACATTATCAAAAACATTCCCGAATTTTCTTATATATTGCTTTGCATTTGCGTCCAAATGTCTGTTTCATAACCCTAAAAATTCCCCACATACCAGATTCTACATCCCATGCAAAACTGCCTGAGCGATAAAGGTAATCACCAGGACAACTGGCGCCATCTAAAAGTTCCACATCAAACTTATTGCCAATACTAACACCACCTTGTAAAGGAATAATTCTTGAAAATGGGTCTTGTAGCTGTTCTTTCCATAAATGGTCGTGAATTGCAATAGATGTATTTCTTGGCTTATCTGCGGGCATTATAACTCGAAAAACAACTCGGTCTCCAGGATAGGCTTTCCATATAGGAGTTGCTGGGTCGCCATGTACTTTACTACTAAATACCTTCCATACTCTAGGGTCTCTTGCAAGACGATTTGCAAATCGTTCCGACCTATAATTGTAGCCTTTTTCTCCTGTGTCTTCTGCATCTACTGGCTCTCCGTTATCCTCTGCCGCAGTTTGGATTATATTTCCCTTTACATCAAGCAAACGGATTCCATTTTGAATAAATACAACATATTCTCGAAAATTCTCAATTCCTGGCGCTGTAATTACTGCCTGTTCTGCAAAATCATCTTTTTTTCTGGTAAAATTTCGATACCACTCTGCACCTGCTGGTTCTACAATAACCGCTCCAAATAATCCATGATAACGATGGTTTCTCATATCTCCAAAAGACTGTATAATACAGCCTCCATACTCTTGATTTGCATGCCAAAGATATCGCTTGCTCTCTCCAACCCCTACGGTCTGTTCCATTTCATTATACCCTATATTGATGCCAGAATCACAAACGGGATTATATTGCAGAAATTGCGGATTTAAAGAAACTCTCATAGAAGGTGTATATTCCTTATCCAAAGGAACTCTCGGATAAGAAAAATAAGGAATTGGATGTTCTGGATTCCATGCATTATGCAAGGTAACCTCTATCCAGTCGCCTACATTTGCCCTGAGAATTAATGGCTTTGGCATACATTTTCCTGACAATATATTATCCAAGTCCTCTAGGGGAACAAATAGCAAGCCATTTGGGTCATGGTCACCATATCGGTTGTAAATTAACTTCTTTTGCACAGCAACAATTTCATAGCGCCTAATTACATCATCTTTTGACGGACAAGGCAAAAGAGGGTGAATCATACCTTTTCCTTGATATAATGGTTTTAAGTGCTTTCTATATCTTCTATGCACTCGTATAATCCCCCAAAGTCCAAGCCATACATCATCAATACCTCCAAAATAATAGAGATAGTCTCCTGCACCATATTTTTGCGTTACATTCAAATTAAATGCCTCTGATACTCCTAATGTCTGAGAAGCGGCAAGGGGTGACTTGAAATCTGCGGATTCTTTTTTCCATGACATACCTGTAATATTAAAGGAATGCTGTTCCTCATGCGCTCCGTCAAGCAGGCGAATCATCAATTCATCACCTGGATAGGTTTCAAAAATTGGTGTTGCTGGGTCACCATGCACAAAAGAGCTAAAAATATATGCTGGGTCTTCTTTTTTGCGAAGACGCTCTCTCATTGGCTCTGCTCTGTAATTAATTCCCATAACACCTGGGTCGTCATGAGAACCAGGAACTTTCGGCGGATTAAGCGGGTTCCCTTTTCTATCGAAAAGAAAAGCAAAATCATGGACAAACAAAGCAAATTCCCTGAACGAAGTTCCATTTTTTCTGCGGATAACCGCCTGTGTTCCAAAACGCAGCTCTTTTCCATTCTGTGGATTATGAAATGTAGCTCCTGCCTCCTCAATAATCAATGCGCCAAACAATCCATGCTGCTGATGAACATTAGCAAACAGATGGTCATGAAAGAATATCGTTTTTAATTCTTCATTTGCAAAAAAACGTTCCACTAATGTTTCGTATCGCCTTGCACCTGCAATATTATTCCAGCCATTAGCTGCCCCGTCTGAAACAATAGTATCAAATTTTACTAAATGTACATGATGACCTACAATATCCGTCCTCGTTTTAGGCTGAAATGGACTTTCTTCAATAAATTCAGGCAAAAGGTTTGTGGTGCGTAGCTCAATACAATCTCCTGCATTTGCACGAATGACTAAAGGTTCTACTTTTATTTCTTGTTTTTCTACTTTACGAATATAACACTCCAAGCCTCCATAACGCTCCAATTCTTCCTTGAGAACAAAAAAACGTCCCTGTGGGTCATGCCAGCCATAGCGGTTATAGGTGATTTTTGCCTGTACCATGGCAATCTCAAATATTTTTACATTCTTATCTGTATGACATGGACAAGTGTCTGTATACAATGCACCAGGCACTGCATTTTCCACAAAATTAGCACGCTCAAGCGGGGTTGGTTTATTAGTCACTTCCCCATTTGGTCTCAATACACCAAGCGGTGGCTGCAACGGCTTTTCACCAAACTTGCCCTCAATAAAATTAGGATAACCTGGATGCATGTTATCTTTCTTTGGTGGACACTCCCTGTCTTTTAACGGCACAAGCGGCAAAATAGGTGTCCCATCAGGCAATTTTCCACTCCCATCCTGAAGTCGGTCATAAATTCTCCATAAAGTCCACATTCCCTCAATAAAATGAGGATAGAGATGACAATGAAATATCACGTCTCCAATCACTCTATTTAGGCTTCCAGCTCCGTATAAAATATCTAATGTATAACATTCTTGTGGACTAATACTAACAGAATCCAGAATCGTTGAAACGGGATTGTCTGGCTCTAATCTCCACTGATGGTTATGAAGATGAAAAACATGAGTTTCCTTCACTCCACCATGAATCAATCGTATCTTTACTGGGTCGCCGACATAAGCAAAAAGTATTGGCGGCGCTGGGTCACCATATACCCATGAACTCATAGATACATCTTCTGCAGAGTCAGCAGGGTCATGTGTTTTTGGCATTCGATTTCGCATAGGTTCAGAACGATAACTGATTGCTGTTGTTGATGCTGGAAGTCCTGTATGAGTATCAACTGGCGGTTCACCATCTTTATTTAAAATTTCCAACTCATCGTGAAAAAAAATACTATACTCCCTAAATGCTGGCTTTCCGGGCTGGTAAATATCTGCCATCAACCCGCTTTTCAATTCTTCACCCGTTTCTGGATTAAACCACTTTGCTTCTGGCGCTTCTACAATAACAGCTCCAAACAGACCATGAATGTTAGTTGCATCTTCTGTACTTCTGCAATCTGCCATATCGTGAAACAGATATACGCCCTCTGTATCCGCATACCACGTATACCAGATTTCTCCGCTTGTAGTGCTGTCATTATTGTATCCTACACTGCTTCCATCTGAAGTATTAACATCATAAGAAAGTCCTTGTACATGTATCGACAATCTCCGATTGAGACAATTCCGAAATCGAACTTTCACCGTATCTCCTAAATTAACGCGAATTACTAACGGTTGCACTTCCTTATATGGCTGTGGTATATCCATCTCAAATCGTTGGAGTGCTTCTCTTTTAATCCTTGCAGCATCTTCCTCAAACACATAAAGCAGTCCATTCGGGTCATAATCTCCATATCGATTATATACAATAGGAATCTGTATTGCCTCAATATGAAAAATCTTGACATTTTCTTTCTTTGGGTATTTGCATAATTCCATACTAATTCCTACCCTTCTGTGCATGATTTAAAATACGTAAATAGTGATTTGCTTCACGAAGTACATGGTCTGCCAAAAGAGGAAGAATAACAGAACGGATTTTACAATCTGTAATACCTTGTGTTCCCGCTGTCTTAAACTGCTGATATTGTTTTGTTGTCTGCAATGTTGTTGCAGTCAACGCATTCATTACTTTTCTTTCCTGTTCTCTCGCCTCTTCTAAAAGATGACAGTAATCTTTTGCAAATTCATTGGCTTTTTCAATCAATTCACACTCTGTTGGGTCTAATAATCCCCGAATAAACTGAGCATGTTCCATCATAATCTGATTCCAAAATATTTCCATATTTCTTAAATCAAACATTGGGATTCTACCATTCTTTTCAAGCTCTAAAATAATCTGGCGATA
The DNA here is from genome assembly GCA_910585095.1 of uncultured Lachnospira sp. Lineage (GTDB taxonomy): Bacteria > Bacillota > Clostridia > Lachnospirales > Lachnospiraceae > Lachnospira. Next base: position 129,881 of record CAJUBU010000002.1, read on the forward strand.
TAATTTCGCTTCCCGCAAGATATGTTCAATCAACAGGGGATAATTTGTAGTATAAAGTCTACACCTTGTCACTTCTCTTAAAACCTCTTCTTTAAATGAAATCAATCCATTCAAGCTTTTTAGCATCTGGCGATTTAACATTCTTACCTGAGAAATCATTTGTCTATTTACCATCATATTATTTTTAGAACAAAGTTGTTCTTCCTCCTCCGTAATCTTCACATCAATTGGGATTCCTGTCAAATCGCTTGTCTGGCATTCTGCTTTTTGCGTAAATTCTGTTACAACCTCTCCAGAATCTAAAACAGCTTGGCTTACAATGCCATTTGCAAGCTCTACTGTCTTTTTTAATCCCTCCTCAAATTCTTGTCGGAAGCAATCTGCACGCTGTATAAACTCGGTTTCCTTTGTCGGAAAACTTGCGAGCAAAAATAAGGAATGTTCCTTCATAATTCTTCCAAAAAAAAGATGTGTTTCTAGTGATAAAGTCGCATATTCTTTCATATATTAGCATACCTTTATAATTTAGAGTTCTCTATACTATATGCAAAAAATATCAAAAAGACATACATAAAACCAAGAAATCTATGAAGTTTTCTGCTCTTTTTTGACATAGAACAATTAGAATGAATTGAAATTTCACAATATTGGTGATATGATAACAAATATGATAAAAACTGCCAAAAAACACCAAAAGGAAATAAGCTTGTGAATAATAACAATCCAAACATGATTATTACAAATAATTTTTGCGACAACTTATATTCGCCTGATACAAATTTTTATAAAGAAGATATAAAATATATGAAAGCTGCAATCAATCAGGCAAAAAAAGCCTATGCGCTTATGGAAGTACCAATTGGCTGTGTTATTGTATATCAAAATAAAATTATCGGACGCGGATACAACCGCCGCAATACAGATAAGACAACACTTGGTCATGCAGAACTTACTGCTATTAAAAAAGCGAGCAAAAAAATAGGCGACTGGCGTTTAGAAGATTGTGTTATATATATCACTTTAGAGCCTTGCCAAATGTGTGCTGGCGCCATTGTACAAGCCCGAATACCAAGAGTTGTAATAGGCGCTATGAATCCAAAAGCAGGCTGTGCTGGTTCTATATTAAATATTTTAGAAATGCCTCAATTTAATCATACATGCCATGTTACAAGAGGCGTTATGAATGATGAATGCAGCAATCTGCTATCACAATTTTTTAAAGAACTGCGCCTTTCTAAAACAAAAAAAATATAATTTCTTTGCAAACAAGCGCAAATAAAACTTGTTGCAACAATAAAAATAAGCTTATTACCTATTTATGCTGAAACGTTACAAATAGGGTTTGACACGACAATAGAATCCACCTTACAAATGTTTTAGCGTTTTCTATTGTCCAACTCCTACGCTTCAAAATAGAGGATTAGTGTGAAAAATAAATTGTTTCACAAGTTAAATAAAATTTAACTAACAATTTGTGTCTGCGCGTTGCTTGACACAAAGTTGTAAAAACAAAATGTTTTATTTTGTTTTTTGCGCAAAAAGCAGCGCAGAAATGGGGATTTTTATGAATACTACATATTCCAACAGCCACATTACACTGCGCGTATTAGATGAACGCCACAGTCGGCATATTCTTGATTTTTACAGCAATAACCGACAGTATTTTGATATTTACGAAATGGATAAACCTGCTTCTTTTTATACATCCGACTTTATAAAACAAATGACAAAAGCGGAATATAATGCCTTTATTCAAGGAACATTTATCCGCTATTTTCTATTTGCCAACAATAATCCAGACCAAATTATTGGCTGCATATCCTTTTCAGATATCAAAAAAAGTATGCTTTCTTGTACGATTGGATATAAAATTGACAAAAATTATCAAAATTTAGGTTATGGGAGACGTATGTTGACTATGGCTTTAAAATTTATGGTTACAGAATGTAATATGCATCGAATTGAAGCTTATATTCACCCTTGTAATCGGGCATCGCTGCACCTTGTAAAAACACTTGGTTTTATTGATGAAGGCACAGCTTATGCCTATGCCAAAATAAACGGACAATGGATAGACCATCTTCGATTTGTTTATATTTCCTGATACCAATATCCAAAATGAGGGTTGGCATAATCACTTCTATGGCTCTTTTTAAAATTGACAAACCCAAACATAGAAGCCATATAACGCTCACGATTACAATATATTCCTGGCACTCCAATAAAATATTTTGTATGCCTGTCATTATCTTCAACTCTGCCAAACAAAATATGTTTAAAATTATAATAGCCATGTATTAGGAAACTATTTCCTAATATAATCTCATCTGAACCTATTGCCTTTTCTATCTGCTGCGGCGTTACCTCAATACAGTCATATAAATCATCATCACTAAATACATTGATAATATCGGCATTGATAAATAATTCTTCAAATTCTTTAATTTCATTGGTTTGAATTTCATTCTGCCTACTTGTCTGCTGTTCATTTTTTGAAGATGATTTATCCTCATATTTATTTTTTTCTAAAATAATCGATTCTTCCTTTGGCTGTTCTTGTTGTGTCACTTTTTCTTCTGCTCTAATTATATCATTTTCGCAGGCAACAAGGTCTTCCCTGTTTTCTAATTCTGATTTTAATGGAAAGGATATTATCCCAGCTTTCTCTTTTAATGCTGTTTCTTTTACTGTTGTTTTATTCGTTTGTTTTTTTTCTTCAACTTCCGTATTTGACTTTTTTTCTTTCGGTTCAAATGCTACTTTTGACATGGTTTCTGTAGTATCAAATATGTTTTCTGATATTTGTTCTTTATCAGCTAATGATGTTTTTGATATTTGTTTTTCTGTATCGTGTGATTTTGAAAACATACTGGCTGCTGTAATCTCTGACATTGGATTAACAACTTTAACCACTTTCATATTCTTCTTATGTTCTTTTGGAAGTACATTGCATTTGTTTACATCAATTTCTCCTTCATTCCACAAACTAAAAATTGTATAATACGACTGATTGTCTGCTTTAATTGCCATTCCCTCAATATCATCATAATTATATGCAGAACCTATAATATCTTCTGGATTAACCATAACATTACATTGACCTGCACCATTATAAATATTCATCTCAGATATTTTTAATAGACTAAAGGATGATTTTTCATCCTCCGTATTTGTTTTTCTATCCACAAGCAGATATATACCATAAGTTCCAGAAGCTCCAGCATACATACCCCTTATTGATATATTAAAACTAAGCCTCTCTCCGCGCACTTCAATTCTAGCAAAGCCAATATTTTTATCTCTCACTCCTCCAATATAAGAGTGCATATATGATATTAACCTTTTATATTCTATCAATTTAAGCCTTCCTTTCAATTATACAATGCCTATTGCAATGTATGATTGATGGAAGGCTTTTATTACATAAATCCTTAAGAATTAAAAAGCATACTGCTTAATTCATTGCTAAGCTGTGCAAATTGCTGCAAGTTCAATGCTTCTCCCCTGACCGTTGACTTAAGACCACATTGTTCTAATGCTGTCAATAACTGTTCTTTTGTAATGCCTAAATTGGCATTGACAACACTGTTTGTCATCGTCTTTCTTCTCTGATTAAAAGAAGCTCTTATAATATCAAACATCAGCTTTTCATTTTCAACTGATACTGGCGGTTTATGATGACAGGTTAGTTTTATTACGGCTGAGTCCACATTTGGACGCGGCATAAAACAGCTTGCAGGTACTATAAGAACTACTTGAGGGTTTGCATAATACTGAACAGCTAATGACAATGCCCCATAATCCTTTGTTCCTGGTCCTACCTGCATTCTATCAGCCACTTCTTTCTGAACCATAATTGTTATGCTCTCTAACGGCACATGGCTTTCAAATAATCCCATAATAATTGGTGTTGTTATATAATAAGGCAGATTGGCAACAACCTTAATTGGCTTGCCTTCATTGTGTTCTAATATAAGCTTGTTGATATCAAGCTTTAATATATCCTCATTAATAACGGTTACATTATCATAAAACGACAGTGTATCTTGTGTTAAAATGGGTATCAGCTTTTTATCAATCTCTACCGCCACAACTTCTCTTGCATTTTCACAAAGAATCTGTGTCATTGTACCGATACCAGGTCCAATTTCTAAAACAAAATCATCCTTTTTTACGCCTGATTCTTGCACAATCTTTTTTACAATATTGCTGTCTATCAAAAAGTTTTGCCCATATTTTTTTTGAAAAGAAAATCCATATTTTTCAAGTATCTTAATGGTGTTCGTTGGATTTCCAAGATACATTACATTATTATAATCTGTCATCATTTATCCCTTTCAATTACTCTGCAAAGTATTATCAGTAAATCTTCTTTATAATCTTATTGCTTCTTTATAATATTTTGAGGCTATCACATCAAGAAAATGCAATAACCTCAAAACATATCAATGAAACTTTTACTTAAAACACAAGATTATCTAATAAGCTGAAATATCTTCCTTGCATTTTCATTTGTCTTATCAATCACTTGTGTTGTACTTATCCCTTTTATCTGTGCAATTTTTTCTGCTATAAATGATATATTCGTACTGTCATTGCGCTTTCCCCTATAAGGCTCTGGAGCAAGATAAGGGCTGTCTGTCTCTAGTAAGAGCTTATCCATTGGAATATACTCTACTGCCTCTATTAATTTCTTTGCATTTTTAAACGTAATTACACCGCCAATTCCAAAATAAAAACCCATATTCAAAAAATCTTTTGCTGTCTCTTTTGTATACGAATAACAGTGTACAATTCCGCCAACAGCGCTTGCATTCTCCTGTTTCATAATATCAATCGTATCCTGACAAGCATCCCTTGAATGGACAATAATAGGCTTTTTTACTTTTTTGGCTAATGCAATCTGTTCTATAAACCATTTGTTTTGAATATCTTTAGACGGACTTTGATAGTGATAATCAAGTCCGATTTCACCGACAGCCACTACTTTTGGATTTTTAACTGCATTTTCATACAACCATTCCATATCGCTTGCAGTAAGAGCTCCTACATCTGATGGGTGAACGCCAATTGCCGCATACACCTTATCATATTTTGCTGCAAGTGCTAATGAATCCTTACATCCCTTTAACGATGCCCCTATATTAACGATAACATCAATCATGCCAGAATCGCCTAACATTTCCGTAAGTAAATACTCTCTGTCTTTATCAAATGACTCATCATCATAATGAGCATGTGTTTCAAATATTTTCACGCAAACATCCAAGCCTTTCTATAATTATATTGTAAAGTAAAATTTTTTTAGCAGATTTCACTTCCGCTGACAATATCTTTATCGACTGTCATTACAGAAAGATTGCCCTTATCGTCACCTGCCGCAAGTATCATTCCCTGTGATTCTACACCACATAACTTGCATGGTTTCAAGTTTGTGATAACAGCAACTTTTTTTCCAACCATTTCTTCCGGCTTATAATAATTGGCAATTCCCGAAACAATCTGTCTTATCTCTTTCCCCACGCGAATTTGTGATACAAGAAGCTTCTTTGATTTTTTGACAGGCTCACATTTTAATACTTCACCGACTTGAATCTGTACCTTATCAAAATCATCAATCGTAATTTCGGATTTCTTTTCAACTTCTGGATAAACATCTTCCGTTTCTTCTTGAGCCTTTTGGAGTTCTTCTACTTGTTTCAATACATCTTCTAATTCCAGTCTTGCAAATAAAATTTCAGGTGATTTTGTGACCTTTATGCCAGATTCTCTAAGTCCAAATGTTCCTAAATCATCAAAATCCCTTACACCACTTGCAGGATTGTCTGGATATAACTGTGCTAATATTCGGTCTGTTGTTTCTGGCATAAATGGAGCTAAAAGATTCGCGCCAATTGTGATACTCTCCACAAGATTATACAAAACTTCCTGCAATCGCTCTTGCTGCGACTCATCTTTTGCTAACACCCATGGCATTGTCTCATCTATATACTTATTGCATCTTTTAAATAGTAAAAATATATTATAGATTGCATAAGAAACATGAAGTGTTTTCATATTTTCTTGTACCTTCTGTTTTACACTTGTAACAAGCGTTTTTAACTGGGCATCAAAATCAAGGTTGGCATCACTGCCTGTCGTATCTGCGCCTGTCTTATTTACAACGCCATCAAAATATTTATTGGACATAGCAATCGTTCTATTGACAAGATTGCCAAGCGTATTGGCAAGCTCTGAATTGATACGCTCAACAAGCAGTTCCCATGATATAACTCCGTCATATTCAAAAGGCATCTCATGTAGCACAAAATAACGAACAGCATCCACCCCAAACAATTTTACTAAATCATCGGCATAGATAACATTTCCTTTGGACTTGCTCATCTTGCCATCACCCTGCAAAAGCCAAGGATGTCCAAATATCTGCTTTGGAAGTTCAATATCAAGCGCCATCAAAAGAATTGGCCAATAAATCGTGTGAAATCTCAAAATATCTTTGCCAATCAAATGCAAATCTGCCGGCCAATATTTATTGAATTTTTCATCATTATTGCCGTCTGCATCATAACCAAGCCCTGTAATATAATTTGTCAATGCATCAATCCATACATACACCACATGCTTATCATCAAAATCAACAGGAACACCCCATTTAAATGATGTTCTTGACACACATAAATCTTGAAGCCCTACCTTTAAAAAATTATTCATCATCTCATTTTTTCTGGATTCAGGCTGTATAAATTCTGGATGTGTCTCAATATGCTTAATCAATCTATCTGCATATTTACTCATTTTAAAAAAGTATGCTTCTTCCTTTGCTGGCTGGCACTCTCTGCCACAATCTGGACACTTTCCATCAACGAGCTGTGATGGTGTAAAAAACGCTTCACAAGGCGTACAGTACATACCTTGATATTCACCTTTATAAATATCTCCCTTATCATACAATTTTTTAAATATCTTTTGAACTTGCTTTTTATGGTCGTTATCCGTTGTTCTTATAAATTTGTCGTATGACGTATTCATTAAATCCCAAATTCTTTTAACTTCTGTTGATACTTCATCTACAAATTCTTGTGGCGTCACGCCGACTTCTTCTGCTTTTAATTCGACCTTTTGTCCATGCTCGTCCGTTCCTGTCTGAAAATATACATCATATCCTTCTTGTCTTTTATATCTTGCAATACTGTCCGCTAACACGATTTCATAGGTGTTGCCAATATGCGGTTTACCTGATGTATATGTGATTGCTGTCGTCATATAAAACGGTCCTTTATTTTGTGGCATTTTATTTCCTCCCATCTTCTCTAAAAATTTATTTCCGTAAGCAATGAGCCAAGTGCCGTGCTTGCACGAGCATTTGGCGAATGCCGTGAGGGTCAAATACCCCGCTGCTCTGTAGCGTTACAAGCTTGATATTCCGTTGCTTGTAGTAGGGTATTTGATTTTTCCAAGCAGTAAGCCAAACATTATACTTAAAGTCAACATATCATTTCACTGATTTGTTTAGCATATTGGCAAATGCTATGAATGTCAAATAATAATGATTTATTCAATATACCACAAGAAAATTCTTATATCAAGAGTCTTTGCATATGTTATAATAATGTTGCAATAATTTAGTCTATACAAAATTTTCACATTAAACTTTGTGTTTATGCGTTGCTTGACACAAAGTTACTAAAAAAATTCTTTGAGTTTTTTACATTTTTATAAAAAAGCAACGCAGAAATGAGGAATTTTATGTTTTTCACCAAACAAACATTACCTAAAAAATTGCTGATACTTCTTTTATGTGTCAGTATGATACTATGCAGCAGCTGTCAAAGTCCTTTTAACTCCAAACAAGAAAATACAACTGCTGCCAGCCATTCAGACAATCAACAAGTCAATCAAGATTTTGATTCCTTTGTCAAAGAACTATTTTATAATACTGTAACTTCAAGCACCATATATCTTCACACCTTTTTAGAACACCCTGAAAACTACGGAATTACAGAATATGATGTTACCTATGGAGACATTGATTTAGAAAACCTTGACGATATGAGCAATCTTTCGGACAGCTTATCACAGTTACTCTGTTATGACAAAGAGCAGCTTACTGCATCCCAAAAGATTACTTATGACGAATTAAAATGGTATCTTGAAACCGAGTTAGAATACAGCGACTTAGCATTATTAGAACATATCTTTTCTCCTGTAATTGGCGTTAATGTGCAATTGCCTATCACACTGGCACAATATGCTTTTAAAGAAGAAAAAGATGTCAAGGAATATCTTACATTGTTAGAAGATACTGACCGCTATTTTTCTCAACTAATGGCATATGAAAAATTAAAAAGTGAAAAAGGGTATTTTATGGAAAGTGGCAACGCTGAAAAAATAATCAAACAATGTCAAGAATTTGTAAACGATTGCAATGATGGATTTCTAATAACTTCTTTTAAAGAACGATTGGACACTTTACATATCAATGATGAAAATAAAATCAACGAATATATTGAAAAAAATAAAAAAGCAGTCAATGACCATGTTAAGAAAGCCTATCAGATTATAATCGACGGATTTAATGAAATTAAAAACACAGGAAAATGTACGGGCGGACTATGCAATTATCCAAACGGCGATAAATACTACCAATATTTAATTGAATCGGATATGGGCTGGCAAAAATCATTAGATGAATACGATGATTTTATCAATAAATATATCACCTATTTTTCTAATATGCTGTCCAAATTAATGACAGACGATATAACCCTTGCCTACCAACTTGAAAATCTTTCCTTTGGCAATAAAACACCTGAAAACATGCTTTCTGACTTAAAAAATAAGATAGCAAATGATTTTCCAGAACCTGTAAATGTAGGTTACAACATAAAATATATTGCAGAATCTCTCCAGCCTTACGCAAGCCCTGCTATGTACTTTTTTCCGCAAATTGATGATTTAAATGATAATTCTATCTACATTAATCCCGGAACCAATGATGCATCGGATTTATATACAACAATGGCGCATGAAGGATATCCCGGACACTTATATCAAACCACCTACTTTGTCAACACCAAACCTGATTTAATCCGTCATCTTATATCACTTGGCGGTTATACAGAAGGATGGGGAACTTACTGTGAAGCACAGTCTTATATGTATGCCGAGACAGACAATACCAATTTAAAAATGCTTGCACAGGCAAACTTTTCATTAACAATGCTTATGTATGGAAAAGTTGATATTGGTATCAATCACTATGGCTGGACAGAAAATGATGTTTTTAGCTTTATTGAGACATTTGGAATTTCAAGCCGCTCCATTGCACATGATATGTACAATTCCATTGTTGCAGAACCAGGCAACTATGCAAAATATGTACTTGGATATATTGGATTTTTGGAATTAAAAGAGGAGGCTAAAAAACTCCTTAAAGATTCATTCAATCTCAAGGAGTTTCATCAATATATATTAGATATGGGACCTGTTCCTTTTAAAATGTTATTTGACAATCTAAACACTCTAACAATAAAGACAACCGCTTCCACAAAATAGATTACAGCAGGCATTGGCAAGGCACAATTTACAGCATACATCACCATTTGCTGCCTGTGTCCTTCCATATGCCTGTCCTCTGTCTGAATACCATTGTCCGCCGCTTTGAAGCTGTCTGTATAATTGCTGATAACGCATGTTGTCTGGACTAAGCTCCACAGCATGTCTGGCATGTTCTAGAGCGGTTGCCGTGTTTCCTAATCCAGCATTAGCCTGCGCACTGTAATAATACCATCTTCCATCACGTTCACTGATATTCTCAAGAACATTCAACGCTTCATGGTATGAGCCATTTCTTATATAATTAACAGTCGCTTGAAAATATCTGCCATTTTCATCATCACTAAAAGATTCCGCATAGCCTCCGCCAAAGCCAAATGGACCAAAACCCCAAAACGTACCAAAATCTCCATATGGGTTGCCATTATTTCTATCATTTTGATAGTCTCCATCAGAGCGATAACGCCCGGTGTTTGGGCTGCCTGGGTTGCTTCCATAGGTGCCGTAGCCTCCAGAATAACCAGATTCACGTTCTTTCATAATCTGATTATATGCCTGCTGCACAACCTTAAACATCTCTTCTGCCTTATCCTTGTTTGGATTATTAATATTCGCATCGGGATGATACTTGCGGCTTAATGTTCTATATGCTTTTTTTATATCTTCTTCTGATGCATCTTCTGATACACCAAGCACTTTATATGGATTTGTCACCTTTACTTCTCCGTTTCTTTATGCTAGAATATCGTATCCACACACCAGAATAAATGATATTCCTCAAAATTTCAACATCTTTTATTATCGGTAATCGTTCAAAATACCTCGCACACTGCGCCATAAGCGTATTTAACATGGTTTCAATAAATTCATTAAAATTCTCTTTATTTTTATAAAATTTTAAAACATTGTATCGATTCTCCTTTATATCCTCTATCATATCATCATATGCATCAAGAATATAAATATACTTGCCTAAAAAGAAACCTATTTTTTCTAATGCTTCTTTCCATTCATCATTTTTTATTGCAAATATAGTTCCCAGTATTGTCCCAAAACATGATGATACTTTATCAATATCTTTAGAATTATTTTTTTCATAAGTATGTAGCTTTTTAAATTCTTTTTGCAATCGCTTGCATTTTTGTGGATATTTTGCCAAGAGCATACGCATATTTTTGCGTATCGTCTCTGCCATCACTTTTTGAGAAACCTTGCGTTCATCATTCCAATCATCCATACATTTATAATAAGTCATCAAAATATTCATATCTGCAACATAATCACTCACAAAACTGCGCCTTTTTTGATGTTTTCCTATTGGATGAACAATACACCGCTCATTTACGCAAGATTCTTTAGGCTCATACAAGGCATTAAGCAATAATACTAAAAATGTCATATCATAACTGATTGTCAATCTACCTTTCATGCCATACCGCTCGCCAAGTGCCTCACACAATCCACAATAATATGATTGATATATATCAAATTCTTTAAACTTTAGTTCAGGCTTATTTACCAACACATAACCATACATACACCAATCCCCTTATCTTCTACTCTGTTTACTGCATTCTCACAAAAAACGTATCCGTTAAAAAGGAGTTGTCGCAAAATTAAAATTTATTTTGCAACAACCCCTCTAAATTACATTCTTACTGCATAAGGTTAAAATCCAACATCCATACCAGCAAGCTTTTTCATAATAAGAACAGCATCGGCTGAATCTACTCCTCCGATCTTATTTACATCACTGTTTGCCTCATTAATTTCAACTTCCATTTGTGCAAGATATTGTTTAATCACAACACCATCACGCACATCGATTTTTCCGCTGCCATCAACGTCACCTAATAGAACTGTTGGAGTTGGTGGTGTTGGGACATCTGGTGGTGTAGTTTCTTTATAAGTTGTCAACTCCTCAACATTTTCTGGAGTAACCTCAACACCATCAATTAATAATTTTACATCACTGAATACTACTTTTGCCTTTCTTGCTGTATACATACCTACATATACATACTTTGAATCAACTGAAGTCAATTTAAAATCAAATCCACCTGTCACAGTCTGTTCTGTGCCAAATGTACAAGCATAGCCATCTGGATTGCTCTCAATTTTTAAGTCATACGTATTCCCGATTTCTACACCATTTTGCATTGTGCCACCATTGCCAAGAACACCATCTTTTCTCTTAATACAATTTAACGCACCGCCTTCAGCTGATTTATCTAATGATAAAACACCTGCTGCAACATAATCGGACTTAATGGCTTTATCATTCTTGTCAATATACATATCATCTCTTGCCATTAAACCAAAAGAACTTTGACCATGAATCTCTATTGATTCTAGTTTTGCTTTTGCTGTTAATGTAAATTGGACATTTGAAGGAACTCGACAGTAATACATAACAACACCATCGGCACCAGAGCCAATCTTACCACCTTTATTCTTTGCATCTATTGTATAACTGTTTCCATCTGATGACAAAACAAGATTCGTCTTATTAGGAGAACCACCTAAATCACCAAAAGCTGTTGGACTCCATATTCCTGCTTTATCTCCTAAAATACTTGGCTTTAAGTTTGGGTCATATTCTGGCTCTACATAATTCGGATTTGAGACAAGGTCATTTTCCTTTGTAGGTGCAACTGCATCTGCCTTTACATGTTCTGAAACACCTGCAATATTTAAAGCTTTAATTGCCTGTGTAAGCATATAAGCATTATACTTAGCACCATAAATATTTGTATGTGTATTATCTACACTGCCGCTTTTACTCCCCGTCCAAGCATGAAGATATAAAGTTTCTGCTGGTGTAAGCTTATCATATAATTCTTTTGTCAAAGAAGTCATATCAACAACTGGAATGCTAAGTGTTTGACCCATATCAATAATAGCCTGCGGATAACTTCCTCCATTAGCAATATGAAGCTTGCCATCATCCCATGTTGTCTCTGTTCTTCTGACAATCGGTGTACATACAATTGGTGTTGCACCTACTGCTTGTGCTTTCTTTACATAATTTTCATAAAGTGAATTGGCAAAGCTTCCGCTTGTTGTGTAATCACCTGTTGGCGATGTATAACGAGTTGCATCATCTGCTTTTTCATCATTATGTCCAAAGCCAATAATCAACACATCTCCCTGTTTCATACCATTTATCAATGTTTCATAATTTTTCTCTGTAAGAAAGCTCTTAGAGCTTCTTCCTGAAAGTGCAAGGTTTTGAACCTCAAATGTGCCATCCATGTACTCACCAATTTGTGTACCATATCCATATCTTGGATAATAATAATTATCTGTAAATGAACTTACTGTTGAATCGCCAACTACCCATATAGTAGGCTTTGTATCTGCTGCCTTAGCTGCCATGCCGCCAAGCTGTCCGCTTAACGAGGTCACTATAAACATGACAACAAACAAAAGACTAAAAATACGTCTTTTCATAAATCATATCCTCCTTTTAAAAATAAAATTTTAACTAATATGAAGCTGTTGAACAAAATATATTTTATTTATACAACAGCTCCATATGGTTTAACTTAGATGAGGTTAAAATCCAACATCCATCTTTGCAATTTTCTTTAAAATCAAAACAGCATCTACTGCATTTATTGCTCCATCTTTATTAACATCTGTATTTGCTTCATTAATTTTAACACTCATTTTTGCAAGATACTTTCTAATTATAACACCATCACGAATATCAATTTCACCATTGCCGTCTACATCACCCAACTTATTAACTGGAGTAACTGGAACATCTGGTATATCTGGCACTTCTGGAATTGCTTTTTTAATCTCTGCAAGCATATCATTTCCAATCTTTGTCCAATACTCTGATGTGGTAGTGTACTTCTTTTCTTCATCTCTAGCATATGCTGTAAATTCACCATTGCCATTTACAATAAATGGCTGCTGTCCGTCTGGATTAATGCCGCCTGTCTTTGATGGCATCTGTACTGCTGCCGCAATATTTAAATCTAATCCTTGTATTGCTTTGACAATCAAAGCTGCTGACAAAAATCCACCTGTCTTATTGCTGTGTGTGCTGTCCCCGTCTGCCATTGTCTCTGAACCAAGTGGTGACTTTTTATTTCCAGCAGCAGGGTCTGCCTTGTATGCTGCCTCATACATATCTTTTGTCAACTCAAATGCATCTATCAAAAGAACATTTTGTTCACTGGCAAGCTGTTTTACAGCTTGAACATAGGCGTTTCCTGTTGTTATCTGTGTGTTTGTATCCTTACTTGTAGAATCATGGTGTGGCCTTATATTTCCTTTATCATCATAATACAATCTTGATACTGGAGTAATCAAAACAGGAATAGCTCCTTTTTCTCTGGCGGCATTAATATACTGCTGTAAGTACCACTTATAAGTACCTCCACAGTCGTATGAATAAAATTGTTCTCCATATTTATCAACAAGATTAGAAGGTGTATTTACCTTTGTACCTGGTGTTGATGGATAAATACCGTTTGCATCTGGCAATCCTAATGGGGCATATCGCTCCTCAACATAACCGCTGCCATTAGAACAATCATTATGTCCAAACTGGATAAACAAATAATCGCCCTCTTTGATATTTTGTTTAATCTTGTCAAGGGAACCTTCATTAATAAAGTTTCTTGTACTTCTTCCACCATTGGCATAATTTTGTATTGCTACTTTTGAGACGTCAAAAAATGTTTGAATAAACTCGCCCCATGAACCTTCCTGCTGAGCTTTGCCGCCCATATACATACCATTTGCAGAATAATCCTTAACTGTAGAATCACCAGCAAGGAATATATTGACACCATCGCCAAGTGTAATGTCAGAACTGCCGCCTGAAGGGTCTTCAAAACCATCTCTTACATCAGCCTCAACCGTATACGATGCCACTGTTCCCTTTGTTCCATTGAGCAATTCTGGCTCGACAACAACTTTAATCTTCTTTCCAATAGCTTCTTTTGGAATAATACATGTATTGCTTATATTTGCTGTCGTTGCTTTAATTAATGTCTCTTTCTTATCTGTATCGACAATATACCACTTAATAACAGAAGCATCTTGTGCATCCTGTTTTGTGCCAAATGAATAACCTACTGTCAATTTATGTCCTGGATATGGCGCATTGATATCACCGTTATCCGTGACATATGGCTGTGTCGAAAATGCTACACTTGTCTCATCCCCAACATAACTTGTTGGTGTCCAGTCTCCAAAATAAGACTTTACATCTATCTTAGAAGCTGTATCTGCAGATATTGGAACAACAACTCTCTTTGATGTATCTACATTGTTTCCATCTAAAGAAATGGTATTATATTCTTTAAAATTTGCATTTTCAGGCTTACTGCCACTCATCTCTGTCCAACCAACCTCTGTGATAAGGTCTGGTGAATCAAGCTTTGTATTTAAAAATGCAACCGTTGCGCTGGCTCCCCATGGTCTGCCCCAGTATCCACCAACAACTTGCAGCTTTGTATCAGCCGTTACCACACAATTTCTAAAAAGGTAGCCCAACTGTTTATTGGTTGTTTTATCGTCTGGTCTTTGTGCTGTGATATAGCCTGAAACCTCTTTATCGCTGTAACCCTTCCAGTTTAACTGGCAACCGTCAAATACACAATTTCCTGCACCAAATATATAATCGGTGTTTCCTTCTATAAAACAATTTCTAAAATAAATACTTGCATTGCCTGTATAGAGTGTATCTTGACTTGAATAAAACTTACAATTTACAAGCTCCGACTTATCTGCTTCAATAGCCAATGCCGTTGCTCGTTCTGTTGCAGTCTTTGACGTTACATCTGTGCCATACTTTCTCTCTAATGTGATTGCTTCTCCACCGCTAGGTTCTACACCGTCTACTAATTCTTCATCTGTGATATAACGGTTAAAAGAAGCTTCAAAAGTTATGCCAGAAGCCTTAAAAGCAGTCGCTGTATTTTTTACATATACCGAACAGCCCCATTTTGCCGCTGTACGCTTTTGATACTTATCATAGGCATTTTCTGTATTATAAAAACCATTGCTGTCTACACTATAATATTTATAACCAATTCCATAATACCATGTAAGGAGAACCTCTTTATTGGTATCATTGACAAATGATACATATGGTGTAGTAAGAATAACTTGTTCTCTGTATGTACCTGGTGCAATATGAACTGTTATTCTGTCTTCTTCCTTTTCTGGGTTCATTGCTGCACATGCTAAGACAGCCTCATTTATTGTATTATAGTTTAACTCGCCCTTATCAGCATAGCCTACATAGATATCTTTTACTAATGGTTTCTTTTCTGATTCTTTTGTTGGTACAAAAAGTAAATCTTTCTTTACTTCAGCACCATTTACAACCACATGCGTCGTTGTCTTATAATTCGTAACCGTAGTGACAGCCTCATAAGAACCATCTCTCAACTGAACCTCGTAACCTGAATCTGTAACACTGGCTTTGTATGTATATCCATCATCAACATTTTTAAATGTCAATTCTGTCACTTTGCCATCTGCTCCAAGTTCCTTAAAAGCACCTGACACTTTGTAAACATCTTTAAGAGCCACCTTGATATCTGCTGTTATATTTGTATTTCCAGAAACAAGACCACCTTCTGTTACTTTATAGTCATTGACGCCTGACAATTCAACAGTATACTTTACATCTGGCTGAAGCTGTGCTGTAAATCCTAAATTGCTGTCCATTGTAAGCGTCACATCATCTGCAAGGCTTTCTTCATCTGCAATAAGTTTTACCGCAAGCTTTGTCACATCATAATCACTTGCAAATCCTGTAATCTTACCAGAATATGTATACATATTTTTTTCTTCAACAGTAAACTTTACATTCGTTTTGTCCGAAAGAGCATCATTTATCGTTACCTCAACACTCTTTGAATCATTTGTAATACCATAGCCTGCAAATCCAGAAAGTGAAGCAGTATATGTGTCGTCAGCGGCAAGCACTGCACTAAACTTACCTCCATTTACTGCTATTTCTGTCTTTTCACCTGTTTTGTTGCTGGTAAAAACAATTTTTGCTGTATCTGGTACAGTTACACTGCCTTCAATTGTTCCTGATACTGCTGCACCTGGAATACGAACAACTCTGTTATATACAGGCTTTCCGACAGACCCCGTCCATATTTTATATGTACCGCTATTTTGTGCGACAAACTCGCACTTTTTCATATCCTTGCTAATAGCTGTCGTGTCAAGCTGTGTACCTCCATCAATACACTCGAAATTTAACTCTGCACCCTCAGCCGCAGAACTTAAACCTACATACACCCAAAACTTATCACCTGCCTTGACATTGGCAACAGTAATATGTCTTCTGCCTGCACCGCCTGTACCATTACAGTAATATTGACCATTTGCCTCATAGCCATCCTCATATTTGGCAGTAGCTGACGCACTTGTTCCATAGTTTTTCTTTGATATAGAATATAGTCGGTCTCCGCTAGCATGTGACAATGTTAAATCGCCAAATACACTTGTTCCTCCTGTAAATTTGGCATCCGCTCCAACATTGGGACTTGCTTCCCAATCAGCTGCTGTTATATGGTTTGTATACATG
Source organism: uncultured Lachnospira sp. (assembly GCA_910585095.1). Lineage (GTDB taxonomy): Bacteria > Bacillota > Clostridia > Lachnospirales > Lachnospiraceae > Lachnospira. Next base: position 147,009 of record CAJUBU010000002.1, read on the forward strand.
TTTGTATCCGTTTCCTCAACAGCACCAAAATCCCAAACATCAATTTTCTTTGCTTCTCTTGCATTATCTGCGCCAAGTGCTATCAGACTGTTTCCCAAGCAAGATACAACCATCAGCATGGCACAAAAAATACTGCAATAACGCCTTATTGAATGTCTTTTCATGAACACCTGCTACTAAAAATATAAACTTATTAGTTAGTAGACTCTCCTTTCCTAAAATAATTTTATTTAGGTAATTGTTTACTTTTATAATATTTAGTATACTCATTTCGTTTCGCAATCACCCATTTATATATAATAATTATATAACTTTTCCAATTATATTGCAACAACATAGTAAAAATTTTGTATCTATATATAATATTTTTAATACATTTTTAATATAAACAAATTATTATTTTTTAAATACGCATATTTTTAATTTATTTACTTGACTTAATTTTTTTCTTTATCCTATGTAATTGTGGTTTTAATGTCACGTCTGAAATAACAAGCCCATCACGACAACTAATAACATATTTAACCATATCTGCCACTTCTGTAGAGTCAAGATGCGCCAATATATTCTCATCTTCACTAAAGTTAGCATTTCTATAAAGATTTGTCTTTGTCATATCAGGCTGTATATTAATCACTTTTACTCCTGCCTTTCTGACTTCATCAAACAAGCTGTGGCTAAAGCTTGTCAATCCTGCTTTTGTAGCACCATATACACATCCATGTGTATTCGACTTGGTGGCTGTAACTGAAGAAATATTGACAATAGTCCCCTTTGTTTTTTGCAAATCGCGAAGCAATATATTGGTAATAATCATAGGGGCTTCCAAGTTTGTTCGTACCATCTGCTGAATTTTTGTACTGTTTAATGTTTCATGCGGTCCATAAAATCCTACCCCTGCATTATTTACAAGCAATTCAATCATATGCTGCTGCCTTATATCATTTATTTTTTCAATTAATTGTTTTGTATCCGTAATATCACATACAACTTGATTAAAAAAAGTATTATCCAACGCTTCACTCTCATCAAATGTTCTTCCAAAACCATATACAAGAAAATCCTGTTTTATCAACATTTTGCTGATAGCAAGTCCTATCCCTGAGGACGCACCTGTCACAATTGCTGCTTTTTTCATTACTCTACCTATCCTTCTATTTACTTTATGAGAAACAACATATCCACAAACTAAATCCATTTATTTCAACTTTTCCACATAAATACTTTATTTTTCCCAACCAAATTTGTAAGCCTTGTGGATAAAAATTGTTCCATTTCACACATTATTTCTCTTTTATAATGATATACTCCTTTATCATTCTCATATGGATACTGCGCAATATCGGAATAAGGGTCATTATTTCTCATATTTTTTAAATAATCAACCGATATGCGAAACGAACCAACGCTGACATCCATCAGTTTTTGCATATCAAGATTTTGCGAAATCGTATCAAGCATATCTTTATAATGATATTTCCAGTCCTTACAATATATCATTGGGTCAAAACATAATCGAACAAGATGTCCTTTATCTATCATACTTTTTGCCCAACGGATTCTATCCATCATAGAAGCTGTACCATGCTCATATCGTTCAATAATATACTGAGGTGAAACGGTCACAGCATATATCACCCCATCAACCACTTCCATATCTTCTATTATCTTTCTACTACAACATTTTGTACGTATCTCTATCTTTAAATTATCGTGTTTTTTTACAAATGCTGTCCATATTTTTACAAATCCTGTCAACCCCTCAATTGCTATTAAATCCGTATCATAAGACACGCAAATATATGCACTATATTCTTGTAATATCTGTTCCACTTCTTTTAAAATATCTTCAATATTAATAAAAATAACCATATTTCCTGATGGATACATTCCTTTAAGATAACAATATTCACAGTTATATAAGCAATTCATAACACATGATGTATAATAGAAATGTTCATTGCCAAAATCTTGACAAACTTTAGCGCCTGGATAGATTAACGTTCCCTGCTTTGATGCGATAATAAGAGATTGCGCCTTATGCTGTGACAAATAATTTTGACCTTTTCGACAAAATACATCTTTAAAATGCTTAATCACAATGACCTGCGCATTCGGAAAATGGCGTAACAACTGGACTGTACTTGGATAGTCTATGATTTGCCTTTCTACATATATATGAGAAAACCGCTTACTATAATAATTCCATTTCAAGTTGTTCATAACACTTTTTACCTTCTCTTTTATTTCTGCATGGAAGTCTTTTATTCAAATACATTTCTTCTATCTTGTTATGATAATCTATACCTGTTATATCCATATAATAAAATAAATGTTTTAATTTGTTTCGCATAGTCTCAGAACAGTACATATCATGGCATACCTTGTCTATCCAATCGGTCGATGCAAAAGAAAACCGTTTGCTTAATTGCTCTGCCTCCGTTTCTTGCTGTCTGCAAAGCAGTTCCAAAAATTGTACAAGTGATTTTCCATGCTCCATAAAAAGCATATGTATTGATTCTGGCGTTACTTTTTGTGGCTCGCCATTATCAGACACTACTTTTAAAATAATAATTTGTTCTGTTCCCACATAATGAATAGCAGCTTGATAAAAACCTGCCGCTTCCATATCAATTAACATTTCCTCTGTATCTGTTATACAATCCGATATATGGGGATAATTATTAAAATGTTCTTTATCCTTTATATATAATATGGGCAATGTCAAAATGGTACTTTCTAAAAAACTATGTCTATATAAGATATCTGGATAAAATGTCTTGCCTGTCTGTGCTTCTATAATTTTATTGCAAATATAAATATTGTTTTCATAATTATTTGTCGAAAAAATACCACATGTTCCAATAAGAATTACTCTATCTTTCTTATTAACACTATATTTTGTGCATATATGACTTACTGATATGGCAGCAGCCATACTGCCTACGCCCATAATAATAAGCCTTATCTGATTTTTATTATCTATATATTGTTGATATTTTCCATTAATGGGTTCTTTCTTTAAATCAAGCAATGATATAAGTGCCTTCGCTTCAGGATAAATTGCCATAAATATGTATATCATACATAATAACCTTACCTTTCCATTCATCAAGCAAGTTCCCACCTCCACTTATGCCTTTGCAATATTGAAGTAGGGACTTCTTTGATGAGGTTAAATTATAACACGATGTCATAATTACTATATTTTTTCATATATTATTTATGACATTCATAATATCACAGTGTCAAACCCAAATTCAAACATGATTTCTGCTTTTTTCGACATTTTTCGACATTTTTCGCAAAATGTTTTCGACATTTATTTTTGTCGAAAAAGCACTTCCATAATTTGTATATAATTTCTTGAAACGCCCTATTTATGCAGGTTTACAAAAACACATTTCCCAACATATCACGACTCTATTTGTCGATTTTTAAAGAAAAATCATTCGACAAACTTCGCCATGTCGTTTGTCGTTTTATGTCTCATTCATATTTTATTCATATTTTGTACTTATTTTTTACATATTTATCATTTACTATTATTTTGTCGTAGGAAAAGCCTAAGGCTCTTCATAAACTCCTTCTTTTTTTATACACCGTTATATATATATTGTTCTACTTTTACAAAGTAGCTACCTCCCTTGCTTTTTTTGTAATTAGAATATATATATAACGGTTTTTTTATATCTATTTATCTTGATATTTTCGACAATAATATATTTCTCTATAATATCTCTTGATTCTTTTTATATTTATTGATACAATAACCACAATATAACAAGTGAAAGAGGTGAAAAGATGTTTAACTTTTCTTGCAAATAAAATTGAATTATATAATAGTATTCCATTTTATAACGTTATTTAATATATCGAATACTATTCCTATTGCAAGAAAGTTATATATCAACTCATCTCTATATCCTTTTACCGCTGTTTTACTACATTTTTAAGTAGTGTTACTGTGATAATTGTACTTGACCGAGAGCTGTAAGAATAAACTTTCTTGCGGCTCTTTTTTTGTGCGCAAAAGTATACAAAAACAGCAATCATTTTTGTAGCATATATATCACAAAATTTCAAAACGTATAAGGAGGAACTTATATATGTCGATGATTAAAATAGAAAATCTTACTTTTTCCTACCCAACAAGCGGCGATAATATCTTTGAAAATGTTTCTTTTCAAATTGACACCGATTGGAAACTGGGTTTTGTAGGAAGAAACGGCAAAGGAAAGACAACACTTTTTCAGCTTTTGCTTCATCAATATGAATATAGTGGAAAAATAACTCATTCTGTACAATTTGATTATTTTCCATATACTGTAACGGACAAAAGTCAATTAACACAAGAAATATTACAAGAAATTTGTCCATCTGCCGAACAATGGGAAATCACTAGAGAATTATCTTATCTTGAGGTTGAGATGGATATACTTTGGCGACCCTTTGAAACGCTTTCCAACGGTGAGCAGACAAAAGTTTTGCTAGCTGCTCTCTTTTTAAATGAAGGTCATTTTTTATTAATTGACGAGCCGACAAATCATTTAGATACCCATGCAAGAAAAATGATATCTGCCTATCTAAAAAAAAAGAAAGGCTTTATATTGATATCGCATGACCGCTGTTTTTTAGATGGCTGCATAGACCATATTTTATCCTTAAACCGAACAACTATTGAAGTGCAAAATGGTAATTTCTCGTCTTGGATAGCTAATTTTACAAGACAACAAGAATCCGAAATTGCACAAAATAAACGGTTACAAAAAGATATGAACCGCCTAAAACAATCTGCTAAGCGCTCTGCTGTATGGTCTGACCGTGTGGAAGCATCAAAAGTTGGGGCTGCCGATAAAGGTTATGTCGGTCATAAAGCGGCAAAAATGATGAAGCGTTCAAAAGCGATTGAATCAAGACAACAACAGGCAATCGAACAAAAATCAAAATTATTAAAAAATATTGAAACCACCGAAAATTTAAAACTGTGTCCATTACAATATCATACAAACCGATTGGTTACGTTTTCTGATGTCACCATTTCTTATGATAACAAACCCATCTGCAACCCTGTATCTTTTACTATAGAACAAGGTGAACGGGTCGTGCTGGACGGCAAAAATGGAAGCGGAAAAAGCAGTTTGTTAAAACTTTTAACAGACAAATCCCTACAATATACTGGCACTATAGCCATTGGAGCTGGACTTATCATTTCTTATGTGCCGCAAGAAACATCACATTTACAAGGAACGCTTTGCAATTTTGCAAAACAACATCATATCCATGAAAGTTTATTTAAAACAGTCTTACGCAAACTTGATTTTGAAAGAATCCAGTTTGAAAAGGATATAAAAGAGTTCTCTGAGGGACAAAAGAAAAAGGTTCTCATTGCAAAAAGCCTCTGTGAACAAGCACATTTATATGTATGGGACGAACCTCTTAATTTTATTGATATCTATTCTCGTATGCAGATTGAACAGCTTATCAAACAATTTTTACCTACTATGATTTTTGTCGAACATGATAATGCTTTTCAAGAAACTATTGCAACAAAAAGCATACAAATCATACGATTATCTTAAAATAAATCGATATCTACATTTATTTTAGCTCTATCAGAAAAACTGCTGCAATATATCCATTTATAAAAATACAAAATATTTGATTGTTTATTCTACTATTTTATATCCAAAATTTATATTGCAGCAGCTTTACTCAATTTATTGCTTAACTTATTGCTCATGGCAATAAAATCAAAATTTTTTACAAGAATGAGACTTAATAGAACTCGTCGTCTGCATCCACCCCAAATTTATACACTTGACTATAATGTCCTAATTCATCTTCAAAGCCTGGTCCACTTACCATAAGCCCTGTACAGTCACTGCTCGAAACCGCATCTGCCATATCAAGATAATCTTCTTCAAATGTATTGGTTTGTGTCTCTTTATCATTCGCTGAACCAACATCATCATATGGTGTGCTTTGAAGCTGTTTTTGACTGATTAAATAATCTTCATCATTTAAATAACTATCATCATTATATCGACCTTTTAACTTCATTCCTTTTTCCTCCTTTCTTGAAGCTATGGTTATTATGTGTTTCTATTATTGTTTCAATACAGTGATACAAAATATACCATTTTGTATAATTTCATTTTTCTCTCACACAATATAAAGTAAATAATTTATTCGTGCAGCTTTTGCACAGAAAAGAGGTTTATAATGAATGAAGATAGTATCAATTTATTAAAAGAATGTTATTCTGGTTGTACTATGGCTATCAATAGTATTAACCAAATCCAAGAATTTGTTAAAGATGATTCCTTATTAGCACTCCTTGAAGAATATAAAAATGAACATGAACATTTAAAAGAACAGTCCTGTGAATTTTTAAAAAAGGCGGGCGAAAACGGCAAAACGCCTCCTGTAATGGCTTCTGCTTTTTCATGGATAACAGCAGAAATGAAACTTCTTATAAAAAATGATAATACACATATTGCCAAACTTATGATGGATGGCTGCAATATGGGTATACAATCTATTGGTGAATTTTTAAATAAATATCACAATGCTTGTGACAATGCTATAAAGCTTGCAAAAGAAGTGATAAGAAGTGAAGAAGAATTTAATAAAAAAATGGAGAATTTTCTCTAAACTTTAAAATAATATTGTATTTATAAATCTTTTTATCAAGATTTTTCTTTTGTAATAAGTATTTAGGTGATTGCATCTAAAAAATAACACAAATATACTGGCAGCAAATTACTTATCTTACCAATATATTATAATAACTTTGAGTTTTGCAATCACCTACAATAACTATTATTTTTTTCTTTTATCAAACAGATATTCACAATACGTTTTGCTGCTTGCTTAAACCACTTAACTGCTAAGCTACCACAACTCTTTATATCTCTACGATATTGAATCATGACTTACTTGATGAATTTAAATAAGAAACCGCAGACAACGCGGCAACATTGCCTTCTCCTGCTGATTTAATATACTGATATGGTGCGCCTGTTATATCGCCACAGGCAAATAATCCGTCTAAATTCGTTCGCATCTGTCTGTCAACTTCTACAAGATTATCCACTAGCTTTAGTCCTGGCACAAGCTGTTGCACAGTAACACTGTCCCTCAACAAAAAAATTCCATCAACTAAATATTTTGACTGTTCTGTTATCAGACATATCTTTTGTTCTTCTTTTTCTATTGACTGTGGCTTTTCCTCACAGATTACAATATTATCACCAAGTGAAACCTCTTTTTTATACATTGGAAAATAGAGGACTTTGTCTGCTATTTCAGATAAAAAAACGGCTTCGCTTTCTTCTTCTTGTGAAAATCCTATAACAGCTGCAACTTTATTTTTGTAAAACTGCGCATCACACGTTGCACAATAACTTACACCTCTTCCAATATTCTCAAGTTCCCCCTTAAAAGGCTTTACCACAGAAATCCCTGTTGCAAGAATCACACAAGTTGCCTCATAGATACTGCTACCGCAATCAATTGCAAAATAATCTCCCAAAGCATATATTGTATTTACTTTCGTTTCTGTAATGGTAATATCCAATTTTTTTAAATGTTGTAAAAATGCCTCTTGCAGTTCTTTGCCTGTCACACTAGGCAATCCTAAATAATTGTGAATGGTATGTGCTTTCTTTACTTTCTCACTAAGAGTCTTACTTCCAATCAACAATATTTTTTTATTGCGAATCGTTGCTGTTATCGCTGCTGATAATCCTGCAGGTCCCGTTCCAATAATTGCAATCTCATATCTTTCCATATTACACTACCTACCATAATTCCAGATTAATATTAAATTCCCCTGCAATATTTTGCATAATTCTATCTGCCTCTGCCATAATATCGGCACATTCTTTTAATTCTTTTTGCACTTCATCCGTAAATTCTCTGTCTTTTTTATATCGTAATTGATGTTCTGTACTTGCCCAAAAATTCATGGCAATTGTTCTTATCTGTATTTCAACAGGAATTTTTTTTGCCTGATTTGAAAATTGGACTTCTACTGTCACAATCAAATGCAGACTTCTATAACCATTTTCCTTTGGTTTTAGTATGTAATCTTTTGCCTCTATTAATTCAACATCTTTTTGTTTAATAAGCATTCTTGCAACATTATATACGTCTTCAATAAAAGGACATATAACACGAATCCCTGCAATATCACGAATATTATTTGTAAGTGCGCTAACAGTCATAGGCAGCCCTTTTCTTTTTAATTTTAACAAAATGCTTTCCTTTGATTTTATTCTGCTCTCAATATTTTCAATTGGATTTCTATCATTACTAAATTGAAACTCTTTTTTTAAAATATTAATTCTTGATTCAAGCTGATTAATACCAGCTTCATACAAAAACATAATCTGATGATATTGTCTTTCTATATCCAAATAATCTCTGGCTCGCGGCAGTAATATTTCCTGCTCAATACCTCCTATTGATATAGCTTCACCATCCATTAAATGCTCCTCAATCTTCATAGAAGTTCCATATTTTTCCACCGCAAAATTAACCTCCTACGTAATTTTATTCCTCCAATTCATAAACCAAACATAATTTGACTTCTCACACAAAAAAAGAGCCATATAGCTCTTTAAACTTATATGAACTACTACATACCTTTGTCTGGTAACTTTATCTACTCACGCAATCTGTGAACCTTTGTATATCACTGCAAATGCCACAGTTTTTCTATAAGTATTTTATCATATACAATAACTCCTGTCAATTTTATATATATTTTTAAAATTTTATATATTTCAAAAATATACAACTTTATTTGCCCTTTCAACCTTGCCTAAATCAAATATTCTCTAGCCTTTTGATAAAATTACAATGTCTCTTTACTTGACTTTATAATTCTTTATGATAAAATTTCTATATATTTAACATTTCTTAAACTATCAATAATATAATTTTAATAAGATATATGTATAAATATTATTTATGGATAACATTAAACAAAGAAAAACAAAAAGAACCCAATTCCTATTTATATCATTGCTTACATGAATAAAATATGATGTGATAATTTCTACACTATGCTATAGAATGGAGGATTTATATGAAAAATATATTAATTATAGAAGATGACAATTATATTAATGAAATGTTAAACAAATTGCTGCAATTAAACAATTATCACACATTTAGTGCCTACTCTGGAACAGAGGGCGTATTGTTACATAACAATCATATTGATTTAATTTTACTGGATTTAATGTTGCCCGGAAAAAATGGAGAAGAAATTATAAAAGACTTACAGCATAAGAAAAAAGTTCCTATTATTGTTATCAGTGCAATATATGATACCGACAAAAAAATTGATTTATTAAAATTAGGTGCTGATGATTATATTACCAAACCTTTCCACAACGGCGAACTTCTTGCAAGAATTGAAGTACAATTAAGACATGGTGTCCCACATAACGACCAAGAAACCATTTTAACATTTAAAGATATTGAACTAAATACTACTGATTATACGGTAAAATGCAACCATGAATATATAAACTTATCCAAAAAAGAATTTGAAATACTAAAAGTAATGGTGGAAAACCCAAATAGAGTTTTTACAAAAAATAACCTGATAGAACAAGTTTGGGATAATGAAGACTCCGCAGATGATAATACCTTAAATGTCCATATTAGTAAAATCCGAAATAAATTAAAAGAAAAAAATCCCAATGAAAAATATATTGAAACCGTATGGAGCATTGGATACAAATTAAAAAAATAAAATTTAAGACTTCTTTAAGAATTGTGTTAAGAGTTTCTTAACACTTTTTTTATATACTAAGCCAAACAACTATAAGGGCTATTATATTAAAGAGAATCATTCTTGTTTGTATATAAGCTCTGTATAGGTTAAGAATGGAGGAATCAATGTGAAGGAAATCATCTTAAAAACCAATAACTTAAGTAAATGTTACAAAAATTTTACGGCTATTGACCGAGTCAATATCCAGATAAATAAAGGCGATATTTATGGGTTAATTGGCAGAAACGGCGCAGGCAAAACCACTTTAATGAAAATCATTACAACACTTACGAACAAAACCAATGGCGAATTTGAATTATTTAATCATAAAGATAATGATTTGACACAGACCAAACGAAGAATTGGGTGCTTAATTGAAAATCCTGCCTTTTTTTCCAGCCTTAGCGCCTATGATAATTTAAAATATTATGCGATTCAAAAAGGTATTACGGACAACAGTCAAATCATACAATCCTTAAAATTAGTAGGTCTTGATGATACCAAAAATAAAAAATTCAAAAACTTTTCACTAGGCATGAAACAGCGATTAGGCATAGCTTTTGCCATATTAGATAATCCAGACTTTATCGTATTAGATGAGCCTATCAATGGACTTGACCCTATTGGAATTAGCGATTTAAGGAATACGTTTAAACGACTAAATGAAGAAAAAAATATTACCATCTTAATATCCAGTCATATTTTATCTGAATTATATTTACTTGCCACTCGATTTTGCATACTGGAACAAGGTCATGTAATAAAAGAACTCACAAAAGAAGAACTCGATGCCGAATGTTCAAAATGTATTGTTATCAAGACAGACGATATTAAAAAAGCAACTGTTATCTTAGAAAAAGAATTAAACACAACCAATTACCAAGTTGCAAACAGCGAAGAAGTCAGGCTTTATGACTATTTAGAACAAAGTCAAAAAATCAATAAAATTCTTGTAAAAAATAATGTCAATGTAAAACAAATTCAAGAAACTGGAATATCACTGGAAGATTACTTTAAATCTTTAATCAGTTCACAAAATTAATGGAGGCTCATTATGATAAATATAATAAAATCTGATTTATATCGAATATTTAAAGGAAAAGCTGTTTATATTACATTAGCTATTGTCATTATTCTTACAATTGTCAGTTGTGTAGGCATGTCATCCGGTTATATTGGCGTATCAATGGGTTCTGAATTAACCCCTTTTGACACAGAAACCAGAATTGCTTTAAGTGAGTCAAACAGCTTAATTGAATATCGAAATATTATAAAAAGTCATGGTTCTTTTGAACTCGACCGACAAATAATCGGTCAAAATGGCAATCTATACTATTTATTTATTGTTATTGTTGTTATTTCACTGTCAACTGATTTTTCTAATAAATCCATAAAAAATACATTATCCTCAGCGATAACAAGAAAACAGTATTATCTCTCTAAATTGATGTTAATAAGCTTTTTAGGAACTCTGTTTATATTATTTAACAATTATTTTTCTTATTGTTTAAACCTTATTATCAATGGAGCAGATTTTGCTATGCCATTTGTAGACGTAGCCAAAATAACTTTATTGCAGCTTCCTTTATTGTATGGCATAATCAGCTTGCTTGTATGTTTTGCGTTTGTGCTGCAAAAAACGGTACTGTTTAACACCATTTCTATATCCTTTATTATAGTATTACAACTGTTGGTTATAGGAATTACCAATTTATTTAAAATAAAACAAAATTGGTTTTATGATTATGAGTTTCAAACTGCTCTAGCAAAGCTGGCGAACGCGCCTGCCAATAAATATATTCTTATCTGTGCGCTGCTTGGAATGGTATATATTATTGTATTTAATATTATTGGTTACAGCATATTTAAAAAATGTGAAATCAAGTAAAATACACCTAGCAAGCAACTTGTTACCGCTTCATGGCATTTTGGCAGGAGCATAAACTTTTACAAAAATATTATAAGGAGAAAACCATAGACATGATTATACTTGTTTTTATTTTAAGTTTTATTATAATAGGGTTGCTTGCTTATATTGTGTTATTAAATAGAGAATTAAAATCATTGGCAAAACAAGTAGATAATTTAATAAATATGAATAGTAATCATTTGATTTATTCAGAATATAATTTAAAAAATGTGGCTCCTATTATTATAAAAGTAAATAATTTAATAAAAAAATCAAAAGATATTGAACTTTATTACAATAATAAACATAAATCCTTAATGAAGATGATAACCAACATTTCCCACGATTTGAGAACGCCTCTTACATCGGCACTTGGATATATTGATATAATTTTATATTCTAATATCAATAAAGAAGAACAGATAAAAGAGTTAAAAATTATAGAGGAACGTTTAAAACGATTAGAAGAATTAATTAATTCATTTTTTGAATTTTCTAAAATTATATCAAACAACAAAAATCCTGAACTGAAAAAGATAAATCTTAATACTATTTTAGAAAATTGTATTATGAATTATTATGAAGATTACAAAAATGACAACAGACAGATAATATTAAATTATAATCAAAACAAAATTATAATCTACTCAAATAAGGAAATGCTTGTACGAATATTTGATAATTTAATAGCAAATGCCTACAAACACAGCACTGGTGATTTGGAAATCAATATTACAGTCAAGGATATTATAAAAATAACCTTTATCAATTCATTTAATTGCAATGATTTAGATATTCATAAAATGTTTGATGAATTTTATACAATTGATATATCAAGAGCAAAGGGCAATACTGGATTAGGGCTTGCAATTGCAAAGGAATTTACAGAAAGTTTAGGTGGTAAAATATATGCCAATAAGAAAAAAGGACTGTTAAAAATCATCATTGAATTTAGCTATAATGCTAATTTATTATAATCAAAAATATTTGCAATGTACTTCGCTGCTTGCTTATATAATCAAAAAATAAAAGCCCCACAACCCAGCTCCATGTCTGAATCATAAGACTTTTGCAAGTGCGTCGCCAGGGGTTCGAACCCTGGACACCCTGATTAAGAGTCAGGTGCTCTACCAACTGAGCTAGCGACGCTTATTAGTTAAAATAATTTCTAGTGCTAAACACAAGTGACATTATATACCATGATTTTACAAAATGCAAGCTATTTTTTTGTATTTATTTTAAAACATATTTTTTATATGATAAAATTTGTCGATTAAAAATTTTAATTTATAACAATAGAATCCTTGTAAAGTGTGGATTTTATTGTTTTTAATTTTATTCAACCTTTACCATTTTATTATAAAGATATTTATTTTCTTAAAAATATCAATTTATTTAATTAAATATGGATTAATTTATTGCCATTCATGAAAAAAGCATTTATAATTTCCTTATTAATTCATATTGGAGGTCGACTCATGTCCGAACATTCAGAACACAAAAACCATTTCACTCCGAACAGCAAGTATTTTACAATTGTTGTATATGCACTGTTATTTGTTATTGGAACCATTGTTATATACAAATTTATCGGCAATCTTGATGCTACAATTTCATTTTTGGGAAAAGTAATACATATTCTTTCTCCCTTTCTTGTAGGCGCTTTTATTGCATTTATATTATATCCACTTGTACGATTTTTATACGCAAAATGCTTTATGGGCATTTGCCATATTAAATCAAAAAAAATTGCCAAATGGCTCTCAATTTTAGTTGCCTATATTATCGCTATTGGCGCTTTTGCAATTCTTATCGTATTTGTTGCTCCACAAATTTATACAAGCATTACCGATATTTCTGTTCAATTTCCTATATGGTTTGAAAGTGCGCAAAAATTTATTATTGAACTGGAACAAAATCACCCTGATTGGGCAAAATTCCTTGACTATGACCGAATTAACAGCTATATTCAGTCTGCTCTGCCAAGCATATTAAATTATACTACAACGGCTCTTAGCAACATTATTCCTGCAATTGTAATGACTTCTATGGCAATTGTAAAAGGTATTATCAGTTTTTTAATTTCAATCATTATTTCTGTGTATATGATAGCGGACCATAAAAATTTATTTTATCAATTTAAGCGAATTATGTATGCGCTAATTCCTCAAAAGGTAGTTGATTCTTCTCTAAAAATTGTGCATGAAAGCGGCAGTATTTTTACAAGCTTTATCTTTGGAAAAGCCCTTGATTCATTGATAATAGGCATTATTTGCTTTATTGCAATGCTTATATTTAACTTTCCATATGCTGTGCTTATTAGTGTTATTGTAGGTATCACCAATATGATTCCATATTTTGGACCTTATGTGGGCGGTGCTATTGGATTTATGTTTATATTAATTACCAATCCTATTAAAGCCTTGCTTTTTATTATCTTAATTTTAGTAATACAGCAATTTGACGGTCTCTTTCTTGGACCTAAAATTTTAGGTGATAAAACTGGTTTAAAACCGTTATGGGTTATATTTTCCATCACAGTTGGAGGCAGCTTATTTGGTGTATTGGGTATGTTTCTTGGGGTTCCATGTGTTGCGGTATTAAATTATATCCTCAACATTGTTGTGGAACATTTACTGAAAAAAACGCCCCCCCCCC
>CAJUBU010000002.1:161378-249154 GCA_910585095.1 uncultured Lachnospira sp.
GAAAAAAAAGAATATTAACATCCCCCCTTACGATTCCAATCACCACATATAAATTTTTCTACCATATCCCAGCTACGTTTTATAGCCACTAATTTTCGATTTATCTTTTTATTTTTATAACAAGCATATGATATTGAATTACACGATTTGCGTCTTCCCATGCAATCTCCTCTATGTCTTTAACTCTAAAAAAACATGCCACATACAGACATAAATTGTGATTACTATATCATATGCTTTTATTTTTTTTTTGACACCAATACTACAAATTAAGATTCTGCTTAAAAATATCAAATTTACTTCCTTCATTATGTTAAAATCTTGACAAGCGATTTAACTTCATTAAGCAAGTAGTGTAGCAAATTGCAAATATCCGCTTGACTAAATAATTTTCAACAATTACTTTTTCACCGAACGGACAGCTATCAATTTGCATATAGAATTACCCTGTGAAGAAAATCGTTCCTCATACTCAGTCATTACATTTCCCTCTAAAAGAATTGTATCATGATGTAAATCTCTTGTTTTAGCTTCTAATTTCCAACCAGCTTCTTTTACCTGTTCGATTGAAAAATCAAACAATGCAATATTATCGGTCTTAAATTCAACTTTTCCATTTGGCTTTAATATAATATTATATCTATTAAAATATTGTTTTGATGTTAATCTTCTTTTAGCATGTCTATCTTTTGGCCATGGGTCTGAAAAATTTAAATATATCTTATCCACTTCATACTTACCAAAGACTTCACATATATTTTCGGCATCCATTCTTATAAAACGAAGGTTAGAAAGCTGCAATTCATTTTGCTTTTCTACTGCTCTTAATAAAACACTAGAATACTTTTCTATACCTATATAATTAATATTAGGATTTAATTGTGCAAGGGTTGATATAAATTTTCCTTTTCCCATACCTATCTCTATATGAATTGGATTATGATTGCCAAACACCTCAAACCATGTATTACACATGCCGCTTGGCTCTGTAAAAACATATTCATTCGTCACCATCACTTCTCTAGCTTTTGGAACATTTCTTAATCGCATCCTATTCTCCATTTCTATACCACTTTATTGCATATATGTAATTTACAAATCAAATACCCCGCTGCAAGCAACGGGGTATTTGACCCTCGCGGCATTCGCCAAGTCAGCTTGCTGACTTTATGCTCATGCAAGCATGGCACTTGGCTCATTGCTCGCGGGAATAATGTCATTTTAGCATGATGATAATTTGTAATCAATATATTCTTTACAATTATAGGACACATACGTTACAATAGAATCCATAGTTAAGCAGATATTTGCAGTTTTATATGCTATTTGCTAACTCATCATTTTGTATAATCAATAACATTATTTATCATAGAAAGGATTTTTATATATGAAACAAGTTTATAAATATTTATCTGTTATCTTAACTGCTTTTATTATTATAAACACATTTTTTTGTTTTTCTGTCACTGCTATAGCAGAAGAAAATAATGATAATGACTGGCCTGTTGCCCCTGAAATCGTCGCAAAAAATGCAATATTAATCGATGCAGATACAGGTGCTATTTTATATCAAAAAGAAGCGCATACACGTTCCTTTCCAGCTAGTACTACTAAGATTCTTACAGGTCTTTTAACGATAGAAAATTGCAGTATGGACGAGATTGTCACATTTTCAGCAGAAGCAGCAAACTCTGTAACGTATGAAGACTCTAATATTGGAACTAAAACAGGTGAAGAATACACGGTTGAACAATCTCTATATGGCTTGCTGCTTCGTTCAGCTAACGAAGTTGCCTATGGTCTTGCAGAACATGTGAGCGGTTCTTTATCAAAATTTACAGACCTTATGAATGAACGCGCCAAAGAACTTGGTGCTATCAACACGAATTTTACAAATGCCAGCGGCTTGCATGATGAAAATCACTACACAACGGCTTATGATATGGCAATGATTGCAAGAGGCTGCTATAACAATTCAACTTTTGTCAATATTGATTCAACACCGACAACTTACACGATTCCTGCAACAAATAAGACGGCAGCCGAGCGGTATATTAAACATATTCATTTAATGTTAAAAGGCAGGGAGTATTACTATGAATATTGTAAGGGTGGTAAAACCGGATTTACTGATCAAGCGGGATATAATCTTGTAACATTCGCTGAAAAAAATGATATGCGCGTTATCTGTGTATGTTTTAAATCTGGTAAAAATGAGCGTTTTCAAGATACTAGGGCTTTATTTGACTGGGGATTTAATAACTTTAAAAAAATCACAACGACCAGTGACACTATTAATTCATTGTTTACAAGTGATAGCTATTATCAATCAAGAGTTTACAATAATTATGGTTTAAACTTTAATTTAAATGCTTCAACCCTTACCATTCCCAATAATAAAAATATTGGAGAAATTTATATTGACATTGACAAAAATTATGATACTTCCAATGAAAATGGTATCTATACTTCACAGTTAAATTTTATGTGCAGTGACAATATTGTTGGGACAGCAAAAATAACGCTTTCTTCTGACGATAATATTGTAGCCGCCAGCAATTTGCCGTTAATTAATCCAAGTAAACTAACTCCTGCTCCTAGCCCTAAACAATGTATTGTTATTAATATATGGATTTTAACTGCCATTTTAATATCCATTTTTGTTATTATATATGTTATTGTTATTATCAAACGTATACGAAAAGCCAAAAAACAAAGAAGACGTAAATTGAGATTGTAAAAATTTTTACTATTACAAAATCTATTGGCTTTATGGAGGTACGATATATGCAGTCTGATTTATCAAAGTTCACATTGAGAACAGATAAAGAATTATTAAAAAAATTTCGTTTTGTAGCTGATTATAATGCTCGGTCTGCTAATCGAGAAATAGAAGTTCTTATGAAAAAACATGTGAATGAATTTGAAAAAAAGCATGGCAAAATCACATTTGAATAAAATAAGACAACTGCTAAATAACAAATACAGCAAAATAGACATACCATCTTATTTTGATGATATGCCTATTTTTTGTATATTATGCCCTATTTTATTATACTAACTTTTTTACACTTCTTTATATTTTGCATCAACTTTCACATAAATAATCATTATCCCAATCGTTAATAACACTACTGCCAACATCACTACAACCGCCATAATAGAATTTTGTGGAATAACGACAAAAGGAAGCCCTATCATTTCAAGTACAGCGGCATAAAAAAACCATATCTTTGCAACAGCGTGATTGTATCCTACAATATCTTTCTTTTTTCCTGGCTCTACACCAGTAAAAAATCCAACTTCTGTTTTTGAACGCCAATTAACAATACCAATCACTACAAAAAGTGATGCTACGATACTCCATATAATAAATGCAACCATAATTCCACCTCATTTCATTCACTCAGCTATTTATCGTTTCTTCCATTATTATTTATTTATGCCCGAAAGCCTCTATTGATATTATAGTCTTGTGATATCTCGTTTGAGCTTCCAGCGCTTGAGTATGTAAGCCCTGCATAAACTTGCTGTGTATTTTTCATCAATGTTTCTGAATGATCTGTAAGACTTACCTCATACCATGATTTGCGAAGTGTTTGAATCATCTTTAGTACAGAATCAATATATTTATCATTATCTTTGGACATGGCACAGCTTGCTTTTACTAAGAATCTCTGCATTGTCATATAGATATTAAATAATTCTGCTGAAATTTCATACTGCATATCAAGGTCGCATAATAACCGGTCTATCACTCTTTTGGCAAGTTTAATATTTTCCGTATACTGTGCTTGTTCAGATGCTGTTCTTGCATCTTTTGCATCTTGAAGATACTCCAAAGCCATGTCATACATAACAACAATAAGTTCTGTTTTATTTGCTTGAGAAATCCTATATGAAAATGTCTTAATTGCATCTTTATTCATTTAAGATTTTCCTCCTTCACAAACTTATATTTTACTGCAATAATTGAAGTACTGTTGATGGTCTTTCATTTGCCTGAGACAAAATTGATGTTGCAGCCTGTGTCATTACAGTAACAGCCGTATATTCTGTCATCTCCTCTGCCATATCTGTATCAGTCACTGTTGAAAGCGACTTTGTAAGATTTTCTGTTGATGTAGCAAGATTATTTCTTGTATGCTCAAATCGATTTTCAAAAGCACCTATCTTAGAACGAATATCATTGGCTCTTGTTATGGCAACATCTACAGTTTCAATAGCTCTCTGCGCCATATACCCTGTCATAACATTGATATTATCTGTGCCAAGTGCATATGTTGTTATTGGTGGTATATCAATCTTAATTACTTGGTCTTGATTGGCTCCAATATGTATACTCATTGTGCCAACATCGGTAACTTCCTGCTCTACATCTTTTGTACCACCACCTGTTTTTGTTGCAATTTTAGCAGAATCATCAAATTGTGTTCCTGCTGTATTGCCAGGTATATCTACTACAAATTCTTTATTATTGACATCTTTTATTGTGATAACGGTTCCCTTTGATGATATAACTGCACTATCTTCAAATCCAACACGCTTGCCATTGGCATCTTTTGTGATATCTACTACCGCATCTTTACCCTGTGAAACCATACCATCAGCAGTAGCAGCATCGCTAATACCCAACAAGTTTGCCAAAAGTTCATTATCACAAGTAACTGTAAGTGATTGGTCGCTTCCATACTCATTTGTCATCAATACAAGACTGCTTCCAGATATTGTTGTTGCTGGCAAGTAACCTGCATATTCCGTACCATTAGCAACTGTATCATTTGTAAAGCTTCCAACAACAAACGCTTTTGCTCCAGACTTATTGGCAGCTGCTACAAGCTTATCCATAATATCATTTAATGTGCTGCCTTCTGCTATGTCAATGCCATAACCATTCATTGTAATTTTACCAGCTTGTTCCTTTGTTATTGTAGCTGTACTTGACATTGTTATTGTGCCATTTGGTATCATAACTGCCTGTCTTGCATCTTCTGTTACTGTTATGCCATATATACCTGCTACAAGGTTATCAGTACAAGTTATCTGAGTTACTCCTTGAACATTAGAATATACACGTCTCATTAAATTACCATTAAGAAGAGGTTGTGTATTAAACTCTGTATCATTAGCAATTCTGTCAATCTCTTTATTAATACTGTTTAACTCTTTTTGAATCGCCTCACGCTCTCCGTCTGAATTAACATCATTTGCTGCCTGAACTGCTAATTCTTTCATACGCACAAGCATATTCTGAACTTCTGTCATTGCTCCATCGGCTATATTTAATATAGATATACCATCTGCTGCATTGTTATCCGATTGATCAAGACCTTTTATCTGCAGTCTCATTTTTTCTGAAATTGCACAGCCAGCAGGGTCATCTGCTGAACTGTTCAATTTATAGCCTGATGATAGTCTCTTTATTGAATCAGAAAGTCTGTTCTCTGACCTTTGAAGTGCGTTATTCGACACAATTGCTGATACATTTACATTTATTCTCATAAAAAATAAAACTCCCTTCGTTATAAACAATATCTCAAGTATTAAAAGAATTTGAAGTTCATACAAATTCATCACTATAAATTATATCGGATAAAATCACAAAATACATTATACTAATGCCAAAACAATTGTTTTTGCAATTTTATATAACTTTTCGGTAGGAACCATATCTTGATTATAATCATAATTTGGTCTGACATTATTACGACTGGCACTGTGATATATTTGGACACGATGAATACCATGTTCACCAAGCGTTTTTGAAACATTAGTCAATTTCTTTGATAATTTGTTTTCTCTTTCTGTATCACTTCTTGTCACCTCACCATGTGTGCCTGTAGCTCTCACTGTTCCATATAATTCTGCTGTATCATTTTTTATCTTTGCCTCAAGAATTATTGGACCTAATTCCTTATCGTCATAGCTTATTGCTATCTTTCCTTTTTCACTCTTATCCATCGCTACAGTTAGTTTCATAACACCAATGCCATCTCGTTTTAAATAAGGTATACTGTAATCTCTGCGCATAGCCATATTATTTAACAATGTCATTGTATTGCGCATCAATCGCACATGCCCAATTTTTTCAAAAGTATCGTCTGTTCCTTTAGCCTGCAACGCATTATCTGCATCTTGTTCTGCCTTATCACTTAAACTCTTTAATTCTTTTTCCAATTTTTCTTTATCATCAATACTGTCAATAATTTGTTTTGCATGCGCTCTATCGCCAGCTAATGCAACCTCATAAAAGTTTTCCTGCATCAACTGTTCCATAGCCTGAATATTATTTAAATTAATTTTTTGGTCTGCATTTTCAAGTTCCCTCAAAACCGCATAATCTGTATCTGAAACAGCTCGAACAAGTTCCATATATTTATCCATATACTCTGCTTCGGATGCTGCATCGTAAAGTTTATCTGTTGCATCACAGAAATTTTCGACACTTCGCTCGTCAATTTTTCTTTCAGCATTGACATTTTTAAGGGTAAGCGGTGTAATTCTATGTGAAACCTCGCTAAAAAGATTCAAATAATATCTTGTGCCTGTTGTCTTATCAACTTCTGTATCATTATTGACCGATTTATCAATGCCAAATGATCTATTAATATCATACGCCCTGCATAAATTTTCCATTGTCATGGAATTTCCCTGCCTCAGCAATGTTCCAATCGCCATACCTGCATCGGCTCGAAACATATTGGTCATTTTATATATACCTATAAATTGCGCTCTCTCCTCTGCTGATATTCCGTCTGTCATATCCAATTTGTACAAGAATGTACTATATTTATCAATATTATTGCTATGCTCATTCTTTTCTTTCAAATATTCATTGACATCGTGAATATCGTCCTTCATTGGATTGACATTATCTCGAATCATATCAAGGATAGCTTCTGGATTCATATTTTTAACCAATTCCTGCAATGTAGAGTTAATCTCTTTAACCTGCATCAAATTGTTTGGTGTAACATCCATATTGTTATATGACAAAATCTTAACAGCTCGGATATTCTCATCCGTAGCCTCACAACCAATATCTGCCAAAAGTGATGTAGCGCTTGCCTTGACAGCCTTATCAAGCGAATCGCCCAATTCCGAACGTCTCATTGTTCCATATGTCTCATATGCCTGACCAGCTTTCTTGAAACGCTGCTTTAAACTCATACCAATTCTAGCACTGTTTTCAAGGTTGATAATCATATCTTCATCTTTGAGCGTTTCCTCATAGATAGCGCCTGCTGTCTCAATTGGCGCCTGTGCCAAATCGTATACAGCCTTACGAACTTCCATAGACTGGTCGTATATCGCATCAAATTCTTTCATTAACAATTCTTTTGCCGCTGCATTTTCTGCATCTCTTAAACCTAGACTTTCCGTCATATAAGCTGCTCTTGAATTTAAATTCTCAGAAAGCTGTCTTGATATATGTTCCATTGTAATCTCTCGGTCAAACGCCAACAGATGTTTATGAAGTGATGAAATAGGAATGGTATTGATATTTAAGCCCTGCCTTGCAAGCTTAATTCCTGCATCAGCAGACATCATAATTCTTACTTCCATCATCGTTCTAATATTCTGCTGTGCCTTTTCAGAATACTTTTCATCACCAATAATATAGCGTTCATCGGATAAACCAACTTTAACTTTGTAATTGCCTCGATAATTATCCAGCACTTCCTCAATAGAACGAAGACTGATTTCTCCTGTTTTAGAGCGATATGTTGCCGCCTCAATATCCATATCTGTCGAATGATTGATAACTTCCATTGCTCTTTTTACCTGTGTTACTGCGGTGCTGTCCTCTGTAAGATAAGTTGTCTGCGCACGCTCTCCTGCTGCCATATGTTTTGCTATTTTATCAGCAATATTCACCATATCCATATCAATATGGTCTAATTCACTTTTATAGGTCAATGTACGCTCTGTAACAGGTATACATTTTGACACAAATGTTCTGGCGTTATCCATATTTTCGCCGTTATCTTCAAGTCCTGCCCTTCTCATAACACGCAATATCTGTGGCTGTAGCTGTCTCCACTCATCATAATCAATCTTATTTGCCACACACTTTGAATCTTTGATTGCATGTTCCGCTATATTAATATTTTCAATAGAAGGTCTTATCTTTTTTGCAACCATATAATCTTTGACTTCTTCTGAAATCTCACTAGGAATGCTTCTTAATGCCTCTGCCATTTCTTCTATATTATCATCGTTTAATGTAAGCCCTGCTTTTGTCATCTTTTCTGCAATTTCATTTGCCATCGCATCACTTCCAACGACTTTTGCAATTTTATTGACATCAACATTGCCCATAGGTATATATTTATCGCTATATGCTGCCAATTCAATTTTAATTCTATCAACAATATTTATCATATCTTCTGGTGTTGCTTCATTAAGATTAAATCCATCCTCCTCCAAGCTTACAGCTTCCGCACCAGATAATTTATTAAACAATGCCTTTAAATTTGCCTTTGCATTAGAGGCACTCTCCATAATCTGGCTCTTAACATCGTCTGTCTCCTTAAGAAGCGACTCATATGTATTATTGTTCATTTTATTGATATTGCCTAAAATACCTGAACGTATAACACTTGTAAATGAAGCACCATTTGTTTTGCTATTTCCAACCTTTTCGTAGTTTTCATAGTTATTAAAATTTGCAGCATTATTTTTTTTAATTGACTCATTATTGCCTAAACTGGCACCATTCACTGTATAATCCATAATTTATGTGAATCCTCCTCTTACATTATCTGACTAAAAATGTGAACTTCCCACCGTCTAAAGCCAGTGGGATTGCAGTAGCCTTATTTCAAGTAATGAAATTATGCCCCAAAATTATACTCTCTTTTATTTATCGGCACAAATTCATAAAAAATAAGAGACTGTTGCATTAAGTTGATATGCCCCTTCTAGGCAGACAAGTAAAATCAAATACCCCACAATTTTCTGTGGGGTATTTGACCTTCGCGGCATTTGCCAAGTCAGCTTGCTGACTTTATGCTCGTGCAAGCACGGAGCTTGGCTCATTGCCCGCGGAATAAAAAAACTTAGTACTTAGAAGGAAACATATCCTATTATTTAATACAATTGCCTCTTACGACAGTTATTGCTCACAGCGAAATTCCTCTCCTACGTTTTGGGATGAAAAATTTTTATAAAGACTTTCTAACCTCAAGTTTTGTAGAATTAAATTCAAATACAGCAATACCATATTTAGGAATATCAATAAGCACCGAATGTTTAAATCCGTCACATTCCTCCTTAATAGCAGAAATGGTCTTTTTTTGATGTTTCTCATCACTTCCCATAACCAACTTGTATTTTCCCGCCGTTGGCACACCAATTTTAAAACTTGGTCTTTCAACTGGTGTAAAATTCAAGACAAACAATAAATGTTTCTTTCCATCAGGACTAACCCTTACCCATGAATAGATACTGTTATCTTTATCATTGGCATTAATCCACATAAATCCCTTTGGGTCATAGTCTGTTGCATATAAACATGGATAGGTCTTATAAAAAGTCATACATTTTTTTGTAAATGCCTGTAATTCTTTATGGCTTTCATCCTCAAGAAGATACCAGTCAAGCGCCCTTTTTTCACTCCATTCATTCCACTGTCCGAACTCCTGTCCCATAAATAACAGCTTCTTTCCTGGGTGACCACACATGTACGCATATGCCAGTTTTAAATTTGCAAATTTATCTTCCCTATCTCCTGGCATCTTGCCAAGCATTGAACACTTGAGATGTACTACCTCATCATGTGACAATACCAATATGAATCGCTCACTGTAAGCATACATCATACTAAATGTAAGCTTGCCATGATTAAACTTTCTAAAGTATGGGTCAAGCTTCATATATTCCATAAAATCATGCATCCAACCCATATTCCACTTAAATGTAAATCCTAAACTTTCTCCATTGTCTGGATCGCCGCTTACATTAGGCCATGCTGTTGACTCCTCTGCAATGGATATCGCCTGCGGAAATTTCTTTGACAGCACACTATTAAAATGTTTTAGAAAATCCATTGCTTCAAGATTGCCATTATCGCCATATTTATTAGGAACCCAGTTGCCTTCTGTTCTTCCATAATCAAGATATAACATAGAGGCAACGGCATCGACCCTCAATCCATCAATATGAAACTTATCAACCCAATACAAGCCATTGGCAATTAAAAAGTTTGAGACTTCATTTTTGCTGTAATCAAAAACCTTTGTTCCCCAATCTGGATGTTCTCCCTTTCTTGGATCTGCATACTCATAGACACAACTCCCATCAAAATTAGCCAAGCCATGCGCATCTCTTGGAAAATGTGCAGGTACCCAGTCAAGAATAACACCAATTCCCTTATTGTGCATATAGTTGACAAAAAACATAAAATCTTTTGGTGAACCATATCTTGATGTAGGCGCATAATAGCCTGTCACCTGATATCCCCACGAGCCATCAAAAGGATACTCTGCAATTCCCATAAGTTCAATATGCGTATATCCCATATCTAAAACATATTCTGCCAAGTCTTCTACAATATCTCTATAATTAATATATCCATCCTCTGTGCCATCTTCTTGTTTCTTCCATGAACCAATATGACACTCATAGATAGACATTGGCTCTTTTAAATGGTCTTCTTTTTTCTTCTTGTTTACCCACTCCGAATCAGACCACTTAAACCCTTTTAAATTGGTGATAACAGAAGCCGTTTCTGGTCTTAACTGTGCTGCATTTGCATAAGGATCTGCCTTGTATAATGCCTCACCTTCCTGTGTGATTATCAAAAATTTATAGCATTGTCCCTCTTTCGCGCCAGGAACAAACAACTCATAAACTCCTCCGTCTGATATCTTTACCATATCATAGCCATATGCTTTCCATTCATTAAAATCACCTACGACATATACTTCACGCGCTGCCGGAGCCCACACAGCAAAGTAAACTCCGTCTTTTCCATCTTTTACAGCCAAGTGAGCACCCATCTTATTGTATATCTCATAGTGAGTTCCCTGACCAAATAAATATGTGTCAAACTCAGTAATAAATATGTTCGTGGTGTCTTTTTTCATAAATTTCCCAACCTTTCACTTTAATCTTTTTGATAAAACTATTTTGTGAAGCAAAGTAGTTTTATTTTGATGCGCCAATAACAAGCACAAATGTATTTGATTCTAATGTCCATATATTGAATATGGCTTGCACGTACCGCATAGAATATTTAATATTATAGCATACACTTTGTCAAAATACTAACATATTTTTGACATTTAGTCATTTTATATTAGACATTTTTCATTTGGTTTGTTAAACTGTAGCTTATGTGGTAGTGTCATACACATTTTTTATTTT
Source organism: uncultured Lachnospira sp. (assembly GCA_910585095.1). Lineage (GTDB taxonomy): Bacteria > Bacillota > Clostridia > Lachnospirales > Lachnospiraceae > Lachnospira. The sequence continues at coordinate 172,749 of CAJUBU010000002.1, forward strand.
TTAACTTTTATTACAAATGGCACAGAAACGGAGATAACCATATGATTTACTATCTTGTAGGTTCTTTATATCTAAAGGAACTAACATTTATCAGTGTTTTGTTTGCATTTGCACTCACAATACTTGCAATTCATTTTGGTGAAAAAACATTGCCTAGAGATGCAGGGCGTGCTTTTGCAATAAACGGCACAAAATCCGTAGGAAAACCAAGAGGTGCTGGAATTATATTTATACTTACATTTATATTGTCATCTGTATTATTTATACCTGTAAATGCTGAAATCATCATTTACTTAATACTTGTGCTTGCAGCAATGTTAAGCGGTTATTTTGATGACAGTGCTAAAACGCCATGGGGTGGATTAAAAAAAGGATTGATAGACCTAGCTATTGCAATTATGTCTGCAATTACTTTTCTTCACTACAATCCTAATACCATCGAACTGTCATTCTTTCATATGACCGTTACCATTCATCCAATTTTATATGGCATACTTATTGTTATACTGATATGGGCGAGCATTAATGTTACAAACTGTTCAGATGGTGTTGATGGTCTTTGTGGCACACTATCCACAATTACCTTATCCACATGTTATATCTTATATAAAATATATGATGTAGAGCCATACTTCAGACATATTGTGCTTCTTATGATTGTCAGTATTCTTGGCTATCTGTGGTTTAATGCATCACCTAGCAAGCTGCTTATGGGTGATGCAGGTTCAAGGGCAATTGGATTGTTTATCGCTTTTGCTTTTCTTAAACTTTACCACCCGCTCTTGTACATTCCAATAGCACTGATGCTTATTATTGACGGAGGATTAGGACTTTTTAAGCTTTCTTGTATGCGTTTTCTTCATATAAAGCCATTAAAGAATATTCGTACACCTATCCATGACCATATGCGCAAAAATAAAGGGTGGTCTGACCCACAAGTCGTTTTTCGGTTTGCCATTATTCAAATTGTGATTGGACTTGGCGTTATTTATGCACTGATGTAAAAATAGTTTAATAAAAAATTATTTATTACTAACGAGACTGCTACAAAATAAAAATTTTGTGCTACATATAGTAGTTATAATGGTAAAATAAAGCTATATATAGTACTCAAAATTCTTTTTGCAACAGTCTCTTATTGTATTTATTTAATTTTAAAAATTTTAGGAGGATATATAATGGAAATTAGATTACTTCGATATTTCCTTACCATTGCCAGAGAAGGTAGCATAACAAATGCCGCCAATTTTCTTCATCTTACGCAACCTACTCTTTCTCGTCAAATTCACGATTTGGAAAATGAATTAGGTCAAAAGCTTTTTACTCGCAGCAATCATAGAATCATCTTAACCGCTGAAGGGATGCTTTTTAGAAAAAGGGCTGAAGAAATTATTTCTATGGTTGATAAAACGGAAGCTGAATTTAATTCTATGAAAAACATTATCAGTGGAGATATTTATATCGGCGGAGGTGAAACAAAAGCAATCAAACTGATTGCTCAGATTGCAAAAGAACTAAGAAGAACTTATCCTAACATCCATTATCATCTATACAGTGGAAATTCAGAAGATGTAACAGAACGTTTAGATAAAGGATTATTGGACTTTGGTATTCTAATCCAACCTGCTGATATCTCTAAATATGATTACATTAATATTCCTGCCAAAGATACATGGGGTGTTGTTATGCCAAAAAACAGCCCACTAGCCAAAAAGAATTTAATCCGAAAAGAAGATTTGTTGAATATCCCTTTAATTTGTTCCCGACAAGCTATTTCACAAGAAAAATCAAAAAATGAATTTGCTGAATGGTTTGGAGAAGACTTTGACAAGTTAGATATCGTAACTACTTTTAACCTTGTTTATAATGCTGCAATTATGGTCGAGGCTGGGATTGGCTATGCAGTAACTATTGATAAAATTGCTAATACCTCTGAATCCAGCAATCTTTGTTTTCGGCTATTAGAGCCACGCTTAGATTCTGGTTTAAATATTATTTGGAAGAAACATCAAATTTTTTCTGCTGCTGCTCAATTATTTTTAGAACAATTATATAAGAATTTTGGAGATACAAAACCTTAAAACTGTCGCATAAAAGATAAAACATGCAAAATATTGTTTAGTACTGCATTTTGCTTTCCAATATCTTATATTTGACTTTATTAATGCGACAGTCCCAAATTATTATGTTTTTTCTTTATTACTTTCCTCTTTAGAAGCCTTTAACTTCACCATTTTTCTATGTTCCCGCTCTTTACTTTGCTTGTTTTTTATATACTGTGCGCCAGTTTCATCCGTTAATTTCATAATTTTAATAGCATAATACTGCCCATCATCGGAACATTTTATTCGGATACGTCCTTTTATTAAACCATGTTCTTCACATCGAAACAATCCATAATAAGCTTTATTATTTGTTGAAAACCATTTAATAACTCTTTTTGCTGCCTTTTTACAGACAAAACATTTACAGGAACGCACCTCTCTATCGCTTGCTGCAATTTCTCTGCTTGCAAATCCTTTTGATATATATTTTTCATATAAACCAAAATCAAGATAAATCTCCTCTTTTCTTGTTACAGGTGGATAAAAAGTATCTACACTATAAAATGTTCCTACTTTTTTCATATCAATAAGTGATAAAACCTGTGCTGTATACCTAGCGTCGTTATCTGCCGAATGATAACCTTCTATCTGGGGCAGTTCTAATTGTTCAATTGCATGTTGAAGCGTTATTCTTTGCTTTCCATCTTGAAAACATAAACTGTATAATTTTTGCACATCATAAAATAAAAGCGGTTTATCAAATTGATAATGAATATTGTAAAACTTCATATTTCTTTGCAGTTCTGTTAAATCCATACTGCCCCATGTACAAAAAACACATGGATTTCCACACCACTGCATAAATTCTTTAAAGATATCCACAAAAGAACCACCTTTATCTACAATATCATCCATCGTAACATTTAATAACTCTTCTACTTTTTTATGCAATGTATGATAAACAGTCGGTTTTATAAAACGATTAAACTGTGAAATCGTTTCAAACTTTTCGTTTAATTTTACCGCGCCAATCTGTATTATCTCAAATGGCAAGTCCGCTTTTGAAAAATCTTTCCCTTCTGGACTTTGATTCCATTCCAAATCAAAAACAATATAATACATGTCAATAACCATGCCTTTCCACTATCTGCAATTACGAAATCTTTAACTATTGTACATTGCATTATAAAATTACGCAATAGCAACTATTGACTTCCCTATTTTTATATTGTATTATGCTTACGGTTTTGTACAGGGAATACGGTTCAAATCCGTAACAGCTCACTCTACTGTAAGTGGACACGTCTCTCCATATGCCACTGTGATATTCGTCTCTCATTCGGATACAGCGGGAAGGCGGTTTGACGGCAAACATTATACCATAATTTTGTGCTTCTTTCTGCACATAATGGCTCGGCTTCGCCGAGATTATTATGCCACAAGTCAGGATATCTGTACAAAATACAACTATAAAAACGCCGTCTGGTGAGAGATGTGCAAGGAGGATATATGAGAGATTTTTTATCAAATGGTGCAAAGAAACATTCTTTTCGCCATCATGTAAGCTGTATCATACTTACAGTATGTATCATGCTTTCATCAACATTTTTAGCATTGGCTGCACCAAATACTGCTGCACCAACATTAGAAACAGTGCAAACAGAAAGTCAAAAAAGTGCCGCCTATCTTATGAAACAAGCAGATTATTCTAACATATCCAATGTTTCAGCATTTAAAGACCAATCAAGAAGCCTTATATTAAGCATTCGTTCAGGATATGATTGCTCTGATAATATCAAGGCTTATCTTGAAGCTGTCAAACAGATTATGAATACGGACGGAACTCTCAATATGGAAAAAAATGAATACACACCTGATTCAAAGGATTACTATTCATCTTATGCGTACCTTTTATTAGTGCTTGCACTTGCAGGTGAAGATGCCGCCAATTTTAACAATAACAATATGGTTACACTTTTTAATGATATTCTAAATGCAGCGCCAGAAAGCGATTTTATTTATAGTGATGCAAATCCAAATGCACTTAATCCATATCATTTAGGCATTGTCAATCTTGCAGTGGAAAGTTATTCTAATGAAATGAAAGACTATACAGCTATTTCTGAAAAAATTAAAAATGCTTTAAAAGCTATCTCTATGGAAAAAGGTATTAACTATTGGGGTTATAGTCTTGACAACAACACACATGTTTACAGTTATTTTTATAACATGTACACATCGGATTCTGAAATCAAAAATTTGATAGATACAGTGTTGACTTACACAACAAATACCTATTATGATTCCGTAAATGGTACATTTAATTACCCTGATTACAACGACCCTACTAAATTTAATCCAAATGAAAATTCTACGGCGCTTGCAGCAGCACTCTACGCAACCTACAACAATCATGAACTTTCATCTGTTGCCTTTAATACATTGACTACTCTGTACCAATCTTCTACAACACCTGGCGCCTATACATTTTTTGGAGAAGACAGCATTTTTACAACCTATGATGCCCTGTATGGACTTGTTGCATATCAAATGTCACTTGCAGGAAAATCCAATCCTTTTGATGTCAGCGATATTACAAAAGCAGTAAAACCACCTGTGACAGAAGAACCTGAAAAGCCAACAGAGGATTTTACAACAGTTTTAAATCCATCAGAGTCTCCAGAACAGTCTGTCAAAAATCTAGATACAGACACTCCAACATCGCCTGCTACGGGAGATAGTTCATTGCTTGTATTATTTATCATTCTTGGTTTGTGTTCCTTAACCTTATTGGTAAAAACAACCAATATATGCAAACCAAAAAAATAAAAAAGTAGGAAAATCCATACTTTCCATATTTCAAAAAGACAACTTTATAATACAAGACCAAAAGCCTCAATGGCTCTAGGTCTTGTTTTTTCATATCTTATTTTTTACCATACACTTAATCCTGTCTTGATTTTTTTGCTAATATTAATACAGCATTTTTACGTAACCATATCTTCATGCAACCACTTGCCGCTAATAAAACGCACTGAAAAAATACATGCTCTTACAATCCAGTCGGTAAAAATTCCAATCCATACTGCACCCAGTCCAAAATGAAATGTATTCACAAGAAAATTTCTATTTTGAAAACACATATTTATTTAATATTTTCTTTTCACAATACCATACTTTATCCTTACTCGCTCTATCTTTCTCACGATACTTTCTCCCGCAAAAAATACACAAATAGCAGCTCCTAACGCGTGTCCTATATCATAAGGCAACCCTGTAATATATAACATTTTTAATGCGCTGATACCACCGCTATATGCCGACTGTGTCATTGTAAATGCAGCAAAATTCATAATACCACCATATAAAATAAATACACTTAAAAAAGTAAAAACGCTCATAGTTATAAAATTTGCTGGCAATTTATTTTTTCTAAAAAGAAAGGATACTAACATACCAATCAAACCAAATACATATATTCGCCACCCCCAAAAAGATTCATTGGTATTGCTTCCTAATAAATACAGTACATATCCGACTATTTCAGAAACAAGGATACAAATTAATGGTGTTATACAAATTTGTATACCTATTTTTTTAGCTTCTTTTTTATATTCACTTTTATTATCTAAAATGCCAATCATTTCAACTTTTGAAAATAATATACCTGCCAATGCGCCAAGCAATCCCCATGCTAACATTTCCCAAACTGTCCATGCCCCTTGTGTCATAAAAAAATTACAAATGAATCTTGAAAGTGCGCCTGTTGCAAAACCTGCCCGTGTGCCCAATGCTATACCTGTCAAAATAACCATTGCCGTTCCTGCATGAAATGGGATAGTGTATGCACATATTAAATTTGCAACCACTGTAAATGCAGACATAACAGAAATCACTACAATTTCTCTTGCCTGTGGCTTTCTATTCTCATATAATAAAATCAAAGGAATAAATGATACAATCAAAAATACAGTGCTGATAAACATGCTTTTCCTCCATATACTCCTTATTTTTTACACAAAATTTTAAAATTTTTTAATAACTTTGTATTAGACAATGCGCAGAAATAAATTGTCCATTCAATTTTATTGAACTTATTAAACTATTTATCTTTCACATTATTCCAAAACAAACCACTTCAATTTTTCCCCCACTTGTTTATAAGTTACAGCACCTTTTATATAACCTGATGCAATTTTTGCCGCAGACGTTGTGTAATAATTATTTTGTTCAAAAAATGTAACAACATCAGCCTTAGACACAATACAGTGGTCAAACATTAAAGCGCATTCACTAGCATATTCTGCACAAAAGTCTAAATCATGCGAAACCATTATAACAGTAAGCCTTTGAGTCTCTATTAAATGCCAAATATACTTTCCCAATTCTTCTTTAAAAGAAGGATCTAAGCCTTTTGTCGGTTCGTCAAGCAATAAAATATCTGGTTTAAAAAGCAATCCTTTTGCAATGGCAAGTTTTTGCTGCTGCCCTCCACTAATATCATATGGATGGTATTTTCTAACTTTATCAAGTCCTGTTTTTTCAAGCATTTTTTCAACTTCTTTAATCTTGCCTTCTCTTGACATTTTACTTGTCCACAAATTTTGCGAATCGCACAAAACTTCCGCTAATTCCTCCTCTACACTAATTTCTGTAAACATTGCTTTAGGATTTTGTGATACAAATATACATTTACCACAAACTTTTATTTTACCTAAAACAGGTTTTAAAACACCTGAAATTAATTTTAATATCGTGGTTTTTCCAGCTCCATTGCCTCCTGTTATCGCTAAAAAATCCCCTTTTGAAATATCAAGATTAAGATTTTCCACAACAAAATCTTCTTTTTTGCCATAACAATAACTGACATCTTGAATATGAATAATATTTTCTTTTTCACTTGTTATTTTTGCAGCATTTTGTATATACATACTTTTTTGATTTTGTGTTATATCCTTTTCATCTTTTTGAATCCATTGTTCATTATATATTGTATCTATCCAATTTCTTCCTTCCCTTACTGTCAATGGACATTGTTCTTTACCATTCTGCTTAAATTGCTTAAAATATATTAACTCTTTATCTGTAAGAGAAGCTGTCACATAATAATAAATTTTTGCAGCAGTTGGCAATGTTTTGCTGTCTTGTAAATCGTGAATAATAGACAATGCCACCTGTACAGGCGTTCCTTGATATACAATAGAGCCTTCTTTCATCGTTATAATTTTATCACATACATTAAATAGCTGTTCTGTTCTATGTTCTGATATAAGAATTGTAATGCCCAGCTCTCTATTTAATCGAACAAGCATATCTATAAATTTCTGTGCCGCTATTGGGTCAAGTTGTGCAGTTGGCTCATCTAACACCAATACTTCTGGATTCATTGCCATAATAGAAGCTAAATTTAACAACTGTTTCTGACCGCCAGAAAGTTTAAACGTATCCATTCGATACCATTTTGACATGCCAAAATATTCAGCAGTTTCCGCTGTCTTTTTTCGGATATCTACATTTGCATAACCCAAATTTTCCAATCCAAATGCTATCTCATGCCAAACTTTATCTGTTACTATCTGGTCTTGAGGATTCTGTCCTACATATCCTACCTGAAAAGTTGCTATATTTTTTATATCATCGCCCTTATAAGTAACCATACCACTGCATTCACCGTTTGGCATAATACTTTTTTTAATCATAGACAATAATGTTGTCTTTCCACAGCCAGAAGCTCCTGTTACAAGAATCATCTCACCCTTATTTATTTTTATATTAATATTATGGAGTGTCTCCTGTTTTGCCAAAGCATATCGAAAACAGAAATTTTTATACTCTATCAATGCTATACTATCCTCATTTCTGCAAAAAATTTTTGTTTAATTTATATTTTGCCGATAATTCACACCAAACAGGAAACAATCCAATAATAAATAACATAAAACAAATCCCCCATGTCCATATTTTATTTTGCGGAAATATAACAGCGGGCATATAATACACACTTACCTTTCCCATCACAATAATACAACATGCTGCGCACAATGCTATAAACAAAATAGCTATCAACCCTATCTCTGCCTTTTTCAAATGGTATAAATGATATGTTGTTCTATGTTTTAATCCAAACCCCCTTGATTCCATTGACTTTGACGTCTCTATGGAATTTTCCAGCGACCATGAAATTAAAATTGATATTTCTTTTAAATATTGTCTTAATCGGTCTAATTTTTTAACAGATGAATGATATCTTCCCATTGCTATTTGTGCATCATGAATTTCTCTATACCTTGACCGCAATAATGGTATAAATCGCAATATCATAGAAAATGTAAGCCCTAGCAACGGTGCAATTCTTCCAAAAAGATAATATAATTTTTCAGAATCAATAAATACTCTGCAACAGCCAATCCATTGTATCACTGTAACAAAAAGAACACCCATAATAATACCATATATATATGCTTCCAACATAATTGCTTTATCATTTATATAAAACAACACTGTTGTCCCTGTATTGGAAAAAATGGGCTGTATCATTACTGTAAAAATAATAATAGGCAACCCTGTTATGATATTAATACTAAATTTATTTTCCTTATTTGTAACAAACCAAACAACTGCTGAGACAAACCATGATGTACCAATAATATAGGGATTTAACGTTATCATTGTTATAATTAATACAAATGCCATGTAAATCAAGTTGACTGCTGGATGATACATGGAAAATGCGGTTTTTTCACCTAAATAATACATTGTAACTTTCCATTCCTGTTTATTATTTTTTCATTTCTGTACTATTTCTTATATAAAAAACTTTCATTTTTTAGGCAGTTTTTGATTAAGTTTTTTATACTATATTTTTAAAATTAAAAAATTTATAATTTAAACAATTATCCATCTTTACCATTATCTACATAATACCATAATACCATATCGCTTTCTTTTAATGTATATGATAATGCGCCAACATTTGGCGATATTCCATTTACCTTATACATCCAGCCGCTTCCATATGAAATAGCTTTTTCACTTAAATTATTGATACTTGTAACATATCCATTATTAGCAGCAACTAATATATTATTATCAACACATACCTGCATTAAAAAATCATACACTTTTTGTCCTACTGGAATTTTATAACTCGTCTTTTTAATAATAATTCCATCTGATGGTATCGAATTTTTAACACCTTCATTTTTAATTGAATCTTTAAATTCTACTGCCACATCACAGCGTATCTCAATTGAACATGTTATATACTGTAATTCTGATGTGGATTCACTTGTTATATTTTCAGATGGTATTTCATCTAAATCATCAAGATTTATATCATCAGAGTTTATATTATCAGGATTTATAACTTGATTTGAATTGTTCTTATCTATTGAACTTGCGTTGTTTTCTAAATCTTGTGACAAAATGGTATTTGGCTCATTTTCTGATAAAGATTGTTCTAAATTTTCTAAAGATTGTGTTGTATTATTGGTTGGCTGAACAGTTAATTCGTTGTCTTGCGTTTCTTGAGATATTATTGTTTCCTTAGAATTTACTTCTTGCCTATTGGATTCTTGTTTTGTACCTGATAAAATATCCGATGTATTTTGTAACACAACATACCCATTATTTTTATGCTCATCTTGATATGATTTTACCGACTGAATTTTTAAATGAGCAAATAAAAATACTGCAAGTCCTATGATAAATAGTAATGCTGCTATTATTTTATATTTTTTATATTTGTCGAACATGATATTACCCTACTTTATAATAACGTTTTAATACTTATTTTTTATATTATATTTTGTTTCTGGCTCAACAGCCATAGAAAACTCTTGTTGTAAATTTTTATCTATTTTTGATGAAAGGTTATAACGATTAATCATTGACTTATATGATTCACTATCTGTGTTATAAGTTACATTAAATACCATATCAAATAAACATTTCCTAAATGATAAATTATCTTGAATTTGCTTAAATAATTGCATATTATCTGCATTATTCTATTCTATCTCTTCAAACACACTATTAAAATCAGAAAGAATTACTGAAAGCCGCGTCATTTGCGCATCTGTAATATAAGCTGTGTTGCCGGCAGGTACTGGCAATACTTTGGCATCTTCATCTTCTAATTTAATTGACATACATTACCTTGCTTCCAATCGATAACTGTCAAGGTCAATAATATCTAAAATACCTTGTTACAAGTCATCTTCTGTTGGTGACAGTAATTTCGGTATCAAAAGATTTAAAAAGATAAAAAGTCTTTCCCAATCTGCATTTCCATAAAGCAAAATCGCACCAAGAAAACCATATATACGACAAAATGATTTTGCAAAACTTTTAAACTTTATCTAAGCTTCTATATCTAATTCTTTATATATAATAACACAGATATCTAGTATTGGGTCAAGTTTGTCACGTTTGGTGTCATTTAAATATAAATCAATAATATTTTATATATCATCACTAGAATATACCTGATACTCTTCCATTACAGCAATAAGGTCATATAATTTATTTGGGTAGGTCTCTCCAGACAAAAGGGTTGTACAATAATATGCTTCAAATGCTTTTTTTATAACCTCAGGCTTATTTGCAAAATCCAATATAAAAGTATCTTTCTTCAATGGATGCACACGATTAAAACGTGAAAGTGTCTGTACTGCCTTGATACCAGAAAACGTTTTATCTACATACATTGTGTGAAGTAATGGTTCATCAAAACCTGTCTGGAACATATCCGCAACCACAAAGATACAATAAGGGTCGTTCTTAAAATTTTTTGGTATTTTCTAATGTCTTATTTTTTTTTTGGGGGGGGGAGTAGTCGTAAATGCAAAATAACTTGCATTATGAAGCAATTTGCGACCTTCCATCATAACATTAATTTTATCTTCATTATCCATCCCATTTTGAGAAGTTAAACCAGAAAGTACGAAGTTCATCTAAGCAGAATTTATGCCACTTTGTCCAGAATGTGCCTCATCAATAATAATAGCAAATTTATTATTTTTATGGGTACTTCCAAGTTTAGAAATAATATGTGAAAATTTTTCTACTGTGATAATAATAATAACACGCTTTTTTTCAGTAATTGCAGCACTTAAATTACTAGAATGTTCCGCCCATGTAACTATGTTTTTTATCTGCATAATTTGACAGCAATTACCAGCTTTTTTTACCAGCTAATTTTGTACAAAATTTAATATGACTATCATCAACTGCAAAATGCACTATACAGCGTTTAAACTGAAATAAAAGTTCTTTGGCATTACGGTCATTTTTATATTGTTCTACTGCATTTTCTATGGTCTGTTTTGTAAGGTGATTTTTCAATTCAAAAATAATCACAGGCAAACTATTAATAAAAATGCACATATCAAGAGCCAACTTTTCAGAATCTTGTGAATACCTTAACTGACAAGTTACACTAAAAACATTTTGTTCAAACAGATTTTTCATTTTAACATTTTTTTGTGTTGGAGCAAGATAAAACATACTGAAGTTTACAGGATAAACTTTCACACCATTACGCAATACATCAATAATACCACGCTTATCTCACTTTGCAAACTCACAATTGTAATCAGCATTACAGCCTTGTTCATAACCGTTATGTTCCACAAGCCATTTTACAATCAAGTCTTCAAATCCATCTTCTTTAATATTAGTAAATTCCACTTTTATTACTCCTTTTTATATTTACTTTATTGTAACTCTTATTTTAACTTTCTACCTTTTTATATTCTTTGGGGTAAAGCGGTCGTACTGAATTTGTACTTTTCCCGTAGACAGGCAAATTTTTTCTTTATACAACATCGTGTAAATAGCTTGTCCTTTGGTATAGTCCTTTTGTTCTTTTGGAAAAAAGGAATGGCAAAAATACCACTCAGCATTAACTTGTCTTGCAAGAAAAATATAAATATTATTTTCTGAATATGGGTGTGGATAGTAAGTAATTCGCTTCATTATCCATAACTTAATCTTTCCTGTTTTTCTTATCAATAAATCGATATTTATTTTCCACCTGCAATTTTATACTTATATCCAAACTTCCAGTCAAAATAGAAATAAGGGTTAATATGTACAATTTTTATAGTATTGTTTTTTATCTTTTATTTTGTTATATTTGTCAAAATATTTTTAATAATTTATAAATCATTCTATCTATATAATTTAACCTTTTTTTAATTCTCCATATATCTATATTTTGAATTTTTAACTCACTACGCATTTTTAACAAACGATATAAAAATTCTGTATATTCTCCTTTGTTTTCTATTTCATTTTCTATAATACAATCAATCATATCTTGAAATTCACACTCTAAATATTCAATCATATCTTTTATTAATTCTTCATCAATAAGTCTATAATCATAAAATTGCAAACTATTTTTAAAACACAAATTTTCAATTTGACTATTTATAAATAATCCACTATCTGCATGATATAGAACTACCAATCTTTTTTTATCGAGAATATTATATATATCCTGACAAAAATCTAATGCTAAAAATACAGCATTGATATCTTTGCTAGGCTGTACAAACAAAGCTGTTTTCATTTTCTTGCTTTTTATTTTTTTTGACAAATCAAAAGAAATATTATTCCAAATTTGTCTTATTTCACAATAATATTCCAATAAATAATAATTAACCCAAATCCAACTATTATATTTTTCAATTCCCCAACACCCCTGTTGATTTTTTGCCTGATATTGAATTAAAATATCCTCAATTTTATTGATATTTATATCTTCTTCCATGTACAAAACAATATTTGATTGTGACACTTTTATTGTCCTTTCTTGAAAAATCTAGTTAAACAAACTTAATATATATTCTTATTTTTATATAAATTTTACCTTATCACATTTAAAAGTGATAATAGATATTTCATTATCTAGTAATATAATTTTTAAAATCCTATCATTATAAGACATATCTAAAATCGTATCATAATCAATTTCTTTCTCTGTTTTTAAAGAATCCCATACATAATTTTCAACAGCATCAAATACTAATAAAACTTCTTTCAGTTCACTATCTCCCTCTTTATAATCTTTTTGCTGCCACATACATAAATCAATTTTTAATTTTACCATATTATTTTCATATAATAATTCAATAACATTACTATCATGAAAATTGATATTTTTAACCATATCCTTTACTTTCATTAATATCAACACACCTTTCTTTGTTTTTTATTATTGATTTTCTTAATATAATACTTCTAATAAATTTTTTAAAAATATTGATTCTATAATAAAAAATAGTTTAGTAAAAAATTCAATATTGAAAATGCAAACTCATTTGTGGATAATATAACATTTTTATGATACAATAACCACAGAAAAATTGTGATATAAAAGTTTGTATCGCAAACTTCTGACCACCCACTATGCAAAAAATTAGAACAAAATAAAGGAACCTGATTATGTCTAATTATCATTTAGAAAATATTGTAGAACCCTTACTAACATGGTATAAAAAAAATGCACGAATTTTGCCATGGCGTGAAAATACAGAACCTTATCGCATCTGGATTTCAGAAATTATGTTACAACAAACTCGTGTGGATACTGTGATAGCATATTACAAAAAATTTTTGCAAGCCTTTCCAACTGTACAAGACTTGGCTACATGTAAAGATGAACAACTTATGAAATTATGGGAAGGTCTTGGATACTATTCTCGTGCCAAAAATTTAAAAAAGGCGGCGCAAGTAATCTGTGACGATTATGGTGGACAGTTTCCTACTGAATTTGACCTTGTTATCAAGCTTCCTGGCATAGGAACTTATACGGCTGGTGCTATCTGCTCTATTGCATTTGGTAAAAAAACTGCCGCCGTAGATGGCAATGTACTTCGTGTGATTACTAGATTGACAAAAAATTCAACAGACATTATGAATACTAAATTTAGAGAAGAAATCAAAAAAAATTTAGAGGCAATTTATCCAAAAGACCAATGTGGTAACTTTACGCAAAGCTTGATGGAATTAGGTGCTGTAATCTGTACTCCTAATGGCGCACCAAAATGTGATGAATGTCCATTAAAAGAATATTGTCTTGCATACAAAGAAAAACGCCAGATGGAATTTCCTGTAAAGAAAAAGAAAGTAGAACGAAAGATTGAAAATAAAACCATTTTTATTTTGTGTTATAATGATAATATGGCTATAAACAAACGGGAACAAGATGGCTTATTAGGCGGCATGTGGGAATTTCCAAATCTAAATAAGACACTTGCAAAAAAAGAAGTTAAAGAATGGCTCTTGCAGCAAGAAATAATCAATTCAAAAATACAGACAACCTTTAAGAAAAAACATATTTTCTCTCATATAGAATGGCATATGAATTGTTTTGTTATTTTATGCGATTCTAGGGGAAATAATAACAACTTAAAATGGGTTACAAGAAAACAGCTTGAAGAAGAAATTGCACTTCCCACCGCATTTAAAAAAATCTATAAGGAAATTGGGGATATATCATTAAAATCTTCAAGTAAAATTATTTAATATCGATTTCCATATTCCATTTTTGCACATTTTGTATATTTTATAACAAATTGACTTTTTGCTTCTGTATATGCATCTCGATTATATTCATACTTTTTCCAAAGAGAACATTTTAACGTTTCATACTCTTGTGCAAGAATGGAATAATTATTCATATAATCGCGAAAATATAGTTCATCATTATCGCCAAAATAACGCAAGTGCAGATGAAACACTTTTTCTGCAAATCCTTTTTCTGTATATCCCTTATTAAACGATTTTCTATTTTCTTGTTCGGACATACATCTATAACCATTCTTCTCAAGCTGTTCTTTTACATCTGTCATCAAAATATTTTTTGGAATTTCAACTAAAATATCAATAATCGGCTTTGCCATAATAGATTTGATTGCCGTACTTCCAATATGGTTTATCTTCAAATCTATACCATGCAAAATAATCATTATTTCTTCTTTTTCTTCTTCATACCAATCATGCCAACAGTCTTTATGTTCGCTAAGCATAATTGGAAATAATGCCCACAATTCTTCTAAAGACATTTCAGATAAAGATTTACTCATATTAAATGCTCCATCTATTTCAATTGTATATACATCTTCTCTTATTGAATCATTTACAACGTTTTCTTCTCTTACAGCAAAAAACATAGAAGATATTAGATTAATTTCTTTAATCTTTTTTATTAATATTTTGTTATAACATGTTCTCGTTTCTTTATAAGAATCATCATTATTAATTTATTTTTCAATAAGGTACATATTTTTTTAGTATTCTCATTATTATGATTTATACTTTATACAACTTTTAAATCAAATTAAATTCAAAATTTGAACAGCTAAAACTCATATCTTGTGCCATGTGAAAGTAATAGCCCATCTGTTAATTCTACACATAAAATTATTGTATTTTCATCGTCAAAATTAACATGTCCATTATCAATCCATTCTGCAAAAACATGTCTTAATTTTTCAGCTATCATAGAATTTTCTTTTTTTCCAAAATAACCCAGATTAATACCTTTTCCATGTGCCATAAACCAATCACTAGCTACCGCAACTATGGGATTATCTGCTATATGTTTCATCTTATTTGAACGTGCATATGTAATAATATAAAATGCACCATCTTCATAATAGGCATTTACATACCGAACATAAGGCACTTCATTTTCTATTGTCGCCAATGCAATAATTGTATCTTTTC
This sequence comes from uncultured Lachnospira sp., assembly GCA_910585095.1. GTDB lineage: Bacteria > Bacillota > Clostridia > Lachnospirales > Lachnospiraceae > Lachnospira. The sequence continues at coordinate 188,531 of CAJUBU010000002.1, forward strand.
CAAAACGTTCAATCATTATCTTTTCAGCTTCTTGATTTAATTGTTTCATTCAATTATCTCCTTTACATATTTTGATTATAATTTCATTTTGTTAAACAGTAATACTAGTTTTTTTTAATTTATATCTGCTTACTATAATACTAGTATAATATATTTTGATCAATAAAAATTTATATAAATAAACTTCTAGCAACTATTAGTCAAAAAAATACAAAAAAAATATGATATTATTACCACCATAAAAGAACATGGTAACCACTAAAACTCTAAAATGAGCATTTTAAAACCGCAACCCCTTGATTTCTCAAAGGATTGCGGTGCTTATTTTTATTATTTGGCTCTAATTACAAGATTACTCAATGATAGTAGCAACTGCACCAGAACCAACTGTTCTACCACCCTCACGGATAGCGAAACGAAGACCCTGCTCCATAGCAACTCTATGGATAAGTTCTACTGTCATCTCTACGTTATCACCAGGCATACACATTTCTGTGCCGTTTGGAAGCTCACAAACACCTGTTACGTCTGTTGTTCTGAAATAGAACTGTGGACGATAGTTGTTGAAGAATGGTGTATGACGACCACCTTCGTCCTTTGTCAATACATAAACTTGAGCTGTAAACTTCTTGTGTGGTGTAACTGAGCTTGGCTTACAAAGAACCTGACCTCTTTCGATATCATCTCTTTGAACACCTCTAAGAAGAGCGCCAATGTTATCACCAGGCTGTGCCTCATCAAGAAGTTTTCTGAACATTTCAATACCTGTAACAACAACTTTACGTGTCTCATCTGTAATACCAACAATTTCAACTTCCTCATTAAGATGAAGGATACCTCTTTCTACTCTACCAGTAGCAACAGTACCACGACCTGTAATTGAGAATACGTCTTCCACAGGCATAAGGAATGGCTTGTCTGTCTCTCTCTGTGGGTCTGGAACATACTCATCAATTGTGTGCATAAGCTCAAGAATCTTATCGCCCCACTCGCTGTTAGGGTCTTCAAGAGCCTTAAGAGCTGAACCTTGAATAATAGGTGTGTCATCACCAGGGAAATCATAATCATTAAGAAGCTCTCTGATTTCCATATCTACAAGCTCTAAAAGTTCTGGGTCATCAACCATATCACACTTGTTCATAAATACAACGATATATGGAACACCAACCTGACGAGCAAGAAGGATATGTTCTCTTGTCTGAGCCATAACACCATCCGTAGCAGCAACAACAAGGATACCAGCATCCATCTGAGCTGCACCAGTAATCATGTTCTTAACGTAGTCAGCATGGCCTGGACAGTCAACGTGTGCATAGTGTCTCTTTTCTGTTTCATACTCAACGTGTGCAGTAGAGATTGTAATACCTCTTTCTCTCTCTTCTGGTGCCTTATCAATATTTTCAAATGCAACAGCCTCACCTGTACCAAGTCTTGCATGAAGTGTCTTTGTAATAGCAGCTGTCAATGTAGTCTTACCATGATCTACGTGTCCAATTGTACCAATATTGCAATGTGGTTTTGTTCTCTCAAATTTAGCCTTTGCCATTGTTTAAAATCCTCCTTAAAAAATCACTTAAATTACCATCAATGTGGTTTCGCTTGTCGCGTTTTCATAGCTGATTTCTATTATATTTCATTTTCCAATATTTTTCAACTATATTTTTTATAATCAATATTACTTGCTTTTTGCAGCAATTACTTTGTCTTGGATTGACTTTGGTGCCTGCTCATATTTCTCAAAGAACATTGAATAATTACCACGTCCCTGTGTCTTAGAACGAAGGTCCGTAGAATAACCAAACATTTCTGAGAGTGGTACATAAGCTCTTACAATCTTACCGCCGCCTAAATCATCCATACCTTCTATACGTCCACGACGAGAATTGATATCACCAATTACATCACCCATATATTCCTCTGGCATTGTAACTTCAACCTTCATAATTGGCTCTAACAATGCTGCTCCACCTTTTTGCATAGCGTCCTTAAACGCCATAGAGCCTGCAATCTTAAATGCCATTTCTGAAGAATCGACTTCATGGTATGAACCATCATAAACCGTTGCATGAACGCCAAGTACTGGGAATCCTGCAAGAATACCTGCATTTGATGCCTCCTCAATACCTTCGCCAACAGCTGGGATATATTCCTTAGGAATAGCGCCACCAACGACTTCTGAATCAAATTTAAAGTGCTCTTCGCCATTTGGGTCCATTGGCTCAAAACGTACCTTACAGTGACCATACTGACCACGACCACCGGACTGTTTTGCATACTTGCTGTCAACATCAACAGACTTTGTAAAACACTCTTTATAAGCAACTTGAGGCGCGCCAACATTTGCATCAACCTTAAATTCACGAAGAAGTCTGTCAACAATAATCTCAAGATGAAGCTCACCCATACCTGCAATAATTGTCTGACCAGTCTCTTGGTCTGTATGAGCGCGGAATGTTGGGTCTTCCTCAGCAAGTTTTGCTAAAGCTTCGCCCATCTTGCCTTGGTCATTCTTTGTCTTAGGCTCAATAGCAAGCTCAATAACTGGCTCTGGAAATTCCATAGACTCAAGAATAACTGGATGCTGCTCGTCACAGATTGTATCACCTGTTGTTGTAAACTTAAAACCTACGGCAGCAGCAATATCGCCTGAATAAACCTTTGAAAGTTCTTCTCTCTTATTTGCATGCATCTGAAGGATACGACCAACTCTCTCCTTCTTTCCTTTTGTTGCATTTAATACATATGAACCTGAGTTCAATGTACCTGAATATACTCTAAAGAATGCAAGCTTACCAACAAATGGGTCTGCCATAATCTTAAATGCAAGTGCTGAAAATGGTTCTTCATCCGATGAATGTCTTGTAACTTCATTGCCTTCATCATCAACACCTGTAATATCTGGAATATCCGTAGGTGCTGGCATAAATTCAAGAACAGCATCAAGAAGCTTTTGAACGCCCTTATTTCTGTAAGCTGAACCACAACATACAGGAATAGCGCTACATTCACATGTTGCTCTTCTAAGAACCTTTTTCATCTCTTCAACAGATGGTTCCTCACCTTCAAGATACATCATCATAAGGTCATCATCAAGCTCGCAAATCTTCTCTACAAGCTCTGTATGATATTCTTCTGCCTGTTCCTTCATATCATCTGGAATTGCAACAACAGAAATATCATCACCCTTATCATCATTGTAAATATATGCCTGCATCTCAAAAAGGTCAATAATCCCCTTAAAATCATCTTCTTTTCCAATTGGAATTTGAAGACAGATAGCATTCTTCCCTAATCTATTTCTAATCTGGTCTACTGCACCATAGAAATTTGCACCTAAGATATCCATTTTATTGATAAATGCCATTCTAGGTACGTTGTATGTGTCTGCCTGACGCCATACATTTTCTGACTGTGGCTCAACACCACCCTTTGCACAGAATACACCAACAGCACCATCAAGTACTCTAAGTGAACGCTCAACCTCAACTGTGAAGTCAACGTGTCCAGGAGTATCAATAATATTAATACGATGCTCTAATGCACCTGGCATAACTTTTGTTTCCTTCTCTAATGTCCAATGACATGTAGTAGCGGCTGAAGTAATTGTGATACCTCTCTCCTGCTCCTGCTCCATCCAGTCCATAGTAGCAGTACCTTCATGAGTATCACCGATTTTATAGTTAACACCAGTATAATAAAGTATACGCTCTGTCAATGTCGTTTTACCGGCATCGATATGCGCCATAATACCTATATTTCTGGTTCTCTCCAATGGATATTCTCTTCCAGCCATCGGTAAACCCTCCTAATTTTGTATTCAATAACTATATCGCATAAGATTTTATCAATTACATACAATCTATGCAGTTTTATTAAAATCTATAATGAGCAAAAGCTTTATTAGCTTCAGCCATTTTGTGCATATCTTCTTTCTTCTTTACAGAAGCGCCTGTATTATTTGCAGCGTCAAGAATCTCATTAGCAAGTCTTTCTTCCATAGTCTTCTCACCTCTTGCGCGAGAGTATGTTGTTATCCAACGAAGTGCTAACGCTTGTCTTCTATCTTGCTTAACATCGATAGGTACCTGATATGTGGCACCACCAATACGTCTAGCCTTAACTTCGAGAACTGGCATAATATTGTTCATAGCCTCTTCAAATACCTCGATAGCTGGTCTTTCCGTTTTTGCTGCAACCCTGTCAAATGCTCTATATACAATCTTTTGTGCTACTCCTCTCTTACCATCAAGCATAATGTTGTTGATAAGCTTAGTAACCACCTTATTATTGTAAATAGGATCTGGTAATACATCTCTTTTTTGAGTATGTCCTTTACGTGGCACGGTTCTTCCCTCCTTAATATTGTTTTGTTGTCAAAAACAAAATGCTGTTGTCCTTAACAACATTCATTAATTCATCGGTACTCACATATGATTGACCTTTCCCACAAGTCCATCTGTGGTACTTGGCTGTGTTCGTGCATAAAGTATATTAAACCTGCAACCATAGGATTAATCTAACTCCGCACTAATTATTCCCATAAATGTGATATTACATACAATGCTAACCGATTGGCATTATATAATAGTCCCACTACCGTGAGCCATAACAGTCTCACTAATGTGAGCAAACAAGTTTGTGTCTCAAACCTGTTTATTATGACAAAACTGTTATATTCTAAGAAACACTAAATTACTTAGCATCCTTTGGTCTTTTTGTACCATACTTAGAACGAGCTTGTCTTCTCTTTGCTACACCTGCTGTATCAAGTACACCTCTTACTATATGGTATCTTGTACCTGGTAAATCCTTAACTCTTCCACCTCTTATAAGAACAACGCTATGCTCTTGAAGATTGTGACCTTCGCCAGGAATATATGAAGTAACTTCAATACCATTAGAAAGACGTACTCTGGCAATCTTTCTAAGTGCTGAATTAGGCTTCTTAGGTGTGGCAGTCTTAACAGCGGTACATACACCTCTCTTTTGTGGAGAAGAAATATCTGTAGCTTTCTTTTGAAGAGAGTTATAACCCTTCTGAAGCGCTGGCGCTGTTGACTTTTTAACTGCTGTTTTTCTTCCCTGTCTTACTAACTGGTTAAATGTAGGCATTCCTTTTTCACCTCCTGGAATTAGATATCATTGTGGTTGCATTCAGTAAATCTGAATCCTAGCAAACAACGGACAGAACTGTCCGCGCGCTTTTTTAGTATATCCATTAATTGATTTTATGTCAAGCAAAAATATTTATTTTTTAATTTTTGTTTTTATTTTTTTGATTTTAACTTCTTTTTAGTCGTTTCTTTAATTCTGGAATATATTTTTGCATAATTGGGTCATAAATCTCATTACAGGTATTTGTTACCCAATTCATTTCTTGGTCTAATCTTCTCTGTGTATAAGAATGTACTCTGTCTGGCCAGCCTCTCTTAATTTTTTCCATATATTCATTCTCTGATTTACAAAAATAATGATTAATTCTTAATTTCTTACACATGCTGTCATAAAAAAATGAATAATTAATTGTTGAACCATTTTCACTGATAGTGCGCCAATTTTCCTGCATATCTGGAATATGTGGTGTCCAAATATCTGTCACCACTCTTGGTATAAAAATTGTTTTTATATGCGCATTTAAGAAAAAATCATCTGGCGCTCTATACATATAATTTTCAATACATAACCCCTCTTGTTTATCTTTGTGATGAGAAGAACCATAATCTCTCCAATTAATCCCTATTCCACCAGCAAATCCTGGTTCTTTTAACACTAAACTCTCATAATCTTCAAAAATGTGGTCAACAATATCTGGAAGAAGCTCATCTTGCATGGGAACCATATACTCATCGCCATCAATCATTGCCATATATTTTGTCTCAAACTGATAATGTTCCACAGCATGTTTATAGGCTTTAAGCTGCATAAGCTCACCTGGAAAATACTGATATGTCACAACACCTGAATCAATATAATCCTGAATCTCCTCTTTCATATGATTAGTACTCTCATTATCATATATATAAAAATGAGACACTCCAACCATGCGATGATATTCAATCCATTCTCTTATATACATTTCATTTTTTATAATAGCAATAACCGACAAATGATACGCATCTTCTGGCACACATGAAAATGTCAATCGTTCTATTGAATGAAGCTGTAATTTCATCACATAATTAAAACTCTTTATATTTAGTTCATGTGTAGCAACATAGCGATAACATAATTCACAAGCTGTCTTAAGGGTTTGTATTACAATTGTATCATTAAGATTCATCCCATCTTCAAGAAATGTTGCATAGTCAATTAAATCTTGCTGCATACTTGCAACTATTTCATATCTTTTTTCATCATCTATATCTGAATCTAATACTTTCCACTTATCTTGCACGGATTCCTTTAATGCTTTACACTTTTCTTGTAATATATTCATTTTTATAATAACATCCTTTCTCACCTGTAAATACATATATTTTTAATTATAAATTTATAACATTATATTTTATATTAAAAACACTCGCCTTCAACTAATCATTAGTTATAAGGCGAGTATTCAATCTTGATGTTCTGACTATTAGCTCATTTAAAAAAATATTCTTTTTTTAATTATCTTTACTTTATTACATACTTTCTTCTCTTATACTATCTATTTCGTTATCTTCTCTTTCTGTAAAGCTGATTTCTTCATTTTTTTCAGCATATTCAAGACCTGTATCTATTCTAATGTTTTGATATCTCTTCATTCCAGTACCAGCAGGAATCAACTTACCAATAATAACATTTTCTTTAAGACCTATCAATGGGTCAATCTTTCCATTGATAGCCGCATCGGTAAGAACCTTTGTCGTCTCTTGGAAGGATGCTGCTGACATAAATGAATTGGTTGCAAGTGAAGCCTTTGTGATACCAAGTATAATCGGTGTGCCAGAAGCAGGTGTCTTTCCCTCAGCCTCCAGTTTTTCGTTTGCCTCTGTAAAATCAATTGTATCAACCTGAGAACCTGGAAGGAAATTAGAATCTCCAGCCTCGTCAACAATAATCTTTTTCAGCATTTGACGAACAATCAACTCAATATGCTTATCATTAATTTCAACACCTTGTATACGATATACTTTTTGAACTTCACGAATCATATAATCCTGAACGGCTCTTACGCCAAGTATTCTTACAATATCATGAGGATTTTCAGAACCTTCTGTAATTTCTTCACCCTTGACAACAATCTGACCTTCTTTAACTTTTACTCTTGTATCCTTCGATACGGTATATGCCTTAGAATTGCCCTCGTCGTCTGTAATAACAATATCAGTCTTTTTCTCCGTTTGTGCAAAACTTACCACACCACCAAATTCAGCAAGGACTGCAAGTGTCTTTGGCTTTCTTGCCTCAAAAAGTTCCTCTACTCTAGGAAGACCTTGTGTAATATTATCACCAGCAACGCCGCCTGTATGGAATGTTCTCATTGTAAGCTGTGTACCAGGTTCACCGATAGACTGTGCCGCAATAATACCAACCGCTTCACCGACCTGTACGGTCTGTCCTGTTGCCATGTTTGAACCATAACACTTTGCACAAACACCAATATGCGAACGACAGGTAAGAATTGTTCTAATCTTAACTTTCTCAACGCCAGTCTTAATAATCTGCTCTGCTCTTTTTGGTGTAACTAAATGATTTGCGGCAACCACAACATTGCCCTTATCATCAAGTATATCTTCTGCAAGGAATCTTCCTGTAATACGTTCTTGTAAAGATTCCAAAACATCTGCTTTTGCATCGCTGTCCGCAGTTGCCTTATCATTTACAAATTCATAAACGTACATACCTGGTATGCTCTTGCCCTCGCTACAATCATTTTCTCTTATAACAAGGTCTTGCGATACATCAACAAGACGTCTTGTAAGATAGCCAGAGTCTGCTGTACGAAGCGCTGTATCGGACAGACCTTTACGCGCTCCATGCGCTGAGATAAAGTACTCCAATACATCCAAACCTTCTCTAAAGTTTGATTTAATTGGAAGTTCAATCGTATTGCCCGATGTATCTGCCATCAATCCACGCATACCAGCTAACTGCTTAATCTGCTGATTGGAACCACGCGCACCAGAGTCTGCCATCATAAAGATATTATTATACTTGTCAAGACCTGCAAGCAAAGCATCTTTAAGCAATTCATCGGTTTCTTGCCATACCTTGATAACATTCTTATGTCTCTCCTCATCCGTTGATATACCTCTATTGTAATGCTTTGTAATCATCTCTACTTTTTTCTCAGCATTTGCAATAAGTTCCTTCTTGATAGGAGGCACGGTCATCTCGGAAATGGAAACCGTCATAGCAGCCTTTGTTGAATATTTATATCCCATCGCTTTAATATCATCAAGAACTTCTGCTGTTCTTGTTGTGCCATGTGTGTTAATAACATGCTGCAATATATCTTTTAACTGCTTTTTGCCTACATGAAAATCCACTTCAAGTACAAGGTCATTTTCTGGAAGACTTCTGTCTACATAACCTAAATCCTGTGGAAGTATCTCATTGAAAATAAAACGACCAAGCGTTGATGCAACATTACCACTCTTTGTTGTTCCATCTTCACATTTTTTAACAACACGTACTAATATTTTAGAATGAAGCGTAATTGCCCCGTTTTCATAAGCTAATAAAGCCTCATTGACATCTTTAAAATATTTTCCTTCGCCTTTGGCACCAGGTCTTTCCTGTGTTAAATAATAAATACCAAGTACCATATCCTGAGAAGGAACGGCTACAGGACCACCGTCTGACGGCTTGAGCAAGTTGTTTGGTGAAAGCAGCATAAATCGACATTCCGCCTGTGCCTCTACAGAAAGCGGCAAATGGACAGCCATTTGGTCTCCATCAAAATCGGCATTAAACGCTGTACATACCAATGGATGCAGTTTAATAGCCTTGCCTTCTACAAGAATTGGCTCAAATGCCTGTATACCAAGTCGATGAAGTGTCGGCGCACGGTTTAACATAACAGGATGTTCTTTTATAACATCTTCTAGTACATCCCACACATCATTTTCAAGCTGTTCTACCTTTTTCTTTGCCTTTTTAATATTTTCTGCCAGATTACGTCTTACAAGCTCTCGCATAACAAATGGCTTAAATAACTCAATTGCCATCTCTTTTGGAAGTCCGCACTGATAAATTTTAAGTTCTGGACCTACGACAATAACAGAACGTCCTGAATAGTCGACACGTTTACCCAACAGATTTTGACGAAAACGTCCCTGTTTACCTTTCAATAAATCAGAAAGTGACTTTAATGCTCTGTTTCCTGGTCCTGTCACTGGACGTCCATTTCGGCGTCCATTGTCAATTAACGCATCAACTGCCTCCTGAAGCATTCTTTTTTCATTGCGCACAATAATTTCAGGCGCACCAAGTTCCATCAGTCGTGCAAGACGATTGTTTCTATTGATAATTCTTCTATATAAATCATTTAAGTCGGATGTTGCAAATCGACCGCCATCAAGCTGAACCATTGGTCTTAAATCTGGAGGGATAACTGGAATTTCTGTAAGAATCATCCATTCTGGTTTTGTTTTTGCATTTAAAAATGCCTCCATCACTTCAATTCTCTTAATTAATCGAGCAGCTTTTTGTGAGGTGGTATTAGCAAGTTCTTCTTTTAATTTTACAGTCTCCTGTGCAAGGTCAACATTCTGTAGAAGCTCAAGAATAGCCTCTGCCCCCATTCCAACTCGAAATTGGTCGCCATACTTTTCGTAACATTCGGAATATTCTTGTTCACTGAGTATCTTTTTAAATGGAATATCCGTCTCGCCTGAATCTAACACAATATAAGAGGCAAAATATAACACTTTTTCAAGATTTTTAGGACCAATGTCTAAAATCAAATCCATTCTGCTTGGTATGCCCTTAAAGTACCAAATATGAGATACGGGAGCAGCAAGATGAATATGCCCCATACGGTCCCTACGCACACTTGCCTTTGTCACTTCAACACCGCACTTATCACAGACAATTCCCTTATCCTTAATCTTTTTATACTTACCGCAATGGCATTCCCAATCTTTACTAGGTCCAAATATCCTCTCACAAAACAAACCATCTTTTTCTGGTTTTAGTGTTCTGTAATTGATTGTTTCTGGTTTTGTAACCTCACCATGTGACCATTCCAATATATTCTCTGGAGAAGCAAGTTTAATCTGAATCTTATCAAACTTCATTGAATTGTTTGACAACTGCTTTTTTGATTCTTCCATGTATATCTGCCCCCTTCTAATTAATAAATATCTGCATTGCCATCGCCATAATCTTCGTCTACATCAAAATCATCAGATAAATCTTCGTCAAAATCTTCCTCATCAAGTCCATCATCTTCCATGTAATCTGCTGATTCATCCATATCTTCTACATACTGCGCCTCACCTGATTCATCAAATGTCTGAATCGTATTGCCTGCATGTTTTAATTCGCTTTCCTCATCCTTGCTGTTTCTGCGATAATTGCCATCATCAAGCACTTTCTTAAAATCAGTCACTTCATAATCAGCACTTTCAAGAAGTTTTACTTCTTCATTATTTTGGTCTAAAACGCGAACATCTAATGCCAACGACTGTAATTCCTTTAACAACACTTTAAAGGATTCTGGTATACCTGGTTCTGGTATATTTTCTCCCTTAATAATTGCCTCATATGTCTTTACACGTCCCACAACATCATCAGACTTCACCGTAAGAATCTCTTGCAATGTATATGATGCACCATAGGCCTCTAATGCCCACACTTCCATCTCACCGAAACGCTGTCCGCCAAACTGTGCTTTACCGCCTAATGGCTGCTGTGTTACAAGTGAATAAGGACCTGTTGAACGCGCATGAATTTTATCATCAACCAAATGGTGAAGCTTTAAATAGTGCATAAATCCTATTGTAACAGGACTGTCAAAATATTCGCCTGTTCTTCCGTCACGAAGTCTTACTTTTCCATTACGGTCAATTGGAACACCTTTCCATTCTGCACGATGGTCTTTGTGTTCATCAAGATATTGATATACATCTTCTCTCAAGTTTGCTTTATGCTTTGCGCTAAATTCATCCCATTCAAGATTGGCGTAATCGTTTGCCAACTCCAATGTATCCATAATATCATTTTCATCTGCACCATCAAACACGGATGTAGCAACATTAAATCCAAGTACTTTTGCTGCTAGACTCAAATGAATCTCCAAAACCTGACCGATATTCATACGCGAAGGCACACCAAGTGGATTTAAAACAATATCAAGTGGGCGTCCGTTTGGCAAAAATGGCATATCTTCCACTGGAAGTACTCGTGAAACAACACCCTTATTACCATGACGACCAGCCATCTTATCACCAACTGATATTTTTCTTTTCTGTGCAATATAGATACGAACTGATTTATTGACACCTGGTGAAAGCTCATCGCCGTCTTCTCTTGTAAAGGTCTTAACTGCCACGACAATACCATACTCGCCATGTGGAACTTTAAGTGAAGTATCTCTTACTTCTCTTGCCTTCTCGCCAAAAATAGCGCGAAGAAGTCGCTCCTCTGCTGTCAATTCGGTCTCTCCCTTAGGAGTTACCTTTCCAACTAAGACGTCACCTGCACGAACCTCAGCACCAATACGAATAATACCATCTTCATCAAGGTCTTTGATAGATTCGTTTGATACGGATGGAATATCCCTTGTAATTTCTTCTGGTCCAAGTTTCGTATCTCTTGCTTCTGTCTCATACTCTTCTATATGAATGGATGTGTATACATCATCCCTTACCAATCGTTCGCTTAAAAGAACGGCATCTTCATAATTGTAACCTTCCCATGTCATAAATCCAATCAATGGATTCTTGCCTAATGCAATCTCTCCATTGGATGTTGAAGGTCCGTCAGCAATGACATCACCAGCCTCAACACGGTCTCCTTTAAATACAATAGGACGTTGATTATAACAGTTGCTTTGGTTACTTCTTGCAAACTTTGTCAACTTATATTTTTTAACTTTGCCATTATCTTGCTTTATCGTAATCATATTGGATTCTGATGATGTAACAACACCTGCGGCTTCTGCCACCACACACACACCAGAGTCAATTGCCGCTTTGTTTTCAATACCTGTTCCGATAACTGGCGCATCGGTAGTAAGAAGCGGCACTGCTTGACGCTGCATATTAGAACCCATCAAAGCTCTGTTGGCATCGTCATTTTGAAGAAATGGAATCATTGATGTTGCGACAGAAAAGACCATCTTAGGAGAAACGTCCATAAGGTCAATCAGTCTCTTGTCAAACTCTGATGTCTCATCTCTATATCGTCCAGACACTGTATTTTTAACAAAATGTCCTTCTTCATCAATCTCTGCATTCGCTTGAGCTACATGGAAATCATCTTCCTCATCCGCTGTAAAATAGCGCACTTCATCTGTAACTCGTGGATTTTTAGGGTCGCTCTTATCAACGATACGATAAGGCGCTTCCACAAAACCATATTCATTAATTCTTGCATAGGAAGCTAATGAATTGATAAGACCGATATTTGGTCCTTCAGGTGTCTCAATTGGACACATTCTTCCATAATGCGTATAATGCACGTCTCGAACTTCAAAACCTGCACGGTCTCTTGACAAACCACCTGGTCCTAACGCCGATAATCTTCTCTTATGTGTCAACTCTCCAAGCGGATTATTTTGGTCCATAAACTGTGACAACTGTGAACTTCCAAAAAATTCCTTAATAGCTGCTGTCACAGGCTTTATATTAATAAGAGATTGTGGTGATACACCGCTCAAATCCTGAGTGGACATTCTCTCACGCACAACTCTTTCCATTCTTGAAATTCCAATTCTAAACTGATTTTGCAGCAACTCGCCAACAGCTCGAATACGTCTGTTGCCTAAGTGGTCAATATCATCTTTTGTTCCAACGCCATACTCCAAATGAAGATTATAATTAATCGATGCAAGGATATCTTCCACCGTAATATGCTTTGGAATAAGGTCGCCAAGATTTGCTGAAATGGCTTTTTTAATGCTTTCTATATCTGTGTTTTCCTCAAGAAGCTGCTCCAAAACAGGATAAAATACCTTCTCTGTAACACCAAGTTTCTTTGCTTCTTCCTCACTGATATCAACCCATTTTGTAATATCAACTGCCATATTAGAAAGAATTTTTACTCTTCTATTGGCAATAACACCATCGTTTCCTTTTACTTCTACATCAAGAAATACTGCCGGCACAGCAGCATTTTGAATTTCCTCTGCACTTTCTCTTGTAAGTTTATCGCCTGCCTTTGCAATGACATTACCATTTACAACAACATCATCAGCAAGGATATGTCCTGCTATTCTATACTTAAATGAAAGTTTTTTATTAAATTTATATCGTCCAACTTTCGCTAAATCATATCTTCTAGGGTCAAAAAACATGCCCGATATAAGCGATTCTGCACTATCTACTGATAATGGTTCACCAGGTCTTAACTTTTTATATAATTCCAACAAACCTTTTTGCTGGTCTGTAAAACTATCTTCACTGTGGTCTGTTGAAACATCTTTAGCCATTGTAGCAATAAGCTTTGGTTCTTCTCCAAATGTATCAATAATTTCAGCGTTTGTTCCTATACCTAAAGCTCGAATCAACACTGTAATTGGTACTTTTTTATTTCTGTCAACTTTAACATAGAATACATTATTTGCATCGGTTTCATACTCAAGCCAAGCTCCACGATTCGGAATAACCTGACTGCTGTATAAAAAAATCTTACCATATTTATCTTTTTGTATATCATAATAAATACCAGGTGAACGTACCAACTGGCTAACTATAACTCTCTCTGCACCATTAATAACAAATGTGCCTGTCCTTGTCATGATTGGAAGGTCGCCCATAAATATCTCATGACCAACAATATCTCCACTTTCCTTATTATGGAGTCTAACTTCAACTTTAAGAGGTGCTGCGTATGTAGCATCTCTTTCTTTGCACTCTTCAATAGAGTATTTGACCTCATCCTCACATAATGTGAAATCACCAAATTCCAGACTCAATCTTCCATTATAATCTGTAATCGGAGAAATGTCATCAAAAACTTCTTTGAGTCCTTCATTCAAAAACCACTGGTATGAATCTTTTTGAACCTCAATAAGGTTAGGCATTTCAAGAACTTCCTTCTGTCTTGAATAGCTCATTCTGATGCTTTTTCCTGACTTCACTGGACGTATTCTATTTTTTTCCATTGACGTTTCACCCCTTGTGCTTATTTTACATAATTATGGCATATTACAATTTTCCATAATAGAGCATTGTCCATAATATCACAATTACCTTAATGTGTCAACTAACATTTTGGATATTTTTGCTAAATTTTCTTATATTTCGTCTTATCTTTAGTAATTTATAAATAAAATTAAATATAAAAGTGTTATAGACGTTTTGGTGAATAATACACCAAAAGTTAAGCGGATATTCGCAATCTGCTACGCTGCTTGCTCATAACCTCTGCAATGCAAAAAGGGACTGCCGCAAAATGAACATCCCTATAAGATATTGATATTGACTACATATCTTATCGCTCAGAATTTCATTTTGCGGCAGTTCTATAATACATTGAATTGTGCAATTACTTTAATGTAACTTTTGCGCCTTCTGCTTCTATCTTCTTTTGGATATCTTCTGCTTCCTCTTTAGAAACAGCTTCCTTAATAACCTTTGGAGCATTGTCTACAACTTCCTTAGCTTCTTTAAGTCCGAGACCTGTAATCTCACGAACAACTTTAATAACCTTAACCTTGTTGTCGCCAACTTCTGTAAGCTCTACATCAAATTCTGTCTTCTCATCTTCTACTGCTGCGCCGCCGCCAACTGCTGATACAACAACACCAGCTGCTGCTGATACGCCAAATTCTTCCTCACATGCTTTAACTAACTCATTAAGCTCTAATACTGTTAAGCCCTTAATTACCTCAATAATTTCCTGTGTAGTCATTTTATATAATTGCTACTAAAAACATATATTTATGCTTCTTTTTTATGAAACACAAACACCATCTATTAGTAGGCTCTCCTTTCTATAAAAATATTTCATACAATTGTTTTTAATACAAACAAATACTCTAAATTTTAAATATATTTGATTCTAAATATATTCTATTTTTAAATATATCTCATTCTAAACATATCTTTTAACAAACATACTTATCAACAGCACACTTTTTTATTAAGCTGCGCCTTCTTCAGACTTTTCAGCAATCTGTTTAATAACACGAGCGAAGTTTGTAATAGGTGACTGGATACTTCCAAGAAGTTTTGAAAGTAACTCTTCTCTTGAAGGAATATTTGCGATAGCCTTAATACCTGCTTCATCATAATATGTTCCTTCTACAACGCCACATTTAAGCTCAAGCGCGTCTGCTGTCTTTGCAAAATTACTAAGAATCCTTGCAGGTGCTGTAGCGTCTTTTGCACTGATAGCAATTGCATTTGGTCCTTCAAGATTCTCAGTCATTGGTTCAAAAACGGTTCCAGCAACTGCTCTCTTAACTAAAGTGTTCTTATAAACCTTATAGATAACACCCGCTTCTCTCATTTGCTTTCTAAGTTGTGTATCTTGTTCTACTGTCAAACCGCTGTACTTAACAAGAACCACACCTGCTGCATCTTTTAAAGAAGCTGAAATCTCATCTACTATAGGCTGTTTAAGTTCTACCTTTGCCATGAATTTACCTCCTTTTAAAATAAAATCATCGCCATACATAATCGAGTAGGGGAGAATTTCCTTACTCGCCGCGCAGGGTGCGTGCAGCAAAGCTGCTAGTTTCCTTATGCACCCCTACACATAAAAACCTTCTGTCCATATAGACAGAAGGGAAGAATAAACAATCTTAATGTTACTCCTCGGTAGGCGAATTACCTTTAACCCTTGTGGGACCATACTGTCTTAGGCGAAATATATATTTAATATAAAACCTTATATCAAACATACGAATTACAATATATCATTATATATATTGGCTGTCAATCATTTTATCAACAATTAACCAACATACTTAGATGTATTAATCTTAACACTTGGTCCCATTGTAGAAGCAAGTGCAATACTTCTAAGATATTGACCTTTAACGGATGATGGTTTTGCTTTAACGATTGCATCCATAATAGCTTGGAAGTTGTCCGCTAATTGGTCTTCAGTAAATGAAGCCTTACCAATTGGCACGTGAATGATATTTGTCTTATCAAGTCTGTACTCAATCTTACCAGCCTTGATATCATTAACAGCTTTTGTTACATCCATAGTAACCGTACCAGCCTTAGGATTTGGCATTAAGCCTTTTGGTCCTAACACTCGTCCTAAACGTCCAACGACACCCATCATATCAGGAGTTGCAACAACGACATCAAACTCAAACCAGTTATCATTTTGAATCTTTGGAATAAGTTCTTCAGCACCTACAAAATCAGCACCTGCTGCCTCAGCTTCTTCTGCCTTAGCACCTTTAGCAAACACCAATACACGAACCTTCTTGCCTGTTCCATGTGGAAGAACAACAGCACCTCTAATCTGCTGTTCTGCATGACGTCCATCACAACCTGTTCTGATATGCGCTTCAATTGTTTCGTCGAACTTTGCAACAGCGCTCTTCTTTACAAGTGCGATAGCGTCTGTTGCTTCATATAATGTTTGGCGGTCAATATTTTTGGCTGCCTCAACGTATTTCTTTCCTCTTTTCATAATAAAAAACCTCCTAGTGGTATTATCGGAAGGGCTATTTCCTCCCACAGCAATACAGCTTTATAGCTGTTTTATTAGTCCTCAACTACAATGCCCATGCTCTTAGCAGTTCCTTCTATCATAGAAGTTGCAGCTTCAATGGTTGCAGCATTTAAGTCTGGCATCTTAAGCTCAGCAATCTTTTGAACTTCTGCTCTCTTAATCTTAGCAACTTTTGTCTTGTTAGGAACACCTGAACCTGACTTAATATTGCAAGCCTTCTTAAGAAGAACTGCCGCTGGAGGAGTTTTTGTGATAAAGCTAAAACTTCTATCAGCGTAAACAGTGATGACAACAGGGATAATTAAATCCCCTTGGTCGGCTGTCTTTGCATTAAATTGCTTTGTAAACTCTACGATATTAACACCGTGCTGTCCAAGCGCTGGACCAACTGGTGGTGCTGGTGTTGCCTTACCAGCAGGAATCTGTAATTTGATATAACCTGTTACTTTCTTTGCCATCTTAGGCACCTCCTAAATATAAATGTGGTTTCTGGCGACCTTTTAACATACAAAATATTCTCTTTCAATGTATTGGTCTCCCACGAACAATAACAACGATGTATTGACAACATCAATAAATGTTATGCTCTCAACTTATAAAATGTCCTTTATTACATTAGTTTCACATCTGTAAAACCAATCTCAACCGGTGTTTCACGACCGAACATTTCAACATTAATTGTAAGGCACTGTTTGCCCTCATTAATGTCTCTAATAACCCCAACTGTATTCTCCCATGCACCAGAAAGAATCATTACCTGTTCACCCACTTTTCCATTAAAATGAATAACTGGTTTTTCTTTCTGCTCATTCTTGTCCTTATTATTAGAAAGAGTAATTCCAAGTGCTTTAATTTCTGAAGGAGTAAGTGGAACTGGCTTAGAACCGGGACCAACAAATCCTGTAACACCTCTCGTATTACGAACAACGTACCAACTGTCGTCATTCATAACCATGTTAATGAGTACATAACCCGGAAACATCTTTTTATCTGCTGCCTTTTGAGTACCATTTTTAATCTCAACGACTGTCTCAAGTGGTACAACTACTTCAAGTACAAGATCTTGAAGATTTCTATTTTCAACAGTTTTCTCAATGTTTGCTTTAACCTTATTCTCATATCCAGAATAAGTATGCACTACATACCATTTTGCTTCGTCCATGTAATCACCTTTTCCTTACTTCATTAAGAATTCAATTCCAAATCTTGATAATAAGTCGACAATTGAAATAATTGCACCTAATAATACAGATACAACTAATACAGCAATGGTTTCTTTTGTGAGTGTCTTGCGGTCAGGCCAAATAATTTTGTTAAATTCAGCCTTTAAGCCCTTAAACCAGCTTTTTTTCTGCTTTTTCTCTTTAACAGTATCACCCATTATTCTTACCTCACTGTCTTAGATTACTTTGTTTCCTTATGCAATGTATGTGCTTTACAGAACTTGCAATACTTTTTCGTTTCCATTCTGTCTGGATGAGCTTTCTTATCCTTTGTCATGTTGTAATTTCGCTGTTTACATTCTGTACATGCCAATGTTATCTTAATGCGCACAACTTCCACCTCCAATGTTTTATTATTATAGTGCTTAAACCTAGTAAATACTGGCTTTACACCAATCGGCTTTTTTTAGGCATAAAAAAAAGACCACTTCCATAGCTAATCTAATATAGCACAGCTCATTAAAATACGTCAACCATTTTTTCACTTTATTGAAAATATATTGCAATTATATAACTTATGTATCACAAAAATTAATTACTAATTCTTTTATATGGAATGTATGATTTACCAGCCAAACACGGAGTAATCGTTCCCCTAAAAAGCCATACACTCTTTTTTGATATGTGTCATAATGACTCACATCAATTCTTTTTTCAACTTCATCAAGAATATCAAACAACCATTGACAATACACATCAAACACATTTTTTCTGCAAATCATCATATTGCCAATATTCATAAAATTACTGCTCATACACAATTCAAACGCCTGTATATACTCTGGATATCGCTGTCTTATCACATCTTTACATATAGCTAAATCTTTTGCATAATGCTTATTTGCGTAGTATTCACCCATATTTTTATGTGTTGACATAGAACTATTACCAACAACAATATCATACTGATTCATCAATTCGCAAACGTCGTGTTTATTTAATATCTTTTCATTGTTCAAAAAATATCTTCTATAATGACACAATCCTACAACATCACATGATACATTTTTCCAAATCCAATACATACCTGTCAATTCACAGTATGTATCATTCTTTATAGATATATGTTCTCCTGTGTCATCACCAATAAACCCAAGCGATGGTTTTTTCTGCCTGCCTACATGCAAAGGAATATACATCCCCTCATTTAAATCAATATCATCTGGAATTGTAAATATTTTATGTGCTGCAATATAGAGTCTAATATCAGATTGTTCTGTAATCTTTATACTTGAATCTTGTTTTATATGTTCTTTAATATACAAATTGCTCTGTTTTGTTTTTCCTTTTTCATATAAATCATTTTGAATATTTTTTTCTTCTTCACATAAATCATTTTGAATGTCTTTTTCCTCAGCGACAAAATCATTTTCTGCTGCTTTGCCTTGAATAAGCGCATATTGTCTGCCTTCTAAATGAATCGCCTGACAAACTACATGACTTGTCATAAAATTGATAAAATCAACATCATTTGTATCTGCCACTATCATTTTGCCATGATTTAAAAGCCAATTCCATAATGCTTCTTTTGTTATCATCATTGTATTATTATATTCGCTGTACATATCGAAAAAATAGATTAAATCGTAGATTTTTGTATCTAAATTATGAATGGATTTTATATTTATAATTTTATCATATATCTTTGTATATACTGGCTGAACTTCCTCATTCATAGATATACCCTCAAGAATAATATCTTTTGAAATCTCACAATTCATAACTTGTCTTGCAACTGCCCCTATCCTTTGCAAAAATATGCCAAAGTCTAATATACTTGTCGGATTTGTCTGTTTTATCCATTCAAAATATAAATAAATATCATTGCGGTCCGTAATCATCATAAAAATCCTCATTTCTGCGCTGCTTTCTTGCGCAAAAAACAAAATTTAAAAAATTTTGTTTTTACAACTTTGTGTCAAGCAACGCACAGACACAAATTGCTAGTTAAATTTTATTTAACACTAATAACCTTACCTTTCCATAACATGCTAAATCTTATTTAACTTATAAAATAATTTATTTTTCGCACCAGCCTCTACATTATAGTCTTTTAAGAACATCTAGTGTCTCACATTTTTACCCTACATTAATATGCTCCTCTGGATACAACACTTCTTCCTTTTTACGTTTAAAAGCAAGTGTGATAGCAAAAGTCATACTTCCAATTCTACCACAATACATTACTAAAATAAGCACACATCGAGAAAATATAGTTAAATCTCTTGTAATTCCTGTGGATAGTCCAACGGTGCCAATCGCTGAAAAAACCTCCATCAAGACATCATTCATCTGTAAATGTTGAGAAGCACATATCGCCATCAATGCAAAAACTGCCAACCCAAGATTTAAACCTAAAACCATATTTGCCTTTTTAATATCTTCATCACCTATTCTTCTTCCAAAGATATTACAGCCTGACGAATTGCGTATATTCGACCATATATAAACGACAAACACAACAAATGTTGTTGTTTTTATACCACCTGCTGTAGAACCTGAATTGCCTCCTATAAACATTAAAACCAAATGAAGAATAACGCTTGCATCCGCCAAATTTGCCAAATCAAGCGTATTAAAACCTGCTGTTCTTGCTGACACAGAGGTAAAAAGAGCAGACAGCGTTCTATCATAAACACCCATTCCTGCTTGCAGGTTATCTTTCTCAAAAAATGCAAATAAAGCCGCACCACCAAATATGAGTATAAGATTTGTCACAATAACAATTTTAGAATGTAATGAATATTTAGAAAAATGAAATTTATTTTCTTTTACTTCCATCCACACAATAAAACCTAAACCACCTATAATAATAAGCAGCATAATCGTTACATTAACAACAATATCACTTGAAAAATGTGTCAATGAAGAATACTGTTCAAATCTGCCAAACAAATCAAATCCTGCATTACAAAAAGCCGATATGGAATGAAAAATTGCATAATAAATTCCTGTAAAAAAGCCTAATTCTGGCACAAAACGCGTTGCCAGCAGCAATGCTCCTATTCCTTCTATAATCGCTGTCCCTTTAAAAATATTTTTTGTCAACTTTACAACGCCAGACAGCTTCATAGAACTGACACTTTCTTGAATAAGATTTCTTATATTCAAACCAATTTTTTTCTTAAGCAAAACAGAAAACATCACGCTTATCGTAATAAAACCTAAACCACCTATCTGAATCATCGTCAATATGACAAGCTGCCCAAACATTGTCCACTGCGTATATGTATCACATACGACAAGACCTGTCACGCAAGTGGCACTAGTGGCTGTAAACATTGCATCTAAAAAATTGCACCAATTTCCATCTTGATTGGATATCGGCAGCATCAACAAGAAAGTACCAATCGCAATAATAATAAAAAACCCTAATGCCATTACCTGCGCATATGCCATTTTCCTTTTTACTTTTTTGACTCTTTTTCTAAAAAACATAATTTATCCTCATTTCTGCACTGCTTTTGCACAAAGAACACATTATAACTTGATTTAATTCTCCTTATTTTAAACATAAGATTAAATATAAAAAAAATATATTTTTATAACATAATCACAGCATTTTTTTCCTTTTTAAAATCCATAAAGTTATAATACATATAATAATTATTATTCCACAAATGATAGCAAATCCATGCGGCGTATCAGCAAAAGGCATCCATTCCTCCCCTACATTCATGCCATAAATACCAGAAATAATGGTTGGTATAGCCATAACTAATGTTATTGAAGCAAGATATTTCATAACATTATTTAGTCTATTATTAATAATTGAAGTCAACAAATCTCTTGTACCATCAATCACATCTCTGTAAATAACAGTCATCTCAATCGCTTGCTGATACTCTACCATAACATCCTCAAGAAGTTCCATATCCTCTGGATATTGTTCAATTCTCTTATAACGTTTCAACCGCTCTAAAACAATGCTGTTTGCCCTTAATGACGTTGCAAAATAAACCAGTGTAGACTCTAATTCATGCAGTTCAATAATATCTGCGTCTTTTGTGTCTTTTCCAACACGTTCCTCTATCTCAACACGTTTTTTGTCAATACCACGAAGATACATTTGATACATAGAAGATGATTTTAAAAGCATCTGATAAATAAACCGCATTTTTTTCTTAGTGCTAAAACTTCTCAGCTTACTTCTGACAAAAAATTCTAATACAGGCGTTTGTTCACGACATATTGTTATAATGGCACTTTGTTTTAATATAATGCCCAACGGAATAGTCGTATACATTTTTCTTTCATGTCTTACCTCTGGCGATGGTATATCAACAAGGATAAGGGTATACCCATCTTCAAGACTGATACGAGAACTTTCTTCTTCATCTAACGCCATCGCTAAATCATTTATCTCCAATTCATACTGCTTAGCTACTTGTGACAGCTCCTTACTAGTTGGGTCAATCAACTGAACCCACACGCCGTCTTCATAATCAGACAACTTTCTAATAATGCTTTCATCGGTCTTAAATATATTAAGCATAGCCTCTCCTTTCTTAAACTATATTAATGTTTGTCCCTGAATTTCTTTAACATACTCTGATCCATATTCCGTAAGATTTTTATTCACCTCTATTTTTAGCACAGCATCCTGCGCAATTGTGCCTATTTTAGCCATATCAAAATAAAATAACAGCTCTTTTTCATGGATACATGAATAGGCACCAATCACTAATACAATCAAGTCCAGCTTAGTTATACCATTTTCTTGCGCTGTTTTCAACGCAATATCTAATACTTCTCTACAAACAACCCCTTCGTGCATTTTTACTAATCCTTTTTCCGCTTTGTTTTTACAAATATATTTCGCTCATCCCGAACCATCTGTCTTACAGGTTTCGGACATTGAACGATGCACTGCCCACACCCTATACATTTAGAATCATCAAATTGTAAAGTCTTTGACGACTTATCATACCATGTCGCTTCTGTCGGACAGTATCTGCCACATTGGTTACACCCCACACATTGACTGATATCCAATATTTGCGGCTTATAATAACATTTTATAAGAAGCTGCGAAAGTGCGCCCTCTCTATATCCTTTATACAAAAAACAGCAATCTACACAACAATTGCATATCATTAGTTCATCTTCATCTGCACTAATTCCATAATGATATACAGTGTGTATACAGCCCTGTTTTTCTAAATTATCCATCAATACAACCACTTCTTCAACACTTATTTTTCTTGATACACCATTTTCCACTAACATATCGGACATACGCCCTACAGCAACACAGCTTTCAATAGGCATATCATACGAACAGCTTTGCCCATTTAACAAACTCATCATTCTGCAAAAACAATTCATTACACTAATATGATCCTTATGCTTTAATAACATAGGATGCAATTCACCTGATAGATAAATTGCCTGCTCTGATGTAAGTCTTTTATTAATCTGTATTTTTTTACTATTATTTTTACTGTTATTAGAAACTACTGTTGACATTCTTCCTGTTTCATGTTCCATATGCTTTGCATTTACATAATTCATATAAGCTCTAACAGGCAGTATATTCAGTTGTTTTAAAATATCTTCAAATTGGGAAAATTTTTTGATTAACGCTTTTCTTGTCTCATTTAAAGGACCCGATGAAAAAATTTCAATCCAGCCAGGAAATATAGGTGCTAATTCATAAATGTTATCACCATGTCTTGGCCATAATACACCTCGTTCCATTATATATAAAAAATATGTTTGAAATTCTTTATCATCAAGCTGCCATAATTTTTGTAATGCTTCTTTTGTATACTCATTTTCTCCCACAAGAAGAAGCCTGTCTAAATCGGTTTCTGTCATTGCTATCTCAAAACACTCTAATATTACCTTTACAACAGGAACGCTAAATTTAGACTTTGTATTCATTAACTTTGCAAGCTGTGCTGCCTTTTCTTTATATGATTTTTCCACAATGATAACCTCTCAAACAAAATATTTTGACTATTTTAATTCAAAGTAATAAAATTATAAACTATTTTTTACTATATTTGATAATACAATTAAGCAATAAAAAGCTATCGCATTAAGTTTTTACTATTAAAAATATAGCCTCTCTTACATAATACTATATTTTTTAATAATTTTCTTAATGTGATAGCCCTTTAATATTCTTAAATTAAACAACTATTGACAATCTGCTACATGCTTAGTCAATAAGACATTACAATTCCTACACTACACTTCAAAGTGAATCTCTCCTACCTAAGAGGCAGAAGCTTCAATAAAGAATTAAAATGTAAACTTTCTTGTATCTTCAGCAAGATCTTTCGCCATTTCTGCAATCTTATTAGTATCATTGGCACATTCTGAAACAATACTTTGAAGTTCTGTCATAGAAGCGGATGTTTCCTGCGCTCCTGCTGCATTTTCCTGCGCAATAGCGGCAAGGCTTTCTACAATTTCCGTAACTGCTTGTTTTTCTGTATTTAATTCTTGAACTTTTCCATTAATATTATCTACTGCTAAAACAACCTCATCAACTTCTTGTTTTAATGCCTCAAATACATTTTCTGTATGTTCAAGCATTCTATTTTGTTCTTCAATAACACTTGTCAATTCTGTCATTGTTTTAACACTAAGTTCCGAATTGCTGATAAGTTCTTCAATAATTCGTACTATCTCATTTGCAGAATCCTTTGATTGTTCTGATAATGTACGAATCTCATCAGCGACCACCGCAAAACCTTTCCCCATATCACCAGCCCTAGCTGCTTCAATAGAGGCATTGAGTGATAACAAATTTGTTTGACTTGCAATTGCAGTAATCATATCCGTAGCTGTCCGAATAGAATTAGCCGACTCATTAGTAGCATAGGTTTGTTCGTATACTACTTGCACTGATTCCTTTGTCTTATTACTGATATCAACCAGTTGTTCAAGCGTTTCATTAACTGTTTTATTATTATCTTTCATTTCTTCGGTGCTTTTTCCAAGACGAGTAACACTTCCTGTAATTTCATCAATCGCTTGTCCGATATTATTGACTTCATCATTGGCAGACTGTGTCTCTGCTGCCTGTGATGTGGCACCTTTCGCTATCTCATCCGATGCCGCTTCCATATTGCTTATATTTTCATCAATCGCCCTAAAAGAATCTACATATTTTGCCGCAAAATCTTCAAGCTGATTGCTGGTTGTAACAATACTGCCAATAATTGAGGTAAGATGTTCAACAACTTCTTTTGTCGCTTTTGCCATATCGCCAATTTCATCCTTGCGTTTTACAGCTCTATCATTATGTTCATATCTTAAAATTCCTTGTGCAACCTTATCAATCTCTTTGCTTGTATGCATCATTCCCTTTGACATATTATTGGTTAACACAATATCCATTATTACAACAATAAGAATAGCAATAATTGTTACAATAACAATTTCGGAAACAACTTTGCCAATATTTTCAACAACACTATCTCTTGAAATAGCAGTAAATATCATACCAATAATTTCTTCACTGCCTTGCTGCTTTAAAGGAATATACATACTTGTATACTGTTTTCCTGCTATTGTCAAATCAGCATTATAAAAAATCTCTCCATTTTTTAAAACAGTATTGACAACTTCTTCACTGGCTTTCGTTCCTGTAAGCCTTTTCCCCTCTGAATCAGTCAATGTTGAAGCAGCACGTGTATCCCCATAAAATATTGTAATTTCTAATCCTGTTTTATTTTTTAGCTCATCAATAACAGAATAATTATTAGAGATAGTGACATCTCCCTTTTTCATAATTCCATTTGTATATGTAAATTTTTCGCTGTTAAGTGCTTGATATCTCTCCATGGTAGCCATACCATAAGTATATAATTCGCTTCGCATACGTTCTTGTCCCATTTGTGCAACAGCATTAATACCCAATACACCAATTAAAATAGAAATAAAAAGCATTGGACCTAAAACCAACAGCAATATTCTTCCGCGAAATCTTATCCCTTTTGTTTTTTTATTCATGCCATTCCTCCCTTTATAAAAAATTTAGTTGCGACAACCCCAATTTTAATAAAACTTACAATATAAATTATTATAACACTTAACGGCATTTTTGCAATTATAAATTACATATTTTCGCGATAATTGCCCTTTTTTTCACAACAAATATTTTTTATTAAAATAAATTCATGTCAAAAATATCTTCTTATAAAAAATTTCTTTGAAATGTTTTGTAAATGGTAAAGTTTTACCATTTATTAATACAATATCAACCTTCTCAAAACGATATATATAACTTAAATTTACAATATCAGATTTATTTATTTGAATAAATATATTTTTATCAACCAAATCTTGAATTTCTTTTAATGTTCCATTATATATAATCTCATCACTAATCGTTTTAATTGTTATTTTATGCCCATTACAACTAAAATACTCTATGTCACATATACGAACACCCATTTTACTTTTTCCTTTTGTATACCAAAAAAAATCATTGCTCATACTAATTCTCCACTTCTGTACTGCTTTTTACTTTAAGCAAATCATTTCATATAATTTTGAAACATCTACTTCCCCACATTGTTTCAAATAATTGGAGTATCCAATAAATGAAAAATTTTCCACTTTGCCCGTTATCACAAACCAAGGATTAATATCATATACCTTATAAATTAAAATAAGTTCTTCAATTTTTATATTACGTACCCCCTTTTCAATAGCACTATATGATTTACTCTTTATTCCTAACTCCTTTTCAACATCTGTATATCTTAAATTTCTGCTTTTTCTGATACATTTTAAAACCAGCATCTCTGGTGCATTTGCATATTTTTCTTTATCTTTAATACTTTCAATAATTTCAAGCATATTTATATTATAAAAAATATTATGATTACTAGGATATTTATTTTCAATTTGAAGCTTTAACATAGTAAGCAACATTCTTATATATACATTTCTATTAAAATATTTAACTGTAATTAATGTTCCAAACTGATTTTGATTGCTTTTTGTACCTGTTATAAGATAATCAATATCAATGTCTGTTCTGTTCGACATACTTCTTAACATATTTACTGACAAAGGTTTAATACCTTTTTCTACATTAGAAATCGTCCCTTCACTAAAAAAAATTTCATTCTTCATTTGTTCCAAAGTTAATCCTGAATCTTTTCTAAATTCTCTTATTCTTCTTCCAATATCAACATTATAATTACACTCCTGCAGCACGGTTTAGGTTCCTCCTAAATATTTAAGAACGCCTGCAGCTATAGCTACAGGCGTGAAGTTTACCTTCTTAAATAATAATATTCCTATTTATTACTATTGCGAAGAATCCAATTCCAGACTTGATTTCCAAATTAGAATAGTTTTTATTCTATAAGAATTTATATTCAATTATTGATTGTACCTTTATTATTCGTATATATTATTATATTATACCTTGTATATTTATTTACATCTAAATTATTTTTAACGGTCACACTTTTTTGTATGAATATTGCAGCTTGCACAATTACCATTACAGCTACCTTTGTCATCACCAATTTTTTTATCACGCATATATGATATAAATACATAAATTCCAATTACAACAATAAGAATCAATGCTCCTACTATAATTTTTAACATATTTATCCTCCACGCTTCTTCTTATTTCTTATTTTTTAACCTTATCAGACAAATAACAAAGCAGATTGCAAATTATCTATTTAACTGGTCAGAACTTTCTTTATCTAGTGTAGTGTCTTTTTGCGAGCCTTATCTAATTCACCTGTCAACGAATGAAACAGTCTGCGCATCATAACCTTTGTATCTCTATCCAATGATTGATATATTCTAAAAGCGGAACTTGCTGAATTAAAGCGATCTGCCGATATTTCAGATAACGTCGTTGCACCACTTGCTGTTATAAGAGAAAACAATACATTGACAAATTTGTCTCGTTCCTCCATGTCAATTTTGTTCATCCATTTTTTTAATACCTCATTTAACACTCTACTGGACTTACTTAAACCTTCTGCATACTCAAATTGGTTCCCTTCCACCTGCCACGACATTCCATCATGCTGCATAATACCTGATTGACTGCTCTTTACTACAATAAAGTCTTCATCATGTTCAAAAAGCATCCCAACAACGGAATATTGGGGAACAATCAATTTAATAACAGAACGTATCTCCTGATATCGCCTATCTTTTATAAATGCTTCATCAAAACCTGGTCCATCATTATTATAAACATTTATGATTCGCTTTTTAAATTTAGCTTTACATCGCACTGCACCATATACCGCCAAATTTCCCCCTTTGGAATGTCCTCCAATTCGCATCTTCTTTTTTGTCTGTGCAGCAACTTCATCAATATAAGAAACAGCTTGTATCTGTGCTGGTATTGGATGCTGATAACTCATATTAAAATCTTCTTTCCAGCCTACAATTGTATCATCTGTCCCCATAAATCCTATATATATCGTACCATCTCCAAGTTCTGCCGTAAATGCTACAAATTGTGTCTGTTTTTTATCATCATTTATCCATGAATAATTTTTTAATACAATATTTCCAAATCGAGCACACTTAGCGACAGTCCTCATAAAAAAGGGAGCATACCATATAAATGTCTTAACTTTTTTTAATTCTTCTTCATTATAAACTCTAAAAAATTTATCACATACTTTAGATAAGGTCAATCCATTTCCCATTTCCATGTCTGGAACAATGCCCTCAAAATCTACATATGCTATTTGTGATAAAATCAAACTATCAACATCATTAAATGGGTCTTGCTGAAATGACAAATCCCCTCTCCATTTAATATAGTCTTCAATATTTGCCATAAAAATACCCCTGCCTTTTCCTAAAATGCAGTATACAAAAAAGACAGTTGTCTTCTTTATAAAAACCACTGTCAATCCTTTGTAAATTAAAAATGCTCTAATTCTCCATCAACTTCAACATCATAATTTTCCAAGACATTTCCCTCTTTATCATAAAATGTATATCTTTTAGGTTTAATATCAAAATTTTTATCCAATGGATTATATGGTGTCTCTCCATATTCTGCTTGTCCTAAAATCTTAGAAGAATGAAAGAATGTGCCTTTATCTTCATAATAATCAACATATATTTCCGTTGTTCCTCGAAGTGTAGCCACCATCTTAATGCCATTGCGTTCTACATCTTCTTGCTGCGGAAATGCTATAAAACTTGACAAAGCTGCCATAGCTAATGTTACAAGCACAATAACACAAACAAATCCAATACCAATGCCATATGTTATTTTTTTATCTCTTGATGTTGTTGTCATCTTCTTTAACATATACAAAACGGTCCATGTAGCAAATAACAAGAATAAAAAAATAATACTCCAATATACAATACATGATGGTATACTCTTTAAAAACATATCATTCATTTCAAACACTTTCGTTGTAATTTGAAAAATAATTGCTATTGCAACAGGAATAAGTCCCCAAAATTTTTTAATCGTCTCTAACATCATTTTTCC
This sequence comes from uncultured Lachnospira sp., assembly GCA_910585095.1. Taxonomy (GTDB): domain Bacteria; phylum Bacillota; class Clostridia; order Lachnospirales; family Lachnospiraceae; genus Lachnospira. The sequence continues at coordinate 218,009 of CAJUBU010000002.1, forward strand.
TCATTTCTATATATCTTCTATTTGTGAACTGCTCCATATAAAAATTACTCCCAATTCGCTTTTGTGTTCCCATTGATACAATCCATATTTTATATGTATATTTATTCAAATTCATCACGTCTTATTCTGTGCAAATTCTGCTTGTTTTTGCAGTAATAAATGATAAATTTCATCAAAATAATCCATTTTAATTCGCCACTTTGAATTTGAAAAATGTGTAATCCTGTTATCTATTTGTTGAAGCTCTCTTAATGCAACATATGAAATATTATGAATTGTCATAGTTAAAAACTGAAAATATCCGTTATATTGAATCGTTTTACCATTTACCACATCTGTACATATATCTAACTCAACGTTCTTCAAGATTCCATAACCGATTATTGATGCATCGTATTGGAATAAAACTAATACATAACCATCTTTATCTTTAATATCTATTCCACGTTCTCTATAATAATATCTTCCATCTCTTTGTATCAATTTAACAGATAAGAACTTCCTTACTTCTTCCTCTGTCTTAAATTCTTCCTTCTTATCCATTGGTAGTATTCTAATTTCTCTTATGTTATATGGATTAGCCATATTATATCCCCCTAAACTATGTATTTATAATTATTGATTTGTACAATATGCTTATCCATTAGATTTCATCAAGAACATGAAATCAAATTGGAACAAAAATTAAATCTTCCTGTTTCAATCTTTTACAAGATATTTATTCCTGTCCGATAACTTATATTCAAACAAAGACAGAAACAATCTATATCCAAAGGCAGTTTTGCTATCTTCAATACATTTATACCCCAATTAAACAATATTATTTTTTATAAGGAAAAAAAAGAGTTGCACGCAACTCTTTGCAAATGTATTATTTTACAACTTTTATTTATCCCTAATATACAAAGAAAGCGCGAGACGGGGATCGAACCCGCGACCCCCTCCTTGGCAAGGAGGTGCTCCACCACTGAGCCACTCGCGCAAAATAATGTCTATACTTAAGACAATCCTATTCTTTTTCATATGATATATCATACAAAGAGCGCGAGACGGGGATCGAACCCGCGACCCCCTCCTTGGCAAGGAGGTGCTCCACCACTGAGCCACTCGCGCTTACTTTTCAATTAAATGCAAGAACTATATTATCTTAAACTCCATTAATTGTCAAGTATTTTTTATATTTTTATTTTTATTTTTTAAATAATATTTTTATTTTTTTAATTTAACCTATCAAGTATTTTCTCATATATAGTTATCCATTCGGATAATCCATTCTTCTTAAAAAGCAAAACAACGGAATGAATTTGATTAAACAATTCTTCTCTTGTAATATTTTTTCTATAATTTTCATTTTCATAAAAATCATTTTCAAGCCATTTATACCACTCATATGGATTATTGTTAAAGTCTATTCCCCATTCATATACTTCTAAAGGTCCAAAAGACACTTTTTTTATTATAACAATATCTCCATCTTCGCTAGGAATTAAATCTGGTTTTGTATAACACCACTGTTCAATGAAAACGGAATTATTTTTCATTGTATTCACTCCTTTGCATCAACCAAGCAACGAAAAGAATTGCAAATGCCTTGCAACAGTAAACTTATAAACATTTTATAGTAACTCTTTTTTTACAATTCTAAGCGCAATATTTTTCCTTCCTTTCAACTCAATAAAAGGTGTTGCCTTGCTTTGATAATAATATCTATCACTGGTATCTACTACATATTCAACTGGCAGCCGCTTAATTGTCATATTCCATGTGTCAATAATATCAACCACAAATTTTGTACCCATATCAATTACTGGCTTTTTAAATGCAGGCAATTTAAATGTCCACCGATTCATTGGTATATCTGAAAAATAAAATAAATAATATTGTCCATGTACACCTACTCCATTTAAAATCCACCATAAATCTAAGGGTTCTAATCCCTCTGTATGGCTTTCTTCTACTATTTTTTTTAAAAATAGAATCCGTTTCCAAGCCTCACCTTTTAACTGACCGCCTTTTGCCCACCATATAATGTCATCATCACTTGAATAGGTTTCTCCATGCGACATATACGTTCCAGAACAAATGGCTTTCCAATATTTATCAACAATCTCTTTGGCAGACATACAGCCCCATCGCTGCATTAAATCCCCCTCATAACCAACCTCGTCAAATATAACGGCTCTATGATAGATATCACGATGCATTCGATACATGCCAAACCCTGTAGACACTTCTCCTTTACTGCTATTTGTGCCTATCTGTATACTCGCATGCGTTATATTAGGATGCCAATTATCAAAAAAACGTTCTGCATTATGTATGGATAACAAATGTTTATAGATATCTTTCTTTGAGACATACTCAATATAAGTATTCCAATCCTCTAAGGTCTTTGATTTAATATAATCATATTCATTTGCCATAGACCACCACACATTATGAAATGCGGATAATCTGGCAATAATATAGCTTAAATATCGTAAATCCGCCTCCTTGCCCATGCTGTCAAATCCCCAATGCCCTTTGTCATATGGATGAAATAGGATTAAATCCACCTCTATCCCCATGTTCCCCAATTGAATAATATGGTTTTCTAAGGCTTGAAAAAATGGCGGATTAAATCGTTTAAAATCCCACTGATTTGGCGCCTGTCCCTGATATGGATACATTGGCGGCTCCTCATTATTATTGGCATAGAATTTTGGAAATACACACATTCTAATCTTGTTAAAGCCTGTATTTTTCAATGTTTCTATGGTCTGCTTCTGAATCGCTGTCGGCTGATGTATCCACGCATAACATGTTGTTCCAAAAGGATAATAGATGGTTCCATCTTCATAACAAAAATGATATGTATTTTTTATACGAACCATACCATGATTGTTTAAATCATTGTCTATACATTCTATCTGTCCTGTAATATTATCCAATTCTTTCTGGTTTGAATGCGTACAATATGTCCATACGCCTGTCTTGTCTGGCATAAATCGTACTTTGTAAATGCCATCCCCATCATAAAACCCATCAACACACAATGTTTTATTATCCTCACTGTCTTGATATGTAAACTGAGCAGTCAACTCTACGGATACAAAAGGATTTCCTTCCTTTATTCCATGCAATAATAACTCAAATACTTCCCATTTTTGAACAGTCATTATTTTTATATCCCCCTATATTTTTTACTTTACTACAATTTCATAATGTATCCGTTGCCCTGCATACTCGGAACAGAATGTTTCCTCACTTTTTTTTACAAACTGAAATCCTGCACTTTCATAGGTGTGCTGAGCAGGAACACAAATCTCATTTGTCCAGACAACTATCTTTTTTGCTCCTTGTGCAATGATGCGTGAAACCGCTTCTTTCATCTGTCGTTTTCCATAACCATTCCCCTTAAATTTTGTCAAAATACAGTTATGTCCAACTTCTGTTGATTCTGGCAAATTTGTTGGATTCCATGAAACAAAACCAATAGGCTCTCCGTTCAAGACTGTCATAAATCCGCTAAACTCAGCAATATGAGCATTATCATAAAAAAAGTCATCAAATTCTTGCCATTGTTTATGCCAGTCACGCTCAAATTTTGGCTCGAAAGAATAACCATCTCTTAAAAGAGCTGCAAGTGTTCCACGAGGAAACGCTGTTATTTTTTTAAATTCAATATCCATTTTTTCTCCATCTGTTCTTGTCATATACTACTGTCAAACAACACATATCTGTGTAACAATATATTTATTATACCATTCATTACTATATTTTCAATAAAAATCATTGAAAATATAGTTTACTTATGTTATACTTTCCATATAAAAATGGGAATGAAGTACTCCCTTGGGTAACCTAAACCGCATGAAATGCTGATGACTTCTGCAAAAACTATGCAGAAATTATCAGCTTTTTTAATTTCTGCGATATTAGGAGGAAAAAATAGATGTTAATGAGTATTGCTTTTATTTTACTATTTGGTTTGATTTTAGGAAGTATTTTCAACAAAATAAAACTGCCAAGTTTATTGGGTATGATTATTGTTGGTATTGTTTTAAGTCCATATGCTCTAAATTTAATTGATGAATCCATTTTAAATATTTCAGCCGATTTAAGACAAATTGCATTGGTAATTATTTTAACCAGAGCAGGGCTATCCCTAAATTTATCCAACTTAAAAAAAGCAGGACGACCTGCAGTTCTTATGTGTTTTGTCCCTGCCTGTGCTGAAATATTAGGAACAATTTTTTTAGCTCCTATCCTATTAAAAATAACATATTTAGAAGCTGCCATTGCAGGAAGCGTGATAGCTGCTGTATCGCCTGCGGTTATCGTTCCAAGAATGATTAGCCTAATAGAAAAAGGCTATGGAACCAATAAAAGTATTCCTGAATTAATATTAGCTGGCGCTTCTGTAGATGACGTCTTTGTAATTGTTCTTTTTACTGCGTTTACTTCACTAGCTTCAACTGGAAATATATCTGCAATGAGTTTTCTGCAAATACCTATTTCCATTATTTTAGGAGTTCTAACTGGTATGTTGTTAGGAATAATACTGGTAAAATTCTTCCAACATTTTCATATGAGAGATTCTGTAAAGTTGCTGATTATTTTAAGTTTTTCCTTCTTGCTTATTGAATTGCAGAATCGACTAGAAGGCATTATATCTATTTCTGGACTTTTGGCTATTATGAGTTTAGGAATTGTTATAAAACAAAAATATGAAATTTTAGCGACGAGACTATCTGAAAAATATAACAAGCTCTGGATTGCCGCTGAAATATTTTTATTTGTGCTTGTTGGGGCAACTGTCGATTTGCGATACGCTCTATCAGCTGGAATATCTGCCATATTGCTGGTGCTTGGCACCCTGCTATTTAGAATGTTTGGAGTTGCTTTATCCTTAATAAAAACAAACTTCAATCGAAATGAACGATTATTTTGTATGCTTGCATATATGCCGAAGGCTACTGTACAAGCCGCAATAGGTGGTATTCCTCTCTCAATGGGATTAGCCTGCGGTCAAATCGTTTTAACAGTCGCCGTATTATCTATTCTTATCACTGCACCGCTTGGAGCTATATGCGTTGATAATTTATATATAAAATTATTGCATACCGAAAAAAGATGATGTGACGTACTCTCCATCTTAGAGATGGGGAACTTTTTTGATGAGGTTAAAAAAGGAGGCTGTCGCAACAAGTATTTGATATACAAGATATGATACTAATATATAGCTACATTTTCAATATCTTGTATATATTTTTCTTAGTGCGACAGCCTTATTTTTATTGGTTCAACCACATTTTTTTTATCATCTACAGTCACATACAGTTTTCCATCCTCCCACTTGTCAAAATCAATATCATCATAACATTCATACTCTGGGTCTATCATTTCATGTATACTTTTTAAAATAGGATTAAAATTCATCGGATTGGAAAAATCACCTACCATTACATCAGACGTCCCACCCCAATAACAGCCTTCATAAGCTATCAAATTTGTTTTCTCATCATAATGAATTGATATAATAATAAAAGACTCACCATAAATTTGCTGATAACTGTGCTGATAGCCTTCTGGCATATAATAAAATATCTCTTTACTTTCCATATCATATACATTCAATCCATATAAATCTGTCTTAAAAAGAAAATAGTTTTTTCCATTTTGATGCTTAATAATTGCCGAGACATGCCCCATATCATATATTGAATCATATTCAAACAAGATTGTCCCTTTATGTAAAAAGCGACATCTTTGAATAAATGTATTTGTATATAAAACACTATTTTTTGCTCTTTGACATTCACCATAAGAATCCCATTGAACAATATAACCATTTTCCAAATCGTTGCTGTCTGTTTTCAAAAAATACTCATCTTTGCCATATGCCTGTTGATTTTTTGTAAATAAAGCTTGATATTGTGGATTAGAATACACATTTTTATAAGACATTCCCCTATATTTAAGAACATCATAACGCATATCTTTACACCAAAACTGCATGATTTGCTGACATTCAAATGTTTGTATCCCTTCATCCCTGCAATCTATCGTTAAACAAATATCAAATCCCAAATGAGTCTCGCTCACTTTAAATTCCACAACTTTTGCATCGTAATATTTTTTTTCTTCTTTATCTACAATATTACTATCTTTTATATCATGAAAATACAAATTATAATAATATTCTTTGTCATCACTTGAGTCTTTTATTTTATTATATTTCCCCTTTAAACAAAAGTTATTGCAATACCAGTACGATTCTTCTATTATTGAGCCAAGAACAGGATATTGATTCAAATCTTCTTGTTTCATTTTATAACCTTCGTTTCTTTATTACTTTTTACAATATGTAAAAGCAGGCAAGTCAACTTCTCTTAAAGTATGTGAAACTTCTCTGATAAGGTTTAATTGTATCAATAAGCCTCATTTTCACTCAATTCTCCATATAACAGTCACTTTATCGGATATATTGATATCATCTGGTTCTATGGAAAGATTATACGCCGCTGTTTCTGCATCAGGTTCACATGCTACCCCTCTTAAAAAGCCATTCATAGGTCTTGAAACAATATCTATACTTCCCCATGAGTAATCAATCTTTACTACTTCTTGTAAATGTACGCCAATAGCTTCTGTCAAAATCTGTGCTTTTGTCTTTGAATCCATGACAGCTTTACTAAGTAATTGATTTTTTACTGTCTCTTGGTCCTTGACTGTATAATGAATATTAAATTCTGGGTTTACATGACAGTGTGCTAATTCATATACAACCTGTCCGAGTCTCTTATTATCAATTGGAAATTCTATCTTCATATTGTGATTATATTTATATCCTACAAATCTTTTATTCCATTGATTATCATTTTCTTTATAGTTTTCATAATACGTATCTGCACCAAAAGATACTGTCTTTAAATCACCTTCTTCAAAACCCAGACCTTGAAAACATTTTTTCAACTGTTCTACAGCGGCTGTTGACTGATTCAAAGCCTTTTCATAAGTATTCTCTATTCCTTTTATATAGAGCAAAAGTCGAATGGTATCTGGTTTTACCAGCAATTCACTTTTCCCTGTAACTTGAATTGTTTTATCCACGTTTTTCTCTCTCCTTATTAATATATTCTAATGCGGCATTATACTGATAATCCTCTGTTGCATCCTCTGGCAATTCTACCATAATATCTGGTTTAATCCCCTTTTCATGTATATCCTGTCCCTTTGGTGTAAAATATTTAGCAGCAGTATATTTAATAGCGCTGCCGTCTGTCAATGGGCGAATAAACTGTATAATACCTTTTCCAAACGTCTGTGTTCCAATAATTTTCCCAACACCATAATCTTGAATGGCGCCTGCAAATATCTCAGCTGCACTAGCACTTTGGTCATTAACCAAAACGGCAATAGGCATTTTTAAATCACTGCCTTTTTCGCCTTTTCGTTCTTCTTTACTGCCGTCTGCATATTGTATCGTCAATCTTAACCCTTCTGGCAAAAGCTCATCTAACATGCTGACAGTACCATCTAAAACGCCTCCCGGATTATCTCTTAAATCAATAATTAATCCAGTCATTCCTTTTTCTTTTAAATCATTTAAAGCCTTTGTAAACTGTTCTACAGTCACCTTATCAAACTGAGTGATATAGATATATCCAATACCATTATCTATATTCCAAGATACCGTTTGAAGCTTTATTTCATCTCTTGTCACAAAAAGTTTAAATTTTTCACCGTCTCTTATAACACCAAGCTCCACTTGTGTGTCTTTTTCACCTTTAATAAGTGCGACGGCTGATTCTAATTCCATATCAAGAACACTCTCACCATCAACTGTTTCGATAAAGTCTGCTTCTTTCAAACCTGCTTTTTGAGCAGGAGAATCATCATAAACACCTGAAATATAAATTGTGCCATCTTCTGCTTTCTTACATAATGCCCCGATTCCATACATAATGCCAGTTGTAGATTCTTGTACCTTTTTATACTGTTCTGCTGAGTAATATGTTGTATATTTATCACCTAACGAACTTAAATATCCTCTGCATATACTATCAATAGCAGCTTCATGGTCAATATCTCCAAAATAAAAACCTTCACTCACAACCGAATCAATCGCATTAAGTTTACCCTCTGCCTCACTGCCAATACCATTACTGTCATCTACTGGCACATCAGATATATACACATCTCCGCCAATCCCAACATGTATATATCCTTTCTGGTAAAACACTACAAATATCATTGCTGCAATAAAAACAGTTGCTGCAATTCCTCCTACAAATGCTGTAATTAGGTCTAATTTACTACGCTTTTTATTATCCATTTTTTTTAATCTCCATGATACTGCCATATATCAATAACACCTATCATTTATAAATGATTTCTATTGTGCTTTATGACATCCCTTACTTTTTACATATATTACTTGATTCTATATTATATAACCAATATTATATTTATTCCCACAACGACAACACGCCATACAGACATACTCATATGTCCATATAGCGACTTGCCTTACTATTTTCTCTTATTTATATGCTGCTTTAGTTAAGCAGATATTTATAATCTGCTATGCTGCTTGCTTAAACCACCTAGCTGCTATCGCAGCTTTTCAGTGGAAGACTTCCTTAGTGAGGTTAAATTCAAGATATTTTATCTTAAATATGTCCATGGATTTACATATGTACCATTTAATCTGGCTGCAATATGAAGATGCACACCATTGGACTGTCCTGTCGTTCCCATAAGCGCTATCGTGTCACCTTTATTGACCGTTTGTCCTACGGATACTAACAATTTTGAATTGTGCATATATACCGAATATAATCCATTGCCATGACTTATCCAAATCCAATTTCCAGCGGATGGATTTGATTCTGCAACAGCTACAACCCCATTATCCACTGCATATATAGGGTCGCCAGAAACGCCGGGTGTCCTAGCGCCTATATCCACTCCCTTATGTGGAACACCGCCTCTTATTGGATCATCTACAACGCCAAAATCAGAAGTAACTCTTCTTGATATTGTAGGCCACAGCCATGCGCCAGTTCCCACAACATTTCCACCTAAAGAAGATTGATTATTTGCTTCTTGCTTTCTTCTTTCCTCAGCTTCCTGTGCTGCTAATTTCTTTTCCATCGCCTCAATCTCATCGTCAAGAGCAGTGATACTAGAAGCAAGTTCTGTTTCTTTATTTTGTGCATTAGCAATCTGTTCATCAAGATTTTGCATCTCTCTCTGCTTTTCTGCCAACATATACTCCATATCGGTTCTTTGCTGTTCAAGCGATGCCTTTAAACTGTCAAGCTCTGCATAATCATCTTCTAAGTCTTGTTTTGCAACTTTAATAAACTCTATCGTTGACTGATATCGTTCAAGCTGTTGTCTGTCATAACTTGATATCTTTGTATAGTATTCTGCTCGATTCAATAATTCTCCCATGCTGGTTGACTGAAGCAGTGCAGCTAAAAAGCTTTCTTCGTTTCTCTCATACATATATTGAATCCTAAGCTTCATCATTTTGTACTGTTCATCCGCGTCTTCTATGGCTATGTCCAAATTATTTTGTGTTTCTTCTATCTCTTGTGTCAAACGCTCTATATTGTTATTAACATCATATATTTGACCGTCAAGCTCCGACATAGCCCCGTCTAGTTTTGCGATATATTCTTTTGTAGTCTCTGATTGTTTCTTATAATTATCCAATTCTTCTTGAACATTTTTTCGTTCTTGTTCTTTTTGTTCTTTTTCGTTTTTAGCATCATTAATTTCACCACTTGTAATGCCATAAACACTATGAACATCTTTAATCGATAAAAAACAAGTAAAAACTGTAATTACAAGACAGAGAAATAGAGGTAACATTCTTAATCGAAGTAACTTTTTCATTCTATTACCAACCTTTCTTCTAATCCCGTTAAAGACCGTATATTGCCTATAACTAAACATTTGCATGTTTTCTAACAGCAAAAAAGCTGCCTATCGCACCAATGCCAATACCTAAACATATTCCAACAGGCGCAAGTATCTTAAATACATCATTAACATTCATAAATACTAAAATATTGCTCAGTATTGAAAACCTATCAATAACAAACTCTATAATACTTTGATACATATACCAAAGAAATATAAGTGGAATAATTGAGCCAATAATTCCAATTGTTATACCTTCCACAAAAAAAGGAGCATTTACAAATGCATCGGTTGCACCAATAAATTTCATAATTGAAATTTCATCTTTACGTACTGTAATACCAATTACAATCGTATTTGTAATAAGGAATATTGAGACAGCAAGAAGTATAATAATAATTGCAACAGCCACATAACCAACTAATTTAGCAGCACTTGACAAGCTGTTTGCCACAATTTCTGAACGCCTAACTCCTCGAACCCCCTCTAAATTCTCTAAATATGTAACAAGCGTTGCCTGCATACTAGCATCATTTAGATAAACTTCATAGGAAGCCGAATTTGCAAGTGGATTATCATCTTTAAATCCTTCTGCCAACTCTGGATAATCCTTAAAATACTCCACTCTATACTTTTCCCATGCTTCCTCAGCACTGGTAAAATGAATATTTGACACCTCAACTCGCTTGCTGATAGTATCACCTAATTTGTTAATATCTGCCTGTGATAATCCTTCATCAAAAAACACAGTTACACAAATTTCACTCTCTGCATTTTTTACCATATACTCAAAATTTACCACTAGTGAATAAAGTATACCAAAAAGAAATATACATGCCGCTATTGTAGCAATTGATGCTAATGAAAAGAGACGATTTCTATATATATTCTTAAAACCATCCTTTATATGATAAAATATCGACCTAATCCTCATAGAAATAACCACCTTTTTCCATATCACTAATTATCTTGCCTTCGCTCATAGTGATTGTCCTTTTTTTCATATGTTGAACAATCTCCATATTATGTGTAACAACTAATACGGTTGTACCCATCTTATTAATTTGACTGAGAATTTTCATAATCTCATTGGAGTTTGCAGGGTCTAAGTTACCTGTAGGCTCGTCGCACAGCAAAATCGCAGGTGCATTGACAAGCGCCCTAGCGATTGCAACTCGCTGCTGTTCACCACCTGACAATTCGTTTGGATATGCTTTATACTTATCAAGCAAACCCACCATTGACAACATTGCAAGAACTCTGCTCTTAATCTTTCTTGATGGCGCTTCTACTACTTTCATAGCAAATGCTATATTTTCATATACATTGCGATCTGGAAGAAGTCTGAAATCTTGAAATACAACACCAATATCTCTCCTTAAATATGGAAGTTTTTTTCTTGTAACTTTATTCAAATATTTTTTATTAATATAAATCTTTCCAGATGTTGGGTCTAACTCTTTCAACAACAATTTAATCAATGTTGACTTGCCAGAACCACTCTTTCCAACTACAAACACAAACTCACCCTTTTGCACATGCAGGTCTATTCCATTAATTGCAGGCACGCCAGTGGTATAAGTTTTATTGACATTTTCTAAGATTATCATAAGTAATCCTCCATTAATATGTATCTTTACTATCCATATACTTCATGTACTCAACTACCATAAGTGCTATTTTGAACGTTATTGCATCGTCAAACACTCTCAAATCAAGTCCTGTACCTTTTTGCAGCTTATCAAGCCTATACACCAACGTATTTCTGTGAATATATAACTGTCTTGAAGTCTCTGAAACATTTAAACTATTTTCAAAAAACTTATTGATTGTTGACAATGTTTCGTCATCAAATTCATCAGGTGATTTTCCGTCAAATATCTCCTTAATAAACATTTGACATAAAGGTATTGGAAGCTGATAGATAAGCCTTCCTATACCTAATTTACTATATGCCACCACATTTTTATCACTGTAAAATATCTTTCCGACATCCAGCGCCATCTTTGCCTCTTTATAAGACCTTGACACCTCTTTAATGTCACTGACAATTGTTCCATATGCAACATGAACCGCACTCATTGCTTCTGTATTTAGCATATCAACAATTACCTCAGCCGTTTTTTCTAAATCTTCAAATGAATTTTTTTCTTCCACTTCTTTGACAAGAATAATATTTTTTTCATCTACCGCAGTGATAAAATCCTTTACTCTGCCTGCAAATAGATTTTTCACTGTCTCTAAGGCATTGGTATCTTTTTCGTGTTTTGTCTCTATAATATAAACAACACGTTTCACATCTGTATCTATATGTAATTTTTCAGCTCTTGTATACATATCTACTCTCAACAAATTATCCAATAGCAAATTTTTAATAAAATTATCCTTATCAAATCGTTCTTTGTATGCAACTAAAAGGTTTTGAATTTGAAATGCTGCTAACTTCCCTAACATATATAAATCATCGTTACTTCCCTTTACTAAAAGAATATACTCTAAAGTCAACTCATCCATAACCTTAAAAAACTGACATCCATTTATCACTTGACTCTCTGCTGGCGAATCAATAAATGATATCGCATCCGAAATACAATTTTGATATTCTTCAAATGTGGTTGCTGCTACCTTACCATCTGCATCCAGTACACATAAATCAACTCTTGATATTGACTTAAGCCCATCTAATGTTGTCTGTAGTATTTGATTAGAAATCATGTGAACAGTTCTCCTTTTTACTGTAATTATGATTTTTCACATTAACATTGTAATGCAAAATGAATAAAAAAAAAAGAGGAAATGTACATTTTCAATACATTTCCTCAAAATTTACATAATTTTACACTTAAAAATCAAATACTTCGCTGCAAACAACGGGTATTTGACCCTCGCAGCAGTTAATGCTGGCGAAAATAAATTAATGTGTAATAATCTGCTCTGTTTCCTTGTCAAATACATGAAGTCTTGCAACATCCATCGCAAATTTAACAGTATCGCCAGGACGAGCTGGTGTACGTGGATTAACCCTAGCAGTACATGTAACATCACCAATATCATAGTGCAGGTTTACTTCAGCACCAAGCAATTCATATACTTTAACTTGAGATTCAAATGTTGTTGTTGAATGTTTTGCAATAAATTCATCATCATCTTTAATATCTTCTGGACGAATACCAACAACAACAGTCTTTCCAGCATAACCACCGTCAAGAATAGCTTTGCTCTTTTCTGCTGGCAATGGAATTGAAACAGTGTTGCTCAACTTAAGAGTAACATTAGAACCATTAGCAATTACTTGACCATCGACAAGGTTCATCTGTGGAGAGCCAATAAATCCAGCAACAAACACATTGTTTGGTGTATTATAAAGATTTTGTGGTGTATCAACCTGTTGAACAATACCATCTTTAAGAACAACAATTCTTGTACCAAGTGTCATAGCCTCTGTCTGGTCATGTGTAACATAGATAATTGTTGTTTGAAGTCTTTGATGAAGCTTTGAAATCTCAACACGCATCTGAACTCTCAGTTTAGCATCCAAGTTTGAAAGAGGCTCATCCATGAGGAATACCTTTGGACTACGAACAATCGCACGACCCATGGCAACTCTCTGTCTCTGACCACCTGAGAGAGCCTTTGGCTTACGGTCAAGCAAATGCTCAAGGTCAAGAATCTTTGCAGCTTCATGCACTGCCTTATCAATCTCTCCCTTAGGAACTTTTCTTAATTTCAAAGCAAATGCCATATTATCGTAAACAGACATATGTGGATACAAAGCATAGTTCTGGAATACCATGGCAATATCTCTATCTTTAGGTTCTACATCATTAACAAGCTTATCTCCAATCCATAACTCTCCTGAACTAATATCTTCAAGACCTGCAATCATACGAAGAGTTGTTGATTTACCACAACCAGAAGGTCCTACGAAAATAATAAATTCCTGGTCTGCAATATCAAGATTAAAATCCTTAACGGCAACAAATCCATTAGGATACACTTTACATACGTTTTTAAGTGACAAACTAGCCATTCTATAATATCCTCCTAAATTAATATAATCGTACATCTCTGCACTTTCAATATGATAACTATACACTAAATTCATTTTTAATACCATATCTCAAATATACAAATTAATTTTCCTTTTTTGTGGCATATTTACTACGATATATAATTTCATGTGAAAATTGTACAAATTCAGTGTTTTCTTCTTAACATTTTTAACAAATACATTAGAATATTTTAAAAAATAAACAAATTTTAAAATAATTTAAAAAACTCTTGCATTATTTTGCACATAAGACTATAATAATTATAGACATTTAAGTAATTTAATTTATTAAAATTTTAGAAAGGTGTGGTTATTATTATGGATATTGTTTCTTTATCTATTTCTCGCAGTATGGCTAATGTACAAAATGATGTTCAAATTGCCATGCTCAGCAAAAGTTTAGACAATTTAGAGACCACAGGTGAGGGTATTCAGAAGATGATGGAAGCTTCTGTAATGCCGTACTTGGGGCAAAATATAGATATTTCACTTTGATTATTTTTCTTATATTTTTCCTTTCTCATTTTCTTTTCAGTGGTTTTACCACAAAAAACTCCCTCTTGCAATAATACAAGAGGGAGTTTTTTTACATATAAATAAGTTTATAGCAAAGCTGCATAACTATATTTTATATAAAACAATCTTTTACAAAATAACTTGCAGGTATTCTTTTATTGATATTTAACCTTTTTCAGCGAGAAGTCACCACTTCTTAAGTGGTGAGAGTACATCACTAATTACAAATACCTTGTCATCAACATTTCTGATACCACCATATATATAATAATAACTACTATTGTTACAATATAAGGCGCTGTCACAAACCGTTCATTATTGTATGAAGCAATGCCAAAATGATTTTGATACCGAATCATATTATATTTACCATTGCGTTTAGCCATATAATCAATAATTAACTTCGTCAACACACAACCTACTACTGCCATACCAACAAGCGAAATAATGCTAATATTAACATCTTCTACATTGACTTTAAAAATCTCAAAAATTTTAGTCATCGTTATCGAATATGTATTAAATGCAAAATGAGCTAACATAGACGACCACATAGAACCCGTTGCTTCCACAAGGTAAGCAAATACAATTCCTATAACAACAGCATAGCAAAATTGATTAATATTAAGATGTGCCGCGCCAAAAACAATGGCGCTAAAAATAGCAGCTCCTACAATTCCATTTCTTCTATATGAATGATAAAATAATCCTCTAAATATAAATTCTTCTGTCAAGGCAGGAATAACTGCAATCAATAACACTTGAATTAAAAAAGGATAACGTGTCAACTCTGAAATGGAACCTTCTGCATAATTTCTAAAAATTAATGTAGTGATAAAATTTAATATTAGTGTAATTGGAACCAATAAATACCCTACAGACAAAGAAAGTAGCATATCCAAAGGTTTAATTTTTCGATAGGGTATACACTTATATACATTTATCTTAAACGTTGCAATATATATCCCTGCAGGAAGCAACAACATTAATTGACTGATAATAATTGAAGCGTAATATGGCACATATATTCCATTTTCATTTATCCAATACGACAAAATCAAAGTACCAAAAAAATAAAATAATATTAAACAAGGAAAAAAAATGTTAATCCTTTTGCACATACCAAACCTATGCCCTTCCATTACTATTTGCAAACAATAGCTTCTACCTCAAGTAATACATCTTTTGGCAGTCTTGCCACTTCTACACAAGAACGCGCTGGAAATGGCTCTTTAAAGTACTGTTTGTAAATCTCATTAATTTTGCCAAAATCATTCATTTCTTTTATAAATACGGTAGTTTTAATAATATTCTCTACCTTTGCACCTGAAGCTTCAACTAAATTACAAAGATTTTTAAATGCCTGATTTGCCTGAGCCTCAACGCCTCCTTCAACAATTGTTCCTGTAGATGGTTCTACAGGAATCACACCTGATGTAAATACCATTCCATTGACTTCAATTGCCTGTGAATAAGGTCCTATTGCTGCTGGCGCCTTATCTGTACTGATAACTTTCTGCATATTTCCTCCAATCTGCCGCCCTGCGGCAACTATTATTATAACATATTGTTTACTAAAATTTTATTATTTCACTAAAAGCTTATTACTTTAATAAAATCCTAATTTTAGATTTAGATAAACTATATCACACTGTTAAGAAAATATTATACACTGAATAAATAAATCATATAAAATTATACGCTACTTTTTATTTAAAATCAATCGTTCTTTAATTTTATACAATCTTTTTCTATTATGATTACTCCCTCTTTAAGAAGTCTGCCAACACCTCGTTTAAACGCATTTTTACTCATATTAAAATATTTTTTTATCAGCTCTGAATCACTTTTATCTGTAAATGGTATACTTCCATTTTGTTCTTTTATAACCTCATAAATCAACTTAGAATCTTCTTCCATTTGTATGTACGCCTTTTGACGGATACTTATCATGATTTTGCCATCATCTCGCACTTTTGAAACTCGCCCATAAATAACATCACCTACATTGATATTACCATATATCTCATTTTTTGGAATCATTCCATAATACTTGTCATCTATTGCAACAAATATTCCATATTCTGGCTTAATCTCTATAACTGTTCCACTTACAGCACTATCTTTTACATACATATGATTTGCAGACAGCATATTATAAACACGCATCGTTGCGGCAAGCCTGTTGCTTTTATCAATATATAATCCTACAAGATATGCTTTTCCTTCGCTGACATGTGTTGTCTGTTCTTTAAAAGGCAAAAATAAATCTTTTTCTAATCCCCAATCAAGAAAAGCGCCAATCTTCCCAACTTGTGATACTTTTAATTTTGCAAGCTGTCCTAATTGAATAAATGGCTCTTTTGTCGTGGCAATCAATCTGTCACTGGAATCTCTATAAACAAAAACTTCCAATGCATCCGAAATCTCAATATCATCGGGAACCATTTTTTTCGGAAGCAAAATGCGTTCTTCCTTTGTTCCAAGATATACGCCAAAATCTACTTTCTTCACTACATTAAGGCATTGCTTTTTACCTAATTCTATCATGATTTCTCCATTTCTATCTGTATTTATATTTTTCTATTGCTTGCAAATTTACCAATCAAATGCGTTACACAAAAATAAGTTTATTTGTGAACCTCTCCTACTTAAGAAGTAGGAATTTCAATAAAATTTATACATATAATGACAAATTCCAACAAGGTAAAAAAGTCCCTCGCAAAATGCGAGGGACTTAGCTGGGCTTGAGGGACTCGAACCCCCAGAATGCTGGAATCAGAATCCAGTGCCTTACCATTTGGCGAAAGCCCAATGCGGTAACAACAAATGGATTATACAACAGGATTTCTTTAAATGCAAGCATTTTTTTATTTTTTTGATATTATTGCTTTTTTTGATATCATGATATTATAAGCAAATAGATTGCGAATATCCGCTTTGACCATAATTATAGAAGAACTATTATTTTTGAAGCGTATTGGGATACCCCATCTTATCAAACTCATTTTTTACAAGTTCTACATCTTCTATTTCGTTATTTAAACTTTTCACCATCTCCAACGTAAAAGGCTCTTTGTTGTACACTTTTTCCACTATATCCAGCGGTATATTAACTCCATAATACCATTCACAAAATTCAACATATTTTTGTGGATTTCCGTCTAATATATCAAGCATTTCTATGGAACCATCTTTCTGTGTACCAGCCATATCTGACCGACTCCATTTTCCATCCTTTGTTTTCCACATACAAAATGTACTTTTTATACGTTCTAAAGATTCCTCTATAAACGCATGGAATACATCTGGTAAGCCTTGCGTTATCTCTTGCATTTTAAGAATATTCTCTCTCTCCTTATCATCGTCTTTTTTCCACTGTACCTCACCATCATCATCTATTGTGTAATATATCTCATTATCATAAGAGCAATTATCAAACCCATTAATTACACACCCATCTGGACAAAACAAAATCATCATATTACTGTTGCATCCACTTCTCAAGCTTCCGCAACCATTAATCAGTTCAAATACTTCTTCATTATCACTCCAATTAGGATCATAAAAATAATAACGAAATTCCTTTTTTCTGCACATTACAATTTCTAATGCTGCAATTCCTTTACAAACTCGGCGTAAATCCTCAATATCAAGCATACTCGACAAATCTTTTGTTAAACTCATAAAAATCCTCCATTCTAAATTGTAACATTTGAAAGAATGTGACCACAATCCCACTGGCTTTACTTTGTGTAAATATTACTGTACTAAACCTAATTTGTGACACTTTGGCTCAAATCATATGTTTTAAGTATTGGAAAGCCCTCTTTATACTTTTTTACTATAAAATTATTGTTCTTTGCATAATCATATATAATTTGACCTAATTCATTATCAACTAATGTTTTCATTGTTTTTATATCTACTTTATTAACAGTTGGACATGTTGGCGTTAAAGCAATTACCCATTGATTGTCTTTTTCCATAATTCTAAGAGGCCATATTTTACAATCAAATGGCTTATCCTCATCCGACAGCGTACAGCCTTTATTCACATCAAGAAAGCTACAAGGGACTTCTTCATCTGGATTATTGGTCTTATATTGATTATCTAATTTCATTCTGCCATAACTTGCATTTTTATCTTTTTCAATTATAAAAAATGTATTATTATCTTTTCCACCATTATAGTCTTTTTTTCTTAACCTTTCAACTATTTCCACTGGAAATAATGGCGTTTCCCACAAACTTTGTCTTCTAAATGAACAACAAAACTTACAGTCTGCACAAGTTTCTTTTTTTAAGACTTTACTCAACATATTTATACCCTATTTTTATATCCTTTTCACATAAATTTCTAATGACTGATTTTATTTTACAATAGATTGCTATTCTAACTTATTTTTAATCCTTAAAAGATGAAATTTTCATACAAGCATGGTATTTTTTAAGCAATTTTTTTGGTCGATAGGACATTTTTGCTCGCCTTAACCCCTCAATATTAATATCTTCCTCCCTGTTTAGCCATTTTATTCCTCGAACATTTTTGGCAAACATATTATTGATAACGGCATATCCTCCATTTACAGCAAATTCACCAATAGCCTTTTCAAAATGTACATCTACCACATCTTGATTTATCTTTGAAGCAATTGTCATAGCACAAGGCTTTCCATTTGCATATACAATACCACCTATCAAATTTAACTGCTGAAAATAATACAATGCCTCCTTAATTCCTCTATACTCCATTTTTTGTGATTCATCCTTTTGGTCGATATGGTCATAATACCATCGGTCTGCTACACGTTCTGCTTTCTCCCAGTTACATTCGCCTAATTCCTGATATTCCCAATTATCATATGTTCGTATAAACTTTGATACATGATTTTTCTTTTTATGAAACGCTTTGCCGCTCAAATCAGCAAGTTCCTGCCGAAGATAAATATAATCACTGTCTCCCTCATCCGATTCAAATAAAAATTGATCTGGTCTATATTTTTCAAGTGCTTGTTTTTGTTCTTCTGTCAAAAATGTAAACTGCAAATTTTCGCCTCTCTCAATAGCATCATTTTCAATAGCCAAAAGCGCTTTTTTATAATCTGTTTTTCCCAATGGAAACGTATATCCACATCTTGTGCCTGTTCCGTTATATTTTCTAATAAATGCACCTTTATAATCCGTAATTTCAATATTATATTTATCCCTCAATAAAAAAATATTGGCAAATGAAACATCACTTCCTATCATATCCTCATTTTCTACAATATTTCTAATCCATTCTCCATCGCTAATTTCTGGTTTTTTCCATCGAAGCACTATAAAAATCACCTTACCTTTCCAATAGCTGTAAACTTATAACCATTCCATTATGCTATTTATAAGTCACTTGAATATATATTTTTGCCAATTCTATAAAAAATTAGTTGATGACTTTTTTTCAACTTATTGTAACATATTACATTTTATGGTACAATAGTCGCAATTACGTTGTATAATTGGAGGCTGCTATGAACAAAAAAAATATCCTTTTTATTTTAACAGGTGTATTAATTTTAATTCTTCAGTTTAATATTAAAATAGGTAATATATACATTGATTTATTTAATGATACAATTGCTTTTATTCTTATTATTGTTGGAGGATTACCTCTTAGTAATCGAAACGTTGAATTTAAAAAAGCACGTAATATTATGATATTAGGATTATTTCTTACAGTTATTGGACAAATTTTTAGCATCTATAACTCCATCAAAGGGGGTAATGATATTATAGCTATTTATACAGGCTTTTCTACTATCGCAGGAATTTATTTTACTTATTATTTTAATGAAGCTCTTGTATTAGAATCGCAATTTCAAGAAAAATTAGCTGTAACACGTTCTTTTAAATTGATATGGGCAATTTTAGGCATACTAATGTTTTGCAACTTTCTCGCAATTATGTCTGGAAAAAATATGATCATTATTATTGTTCAAGCTATTACAGTAATATATGCTATTTACTATTGTTCTGTTGTTCTTACAGGGTGCAAACAATTATATATGAAAGGACTCCCAACAAAACATATGATGAAATAGACCTTCGCCCAATATGCTACCTAGTTGTGTCTTCGTATTGCCAGACACAAAGTTACTAAAAAACAACGCAGAAATGAGGAGTATTATGAAAAAATTAGAAATTATTATACGTCCAGAACGCTTAGACGACTTAAAAGCAATTTTAAATGAACATGATTCTCATGGACTTATGATTACCAATATCATGGGATATGGAAGTCAACGCGGTCACAAGCAAACATATAATGGAATTGATTTTGATGGTAATCTATTGCCAAAAGTAAAAGTCGAGTCAATTGTCTGTGATGATGTTGTTGAAAATATCATTAACAGCATCATTGATAAAATTAACACAGGCATTTATGGCGATGGAAAAATATTTATCTATGATGTTTACGATGCCGTGAGAATCCGCACAGGGGAACGAGGTACAGATGCTCTATAATATGTTTTTAATATAATTACCATCTGTATACTGGCATATATAAGCATAAATATGAACACTTTATAATAAATTTTTAATCGGTATTATCATTATCACCATTTTCATTATCCTTATCACTTTCAGGGCTATTTGAATTATTATATACATCTGCAGTATTGCTATTTTTTGTATAAATCAAAAATACTCTTGATAATATAAAACTATTGACATACAGTGACAACGGAATGGTAACGATAAAAGCTGTCCAAAAATATATTGTAAATATAATAAGTCCACCATTTATAAATGTCATTATAATCGTTTGAGAAAAGTGATGCATACATAAAATAACTGCATTTTTCATAATAGCAACTACTTTGTTCTCAAATTTGGCAAGCATTGGAAACACATACAATACGGCGGCACACAGAACAAGACACATTCCTAATGCTGCAAACATAAGAATCCTTGCAAATGTATTTCCTTCATTTACAGCCCACATATAACATATTCTTACATCTGTAATAAGCAAAAATGCCAGCACAATAATGGTCAATTCAATAATAATACTCTGTCTTAAATTCTGTTTCCATGATTTTATAAAATCCCTAAATACATACCCTTCCTCATCACGAACTAATTTCATTCCAACATAGTATGCAGCCGTCATTGAGGCACCAGCAGTAATTAATGGTATGCTAAACACAATCAATAAAATTTCTAAAATAAAAAAATCGCCTGCTTTTGACAATGCTCTAAATAATTTTCCATTAATACTAAACATAAAAATCCTCCATTCTGAAGCGCAGCGTAGAAATTGCACAATAAAAACCATTCCATATAGTAACACAAGCCACTTTCATTCATAATGTTTTGATTATACTGTATACGACATAAAATGAAAAGTTTTTTCTTTCTTTTTGTTAAACCATTTTTATTAAATATTTATAAAAATATACTTCTCGCCAAATAATTATGTTAAAATAGCCAAAGCAATCATATTAAAGTTTACCTTATAAACTTTTGCTTGATGGGAGGTAAGCATATGTCTTTTCAATTATTTAAAAAACCTATACCTAAAGAACGAAAAACGTTATTTAAAGAATTAAGTTTTACTGAAAAAATATCATATATATTTGAATATTATAAATTTCATTTTTTGACTGTTGCTATATTAACACTAATTATTGGTAGTTTTGTCTATTTTTATATTCAAAACAATTATGATTCTGTATGTTACATTGCTGTAGTTGATGGAAAAATAACGGGATATGATGACCGTACCGATGCCATCACACAAGGTTTTACACAATATCTTGGAATTGATGGAAAAAAACAGCGCGCAGAGATTGATTATAATTATTCTCTTATTGTACAGCCAATGGACCAAGAAGCAGAAGTAAGCCGTTCCAAACTTTATATATTATCATCTACAGGTTCCATTGATGGATTTATGGCAAATCCAGAATATATTACTTATTTTTCAACAGATATCGAACCTTATTTTATGGATTTAACAACCATTTTATCACAACAAGAACTCTCAAAAATTGGCGAGGAAAATATTGTTTATTATACAAAAAAAGATGGTACTCGTATTCCTGTTGCAGTTAATTTACAGCATACAAAAATAAAATCCGAAACTAATTTTACTATGGACAACCCTTGTTATGGCGTTGTTGTCTCTGCCAAAAATCCTGAAAATGCAACCGAATTTATACGATATGCGTTTTCTCTATAATCAAACGCCTTACTGCTTACAGCGAAGTATTTTATTTTTGCGGCATTCGTCAAATAGTCATGTTTACATGGCTATTTTTCTTATTGCTTGCGCAAATAAAATAATGATATAACATAAATTCCCCAGCTTCACCATATAGTGTAAAGCCCAATTTTTCAGCCAAACCAATAGAGGGAATATTATCTTTTTGCACACATATAAACAGCTCATCTAAAAACAATTCTTCTTTTGCATATTTTAGAACTGCTTTTGCTGCCTCATACGCATATCCTTTGTGTTGATAGTCCTTTCCAATTACATAACCTAATTCTTGCCGCAATATTCCATCAATTTGTCTATTTTCTATCCCAACTCTGCCAATAAGTTTTTGTGTTGATTTTTCATAGACCAGCCACAGTCCATATTGATAAAAAACATACATATTTTTGATATAATTTTTAGTAAACTCAAGCTCTTTTTCATAAGGATATAACGGTTCCAAATAAGGGCAATCCGAAAGCGTATCATATAATTTACATAAATCTTTAACATCATCTAATTGTATCTCTCTTAATAAAAGACGATTGGTACTGGCAACCACAAATGGCATATGTGTATACCTTGCATAGATAAGACGCATATAATTATACGTAACGTAGAAATCTACAATAATATAAGGTGTCTTTCCCCTATAATCTTCTCCAAATCCAACACAAAATATATTTTTTTCTTCTATGTTGACTATATTTAAACGTGTGGTTATTACAAGGCTATCATTTGATAATTCCTTTAAAATATCCATAAATATGCTACTATTATCCAAATCATTTTTAATATCAAGTTGTTCTACATTTATTTTATTGAGATTCATTTTATAAACAAAATTGTCATAATCCTTTTGTGTTTGAGGAAATTTTTTGAAAATATCCATTGAAACATAAATTTGTTTTAACATAACAATAATCGTACCTTTCCATAAATACGAACCAATTTCTAGTTTGACATTCTTTTACATATCATATACAATATTTGAAAAATTGCAGTTATTATTTGAAATCAACTACTCACATATTGACTATGCAATTATTAGAATATTATTTTTTGAGAGGAAAAGCAATGGAAGAACAAAATCCAATAGTAACATTTACAATGGAAGATGGCAAGATAATGAAAGCTGAACTTTATCCAGAAATAGCCCCTAATACTGTCAATAATTTTATATCTCTTATTCAAAAAGGGTTTTATGATGGACTTATATTCCACCGTATTATTTCTGGTTTTATGATTCAAGGCGGCGACCCAAACGGAACTGGGATGGGTGGTCCTGGATATTCAATTAAAGGCGAATTTAAACGCAATGGATTTAAAAATGATTTGAAACATACAAAGGGCGTTCTCTCTATGGCTCGTTCTGGCAATCCAAACTCTGCTGGCTCACAATTTTTTATTATGCACGAAAATGCTCCTCATCTTGATGGTGATTATGCTGCATTTGGTAAACTCATTGAAGGTGAAGATACTCTAAATGATATTGCTTGTGTTCCAACAGACTGGGAAGACCGCCCACAAAAACCACCTGTAATGAAATCTGTAACGGTTGAAACATTTGGTGTAGAATATCCAGAACCAAAAACACTTTAAAATAGTTACAAAAAATAAGCAACTTAAAAAGGCTGCTGCAAAATCAAAAATTCTACAAAATATAGCAGTACCATTAAATATACCAATATTTGTATAAAAAATTTATTTTGCAACAGCCTTTTAAAATTTCACCTATTTTTCATTATTATTTTGTATTTTTCGTTCTGTTTTTCTTGTTCTTATATATGTATCTTCCTGTCTGTGTATACGAATATTATCACTTGCATACGTACTGCTGCCCACTGTCATATGCGCTCGCGAACTTTGAAGCATAAGCATTATAACAAGAGCTGTAATAACAATTGCAATAATTAATTTAATAAATATATCCTCACACATACCTTGAATAAATCCGACATCTTTTGCAAATAAAAGCGCATCCCCTGCCATTATAAGAAGAAGTGACAATAAAAAGGTACTAACTGCTGCCAATATACATTTTTGCATACTTATTGGTCTATCTGCAACAATTTTTCCTGTCTGTCCATTAATCATAAATTGAAAATCTTTATTATTATATCGGCAATTTAAAAGCCATACAGGTATCATAATATACTCAACGCTTCTTTTTATCTTATTAATATGATTGCTTACAATATGAACATGAGAATATCCTGTTATCGTATCTTTTGTTATATCCGTAATATAATTATCAATTCGCTTTTCTATATGCGGTCTCATCTCCTCTGCTGTAACGCTGTACCGCTCTGATAGATAGCCTGACATATATTCCATTGCAAATGGCTTCAGTTCTTCATAATGAAATGGCTCCAATTTATCCATAACATTATCTTCCATATTTTTTGAGGCATCCGCTGGCACTTTACTAAAATCTGCTGAGACATCTCTATATACCTGATATTCTTTATGATAGGTTATCTCATATTCACCCTTTCTCTCAACATTTACAATCTCTGCATTGGCGGTCATTTGAGACTGTGCATTATAATCATACAGCCAATAAGGTACATATAATCCTGATATCTTTTCTATTGTCGTCTTATGTTTTAATTCTTTTGGCGTCAATATTCCTTTTTTCACCCATTCTCTATACTTTTGCTGCGCTTCCTCTTTATTCATCTTAAACGGAATAATTCTTTGCGGCTTATATACTCCTTGAATCTGCTCTCCCACAAGAGATGGATTACCGCAAAATGAACAGATTGTTGCTGCTGTAAACTCATCTGTAACTAACTCAGCTCCACAACTCTTGCAATGATACAGCTTCATATCAACTGTATTTTCATATTCTTGATTAACGGTTCTATCCAATAAATTATCTGTTTCCATTGTTTCAATATCTTTCGTATTGCCACATTGTAAACATTTTAACTTTTGGCTTTCACTGTCAAACTCCATTATACCACCACAAGAAGCACATTTATATGTTATTGGCATAATCTTAGACCCCTTCATAATTTATTCATATTTCTTTTAATTTAAATTAACACAATCAACATCATTTCTTCACTTTTGGCACATATACTTAAAGAGAATTAAACATGTTTACAAGTTAAATACTTTTTCATAATTTGAGTTGTTAGTAGACAAACAGCTCGCCTCCCTCTTTCATCGTCCACACAAGTGGACGGTGTTTTTTTTGCGCAGAAGTTCGTGAGGAAATTTGCTGTTTTGCAGTACGCACCCCGCTACGCTACTTGATGAGATTAAATTTGAAATATTTATAATCTTTCTATAAAAAACGATGCCACCATCATTATAATTCCTACTACTGTCAAAATAATTCCTATTTTTTTATCTCTAACATATTTTGGTTCTTCCAAATTTTTTCTATCTCTTTGGTCATAAAAGAGATTAAATTGATGTTTTGCATTAACTATTTTTACAATTCCTATAAAAGTGACAACAAAACCAATTAAAAACACCATAAACCCTAAAAAAGGCCAATAGGATGAACCCGCATGAGCTTCTGAATCATAAAAATCAATATCCATAAAAATCCTCCTTTCTATGCTGCTTTTTATATAAAAAATCTTTAATTCTTTTAATAAATTTGTGTCAAACAACACACAGATACAAATTGCAATGTAAAATTAAGTGCATTAACACTATTTTTTACACAAATCTTTCATTCTTGTATTATTTCTTCAAACCTCCTTACTCCGACTCAAGTCTTAATAAGACAACATATCGCTCTTTAACATCATAATAACCCATCAACTATACTAATCAAAAGGATATTTTTTCAAACCATGTACATTTAAATATTTTCTTAAATAAAGTATAAAACATTTCCAAAATAAATGCTATTAATTTTTTTATGTTATACTTTTTTTTTATAATAAAATAAGGTATAATGTTATAGAATCATCGTGGTTGTACATAGTGGAATTTTTCACAATCACAAATTATTAGAATATTTTTATGGGAGGTATTATTTATGTTGACAACAGCAACAGATATGTTAAACAAGGCTCGACAGGGAGGTTATGCCGTTGGACAGTTTAATATTAACAATCTTGAATGGACAAAGGCAATCCTTCTTACAGCACAGGAAATGAATTCACCAGTTATTCTTGGTGTTTCTGAGGGTGCAGGAAAGTATATGGCAGGTTTTAAAGTTGTTGCAGATATGGTAAAGGCTATGATTGAGGAGCAAAACATTACTGTTCCAGTTGCACTTCATCTTGACCATGGTACTTATGAAGGCTGCTATAAATGTATTGAAGCTGGTTTTTCTTCAATTATGTTTGACGGTTCACACTATCCAATCGCTGAAAATGTTGAAAAGACAAAGGAACTTGTTAAAGTTACCAGAGAAAAGGGAATGTCTCTTGAAGCTGAAGTTGGTTCTATAGGCGGTGAAGAAGATGGGGTTATCGGTCAAGGCGAATGTGCTGACCCAGACGAGTGCAAAGCAATTGCTGACCTTGGTGTAGACATGCTTGCTGCAGGTATTGGCAATATTCATGGCAAATATCCTGAAAATTGGGCAGGACTTAGCTTTGAAACACTGGAGGCAGTCAAAGAAAAAGTTGGAATGATGCCATTAGTTTTACATGGTGGTACTGGTATTCCAGAAGATATGATTAAAAAGGCTATTTCTTTAGGCGTGGCAAAGATTAATGTAAATACAGAATGTCAACTTTCATTTGCTGCTGCTACAAGAAAATATATTGAAGCTGGCAAGGACCTTGAAGGAAAAGGATTTGACCCTAGAAAGCTCCTTGCACCAGGCGCTGAAGCAATCAAAAATACTGTGCGTGAAAAAATCACCCTTTTTGGTTCAGCAGATAAAGCTTAAAACAGATTAAATAGGGAGTACACAATTTCATGGGTAAAGATATAGAAAATCCTAACGAAGAAGAAATTATCAATGTACACTTACTAGAGGATTTTGATGAACCAGACGATAATTTTGAAGACCTTGAAAATCCCATAGATGATGGATTTTTTATTGAAGATGAAATACTAAATGAAGAAAATATAGACTTTTATGAAAAGCCTGAGGATACCCAAGAAGATGCTGATGAAGTATTTGAGAAAAAAGAGCATAATAAACGTGTAAGCAACATTATAAGACGTACTATACTTGTTATTTCTATTGCTATATTTTGCTTTTCTGCATATAAGCTTTTAGGTATATTATTAGAATATAAGCAAGGAAATGATATTTATAAAAGTATCGAAAATAATGTAGCAGATAACAACAGTGACTTTGAAGGCAATATTAACGGTGAGGACATTGTTGTTCCCTTCAAATACGACCATAATGCTCTTCTGGCAATTAATCCCGATGCGTTAGGTTACATTTATGTTCCAAGTATTGATTTAAGACTTCCATTTGTTCAAAGCCATGACAATGAAGAATATCTGTCTACAACGATTAATGGTGTAACAAATTCTAATGGCTGTCCATTTTTAGACTGCAATATAACAGGTGGGATGTCTGCTATGCACTTAATTATTTATGGACATACGCTTTACAGCAATGAAATGTTCTCTAAATTGCATAGTTACAGTAGTTCAGATTTTTATTCTTCTGAGAACAATGATAAATTTTTTATATACACAGAAGATAAATTAAAAGAATACCGTATATTCAGTGTCAACTACAATGAGCCTATCAGCGCTACTTTTAGTTATAATTTTTCTTCACAATCTAGTATGAGAAATTATGCACAGACACAAAAAGAGTTATCTATCTACTCAACACCTTATGATGTAAGTGAGGCAGAACAGATTGTATCTCTTGTAACATGTGCAGATGGTGGTAATACACGACTTGTTGTTCAAGGAGTATACGTTGGGGAAACTACTATATCGGATTAAGTTTAAAACAAACAAATTTGCATAAATTTTATTTGTTCTTACTATATTTTTACTAAAATAAACTTAATTATTTAATTTAATACAAAAAAACACTTGCATTATAAGTTGTTTTGAGTTATTTTAATTAAAAGCGACTAACGTCGTAATTTAATAGTAGAACAAAGGCGTTCCAATTATTTTAATTTGTTTTAGGATAATGGAATGCCTTTTTTGATTGTACTATTAAAATATTTTCTACATAAATAATAGAAAGGGATGGAAAAATATGAGTGAAATTTTCAACGTTGCTGACATTTTTGGTCAAAATGTATTTAATGATGCTGTTATGAGAGCGCGTCTGCCAAAGAATGTCTATAAAAATCTAAAACTTGCCATATCTGGCGAAAAAGAGCTTGTACTTGCCGATGCTGATGTTATTGCCAATGCTATGAAGGATTGGGCTATTGAGAAAGGTGCTACACATTACACACATTGGTTTCAGCCATTGACTGGTACAACTGCTGAAAAACATGATTCCTTTATTTCTACGCCTAAAGAAGATGGAAAAATTCTTATGGAATTTTCAGGAAAGGAATTGATTAAAGGCGAACCTGATGCTTCTTCTTTCCCATCAGGCGGGCTTCGAGCTACATTTGAAGCACGTGGATATACAGCATGGGATTGTACATCTCCTGCTTTTATACGAGAAGATGCCACTGGTGCAACACTTTGTATTCCTACAGCGTTCTGTTCTTACACAGGTGAGGCACTTGACCAAAAGACCCCTCTTCTTCGTTCAATGGACGCTATCAATGAACAGTCCCTTAGAATACTTCGCTTATTTGGAAATAAAACATCCAAAAAAGTTACACCATCTGTGGGGGCAGAACAAGAGTATTTTATTGTTGACCGAGCAAAATACCTTCAAAGAAAAGACTTGATATTTTCTGGTCGTACCTTATTTGGCGCTATGCCACCTAAAGGTCAAGAGCTTGAAGACCACTATTTTGGTGCTATTCGTGACAGAATTGGCTCTTTTATGAAAGATGTTAACAAAGAATTATGGAAATTAGGAGTTACAGCTAAGACTCAACATAACGAAGTTGCGCCTGCACAGCATGAATTAGCTCCAATATATGCACAGTGCAATACCGCTACAGACAATAACCAACTTATGATGGAATTATTAAAGAAAGTTGCCTACAGACATAATCTTGTTTGTCTTCTTCACGAAAAGCCATTTGATGGCGTAAATGGTTCTGGTAAGCATAATAACTGGTCACTCACTTCAGATGACGGCATTAATCTTTTAGAACCTGGAAAAACGCCTCATGAGAATATTCAATTCCTTCTTGTACTTGGCGCTGTTATGAAAGCTGTTGACACCCATGCAGACTTGCTGCGTGAATCCGCATCAGATGTCGGCAATGACCACAGACTTGGCGCAAACGAGGCACCTCCTGCAATTATCTCTATGTTTGTAGGAGAACAGCTTGAGGACGTTATTGAACAGCTTATTGACAAAGGTGATGCTACCAGCTCAATCCAAAAAGGAAAATTAAAAACAGGTGCTTCTGCACTTCCAGATTTCAACAAAGATGCAACAGATAGAAACAGAACATCTCCATTTGCATTTACAGGCAACAAATTTGAGTTCCGTATGGTGGGTTCTTCTGATTCCATCGCTCCTGCCAATGTTGTACTCAACACCATTGTTGCCGAAAGTTTTAGAGAAATTGCCGATGAACTTGAAAAAGCCGATAATTTCGATATAGCTTGCCATGATATGATTAAAAAATTGTTTACAAATCATCATAGGATTGTTTTTAACGGCAATGGATATTCTGATGATTGGATAGAAGAAGCCGAAAGACGTGGTCTCCCTAATATTACATCTATGGTTGATGCCATTCCTGCTCTTATCACCGACAAAGCAGTAAAATTATTTGAAAGTTTCGGCGTATTTACAAAAGCCGAATTAGAATCTCGTGTTGAAATTCAATATGAGGGTTACTCAAAAGCAATTAATATTGAAGCTCGAACAATGATAGATGTTGCCGGCAAACAAATTATACCAGCCGTTATCTCTTATTCAACAGAACTTGCTAATTCTGTACTGGCAGTTTCAAACGCTGGCGCTGACGCTAGCGCACAAAAAGAATTGTTAAACGATGTTTCTGCATTATTAAAGGATATGAAATCTGCACTTGCAACTCTTATTGATGTGACTGAAAAAGCTGGACATATCACAGATGCAGGCGAACAGGCTAAATTTTATAGAGATACTGTAAAAACTGCAATGACACAATTACGAACACCTGCTGATAAACTTGAAATGATGGTTGATAAAAAATTCTGGCCATTCCCATCCTATGGTGATTTGATGTTTGAAGTGTAGGATTTTGATTGAAAATGGTGTGTTTAATAGTTCATTTAACATTTAGGAATTTATTATTGCTTCATTGTTTTAAGGTTCATTGTTTGGATTTTATTCCCGCGAGCAATGAGCCAAGTGCCGTGCTTGCACGAGCATAAAGTCAGC
>CAJUBU010000003.1:0-36189 GCA_910585095.1 uncultured Lachnospira sp.
CAGAGAACGACAGAACGCAAAAAAGCCGCTTACTCTTAAAAATCAATAAGAATAAGCGGCTCTGTGATGTGCCTTAGACATATTCAATTTTCATTCTCTTTACTGGTGCATTTACGACCTTAAATATCAATTCGTCAACGCAGTCCGTATATCTGCCTTGTTGTATGAGTTGGTTTTTCAATTCTATAATATTATAAATTTCTATATTAGCAATAATTTTACTGTTCTAAATATCGTATCGGAATTTTTGACTGATTATAATCTATAGATTTATAGTTATTATAGCTTAAAAATATTTTAAAATACCTTTTATGAATTTAGCCCAGAACTTCCATTACTTATCTGAGATTTTGTCCTTTAAATTCATATCATTTATCCAATCTTGAAAAATAGAATACTTTTTTACATCCTCTCCAGCAGAT
Organism: uncultured Lachnospira sp.; assembly: GCA_910585095.1. Classification (GTDB taxonomy): domain Bacteria; phylum Bacillota; class Clostridia; order Lachnospirales; family Lachnospiraceae; genus Lachnospira. Next base: position 423 of record CAJUBU010000003.1, read on the forward strand.
TTTATTCTATCCTCTGCTTTCCTTTGCTGCGCTACACTCATAGTTTCAGCAGCTTTCTTTGCTGTTTCCATGATATGTATTAATTCATTCCCAAAAACGCTTTGTATCTGCTGATTTTTCGCTTCAATACGTCCTACACCATTCACAATTTCTGTATTATTCCATACTTCATTCTGCCCTCTATGATAAAGCGTAACAAGTATTATCCCTAACATATTAGTTAGAGTTCCATAGGTCTTTTCACTCTCATAACAAAAAGTATAACTACCTATTCCTCTATGAAAAGTCTCATGTGGTTTCAAATCTACAAAATCTTTTGCTCCAGTAGACAATTCTTGTATATCGTCAAAGAAAAAAATGTGATTTTCTATTTTCCCTAAATCACTGCGTTTTCCTTGTAAAAAATCACTCATTATTTTTTCAGATTTAATCAAACATTCCAATGCATCTATCCCAACCACTGAATGTTCAACAAAATCTAAAATATCTAAATAAAGACTTCTCCAATTTACAGAGGTTATAAAATAAGCCAGATTTTTATCATATTCAAAAATCGCTTTTTCCTTTTTTAAATAAGGATGAAATACTTTATTAGCAAACCACGTTTCTTTCTCACTAAATAAATCTTCACAGTTCCCACATAACATATACAATTTTTCGCTATCCTGTATTGTTTTGTTAGGATTCTCTGTACTTCTAATATTACCTATTGCTGTTTTCTTTAATGTTCTCACTGCCATCTTGGGTACAGTATGGCTCAATTCCAACTCTGTTTCATTTCCACACAATGCACATTTTGTTAAGTTATACATTTCAATCACCTCTGGACATATTTCTCTATCTATTTTATCACACCCTTTCAAGTATTTCTATTTAAATAAGCGTACCACTATCTCTAATGATACGCCTATCCCATTCAGTTTCCAAGAGCCTGTTGCCCGCTTTTTATCAGCAAGGTGGACACTACATAGACACGTTGATTGCGGAAAACCTTTATTTTCCGTTTGTGTTCCCACACCCGATATCAACTACCACCGAAACGTCAAAGTAGTTTTTAAGGTGCTTATTTCGGATTTTTTCACCCTCCGAAGTGAACATGAAATGCTTCGCAAAGTGCCTAAAATAAAGGATTTCTACGAGGTTTTCTTTTGTATCAACACAATAGTCTCCACATGCACCGTATGACAAAACTGGTCTACTGGCTGCACTTTCTTCACCTCATACCCCCTGCTTACCAAATACTTCAAATCCCTTGCAAGAGTTGCAGAATCACAACTTACATACACAATTCTTTTTGGTGACATCTTGATAATCACATCTAATAAAATTTCATCACACCCCTTTCTTGGCGGGTCAACGACCACCACATCGGGATTTAAACTTTGTATTGCCTCTTTATTTTGATGGTCACCCATCCCTTTTGTGCTAACTTCTTCATAAAATTGAGGAACAACAACCTCTGCTTTTCCGACAAAAAATTGTACATTATGAAAATTGTTTCTCCTCGTATTGTTTCTGGCATTTTCAATAGCTTCAGGTACGACTTCTACTCCATATACTTTTTTTGCATTTGTTGCCATAAGCAATGATATGGTTCCAATTCCACAGTATAAATCCCAAACGATTTCTTCTCCGCTTAATTGGGCAAACTCTAGCACTTTTTTATATAATTTTTCAGTTTGTACAGGATTAACCTGAAAAAAAGATAATGGTGATATTTCATAGGTTATATCACATATGCTGTCTGTAATATGGTCTTGTCCCCATAATGTTTTACATTCTTTTCCAAGTATGACGTTGGTCTTATCTCTATTGATGTTTAACATAATAGATTTCATTCCAGAAATGCCTATAAGGTCTTGTATAAGTTTTTCAAAATTAGGCAGCTTTGTGCCATTGATAACAAGACACACCATAATTTCACCAGTATGGTATCCATTTCTTATAAGAATATGACGAAGAATACCTTGATGGCTTTCTTCGTCATATATGCTTATTCTTTGCTCTGTTATATATTTACGAATGGTCTCAAGAATGGTTTGATTTATAGGAGAACCAATTTTACAATCTGTATTGTCAATAATACAATGTGTTCTTCCTGCATAAAACCCTATGACAACCTTTCCTTCTCTGTCTATGCCTACAGGATATTGCGCCTTATTTCTATAATGATATGGTGTATCCATTCCAATAACTGGCAAGACTTCTATATCTTTTAAACCGCCAATTTTTTCAAGGTTTTCTTTAACAAGATTTTGTTTATATTGAAGTTGTGACTGATAATCCATTTGCTGAATTTGACAGCCCCCACACTGCTTTGCAACAGTGCATTCTGGAACAACTCGCTTTTTTGATTTCTCAATAATATCAAGAAGTTTGCCATACCCATAATTTTTTTTCTCTTTTATAATTTTTGCTTTAACAATATCGCCAACAACAGCATCCTTTACAAATAAAGTATATCCATTGACCTTGCCGATTCCCTCCCCATTTGTTCCAATATCATCTATTGTCAATGTAACAATATCATCTTTCATTACATACTCCTTCAACTTACTGCTTCTTTATCTAAGACTAGAGTTTTCATTATTGTTATTCAAAAACACATATTCCCACTAAAACAAACAAATTCCTATCTCCCTTGCTTATATCTATACGATATTGAAACGAGGGAGATTTACTTGATAAGTTTAAACGATTGTTTTCTTTATATTAGAATCAATCCATTTATTATAACCTAACCAATCATTTGTATTTTTTTCCTCACAAGCCTCTCTAAATATCTCCATCTTTGCATCACAATCATCGGCATATGCTAACGCTAATGCTTCTGCTATGGCAGGTTTTTTGGGTGAACCATACTCTAACATTCGATGATGTGCTAAGATACAATGACCAATTTCAGATTTTAATAGTTCTGGAAAATCAGGTATAGTCTTTATTTTATCAACTATCATTTCATATCCTATCACAATATGTCCCAAAAAATTTCCTTCATCCGTATAATCATTTTTAGGAAATGATGATAATTCTCGAACTTTTCCACAGTCATGCAGCATTGCACAAGAAATTAATAAATCTCTATTTAAAAATGGATAATTACGCGCAAAACTGCTGCATAATTTTGTAACGCTCAAACTATGTTCCAACAACCCACCATAAAAACCATGATGAACAGATTTACCAGCAGACATGGATTTAAATTTTTGTATAAATTCTTTATCTTCAACAAAAAATGAATTCAATAAGCTTTTAATATATTTATTTTCTATTATTTCAGAAAATGATAAGAACTGTGCATACATTTCTTCTATATCAAATCTTGAACATGGTATGTAATCAGAAGCAACATATTCAGACTCTTGTGCAACACGTATTCGTTCTATTTTAAATTGAAATGAACCATTGTAAAGCGTAATTAAACCTGTGGCATGAACATAGTCCAATGCTTCAAAATCATCAATTCCGCCAGAATTTAAGTCCCATATTTTTCCATCCAACTGACCAGTCTTATCAGCAAGAATAATACTTGCATATTCTTTTCCCGCTTTTGTCATAAGAATGGACTTTGACCTGCATATATATACTTCAGATATTCGTTCTCCTTCTTTTAAACTCTCAATATATCTCATTTTCTATCCTTTCAAAACTATAATTATCTATTTATCAAACAAATACTGCAATTCGTTTTGCCGCTTGCTTAAATAATTTTATTTAAACATACAATATTTATTATACTTCATTACATTATACAACAAAACAAGTTCTATATACAATTGCTTTTGATATATCCCCACATTAAATTGATAAAATTAAAGCTAAAAACTTCCTTGATAAGGTTCAATCACTGTTTCTTTTAATTTTGAACAGATGGATTTATAACATACAGCAATTCTCTATAATTGTCTCGTCCAGCCCTTTTTACTGTAACATTGATATTTTGACCAGAATCATATTGATACAATTGCTCATTAAATGACTGAATTGCCAAAACAGGAGTATGATTTAGTTCTACTATCACATCTCCTGCCTGCAAACCTGCATTGTATGCTGGCGAATCAATAACAACACTTGTTATATATATACCCATAGGCAAATTATATTTTTCAGATATAGAAGGCGTTACATTAGACATTTTTATACCTAAATAATTAACAGGTTTGTTTTCCGTAAGACGCTCAATCAATACCTTTAAATTAGATACTCCCATAACAGATAAATGGTCTTGTACTGGACTACTTTTACTAATTCCTACAACACTCCCAATATTATTATACAAAAAACAATAATCCTGCAAATCCATATGAATATCTGTATTTAATATATCATACACATTATCGACAACGCTTTCTGTATCTAATGACACAATTTTTCCAACATTGGCACCAATAATATTGCCTTCAAGTTTTCCAACAGCCACTACTTTATCATTTTCTTGCAACATATACGAATTACCCAACACCGCCACATTATAATCTATCTTGTCACTATCTGAAATATTCCTTTTACTTATGGATATAATCGATAATCCACTATCGTTGTCACTTCCTAAAATATTGGCAGGTAAACTTACGGACTCTCCTATAAGAACATTGCATGTACCCCTTGACGTAACATGATTACTTGTCAAAATAATGATATCATCATTGACATCTCCCACAATCAAACCTACACTCTGATTATTTTTATTTTCTTCATTTTGTGGCAATTGTGTTCCATAATCGATAATAACCATAGATTTTAGTGCATTTTCAACAATTTCCTCAATACTTTTTACTTCTGTAACTCCTTGTGGCTTTGCCTGTCCAATATCAGGGTCACTTTCTTCAACATCATCTCTCATTATATACTCATCTTTGTCTAGTTCAAGATGAATGGATGTTTTTGGCGCTTCATTAAATCTTTTGTTAATCATAGGAAATACGATAACCATAACAAAACTTGCAAGAATCCCAAATATTACTGCACATAATGCAACCCATAAAATATGAATTAACTTCTTATATTTTTTCTTAGGATTTACAACTATTTTTTCAGTATACAGAGGGAAGTCTTCATTTTCATTAATCACTTGCTTTTCTTCCATATTAATCCTTATTTCTATATTGATTTATCTACAAAAAACTTTTATGATTTTTTTAATATTAACGATTCTAACTTTGCATACAACACCATTTTTTGAGGAAAACTATATCCCCACTGAAACAAGCAAGTCCCCCCCCACTTATGCCTTTGCAGCATTGAAGTGGGGGACTTCCTTGATGAGGTTAAATTGTACATTTTTCATTTATTATAATCTATATATATGAACATTTTATGTCTTAGCTGTAAATATTGCATTTACCATTTTGTTAAAATGCTGTACAATAAGTTATGCGCTTGGCTCATTTGCCCACAAGAAATAAAAAACCGTGCAGCATTGCACAGAAATGAGGAAATTATGAATCTAAAGTCATTAAAGACTCTTGAATATAATAAAATAATTGAAAAACTTGAAACTTTTGCAACCAGTGAAGCTGCTAAAAATAAAGCGCTTTCCTTAATGCCAATGACCGATATTGCTGCTATCAATACGGCGCTTACCCAAACAAACGATGCACTGTCAAGGGTATATGCTAAAGGTACAATTCCATTTTCTGGCATAACCGATGTAACCGATAGCTTAAAACGCCTTGAAATTGGAAGTTCTTTAGGAATTGTTGAGCTTCTTCATATCAGCGCGCTTTTGACTGTAACAGGCATTGCAAAAAATCATTTTGAGGAGACACAAGATTCCCTAACGAATTATTTTGATTCTCTAGAACCGCTTACACCGCTTAATAATCAAATAAAAATGTGTATTCTTTCAGAAGATGAAATCAGTGATGATGCCAGTCCAAATTTAAGAGATATACGCCGCAAAATGAAATTGGCAGCCGATAAAATTCATACAGAACTCAATCGAATTTTAAATTCTCCTGGCACTAGAATGTATTTGCAAGACTATGTAATTACATCAAGACAAGGTCGTTACTGTCTTCCCGTTAAAGCAGAATATAAATCTCAAATATCTGGAATGATACACGACCAATCGGCTACAGGTTCTACTTTATTTATTGAACCTGCTACCGTTGTCAAACTAAATAATGATATCCGCGAACTGGAATTGAAAGAACAGGCAGAAATTGAGGCAATTCTTGCCGCACTAAGCGCCAAAGCAGGCGAATATATTAACGAACTTTCCACCAATTATAACACGATTGTAAAATTGGATTTTATTTTTGCCAAAGCTTTATTGTCCAAACATTATCATTGTGGGCGACCAATTATAAACGACAGCCATTACATTAATATTAAACAGGGACGCCACCCATTGATTGCACCAAACGAAGTAGTCCCTATTGATATTTATTTGGGAAAGGATTTTAACTTGCTTATTGTCACAGGTCCCAATACAGGCGGTAAAACAGTCTCTCTTAAAACGGTCGGACTATTGACCTTGATGGCGCAAGCTGGATTAAATATTCCTGCAATGGAAAATTCAAATATTTCTGTTTTCCATAATATCTATGCCGATATTGGAGATGAACAAAGCATTGAGCAAAGTTTAAGTACCTTTTCATCACATATGACCAATACAGTGAAAATATTAAATGAAGCCGATGAAAACAGCCTTATTCTTTTTGATGAAATTGGAGCAGGAACCGACCCCACCGAAGGCGCAGCTCTTGCCATATCCATTTTAGATGATTTGCACACGCGAAATATTACTACAATGGCAACAACACATTACAGCGAAATTAAAGTATATGCTATGACAACGAAAGGTGTCTGCAATGCAAGCTGTGAATTTGACGTTGCTTCCCTAAAGCCGACTTATCGTCTATTAATTGGCATACCTGGAAAAAGCAACGCCTTTGCCATCTCAAAAAAATTAGGACTTCCTCAATATATTATCGATAATGCCAACACTCATATGAAAGCGGAAGATATCCATTTTGAGGATTTGTTAAGCGATTTGGAACACAGCCGACTAACCATTGAAAAAGAACAAAAAGAAATTGACTCTTACAAAGAAGAAATTAAAAAATTAAAAGCAGAATTAAAGGCAAAATCAAAAAAACTTGACGAGCGTACCGACAACATTATACGAAAGGCAAATGAACAAGCGGCTGATATATTAAGAGAAGCAAAAGAATTTGCAGACGAAACTATCAAAACCATGAACAAACATGGTATGTCTGTCAAAGAATTAGAAAAACAGCGCAGTGCTGTCCGTGATAAAATGAATAAACGTCAAGAAAAACTTGCCATTAAACAGCCTGTTGCGAAATCCCGTAAAGCTTCCAATATCTCGGAATTTAAAGAAGGCGTTTATGTACGAATTTTAAGTATGAATATTATTGGTACCATTGCTGGCAAACCTAACCAAAAAGGTGAAGTTAATGTCAATGTTGGCAGCCTTTCTACAAAAGCTATTATCAGTGACCTTGAAATTTTAGATAATTACAAGACACCAGAAGAAAAGATTTCTACCAAATCAAGTGGTTCTGGCAAAATTCGAATGGCAAAATCTTCCTCTATCTCTTCTGAAATTAATCTGTTAGGCTGTACTGTAGATGAAGCCATTTCACGTCTTGACAAATATCTTGACGATGCCTACCTCTCAAAAATAGGCGCTGTACGGATTGTTCATGGAAAAGGCACAGGAGCTTTACGAAATGCTGTATCTTCTTATTTAAAAGGTATTCCTTATGTGAAAGCATTTCGACTTGGTGTAATTGGTGAGGGTGATTCTGGTGTAACAATTGTTGAATTTAAATAAAATCCTTCTAACAAACAACCAATTTTTGATTATACAAAAACAGAAAGGACGATTACAAGATTATGGCACTTAAACAACGTATTTTAATAGTAGATGATGATGAAAATATTGCAGAATTAATATCTCTTTACCTTACAAAGGAATGTTTTGAGACAAAAATTGTATGGGACGGTGAAAATGCTCTGAAAAAATTGGATTTATTTAAACCCAATCTTATATTGTTAGATTTGATGCTTCCAGGCATTGATGGATATCAAGTTTGCAGAGAAGTGCGAAAACATAATAATACGCCAATTATTATGTTATCAGCAAAAGGTGAAACGTTTGATAAAGTGTTGGGGCTGGAATTGGGAGCAGATGATTATATTATCAAACCTTTTGAGACAAAAGAACTTATCGCGCGAATAAAGGCTGTGTTAAGACGCTACAACATCCCTCAAGCAGAATCAAATTTAGAGGAGCCTTTACAATATGTTGAATATCCAGACCTGATTATTAATTTATCCAATTATTCCGTAACGTACATGGGCAAAACGGTTGATATGCCTCCTAAAGAACTAGAATTACTCTATTTTCTTGCAAATTCTCCAAATCAGGTATTTACAAGAGAACAACTTTTAGATAACATATGGGGATATGAATATGTTGGTGATACCCGAACCGTAGATGTCCATATAAAACGTATACGAGAAAAAATAAAAGACCATTCTAAGTGGAAAATTGATACAGTCTGGGGTATTGGATATAAATTTATAACCAAAGGATAATGTAGAAAGGCATCTTATTACTATGAAATTTAATCTTATGATTAAGTATATATGTATATATTTTTTTATTGCAATTTTAAGCTTTGCCTGTGTTTCACAAATTATATATCGCATTGAATATAAACGTGTATATGATAGTTTAGCAGATGATATGTATCGTCAAGCAGTCTCTATCGCCACTGAATATGCGCCCAATTATTTTAGCAATGAAAAACTACGTTTAATTGAACTGGAGCTAAAAACCATCTCTAAATTGTCAGGCTCCCGCATTATGTTTATCAATACATTTGGTGAAGTCACACTTGATTCAAAATATACCAGCACAAATGAAGAAATTAATGAAAATGGCATTTTATATACTATTAATGATTTTAATCTGGATTCTTTAGGGAATGAACACTGTATAAAAGGTGATTTTTATGGTAAATTCAACGAGATTTATCTTTCTGCATTTGCGCCTATTACAAACGCCTTTGTAATGAAAGGATATGTTGTTGTACATCTTCCAGAGTCCATTATTGCAGAACGTGTAAATACGACATTTAATACTAATTATATGACATGGCTTACAATTATTTTGCTCAATTTATCCTTTATTATCATTTATATTATTAATGTACATAAACCTGCAAAAAATATTCTTGCTGCTATTACAGAATATGGAAAAGGAAATCTTGCGTACCGTACAGGAATAAAGCACAAAGACGAATTAGGGCAGATTGCTGCCTCTCTCGATTATATGGCTTCTAAACTTGCGGAGATGGACCAGTTTCAACAACGCTTCCTCTCCAATATATCTCATGACTTTCGCTCTCCGCTCACGTCAATTAAAGGGTACCTTGAAGCGATATCCGATGGAACCATACCGCCTGAGATGCAAAGCAAATATATTGATATTGTACTTTTTGAGACAGACCGATTAACAAAGCTTACAAGCAATATTCTAACGTTAAATGAACTTGACCCAAAAACTGTATGTCTTGAATCAAACACATTTGATATCAATGCACTTGTCAAACATACCATTGAAACCTTTGAAGGAAACTGTAAGAAGCGTAAAATACATTTTCAATTGACATATGCAAATGAAAAACAGCTTGTACATGGTGATAAATTAAAGATTGGACAAGTCATATACAATCTTATTGACAATGCTATTAAATTTAGTAACGACAACTCTGATATTTATATTACAATCACTGAAAAAGGCGAAAAGGTACATATTTCTATTCGTGATGTCGGCTGTGGCATACCAAAAGAAAAATTATCTAAAATATGGGACCGCTTTTACAAATCTGATTCTTCAAGAGGACGTGACAAGAAAGGTTCTGGATTAGGTCTTTCTATTGTAAAAGAAATCCTCCAGGCACATAACGAAAATATTGACGTTATAAGCACTGAAGGCGTGGGTACAGAATTTATATTCACTTTGCCCATTGTTAAGATTTCCATTTTAAATAGTGAAGCTGACCGCACAAATTCATAGATTCAAACTGATGTTGTCTTAACGCTTCATACAAAACAATCGCTACGGAGTTGGAAAGATTAAGCGACCTTATCTGCCCAATCATTGGTATACGTATGCAGGTATCTTCATTATCTACTAATATGGATTCTGGAATACCTGCACTTTCTTTGCCAAACATAATATAAGAATTGGACTCAAACTCGACCTCTGTATAAACTTTATGAGCCTTTGTTGTTGCCATATATATTTTGGCATCTGGATTTTTTGTTAAAAAATCTTGATAATCATCATAAATTGTCACATCCAACTGTTCCCAATAATCAAGCCCCGCTCTTTTAATCATCTTTTCATTTAAACAAAACCCCAATGGCCGAATCAAATGCAGTTTCGTGCCTGTCGCAACACAAGTTCGTCCAATATTTCCTGTATTTGCAGGCATTTCTGGCTCTAATAAAACAATATTTAACATTTACTTTGCATCCTTTACTGCTACGTCAATTTCTATTGTAATATCACCGCCGCTTAACGGAATACATATATTTTGGGTATGTGCATGTGAAACGGTCATATTTCCCCTGCAAACAGCAGGAGGTGTAATGTCAATGCCAATTCCTTTGGTTGAGAGTATTGTTGCAGCGTTGCCCATAATCATATTGCCAAGTTCGCTAATGGCGCTTAAAGACATAGTGTCAAGCTCTGTTACGTTAAATCCTGTCATCATTTTAGATGCAATTTCTAATGATTTTTCATAACTTAGAGCAAGCATAACTTGACCGCGCATTTCACCAGTGACACCTATCATAATAACAACAGAGTCGCTTGAAAATTCTGCCTGTTTGATATAAGGTTTCCCCACAGCTATATCAACTTGACAAATATCTTTTATAATACTAGCCGCTGCCACTAAAAATGGATTAATATATTCTACATTAATTGACATTTATTTCCCCCTTAAATACTCTCAATAAATTTTTTAATTCTGTCCAGTCCTACTTTAAGATTTTCAATAGAATATGCGTATGATACTCGAACAAATCCTTCTCCGCACGCACCAAATGCAGTACCCGGAATTACTGCAAGTTTCTGTTCTTGCAGCAAGCGATTTGCAAATTCCTCTGAAGACATACCAAATTTTTTAATAGATGGAAATATGTAAAATGCTCCATATGGTTCAAAACATTCAATTCCCATCTCTTTTAATGCGTGAATCAAAAAACGCCTTCTCTGATTATAAGCCTCCACCATTTTATCGACATCATCATCACAGTGTTTCAATGCCTCAATTGCCGCAAACTGGCTATTTGTAGGCGCACACATAATAGCAAACTGATGTAATTTTAATATTTGCTCTATAATATTTTTTGGTCCGCAGGCATATCCAAGCCGCCAGCCTGTCATAGCAAAGGATTTAGAAAAGCCATTAATCATGATGGTTCGTTCTTTCATACCTGGCAAAGAAGCGATTGAGCAGTGTTTATTGTCATAGGTCAATTCTGAGTAAATCTCATCGGAAATAACATATAAATCATGTTCTATTATAATTGGCACTAATTCTTCCAATTCCTCTTTTGTCATAATAGCGCCTGTTGGATTGCTTGGATAAGCTAGTATCAATATCTTTGTCTTGTCTGTAATACTTGCAATCAATTCTTCTTTTGTCAATTTAAATTCATTTTCTGCCTTAAGATTGATATATACAGGCGTGGCATCCGCCATAATTGCACATGGTGCATAAGACACAAAACAAGGCTGTGGAATTAAAACCTCATCACCTGGATTTATCATGCTTCGCAGTGCCAAATCAATTCCTTCACTGCCGCCAACAGTAACAACAATCTCTTTATCAGGGTCATAATCCAAATTGTATTTTCGATTTAAATATAGACTAATCTCTTGTCTTAACTCTTTTAAACCAGCATTTGCTGTATAGTATGTTTTTCCTTGTTCTAACGCATATATGCCTTCTTCCCTAACAACATAAGGCGTATCAAAATCGGGTTCGCCTACGCCAAGCGATATGGCTCCTGGCATTTCACTGACCACATCAAAAAACTTTCTAATTCCTGATGGTTCAATATCCACTATTTTTTTAGACAATACATTTCTCATGGTGTTATTAATATCCTTTCGTCCTTATGTGTAGAGCCTAAAACGGTTCCATAATCCTTATATTTTTTAAGAACAAAATGCGTTGATGTACTAAGAACAGTCTCTAATGGTGAGAGTTTATCAGCAACAAACTGTGCTACTGCCTTCATGGTCTTATCCTCTACAATCACAGTAAAATCAAAACCTCCAGACATCAGATATACTGATGTAACCTCATTATATTGATACAGTCGCTCTGCAATTTTATCAAATCCTAAACCTCTTTGCGGCGTAACTTTTACCTCTATCAGCGCAATCACTTTTTCATCGCCTGTCTTTGACCAATCTATGATTGTATTGTAGCCACAAATAATATTTTCTTTTTCCATAGCAGCAATTTCATTTGCTACTTCTACTTCACTAACACCAAGCATAACTGCTACATCTTTAATATCAATTCTGCTGTTTTTCTCAAGTAAACTTAATATTTTTTCTCTCATCATCAACATTTCCTTTCCAATCAGCATACAAACTATCTTGTTTTGGCAAATCTAAATAGCGAACTTCATCCAGATTGTGAATAATCTTATCATTTCCAAATATTGTTTTGCCAATCACGCTTGCCTCAATTCCTACATTTGTCAATATGTCTACTATACCATATCCATCTGCAAATGTCATTAATAAACACCCCGAAGACTGCAATTGATATGGATTGATATCATACATTTCACAAATTTCAATAATTTCCTGTTTCACTGGAATCTTTCTAAGGTATATATCAATACCAACACCCGACGCTTCCGCCATATCCCATAACGCTGCAAAAATGCCGCCTTGTGATACATCATGCATACAATGTACACCTGCTTTTTTAGCAATTTTAGCCTCAGGCAAAACAGACATATCTTCTTTATTTCCCATCGCTTTATCAATAAAATCAGTGCTGTATCTTGACAAAATCTGCTCTTTGTTCTGTTTAATAATATTTCGTATGCCTCCGATGCCTATCCATTTTGTAAGAACGATATCTTCATGAACAAGAGCCTTATTACTTTGTATCATTTCCTTGTCATCTTCTATAATTCCAATACCTGTCACGGAAATAATGGGTTTTAAAACTGCATCACTGACTTGTGTATGTCCTCCTGCTATGGCAAGTCCAAGACTATGACAATCCTTTGAGAGTTCTTGCATTATCTCTCGCAATCGTATTTCCCGAAAATTTTGGGGAAGAACAATACTGCACTGTATACAAATCGGTCTGCCACCTCTTGCACATATATTATTTACAACGGTATATACTGGCTCTATCCCACAATCAGTTGCCATTAACACTGAACATTGTTCATTTACATGAATCTTGTTTGCATTTAATCCAACTTTATTTTTTTCTGGAACATAAGAATTGTACAAACCACTAATCGTTTTTAAAACGGTTCTTTTTAAAATTGTATTTGATATTTTCCCTACTTTCATATTTTTCCTTATTTTTATTCTACTTTATTGTACAAAAAACAAAATTTTAATTTTCAATTTTTTCTACTCTTGTTCTTTTTCTCTAAATAGTTTATTATTAACTTAATTAAAAGATAATATTGCTGAAGCGATTACTGGAAGTACCATTGCCGCTATAAGGAGAATAATTAACACAGAGGACATTATCTTTTTATTTTTTTTATTATTAAAATCAATCATAATAACCCTTTCTATATGGAGGTGATTTCATTTATGCAACTAATACTGCCTTATTTTATACTATTCATCGTTGTGTTGCAAATACTTTTAAAGAAAAATTCCAAAAAAAATGATGAAAAAATAAATCAATTTTGGGAACGCGAACGAAAAGCCAATGAAGTACGCAAAAAAGATATTTCTAATTTGAATTATATTGTGATACCAAATGACTTATTGCCTGATAGAAATCTTTCTGATAATACTTTAGAAAATAGTAGCGATTCTTTTACTACTGCTATCTTTACGATTCCAGAAATTAAAGAAGCTTATTATTTATTTGCAAGTTTTTATGATAAAAAAATGTTTAACTTAAACAATTGCAGCAATACTGATATCAAAATGGAATATGGCGCCGCCAATCTCACCATTATGTCCGAATATGATGATAATTTTATTGCTATGTGCAAAGCTGCTGTAAAACTTGCCAATGCTTTTGATAAAAATGGAATGATAGAAAAAGCGGTTCCTTATCTGGAATTTATCGTAAAATCAGGAACCGATATAAGTTCTGCTTACTTAATGCTTGCAAATTATTATATCAAAATAAATGATACAAAAGGGATTGATAACTTAAAATTATATGCTAGTTCGCTTAATTCACTCACCAAAGATATTATTTTAAAAAAGTTGGAACAGACTGTATCAACCTAATATATAAATGACCCTATATGCCATTTGCACAAACAAAACTGCATACTGACTTTGCATAATCAAAAGAGTTTTCATAAAAATCCTCCATTCCAAAGCGTAGCGTAGGAATTGCGCAATAGGGAAAACTGCTAAAGCAGCCGCGAAGGCTATTTCTATTGTCGCATCAAGCCCTATTTGTGGCGCTTTGGCACAAATAGGTAACAAACTTGTTTGTTTGTGAAATAATAAGCGCATCAGCATTATTTTTCACACTAATATGCTCCCTTCTAAGTAAATAAGTGAAATACTAAAAATCACTTAATACTTAAAAGGGAGCATCTTTTATGCCTAAAATACAAGTATTTTTATTGATTGTTAAATCTACTTCTGACCATAAAGAACATCAATATCAATCATTCCAGCTAAATGCTTTAAAAGAACAACAGCATCACTAATATCAGTACTATCATCACCATTTACATCACATGCTTTTTCATAAATTGTTATATCGAAGTCTCTTATACCAGCTAAATATTTTTTTAAAAGCACAGCATCCGTTGCGTCTCTATCACCATCACCATCTATATCACCCTTCTTGACAGAATCTGCAACATAGTCTGTTTGAAGCCACTCTGTGTTTGTCATTTCTATAACACCTGCACCAGAATTTCCAGTTACAACTTCCTTCACATCCTCAAGTGGAAGTACTTGATATTCAAATGGAAGTGTTCCATCTGTATCATATGTAAATTCCATTGGTTTTGCTTCTTCAGCCGTATAATCTCTCTTTTCATATGAATCTTCATTTACAATATGTGATGCCCAAGCCCACTTGCCAACCGTTGACTTATCTCTATATTTAAAGCCTGTTGTAAATAAATTATCACCATTATTATCCCAGCTGCTTCCTGTATATGTACCTTTTGAATTGGTCACTGTTGAATTAACAATCAATGTATGATTGTACGCATTCTTAAACATCGTTGCCCACACTGCAGTCATATTGCCTGTATCATCACCTTGAACCTCAGCGCCTACAATTGGTTCTTCAATACCATTAAATACACATGTGTCTGCTGCAATACATGCACCATTTCTTGAATTTAGGCAGCGTGATAATTTATATGGTCCAATTTGTTTAAATATTGGGCTTGCCGCTTCCGCTGTCTGATGTGTTGAATCATCAATATAACAGTTAATAAGGTTTCCTACGCCCTGTCGAATCATTGGCACACGCTGTCCAACATTTACATAGTGATTATATGCAAGAGTAAGCTTAATATTGCTGTTTGCATCCTCTACAACTCTGCCATCTGAATATACATAATTCACGAAATCCTTATCACCCGAACCACTCAAATGACATTTTTTGTGGTATGCTGAATATGCCATAATCTGCTCAGGTGTTGCACCGCCTGTTCTCATCTGATGATATAAGCTCGTCTTTGCATTCAGCTCACCTTTCTGATAACGGTTCTCCATAAACATGATAGATTGATAAATAGAACCATCTTTCGATGGATTTTCAAGGGCTTCATCACCAATCTTACACCATGAAATCGTAATTCCTGTCGCACCATTTTCTAAGTCAATATTTCCATCGGAAGCAACTTCAAATGTACAATGGTCAACCCATACATTTTTACCACCATTAATCTTTAAATTTGACCAGCCAACTTCTTTTTGTGCGCCAGCATCATCCCACTGCCACATCTCTTTAAAATGAAGGTTTCTTATAACAATATCATTGCCTGTAATTTTAAGCTCTGTATGTTTAATACTGCTTCCATTTGGTGAAAAAATGGTAAGTCCATCAATATTGCCTACGGTAATCGTTGTTACGCCGCTTTTCTCCATAAGTGGATTTGTAAATCCGCCATTGACATTAGCCAACTCATTCGATGGTTTTTTATATTCCCTGACAAAGTTATACTTTCTAAGCTCACTGCTTGTCAATAATTCTGTAAGATACTTATATCCTAAGTCCATATCCTTTGTAATTTCCATAACTTTGACTTTGTTACTCTGTGCATCGCGAATTGCATCAAGAAATTCCTTTTCATCATTAATAACTCTGTAGTATTCCGTTCCAACATACTCGCTTCGATCATGAACATTTCCTGAAGCAAATCCTGTAACAGAAAGAAATGAATTATTATAAGCGCTTTCTGTTGATACTGTACCTGGAATCTCTGTTACAACATTTTGTGCATCACCTGCTGCTTTGCTTTCTGCATAGCCGCTTACAGGATTTTGAACAAACATTGCTGAAACAGTAAACATCCCTGCAAGCACAAGCGCACTTAACTTTGAAACATTTTTTCGATTAAAGTATAATTTTTTTCTCATAAATATAATACCTCCTTTTATATTTATAATTTAGCTTTAACATATTTTATATATGTAACATAATTACAAAAAAATTGTTACATATATTAAATACTTTTAGTAAAATTTTACATAAAATTTTACTTTTAGTCAAGCAGATATTCATAATTTAGATAGA
This sequence comes from uncultured Lachnospira sp., assembly GCA_910585095.1. Lineage (GTDB taxonomy): Bacteria > Bacillota > Clostridia > Lachnospirales > Lachnospiraceae > Lachnospira. The sequence goes on from CAJUBU010000003.1 coordinate 17,423, forward strand.
GAAGTAAAACAATAAAAGTACTCAATAACCGTTAACCATACAAAAAAGAGACTGTTGCAAAAAGAATTTCAATCACTATATATAGTTCTATCTCACTATTATAACCACTATATATAATATAAAACTTCTATTTTACAACAGCCTCGGAAAACTTTATATTTTTAATCTACCTGCTACTTACCTATTACTTATTGAAAATCACAAATATCAATCATAGACTCTAACAATTCTTTTTCTTCTTCATTTTTTCTTGTCAACCTTGCTGCTGCAACAATTGGCATCCACTTGTCAACATAGCGTTTTTCTGTATTCGTCTTTTCACAGAATTTTGCAATATACTTTTCTGCAAAATCTTCATCTTTTAATTTGATTGTAAGATATGTATTTGCCACATCTGCACTAGCATTGCCCTGTGTTGCATGAACCCAGTCAACAGCAGTGATATCTGTAATATTATTATTTTCATCCGTACTTACAATAATATTGTCTGGACAATAATCACCATGACACAGCTTATTATGCTTTGGAAGCTCCTCTAATCTTGCAGATAACTCATACTTAATATTTGCATGAATATCCAACTCTTTAATCTGTCTTGCCAACTTATCCTTTAACTTTAAAAGAAGCGGATTGCTGCGCTTGTTAAATTCAATCTGATATTCCACCATTGCCTCTGCATAGGCATCTGCATTTTCAGGATGCTCTTTAAGCAATTCTGCTAAAGTCTTTCCTTTGATATATTCGCTCGCGATTACCCAACTTCCATCTTCTTCAACAGAAACACTCAACAACTTTGGAATTGCAAGTCCTGTATCTTCTACCCTTGCTGTGTTCAATGCTTCATATAACACATCTGTTTTACTGTATTCAGGAGAGAATACTTTTAATGCTTTATCTCCTTCAATACGCACTAATTTAAGATTGCTTTTTGAAACTTCATTTGCCATACGAATCCCCATTTCTGTGCCGCCTTATTATTTAAAGAAAAAATTTGATACAATGTGTATCTGGCAGCACACAGACACACATTGCAAAATAACTTTAATTTTCAATACTATTTAACATAAAATATTACTTACCGTAACAATATTATTTGCCATAATAATATTATTTTCCATAATAATATTACTTACCGTAATATGCCTTAAGATATATCTCTTTAATCTCACTCATCAATGGATAACGAGGGTTTGCTCCTGTACATTGGTCATCAAATGCCTTTTCAACCATATCATCCAATGTATCTAAGAAATACTTTTCATCAATACCATATTCTTTGATTGTTTTCTTAATACCAACTTTAGCCTTCAATTCTTCAATTGCCTGAATGAAATTCTCAAACTTTTCATCATCATCTTTGCCTTGAATACCTAAGAAATTTGCACACTCTACATAGCGCGCCTTGCAGTGCGGATACTCATACTGTGGGAATGTTCCCATCTTTGTTGGCACTTCTACTGCATTGTAACGCATAATATCGGTTATTAAAATTGCATTGGCAACACCATGTGGAAGGTGATGGAATGCACCTAACTTATGTGCCATAGAGTGACACAAACCTAAGAATGCGTTAGCAAACGCCATACCTGCCATTGTAGAAGCTGTTGCCATCTGTTCACGTGCCTTTGCATCGGCTGCACCATTCTCATAGGCAGATGGAAGATACTCAAAGATATTTTTCATTGCCTTTAATGCAAGACCATCTGTATAATCGGTAGCCATAATAGAAGCATATGCTTCCAACGCATGAGTCAAAGCGTCAATACCAGATGCTGAAGTAAGTCCTTTTGGCTGATTCATCATCATATCTGCATCGATAATCGCCATATTTGGAAGAAGCTCATAATCGGCAAGCGGATATTTAATATTAGTGTCTTGGTCTGTAATAACGGCAAATGGTGTCACTTCTGAACCTGTACCTGAAGATGTTGGAACAGCTATAAAGTATGCCTTTTCGCCCATCTTAGGGAATGTGTATATTCTCTTTCGGATATCCATAAAGCGCATAGCCATATCCATAAAGTCTACTTCTGGATGCTCATACATAACCCACATAATTTTACCTGCGTCCATTGCTGAACCACCACCAATTGCAATAATGCAGTCTGGCTCAAAAAGAGTCATAGCAGCAGCGCCTTCTTTTGCACATGCAAGCGTTGGGTCTGGTGCAACATCATAAAATGTTGTGTGAACGATACCCATCTCATCAAGCTTATCGGTTACACATTTTGTATATCCATTTTTGTAAAGGAACTGGTCTGTTACAATAAACACTCTCTTCTTGCCCATGACATTTTTCAGCTCATCTAACGCCACAGGAAGACATCCCTTCTTAAAGTAAACTTTCTCAGGTGCCCTAAACCAAAGCATATTTTCTCTCCTTTCAGCTACGGTCTTAATATTAATAAGGTGCTTTACATTGACATTCTCTGATACAGAGTTGCCGCCCCATGAACCACAACCCAATGTAAGAGATGGCTTTAAAGCAAAGTTATAAATATCACCAATACCACCCTGTGAAGAAGGTGTATTGATAAGAACTCTACATGTTTTCATAGCTTCTTGGAATGTTTCAATCTTTTCATGCTCTGTTGCAGCATTGATATAAAGTGATGAAGTATGTCCATAACCGCCATCGGCAATTAAATGTTCTGCCTTTGACACGGCATCATCAAAGCTGCTTGCCTTATACATTGCAAGAACTGGAGATAATTTTTCATGTGCAAATTCTTCTGAGATATCTACGGATTCAACTTCTCCAATCAAGATTTTTGTTGTCTTTGGAACTTCAATTCCTGCAAGTTTTCCAATATTATAAGCGCTCTGTCCTACTATCTTGGCATTGAGCGAACCATTTATCAATATCGTCTTACGAACTTTTTTAAGCTCATCTTTATTTAAAATATGACATCCTCTTGCAATAAATTCATCCTTAACTTGCTTATACAATGAATCAGCAACAATGACAGACTGCTCTGATGCACATATCATACCATTGTCAAATGTCTTAGAATGAATAATTGAATTAACGGCTAATATTACGTCTGCTGTCTCGTCTATAATCGCTGGCGTATTACCTGCACCAACACCCAATGCTGGCTTTCCAGATGAGTATGCGGCTTTAACCATACCTGGACCACCTGTTGCTAAAATAATATCAGCTTCCTTCATAACTAAATTTGTCAATTCAAGAGAAGGAACATCAATCCATCCAATAATTCCCTTTGGTGCGCCTGCTGCAACGGCTGCGTTAAGAACAACCTTTGCTGCCTCAATTGTGCTGTTTTTTGCACGTGGGTGAGGGCTGATAATAATACCATTTCTTGTCTTTAATGATATTAATGTCTTAAATATTGCTGTTGAAGTTGGGTTTGTCGTTGGAATAACAGCAGCAACAACACCAATTGGCTCTGCAACTTTCTTTATGCCAAACGATTTATCCTCTTCAATAACACCACATGTCTTCACATCTTTATAAGCATTGTAAATATACTCTGAGGCATAGTGATTTTTGATAACCTTATCCTCAACAACGCCCATACCAGTCTCTGCAACAGCTTGTTTTGCAAGACTGATTCTTGCTTGGTTTGCTGCCATAGCTGCTGCCTTAAAGATATTGTCTACTTGCTCTTGTGTATATGTAGCAAATATCTTTTGTGCTTCTTTCACCTCTTTAATCTTTGCTTCCAAAGATTCAACAGTATCAACAATCATACTACTCTCCTTCTGCATTTTCTTACCTCCATTTTCATTTTCAAATCCTTATAAACATTGTTATTTTTTTAACAAAAATATACTATCAAATATTAAGTCATATGTCAACCCTTAAATCTATATTTATTTTTATAACAATTGTGTCATGTACATCCAAGAACAAATAGCTATATAAATAAAACAATCCCTTACTTTCCATATTCTGAAATAATTTTATCAATCATTCTTGAAGCCATGCTCTTTGTAAGCTTTTCTATATTTTCCTCAACAGCTAACTGATGTTTGTCAAGCAATGCTGCAAGATAACGCTTTTGTGCATCTGTAATAGGAACATCTTTTTTTATATGAAACACTAATGGTGTAGTAGTATAAAATCCCTCATCATCTGGTTTTATCTCATACAGCTTATGGTATAATCCAATTGCACTTTTTGCATCGTCAAAAGCTCTGTGTGAACTTCCTTTATCCAATTTGAAATAATCACACAGATATTCCAAGTTTTTATGAGGAACTTCTGGCAACAGCCTTCTTGCAATCTTTAATGTGTCAATTCCTTGTTTTTCAAATATATAATTTGAATTAACAGCCGCCTTTTTTAAAAAACTATAATCAAATATAATATTATGTCCCAACAGAGGTAAATCTCCAATAAAATCGAGGATATCTTTAATAATTTGAGATATAACGGGCTTATCCAAAACCATACTATCTGTTATTCCTGTTATTTCTGTTATTCTTTCACTAATATGTATATCTGGATTTATTAATGTCTTATAGGTGGCAACCTCTTTTCCATCAATAACTTTTGCCATACCTATCTCAATAATTTTATCAAGTGAAGGATTAATTCCTGTTGTCTCCAAATCAAGAGCTACATATGATTGTATTTTTAAACTACTCATTAAAAAATCCTGTTCCAAATATATTGCCAAGAATCGCTAGATACATGGTATCCATTTTGCTCCATTTGCTCATCTGTTTGTTGCGATTAAAGGAAACTATTTTATTTTTATCACCAACAATAACTTGTACTGCCTGATTAATACCCATATTCTTAAAAGCTTCTACTGTCTTTTGGGCTTTTCTCTCAAAAAAATTGATATTGTTTATCACTTCTATTCCATCTTCTGAAAATCCCGCTATATAAGACTTTTCGTCTAAATAGCTATTATCGCTTGAATAATCGCCATCTCCCAAAAGAACAAAACAGTTCCAATCTTGATTTTCTATTTTTTGATAAACAAAAATACTATCAATACCAAAAGTAAACTGAATTTTTTTAACAGAAGCTTCAAAACTATCTTTTCCACGAAGTTTATAATCATTAATAATATCATTTACAATACTCATTTTACGATATTTGTAAAACATATACTCTGCTGATTTCGCTTTTCCTACACCATTAATAAATTCTGAATGAAGCTCTGGAATATAGATAATATATCGATTTTTGCCTTTTTCCTTTGCAAGATGCAATACTTTATAGGCAATTTCACATAACTTTTCATATGTAACTGCATCTTCAGGATATGTAGCAGAGCCAATCGAACATGTTATTTGTGGTTTGTCTTCCTCATCATTATACATAAATGCAATATTATTTCTTACGATTCTTAATAGACTTCGGATATCTGTATTACTTTCCAATTGCTGTGCTACAATTAATATCTCATCATCACCAATTCGCCCAACAACCCCTGTCACTCCAACGGCATCTTTTATAATCGTGGCAACATTATTTAAAACTTCATCACCAAACAACTCACCATATTCGTCATTAATATACTTAAAATCATCAATATCTAAAACGGCAATCGTAACAGGATATATAGGTTTTGAAGCGATAAGCTTTGAAGCATAATCCTCAATAGCCTTTTTATTTAAAATTCCTGTACAGGCATCCAACTTATCTATAACACCATACGGATTATCCAAATCATCTACAGGATTTACTTTTGACAAGGTAGCAATAACATGTGCCTTTCCATTAGAATCAACAATTGATTTTCCTTTTATCAGACACCAATCCATCGCCTTTGTTCCTTCAAAAATTCTCATTTTAAACTCATGTTCAAAATGTTTTGTTCCTTTTCTAAAATCGGAACAAAACATATTAAACACATTTTTATAAATCTCATTAATATTGCCATTAGCAATCATGGTTTTTTCCCAGTCTGTAAGCGTTCCATTATAAAAATTTACTTGCTGCTGATTTCCCATCATAAATATTTTTAATTTATCGGTATGAATATCATAAGAAAACATCAAATATTCCATTAAACTAAAATACTGCATATAATTTTCATCTTCTGATATATATAAACTTTTTATTTCTGCAATATCATGCAGCTCAATACGAATCTGTCTATCATGGTTTCTATTTTTGGGTATATCAACTAATAACATAACAACCCATCTATATCGACTATCATCATCAACCATTCTCAACGAAATAATGGTACTTTTTTCTATGCTAATTATCTTAAGACCATCTTCAAGTCTAATAATATCATTTGGGTGAATTGACCTTGCAAGTGTATACATAGCATTATTCCCAAGATATTTGCTTAGCTTTGTATCTGCTGTTAATATATTTAAGCTTTCGTCTATAATTGCTCTGCCAATAAAATATGTATTTTGTTCCATATTGCTGTGCTTAACCTCGCCTTTCTATATATTTATTATATAAATCTGGTCTATATTTTTTTGTTCTTTCAATGGATTGTTTTAATCGCCACTCATCAATGTTTGCATGATGTCCAGACAACAAAACTTCAGGTACTGCAACACCTTCAAATATTTCAGGTCGTGTATATTGTGGATACTCAAGCAAATCATTCTCAAAACTTTCTGTCTGTGCTGACACATCATTATGCAGCACTCCTGGCAGCAGTCTTGCAATAACATCAATCATAATCATTGCTGGAAGCTCGCCTCCTGTCAAGATATAATCACCTATCGACACATAATCTGTAACAATTCGTTCAATAGCTCTTTCATCGATTCCCTCATAATGTCCACATAATATTACAAGTTCTTCTTCTTTTGCAAATTCCTGCGCCATTTGCTGTGTAAATGTATATCCAACTGGCGTCATATATGCCACTCTTGGCTTTTTTCCTAATTTTGAAACTAAATCATCATAGGCAGCACAAACAGGTCTTGCCTGCATAACAAGACCTGCACCTCCACCATATGGATAATCATCAACTTTCATATGCTTATTATTCGCATAATCTCTAATATTAACTGCATTAATCTGAAGAATTTTGTTCTCTATAGCTCTTCCAATAATACTATGATTCAATCCATTGACAACCATATCTGGAAATAATGTCAACACATGAAAGTTCATAACATTCCTCATTTCTAACTGTTAATCAATTTACTAATACTATTCAACATAAACGGATAATATTCACCATAAATATTACTTCCATTACCTGTACATTCTGTTTTTAGATAACCACTTCCATCTTTATAAGCATCTGCTAAATCAATAAAAGTTGCACCATACCCTGCTGCATTTTGGCTTAAACTCTCATTAATTTCATCTAATAAAGACTGTTTTATACTGACATTAGAACGGTTTTCAAATGCTGATGTCACTGGCAGAACAGACAATATATATACGCTTGTTGAAGCACTTTTTGATTTTATTTCTCTAACTGTATCTCCAATAAAACCAGCAATTGTTGCACCATCTCTTGTGCCATAGTTGGCATCATTTAATCCCACCATGATAAATACTTTTGAAGGATTTGAAGAAAGCGCAGTATCAATATGTTTTTCGAGCTTATCACTAGTAATATTATCATCGGATACCACCTGCGACTCTGGAAGAAACTCATAAAATGAAATACCACTGATAATTGAATCTCCTAAAAATACACAGTCTTTAAACTTATCTGCCCCTACAAAATCCTGCTTTTCTACAGAACCAGAAACTTTCAATGTACCGCCAACTTGCCCTGTCTTCGTTGTCGGCTGTTGTGTTGTTGTCTGTTCATTTGTCGGTTCTGCCTGAGCTGTTGTCTGTGTGTTTGATAAATCTTCTTTTGTCTGTGAAATTGTATTGTTAGGATTGGTTGGCTCTTTTGCAACATCACTGTTATCTTTATCTTTTGTCACCATATTAACAACGATAAATACCGCAAGAATAACCACTATCACACCAGCGGCAATAAAACAATAATTACGATACTTATTCCAAGTTCTCATTTTTTTGTTAATTCTTATCTCTGGTCTTCCTTCACCTTCTCTATTATTACTCATCGTAACCTGCTGCTCAATATATGGACAAATCCCCTATATTAGATAGCTTTCTCCTTTCTTCTTTTAAATGCTTGTTTCAGTCCTCGTACATTCTCAACACACTCTATTGTGTCTCTCAACGGTTATTTTTTCTGTCAAACGGATATTTACAATCCGTTTTGCTACAAGTTAAACGCTCCCTAATAAGAGTTAAATGGATATTCGCAATCCGCTACGCTACTTGCTCATACCCCTCTAGCTACTATCGTAGCTTTTCAGTGGGAGTTTATACTCCCACTGAAACAAGCAAGTCCCCACCCCCCCACTTATGCCTTTACAGCATTGAAGTAGGAGACTTCCTTGATGAGGTTAAAATTGCATCTTTCGCAATACCATAGCAGACTTGTTTCTCATACCAACATCTAACCAGCCTTCTCTTACAGAATATCCAAGTTTATTATTATCATATCCATTTTCATACGTAACAAAAATTTGTTCCATATCATAATCTCTCATCAATCCAATTTCCCATACAGGAACATGCACTCTTCGCTCATCATCCGAATTATTTACGATAACGACCACCATATCATTCTTGTCAAAACGTCCATAAGCAATTAAATTATACTCACTGATAAGTGGCTTGTAAGAACCTGTACTAAGAACTTTACATTCTTTATGCATTTTAATAACATCTTTATGAAATTGAAGCAATAACATATCTTCTTTTCCCCATGGATACGTTCTTCTATTATCAGGGTCCGTCCAGCCACAAACGCCTGCCTCATCTCCATAATATAATGTTGGTGCGCCAGGCCATGTCATCTGAATGATAACTGCTGCCATAAACACAGCTCTATCTACATGTTCATTTGCTTTTTGAGGTCCCATTGTATTTGTTCTTCCCACAATACGATTGGTTCTTGTAAGAAATCTTGAATGGTCATGATTTGACAATTGATTCATGGATATACTGACTGCCTGATGTCCCATACGCGACATATTATGATGCATAGCACCAAAAAAATTATTGGCATTGCCAATCATATCCTGTCGAAATTCATCACTGTGCTTTTCCATGCCTGTTAAAAACCATGTTATAGGTTCCATAAATGCATCGTAGTTCATAATGGTATCCCACTGACCGCCTAAAAGCCAATCATGAGAATCGCCATAATGCTCTGCAAGAATAACAGCCTCTGGGTTTGCCTCTTTCACTGCTTTTCTAAATTTTTTCCAAAATCGATGATTATACTCGCTGTTATATCCTAAATCAGCAGCCACATCTAAACGCCATCCATCTACATTATACGGAGGAGACACCCACTTTTTCCCAATCTGTATAATATAATCTTCCAATTTTTCAGATTCTTCATAATTCAACTTCGGTAAAGTATCATGTCCCCACCAGCCATCATAAGAACCATTGTCTGGCCATTGGTCACTGTAAAATTTAAAAAAACTATGATATGGGCTTTCATATTTCTCATAAGCACCCACTGCATAATCATCTTTACTGCTGCTATATATATGCTCTCTATCAAGCCATTTATTAAATGAACCACAATGATTAAACACACCGTCAATAATGACTTTCATTCCTCTTTTGTGTATCTCCTCCACAAGCTTTGCAAAAAACGCATTGCTCGCTTCAAGGTTTTCTTTGCTTGTGACTCTGCTAATATATTTTGTGGCATGTCGATTATCTTGGTCGCCTTCCTTTAGCACTTCTCCTTCATCGACTTTTATCACGCCAATATGTGGGTCAACATAATCATAATCTTGAGTATCATATTTGTGATTAGAAGGTGATACAAAAATGGGATTAAAATAGATAACATCGATTCCTAAGTCTTGAAGATAATCCAGCTTATCCCATACTCCCTGTAAATCTCCTCCATAAAATTCTCGTACACCCATCTGTGCAGGATATTTATTCCAATCCTTTACTTGGATTACATGTTCTCCTATATAGCTGTACTCATCATCAACTACATTATTACTTGTATCGCCGTCACAGAATCGGTCAACATAAATTTGATACATAACAGCACCTTTTACCCACTTTGGCACTTTATGTCCTGGTATAATTGTAAAATTATAATAAGGATTTAACTCACGGGTTCCTCCTATCTGATTATAGTAATAACATAACCCTCTTTGTCCTTCCACCTTAAAATAATAAGACATAATAGAATCCGATACTTCTATCGCTGCTTCATAATAATCAAAAGCTACATCGGAATCCACTCTGACCATAGCATACTCTTCATTATCAACATAAAGATATGCCCTCTCAATATTAAACCTTCCTACTCGAAGCCGAATACGCACGGTGTCCCAAGGTTCACACTCTGGCGGTATCCGATAGTTTTCAGTCGCATCTGAAAACAATGCACGAGGCTTAAACACAGGTCTCGTATTACACATATATAGTAACTTTTTATATTCTAATTTCATTGAATCAACTGCTTTAACAATTCTCACAAAAAAAACTCCTTTATACGATGTATTATAATTTTATACTCAAACCTGATATTATTCAACTATTTTTTGTAAAAAAAGAGTTGCAACGCAACTCTCGCAAGTTTATTTCATAAACTTGCTGCTAAATTATTATTTTTTATCTTTCGTAAAAAAAGAGTTGCAACGCAACTCTTTTAGTAACGTAAAAAGGACAGCCTGGGGTGGCTGTCCTCTTTAGAAGGTATTTCACTTTTATGGGGTGTAGCAAAATATAATGTATTGGGGGTTTTACGTAAATTATAATATCATGTTAAATAATGTAAGTGTTCATAAACTTAACAAAAAAACATAACTTTTTTTGTACAAATTATACAAATAACAAATTGTATTATGAATACAATCTTTTCTTATAAATTTCTAATGCCCCAATTTTTATGCTTCTGACACTACTTCAGGATTAAACAGTGATTCAAATTCTTCTCTTGTTATCTTTTCTTTTTCTAATAAAAGCTTTGCTGACTTGTGAAGAATATCAATATTTTCCATAATCAATTTTTTTGCTCTATTATAACAATCATTAATAATATTGCGTACTTCATTGTCAATCTCAGAAGCAATATTTTCACCATATGGTCTTGCATGCGCCAAATCTCTACCAATAAATACCTCATCACCATCTGCATCATAATTGATAAGACCTAACTTTGACGAAAAGCCATATTTTGTAACCATATCTCTAGCTGTCTGTGTCGCCTGCTTAATATCTTGAGAAGCGCCTGTTGTGATATCATCAAACACCAATTCTTCTGCCACACGTCCGCCTAAACTAACAATAATATCCTCAAGCATCTTGCCTCTTGTGTTAAATAATTCATCTTTTTCAGGCAATGGCATAGTATAGCCTGCTGCTCCAAGTCCTGTAGGAATAATTGAAACGGAATGTACTGGTCCCACCTCTGGAAGTACATGGAATAATATCGCATGCCCTGACTCATGATACGCTGTAATCTTCTTTTCTTTTTCTGATATAATCTTACTTCTTTTTTCTGTTCCGATTCCGACTTTGACAAAGGCATAATTCACATCGCTGTTAATAATATATGGACGTTTATTTTTCGCCGCATTGATAGCTGCCTCATTTAGTAAATTCTCCAAGTCAGCGCCTGTAAATCCCGCTGTTGTCCTAGATAACGCATCTAAATCAACATCGTCTGCCAATGGCTTTTTGGCAGCATGGACATTTAATATCTCCAACCTTGCCGCAACATCTGGTCTTCCGACAACAACTTTTCTGTCAAATCGACCTGGTCTTAATATAGCAGGGTCTAAAATATCCACTCTGTTTGTTGCCGCCATCACAATAATGCCCTCATTGACTGCAAATCCATCCATCTCAACAAGCATCTGGTTGAGCGTCTGTTCTCGTTCGTCATGTCCGCCGCCCATACCAGTTCCACGTCTTCTTGCCACCGCATCAATCTCATCTATAAAGACAATACATGGCGCATTTTTCTTTGCATCCTCAAAAAGGTCACGCACTCTTGAAGCGCCGACACCGACAAACATCTCGACAAAATCAGAACCGGATATTGTAAAAAATGGAACGCCTGCCTCACCAGCAACAGCCTTTGCAAGAAGTGTCTTACCTGTTCCCGGAGGACCTGTGAGAATAACACCTTTTGGTATTCTTGCTCCCAATTCCATATATTTTGATGGATTTTTAAGAAAATCAACAATTTCCTCCAATTCTTCTTTTTCTTCCTTCAATCCTGCAACATTTTTAAATGTAATCTTATTATCCTCTGTTGTCATCAACCTTGCACGGCTTTTTCCAAAATTCATCATCTTTGAATTTGCCCCGCCGCCAGCCTGTCTGTTTGTAATCATCAATATAATAAAAATAACAATAATAACAAGCACTGTAGGCACTAGCACTGTAATCCACATATTCTGCCGCTTTACATCCGTCAATGTATATGCAACTCCCTTATCTTTAAGCAGCTTCTGTACTTCATTGATATCTGAAACATAAGTAACCTTAGCACTTCTGCTATTTTCAAAGTTAACATATAACTTGCCTGTTGGAACTTCTGCATTTTGCTGAATCCCTACCTCTGCGATATTACCGCTTTCTAAATCCTTCAAAAAAGAACTATAACTATAATCTGCTGTCGAAGCACTAAATCGGTTTATTATCATGTAAATTAACAAAATAATAAGAACAATACCAACATAAACTCCAAATCCACCAGTTTTGCCTTTGTTATTCATTTTTATCCTCCATTCTTTTTAATCGAAATGTAATACACCCACATATGGGAGATTTCTATAATTTTGGCTGTAATCCAGACCAAATCCTACCACAAATTCGTCTGGAATACAAAAACCATTATAATCAACTTCAACAGGCGCTGTTCTTCGCTCTGGCTTATCCAAAAGCGTACACACTTTCAGACTTTTAGGCTCTCTTTCCTTGAGCATAGGAAGCAATTTTGACAGCGTATTGCCAGAGTCAACAATATCTTCTATAATCAGAACATGGTCTCCTTTAATCGGTTCGTCCAGTTCTTTTTTTATGATGAGATGACCGCTTGACTCTGTACTTTTTCCATAACTTGAAACCTGCATAAAATCAAACATAACAGGCACTGTAATTCTTTTGGCAAGCTCACAGCAAAAAAAGATACTTCCCTTTAATATACAAATTAATTTCAACGTCTCACCCTGATAATCATGGCTTATCTGTTGTGCAAGCTCATCAATTCTATTATCCAGCTCTTCTTGTGAAATTAATACACTTATATTTTGATAATCCATCTTTAGTCTCCAATCACTACACATATTTTTAATACATTTTTTGTATCCTTATCAATTAACGCTGTTTGACATCTTCTAACGCCCACAGCCCACAAGATTTCATTCTCACATGCTAACAGCAAAATATGATTCCTGACATTTGCTGGAACTTTAAGGTCTATCAATTCCTTCTTTAATTTCTTTTTGCTTCCATCTGCACAAATCCGAATAAAATCTGCCTGCTCTCTAAATCGTATATCAATTTTTCTACTTATCTTATCACAATCAAAAAATTTAGTATAGACATTATTGGAATAAATATTTTTAATTTCTTTCTTATCTACTAATTGTAGACATATTTTTTCTACTTTATGCCATATTCCATTGATATCACATATATTGACACCCAATTGAACACACTGTTCTTCCCCAGTCTTCATAGCATCTATATTTATACTTAATGGATTCCATGCCTCTTTTTTATCCAAACACACTTCTTGACAAATATATTGTTGTAATATAATCTCGTGATATTCTCGAATGGCTATGATTCCATTGGATAAATTTATCTTTTTACCAACCTGTTTTTGGCATAGCTGCCTTAAAAGTTCAATATGTTTTCGATAAATATCCACAGGGCTTTGTGCTACCTTTTTCAAAACAACACGAAGCAAATAATTTTGTAATGTATTATCTATCTTTTGAAATTCCTCTAAAAATAAATGCGCCAAAATCCCCTGATTTGTGCTGTCATAGCGCACACAAACTTGTTCAAACTGAACAACTTGTCTATCTATATAACAATTTATTTCAAATAAATCCATTGCTATATGATATACTGCTTTTGAAAATTCGGGATTATATTTATTTTCAATCATCGGAATAAGCTGATTTCTCAATTGATTTCTTTGATAATCACTCTGAAGATTGGTACTGTCTACCACATATTCAATACCTTCCCTTTTCAAAAATTCTGTTATCTCTTTTTTATAAACACACAAAAGCGGTCTTATAATATCTCCATTTACAGGCAAAATACCCGAAAATCCCTGTATTCCGCTTCCCCTGATAAGATGCATAAGTGATGTTTCCACCAAATCATCAATATGATGCGCCACTGCAATTTTTGCTGCCGCATCTGAAAATCCCAACTCTTTTTTTATTTGTGCAAAACACTCATACCGCACTTGTCTTCCTGCTGTCTCAAGACTTAACCCTCGCATTTTCGCAATCGCCTTGACATCTTTGTTGAATACATAACAGGCAATCCCTAAATCCTTTGACAACTTTTGTGCAAAACACTGGTCTCTTAAAGCTTCATTGTCTCTGATTTCATGGTTTATATGAACAGCGACAATATCTATATCCATCTGGTATTGTGTAACAATACGATGCAACAGTACCAATAGACATACGGAATCTGCACCGCCAGACAAACCCACAATAACATGTCTGCAATTATTAAACATCTTATTTTTTTTCATATATTGGTATACTTTTTTAATCATATAGTGATTATAGTATTATTTATCATATGTGTCAAACAATCCTAACACTAAAACAGTCATATCATCCGATGGTTTTCCACCATTGCACTTTAATGATTTTCTCATAATTTCTTCTGCCATTGCATCGGGTTTTCTAACTGAAATATTTTTTATAATATCCGCCATTTTCTCCTCTTTATACACACCAGAAATATTATCGAGCAGTCCATCACTTATCATAATAACATAATCACCACTAAATAGTTTTCTTGTAAAAGTAGTATAATCAATTTTTTCAAGAACACCTAACGGAAGTGTTGTTGATTCAATCACTTCAACTTCTGATTCTCTTTTTATAAAGGTTGCTGCTGCTCCCAATTTAATACAAGACAATAATCCTGTTTTACAATCAATAACACTCATATCCATTGTAACAGGGTGAACGCCTTTTCCTCCGCCTGCTATGTATGCTGTATTAATTAATTCTAATGCTGCCTGTTCCTGAAAACCTGCATCAATACAATTTTCCATAAGCTCTATTACCATACGGCTCTCAGCAAACGCCCTCTTACCGCTTCCCATACCATCAGCAATCGCCGCTACTGTTTTTCCACAATCAAGACGTGAAATTAAAAAGTTATCACCATTATACTTGCTTGTCCCTTTTCCCCTTCTGGCAACACCTGATAACATTTTAAACCGACTTTCCTGAATAAAAATATACTGATGAAATTCCTCATTGATAATCGTTCTGCAAGAACCTGGCACATAATAATCCGCCCCCAAGACATCAAACAATATTGGAAAAAGTTTTTTTGCTGATATACAGCTTCGTCCAACCGTTCTTGCCTGAAATGCAAGTTCTGTCATTCCAGACTTTCCCTCAATCATTGTAATATTTTTAATTCGCACTCCAGCAAGAAAACATTTTCTAAATAGTTCTTTTTCAACACCTTTGTCCATATCTTTAGAATATAGGTTCATTGTGACACACTCCTCCAAAACATCTGCCACCAACAACAACTGTTTTGATATTCCTGTCATTACAGTATCGCCTCCATTTACTGTATCCAATGTGTCTACATAAGCATCCTCATAGGCTTCTCCCAGCCGCCTAAAGGTTCGTGCGGTCTCCTCCAAACGATTAAATGAATAGGTTGTTATATAATCCTGCAAGCTTTCTGCCATAAATATCCTCCTTATCTATATCCATGCTCAAATCTTGTGAACATAATTGTATACTGTTAATAATTATATTCATGGGAATAAAGAGTTTATTCATAAAAAGAGAAATTTATTCATATGCAAATTAAAATCAAGCACACGCGTAGGAAAAGTTCCTTCCCCTACTCGTGTGCCATATACATCATTACTTTGGACAACCATGTACATAAAAAAGGCTATTGCAAATTTTTTTGCAACAACCTCTCTATATCCTAATAAATATTTTTTTCAGAGCAATAAAAGGTTAAGCAGATATTCGCAATCCGCTACGCTACTTGCTCATAACCTCAAATATTTCCTGTATAACTGTAAGCTTCCAAATTTATGAATCTGGTTTAATAACAATTTCATCAGGATAAATTAACCCAAACTTATTTTTGGCAATATCCTCTGCAAACTTTTTTGTTTGAACATATTTTTTATATTCTTCTATATCATCACTTCTTTCTTTTTGCTCATTAATTTGACTCTCAAGAACTATCTTTTGCGCTTCATACTCTTCATTTTCTTCGATAAGAGATTGCTTACTTACCCATAAAGTCACGCCAATTATCACGACCAGTACACATGCTAAGACAAATCCCAAGATACCTGAATAACGTTGTCTTTTTAATCGTTGCTGTTTTTCATATTTCGATTCAAGTACCATGATTTAATCCCTCCCTTCTTCTTCGACTTTTCCAGTCTGCGTTTTTTCCGCAATTCTTTTAAATGACCTAACTTAATACTAATCAAACCACATATTTTTTTCAATGGTTTTATTAAAAAATTAATGAATTTTGTCATATATTTCACATAATATTTCCCAAGAACTGCCCTGTACAATAATGCTCCAAGTATTGCAGTTACCACCATAAAACCTCTTACAGCGCCATTACTTAGATTATATGTAGCACTAAAAGCTAAAAAGCTCATACACACCCAATATATAATATCTTCTAGTGCAATAGTCCAAACCTTTTTATGTCTTATAATCCTTCGGAATACCCGTATACAATCGTACATAAACGCAGCCGCCATCCCAAGAAATGCACTGGACAGCACTGTTGAAAGCTCCCACTGTAACAAATCACTTAAGCAGCTTTCCAAACCACGATTCTCCTTTCTTAGAAAAATTATCCTTATCCGAATATTCTATAGCTTGAACCGTTCCATCAATATCCAACTCGCCTTTTTCAACAGAAAGACGGTTCACATGAAGATTTTGCCCCTTAATCGTTATCACTCCATAATCACTTTCCAACAACACTTTTGTTAAATCAAAGGATATAACATCACTGATTCCCGTCATTTCTAGTTTACTTCTGTTTGACATGCTAACCTTATGTGCATGTTTTATATTACCCTCCATACATAAGACCTCCATTTCATACATTGCCTGCTTTACAATGTATGTCCGAAATCTTATATATATTCAAACATTTCTGCCGCTTCTTCTTTACGGACAACTTCTTTAACATTCGTCACTTTCACTTTGACATTTTTATTCCCAAACGCAATTTGTATGACATCGCCCACTTTTACATCAAGCGAAGCTTTGGCAACCTTATCATTTACCGTCACTCTGCCTGCATCACATGCCTCGTTTGCAACGGTGCGTCTCTTAATCAAACGTGATACTTTTAAATATTTATCCAATCTCATTAAACTAACCATACCTTCCCACAAGGCGCAAAAAGGTACAAGACTGTTGTCTTGTACCTTAAGTCCCCGTAATTAATTTTGTTATAACAAGTAATTACTTTTCATTAACAGTATCCTTTAAAGCCTTGCCAGCCTTAAACTTTGGAGCCTTACAAGCAGCAATCTTAATTGTCTTACCTGTTTGTGGATTCTTTCCTGTTCTTGCAGCTCTCTTTGTCACTTCAAATGTACCAAAACCGACTAACTGGATTTTTTCACCCTTTTTCAACTGCTCACTAACAACATCTATAAATGCCTTAAGAGCCTTTTCACTATCCTTCTTTGTCAGTTCTGTCTTTTCCGCAATAGCTGCTACTAATTCAGTCTTATTCATCGTAAACTTCTCCTCAATAGGTATTTTTTGCTGACACCTGCCAACAAAGTCATTTATAACCTCTTTTTTACGATTTGTCAATACAACCTCGCATTTTTGAGCAGTTTCGCTACATTTAAGAGGATTTGCACTATATATTGAGCTATTTTTTGGTAATAATGCCTAATTTAAATTGATAATCCGCCAGCTTTTTTTGTTGCAATTCTAATAAGTCCATACTAATTTTTCCTTGATGGTATAATTTTTCGTATTCTTTTAACCGCTCTTGCTTTTCTTTTAATTTAATTTGATTCCAATGGCTGATATTCATAGCGTCATACTCTAAATTTTCACTGTCTGTGCCATCATTAAAGACGTTGGGATGCCTTTTTACCATTTTTTGCGCCGCACAATGAATAACCTCCTCTAATGTAAATTCACTGCGCTCCTTTGCTATTTCTGAATACATCACCACCTGCAAAAGCAAATCTCCCAATTCTTCTTTTAAATTAATAAAATCATGGTTATTGACTGCTTCTATCACTTCATTGGCTTCATTGACAACACAATCTCTTAAACTCTCATAGGTCTGAACACTATCCCATGCACAACCGTCAGGCTGTCTTAGTATATGTATAATATCCTGCAAATCCTGCCAGTTATATACATTCTTTATATATTGTTCATTTTTCATATTTGTACTCTTTTCATATCATTGCTTCAAAATATTTTTTGCTTTTTTATTTTTATATTCTTATTGTTTTTATATCACTGTTCCAGAATATTCTCCGTTTTTTTATTTTCATACTCTTATTGTTTTTATATCATTG
>CAJUBU010000003.1:36289-110475 GCA_910585095.1 uncultured Lachnospira sp.
CTCCAAAATATTTTTTGCTTTTTTATTTTCATATTCTTATTGTTTTTATATCATTGTTTCAGAATACTCTCTGCTTTTTTATTTTCATATTCTTATTGTTTTTATATCATTGCTCCAAAATATTTTTTGCTTTTTTATTTTCATATTCTTATTGTTTTTATATCATTACCCCAGAATGTTCTTTGCTCTTTTCTATCATTTGGTTGAGTTTTTTGCATGGTATTGCGACAACAAGTCCTATAAATAATGATATAACGACATATATCAACAATTTTCCCAAACATTCATAATAGTAATTGGAATAAAAACCACCTACACATTCTCTCAATGCTTCCATTGCATGTGTAAATGGCAAGAACCGATATATTGCCTGATACACTTGCGGCAAAACCTGTATTGGAAATGTTCCGCCAGCTCCAGCCACCTGTATAACCATAATTACGACCGCCAAAGCCTCCCCGACATTTTCAAAGGCAACTGTAAGCGAATAGCATATCAATGTAAATACAAAACTTGTTATAGAAGCTGCAAGCCAAAATTTAAACGCACTTTTACATTGTATATTGATAAATAAAAGATTTCCCAACACTGCCAACAACGCCTGCATCTGCCCAACAAGGAAAAATGTGATATATCGACCAAAAAATGCCTGATAAGGCTTTATTTCTGATATATCAATACCATAAGAAGGCTCAATACTTTGAACCTTAACATGGATAATTGCAACCAAAATCAATGCGCCTACCCACAAGGCAAGTACCGTATAAAATGCGGACATTGCAGAACCATAATGTTCAATAGGATATAACTCTACGGAATCAATCGCGACTGGCGCTGCCACAAACGTCCCCAAATCTTGTGCATTTAACGTCAATACAGATGATAATAAATGATACTCTCCACTATTCTTAACTGTATTTAATTCTTGTATGGTGTTTGATATGGATTCCCTCAAATCTGTAATCATCGTTTTTGTTTCTGAAAGATTGTCACTCATCTGCCCAATGGCACTGTTAAATGCCGTCAAATTACCGCCGACCTGCTCATAAAGGTTCGATACAGAATGCATTGCTGACTGAAGCCTGCTAATCTCTAAAGACATCTGTCCAAAGAAATTGTTGTCTGTCATCACTTTATTATCCAGCATCGTTTGAAGATGGCTTAACATGTCCGACTCTTTTTGAAACATATCTGTTATATCTGGTGACATATTTTCCACCATTCCAGACGTTGCCTGCGTTGTATCAATAAT
Organism: uncultured Lachnospira sp.; assembly: GCA_910585095.1. Lineage (GTDB taxonomy): Bacteria > Bacillota > Clostridia > Lachnospirales > Lachnospiraceae > Lachnospira. Next base: position 37,542 of record CAJUBU010000003.1, read on the forward strand.
GCCAAGCAAAGCGCCAATAATCATATCATAACTTTCTAACTGGGTATTTACTGCTTCTAATCTGCCAACAACAAAATCAAGCATACTTCCTGCGTTATTCTCATTTGACGCCAAATTATTGTTATCATTAAAACTTTCAACTGTTCCTGCTGCCTTTAACAACGTTTCTGTCAATTTGCTGATAAATGTTGAATTTACCTGCTGCCTTACAGCCGTCTTTGCCTTATCTGTTATCTTTGGCGCAATCGCATTCTTTTTTTGATTGGTATAATAAATAATTTCAGGATTTGTTACACTGTCTGTCATAAAGCTTATCATATCTTTTGTAAAATCTTCTGTAACAATAAGCGCTGCATAGTAATCACCAGCATACACCCCATCAATGGCTTGCTTTGAACTATCGGCAAACACCCAGCCAATCGTGTCATTTGTTTTTAATGCCTCTGTAATACTGTCACCCACGCAAAATTGTTCATCTCCTAATGCAATCCCTTTATCATCAGAAGCAATAGCAACTTTAATATGAGAGGTTGCCTCTGCTCCATAAGGGTCCCAATTGGATAAAATATTAAACCAGCCGTAAAGCGATGGCAAAATAGTAAGTCCCATAATTACCACAATTGCAACTACATTTCGACCAACACGCCTACAATCGGATAAAAAAATAGCGATTATATTTTTCATTTTTCCCTCATTTCCGCACTGCTCTTTCCATATTCTTTATATAAGCTGCTGTAATCTCCCATACCTAGTTGTGTTCTTAACTGAGCAATTTCTCGGAGCATTTGAATTTCTTTTTCAAGGTCAGCAGTCCTGTCTTTTTGACCTATATTTTGATATTCTTTTTGATATATATTTTCATATTCTTCTTGAGATATATTTTCATATTTCTTTTGAATCTCAGACGACTTTTGTACTGGATAGTTCTCCATTTCTTCCTGTTTTTTTTCTACTATATTGTTATTTTGCTTTAATTTTGCATTATCTTTTTGGGGTATTTTTTCATCTTTTTTTAATATTTTTTTATCTTTTTTCTGTATTTTATTGTTTTCTAAATCCGTTAAGTCTATTATATCAGGAAATTCAATTAGCGGCTGATTTGCCTCTTCCCCAATAAATGCCTTTAACTGCTTTTGCATTGTATAATCTCTATATTCAACCGATATTAAATATGCACTGATAATAAATAATGCTGTAATCCATAAAACAAGATAGACTAATTTTGAACTTTTCATTGTAAACATCAATATCAAAAAAACAAGCGGTATTGCAATCATACATAGAATGCCATACTTAATTTTTTGCTGGCTTTTTTGGTGTTCACTGGTGTAATATTCTGCAATTTTTTCCTTATAATCCACGCTAATCCTCCTTCCTTCACTCTACATCATCTCTGTATCGTGCATACGTTTGTGCATAAAATGATTGAGATTGATAAATGGTTTTCTTATCACAAGTCCTAATAAAAGCGAACCAATTACAAATACCATAAGCCACAACAGATAAATTCCAAAATCATTTTGATAGGTTCCGCTCACAGCTTCCCTCATCGCATTAATTGCATATGGAAATGGAAAATATAAATATATCTTTTGGAAAAAGTCTGGAAGCAGCTCTATTGGGAATGTTCCGCTTGAACCTGCTATCTGTAAAACCACCATAACAACTGCAAATGCTTTTCCGATATCGCCAAATGACAAGGTAAGCGTATATATTAATAATGTAAATGTAAAACTTGTAAGAGAAGCCGCAACCATAAACAAACCTGGATGCAAACATTGTATTTTAAGCAGATATAAATCGCCTACAACTGTTATAACAGCCTGAATCTGTCCCATCACAAAAAACAACAGATATCTTCCAAAATATAACTGATATTCTTTTGCATCCGATAAAAATCCTTTTTTTTGAGGAGCTACTTTAATAAGAGCTGTTAATAAAAGACCGCCTACCCACAAAGCTAACGTTGTATAAAACGGTGAAACGGCTGTTCCATAATTGACTGCCTCATATACATTTTCTGTTGTAACCTCCACAGGTGATGCAAAAAATGTACCAAACACAGAAGAATCCTTTGTCAAAAAATTCATCATTATATCATACCGCTCATTTTCTGATGCGGATTCCAATGTATGAATAAACGTTGTCAACTTTTCAGACATTCCTGTCAGCATTTCATCAATCTGGCTTAATGTTGTATTCACTCCGCCCATACCGCTATTCAGTCCATTTATCATGGTTTCTACGGTTCCAATACTTGAACCTGCCATCTCTAACGATGTGTAGATATTATCTACTGCATTTCTAATAAGATTTTGAACATCAGACACAGCATTTGAAATAGCGCCATTATATACTTCCATCAAACGATTCATTCTATCAATGCTGTTATCTAAAAGATTCACAATGGTTTTTCTAACTTCTGTTAAATCAATGACGCCGCCAGACAGTTCCTTTGCCGTTTCAAGCGCTGTTTTCACGCCTTTTTCCAATTCGGATAACGTTCCTACAATATTTTTTAATTCTTCCACAATAGTATCATTGCCAAGCTGATTGCCAATATTAGTAAGCTGTTCTATCAATACCTCATTTTTAGCGATAAGATTGTCTACAGCCTGAATGCTTTTATCAATCTGATCGGATATATTGATATCGTGCATACCATCAACGGCATATCTTAATTTTTGTATCATTTCAATTGTTGCTTCACCACTTGTTTTAATATCCAAAAGAACACTGTCGAATTTTGCGATATATTTGTTGATGTCATCATTCGTCTGTACTTTTGATTGATTCAAATTTTCCTGCGACAGCGTATTTTGTGCTTCACCAAGCATATTTACTGCATTTTCTAATGTAGCGCTCAATGCGTTGTTACTGTCTTTAAAAGTGGCAACTGTATTATCATATCCTACAAGATTGTCGTTTAATTTTTTTAATTTATCAACTATCTTAACAAGAATATTGTTGTCTTTATCCAATGCGCCATTGGTATTTTTCATTACCGTTGTTACAACCGTATTGATAAATTCTGAATTAATACTTTCTTCCAGAGAGGATTTTCCCGATTGCGTAATTTTGCTGGCAACTGCATTTTTTTTTGCATTTTCATAATATGTAACAGAAGGTTTTGCCATTCCATTGTCAATAAACTCATACATACTTTGACTAAAGTTATTGCCAATAATAATTGCTGCATAACATTCCCCGCTCTCAACAGTCTTCATTGCCTCCTCATTGGTATGGACAAATACCCAGCCAAGCTTATCATTTTCTTTTAAATTATCAATAATAGAATCCCCCATATTCATATGAGTTCCATCACTGTTTTGATATCCCGTATCTTCTGAATAAACAGCAATACGAATGGCGTTTGTATTGCCATACGGGTCCCAGTTTGAATAGATATTAAACCACGCATAAAGTGATGGTATAATACATAATCCCCCTGCAACAATCAGGGCAAATAAATTTTTTACCAGTCCCTTTATATCGTTGCAAAATATTTTAAATATCAAATTCATAAACCGATTTTCTCCTTTATATTACAACTATATATATTTTGTATTGTCTTTTATAATATTTTACAAACTACAAAATTGCCATAATCACGCAACTATATTATAGTGCGAAATTATGGCAACAAATACGATTTATAGGACTATCACAAAATACCTGTTCATTTATGCGGCAGCCCCATTTTTTATGATTACTCTTCCATATGTCTTCCAATAAAATCAGCAGCCGTCTCTGTAAGTTTTTGTTCTGTGCCTGAAAGCTGCGTTTTTTCATTGTTGGACAACATTATAACAGCACCAAGCACATCGCCTGCTGATATAATAGGACTGATAATCTCAGCATGGAATGAATGACTTGAATTTTCTGTAACATTAACATATTCTTTATCATTCTTAGCTGCACATACTTTTTTTCTTTCATGTATTGCATCTTCTAACTCTTGAGACAACTTTTGTTCCATCAATTCTTTTTTCTCTGCTCCAGCCGCCGCAATAATTTGTTCTTTATCTGTTATACATACACTGTGTCCGCTCATTCTAGCCATCGATTCTGCATAATCCTTTGCAAATTTAATACTGTCACCCATTGATGAATATTTTTTTAATATAATAGCGCCATCATCATCTGTAAATATTTCCATTGAATCTGTTTCACGTATATGCAAAGTTCTTCTAATTTCCTTAGGAATTACAATACGTCCTAATTCGTCAATCTTTCTAATTATACCAGTTGCTTTCATTAATATAATTCCTCCATTTTCATGTTGTTGTGAAGTATGTTTTGTAATGTATTGATATACATAACTTCACAATTTGTACTTCATGTTGTTAGTATCTGTAAGAAATGAAGAATTATTCAAAATTTAAGTAACTGTTCTTATGTAACTTTTTTATGTAATACAATATAGGCAATTAATCCATTAAAAGCGTTCTCAATTCTGCTATACTCTCTACAATATAATTAGCCCCTGCTTGCTCTAACTCTTTTCTATCGCCATATCCAAACAGCACACCAATGGAATCAATGTTATTATTCTTTGCACCTTCTATATCATGTTTCCTATCGCCAATCATCACTACTTCACTTTTAGAAAGGGCATTGATATGTTCCAGCGCATAAGCTATAACTTCTGTTTTGGTATTTCTAGTCTCATCCATTGTAGCGCCTGCCACAAATTGGAAATAAGAAATTAAATTAAAATGTTCTAATATCTTTATGGTATATGCCTCTGGTTTTGATGTGGCGACAACTAACTTTTTTCCAGAATAACTCAATTTATCAAGTAATGTATCTATTCCTGTGATAACCATATTTTCAAAAATTCCTTTTTCGCTGAAATATTCTCTGTAATAGCCAACTGCTTGAAAAGCCTGTTCTTGTGAAAAATGATAAAATTTTTGAAAAGACTCTGCCAATGGTGGTCCAATAAAAGCATATAATTGTGTTCTATCTTCCACTTCAATATCAAATTTTTTCAGTGCATATAAAACAGAGTTAATAATACCTGCTCCTGAATCGGTCAATGTTCCATCTAAATCAAATAGTAAATAATTATACATTATAATCCTCATTTTTACTCATATAAAAGTTACTCACAAAGCATTCATTGTTTTGTCTACAGCCATCAATATAAAGTCAAATACCCCGTTGGGATATTTGACCCTTGCGGCAGTCGCCAAATGGAAAGGCAAACATGCCGCAAGCATGTCCGCTTGGCTCGTTGCTCACAGAAATAAATTCACATCAAATCCTCTATTATTCACATGATTCTTCCTCGTCAAGTTTTGATGTACAATGCGGACATCTTGTTGCCAAAATATCAATTTTACTCTTACAGAATGGACATTCCTTTTCGGTTGGCTCTGCTGGCGCTTCCTCTTTTTTTCTAAAACTTGCCGCTTTATTTAATGCTTTGACAAGACAAAATATAATAAAAGCTGTTATCAAAAAATTAATGACAGCCGTAAGAAAACTTCCATACATTAATATAGGCGCATTATCGCTTGTCCCCATTTTTAATGTGAGATTGGAAAAATCCACACCGCCAAATATGGCTAATATAGGTGTTATAACATCTTTATTAAGAGATGTCACAATTGCTGTAAAAGCGCCGCCGATAATAACACCTACTGCCATATCCATAACATTGCCGCGTGCAATAAAATCTTTAAATTCTTCAAAAAATTTCTTCATAATTGTATTTTATCCTTCTGTATATTATTCATACTGAGAAGTTATCCCATAATATTCTTCAAGACACAAGCCAGAATCATACACTTTTTTAGCAAGTTCTTTTCCAAGATAGCGAAGATGCCATGATTCATACATATAGCCGGTCACATCTTCTTTTCCCTTTGGATATCTTATAATAAAACCATATTCCCATGCGTGATTTGCAACCCACTCTCCTTCTGGTGTAGCAGCAAACGAATCATCAATAGAATTTAAATCAAAACATAATCCTGTCTGATGTTCTGAATGTCCTGCTCTTGCAGAATAGCGGTCAGCTTCTGCCTTTCCATCCTTTGCAACATAATTATTATACAGTCTGTTTTGCGTTTCATAAGACCTAAATCCAGAAGATATATAAATATTTAGCCCTTCCCTAGCAGCAGCATTTTGCATAACAGAAAATGCTTCCATAACTTCACCATCAACAGCTCCCGGATTATAATCTGCTGGCAGTGCATAGGTCTTATTAGCAATCAAAACACCATCAACATAAGTTATACCATCAACTTGTGTAATAGAATAACCCTTACTTGTTTTTGAAGTCATACCATTATTCTCCGCTTGATTTGTTGAATTAACATCTTGTGTTGGTATGCCAACATTTTGTGTTGGTATATTAACATTATCATTTGAAACTGCATTTGTATTGTTTGATGTATCATTTTGTTTATCATGAACATTTGTCTGCTGAGGCACTGTATTTAAATTATCCTTCTTATCAGAATTATTTTGTGCTGCATCTGCAACAATTCCACTATTATAAGAAGAATCGCCAGACTTATCTTTGCCGCTGACACTGATTAAAACAGTTGTTGCCACAACAATAGCTGCAAAACCTGTAGAAGCAATGGCAATCCTTTTATAATTCCACTTTGTCTTATGTCTTCTTTTTCTTTTTTTATATGCCACTTTCAAACCTCCATACTGTGACTAATTTTTAGGAGCAGCAAACTGCAAATTTTAACCTTTACTTTTTTTTACTTTTTCCCCTAATGCTTCTTTTGCTGTTTCATAAGAATCCATATGTATTAGTATATCACATTTTGCTGTTTTATTTCCAAACAGTTTAAATATCCCTGAATGTGTTTTCCATCTCTCATAATAAGAAATATTATTTTTACGAAGGACTTTTTCAATTTGTTTGCACTCTTCCATAGTTATATCTGCGCGCAATACACGCTCGTTTGTATTAAATTCTGACATAGCTATTTCCTCATCCCATAATTTATAAGTGTTATCAAACTAATTTTTAAAAGTAGCTAATAGCTTAAATTTAGTGTGATATAAAACTTATTCAACTGTATATATCCATCCCTTTGGCGCTTCTATTTTACCCATCTGAATACCTGTAAGCGTATCATATAATTTCTGAATCGTATCACCCATTTTTTCCATACCGCTTGGGAATAAAATCTCCTCACCATGATGAACAACTTTGCCTACTGGAGAAATAACGGCAGCAGTGCCACACAATCCACATTCAGCAAAATCCTTTACCTCGTCAAACAATACCTCTCGTTCTTCAACCTCAAGACCAAGATATTCTTTTGCAACATACATTAATGAACGACGTGTGATAGAAGGAAGAATACTGTTTGACTTTGGTGTTACAACCTTGCCGTCTTTGGTAATAAATAAAAAGTTTGCTCCACCAGTCTCCTCAACCTTTGTCCTTGTTGCCGCATCCAGATACATATTTTCTGCAAAGCCTTCCTCGTGTGCTGTTACAATAGCATGTAAACTCATCGCATAATTTGCACCTGCCTTAATATGTCCTGTACCATTTGGTGCAGCTCTGTCAAAATCAGAAACTTTAATTGTAAGAGGCTTTGCGCCGCCTTTAAAATATGGACCAACAGGCGTTGTAAATACTCTAAATTGATATTCATCAGCAGGTTTAACGCCAATAACCTGACTGCTTCCAAACATATAAGGACGAATATAGAGTGTAGCTCCTGAGCCAAATGGCGGAACCCATGCCATATTTGCCTTTACAGTCTGCGCTACTGCATCAACAAATTTTTCTTCAGGAAATACAGGCATCTCAAGCCTTTTACATGAACTAACCATTCTTGCAGCATTCATATCTGGTCTAAACATAACGATTTGTCCATTCTCTGTCGTATATGCTTTCAAACCTTCAAAACATGTCTGTGCATACTGAAGAACGCCTGCGCACTCACTGATAACGACTTTGTCATCCTCTGTGAGGACTCCGTCATCCCATGCTCCATTTTTATAGTTTGCTACAAATCTCTTGTCTGTCTTAATATAGCCAAAACCAATATTTTCCCAATCAAGATTTTTCTTTTCCATGTTAATTACTTCCTTTCTAAATTGTATTTTTGTTGATACATTCACTTCCACAAATAACAGCATCAACATACAAGCAACTTATTAAACTGCGCCATATGTACACATTTTAACTCCACGAAAATAATAAGTCAAGTAAACACATGTTGATGATTGTAACTATCTATATTTTCAGTTATAATTTATTGAAGTTCCTACCTCTTAGGCAAGAGAGGTTCATTTAATAGGTAAATTATCAAACAAATTATTAGAAAGGTAATCATATCATATGAAACTATTAGGAATTATCATACTTATTATTTTTTATTCAATTTACATTGGTAAAATGATTTTACAGAAGAAAAAAGGAATACAGACAGATCAAATGGCAAGAAATAAATCCAAAAATAAAGTATTTTATATTGAATTAATCCTAAAAATTGCCACTTACACTGTTGTCATTGTTGAGGTTATCAGTCTATTTGCTGTTTCATCAAAACTACCGCTTATTTTCACTATAAGCGGCTTGGTCTTAGGAATAATTGGAGATATTATCTTTGCAACAGCAGTTTTTACTATGCACGATAGCTGGAGAGCAGGCATTGCTGAACATGACAAGACACAAATCATTACAAAAGGCATCTATCAATTTAGCAGAAATCCTGCCTTTCTAGGATTTGACTGTGTATACATCGGATTTGTTCTTATGTTTTTTAATGTGCCTTTACTTTTATTTTCCATCTTTGCAATAGTAATGCTTCATTTACAAATCTTACAAGAAGAACAATATTTAACAAAAGCATTTGGCGAAACTTACACAAATTACAAAAAGAAAGTATACAGGTATATAGGCAGAAAAAGTCAAATACCCCGTAGCAAGCTTCAATGCGTCCAAAGGACGCTATAGTATTTGACCCTTGCGGCAGTCGCCAAATAGACATGCAAGCATTTCTGCTTGGCTCGTTGCTCGCAGGAATAAATTTTAATTTAATTTGGCTTTCACTAATTCTGCGTGATAAAAATAATTGATATATTTAATTGCATTTATATGACAATAGTTTTCTATCTCAACCGATAGATTATGCCAATACTGCATATCGCCTTTTATGTATATATCCTTATATAATTCTATCCATTGGGAATAAGAGGTTTCAATATAATTTAATATATCCTGTTTATAGCTTCCTCGTAAATTTAAGTTTTCAAACCAGTATTCATCTGCATTATCTTTTGTTTTTTCAATGATTTTCTGAAAATTTGTTATACATGGAAAAATAGGTGACATAAATACAATTGTATATATTCCATTTTCATGCAATACTTTTAATGTTTTTAATCGGTCTGAAATACTGCTTGCATTGTCCATATCATTTTTAAACTGTTCATCAAGCGTATTGATGGATATACAAACTTTCAGCTTTTTACACTGTTTTAACAAATCAATATCCCGTAAAATCAAGTTTGATTTTGTTGAAATACTTAATTCACAATCAATATCAATTAACTGCTTTAATATCTTTTGTGTATTTTTATATTTTTCCTCAAATGGATTGTAACAATCGGTCACAGAAGAAAGAAATACCGATTTATTTTGCAGCTTCTTTTTGCTTATTGGTTTGTCACATTTCTTAATATCAATAAAACTGCCCCATTTTTCTTTATGATTGGTAAACCGTTTCATAAAACAAGCATAACAATATCTGCATTGATGCGGACAGCCTATATAGGGATTGATTACATAATCACTTGCGGGCAGATTGGATTTTGTGACAAAATCTTTTACCAAAACTTCTTTTTCTATTATCTTCACAATACAACTTTCCATGAGGCTGTTGCAAAAAGAATTTTAAGTGCTATATAGTTTCAATTTACCATTATAACTACTATATATAAAATCAAAGTTCTATTTTGCGACAGCCTCATTAAAATTTTATTTTTCTTTTATTTTAAAAAATTATACCTTACTTTTATTGAATAAACAATTCATTTTATCTCTTTGTAACATTTTTTTACAGACAGATTTAACTCTTTTTAAAAATCAAGAGACTCCTTGATGAGATTAAAAAAGAATCAAAAATCTGTCTCAGCCCTTTTACCTTATATTTCCAAACGATTTACCAAAACCATTTTATTTTTCTTTTATTTTTACTGGATGACGAATAACTGTTTTTATATTTTGTATTTTACATTTTCGCACATCACTCAAGTAAATTTCATGGTGATAACGAGAAGAATTGATATCCAGTTCATACCCCTGCTCATAAGCAAATGCGTCCATTTTTTCTATTGTTGCTGGTTCATTATCATAAGAACCAATGTGCATACACTGCACACATAACCCCTCATCATATGTAAAAAATTCCACTTTAGAAAAATCCATTTTCTTCTTCGCTGTCGCCTCTTTTACTGCCCAGCAAAATTCTTCTCTTGTGACAAATTCTGGAAGACGAATCATGGAAATCCATTCAAAATCTTCTTTTCGGGAATAATCTATCTGTTCTGTATCTTTCTGCCACCAAAATCCCTCTAACGGCGGCACAACATAGTCAAAATATCCCTCTATCTGATGATTGCCTAACTTGCTCATCTTAATTGTAAAAGCAACTGCATAGAGCAACCCGATAGATTGCTTATATGCGCCATCTTCCTGATTAGGATTCCCTTTCCCACGCACAGCAATAAAATTCATAGAAGGCACCGTTATCAACTGCGGTTTATTTTTTGGCAAATAAAATTCCTTATATTCTTTTTTATAATCAAATGCCATATTTTCCTTTCTGCGCTGCTTTCTGCAAAAAAATCATTTTTAATCCTTTACTGAAAACAGCGCACAAACATAAATTTTGTTACTTCTTAAATTTCAACCCTTACATTTTTTAATTCTTTTTCCAACATTTGCACTGTTCAATTCTTTTTCCATTATCGCCCTGTTTCTCATCATAGGCAAACTGATTGAGCAAATCACATGGAAAATCCTCACATTGTCCGCAATGTTCCAACTGCTTTGCCTCACAGCAATCTTTAACAGGACAACTTTCACCCCAAAACGGCTTTTGCATATGTACACATCCTACACAATTCATCTGTTCACGATAATCACATTCACTGCACAAAAGTCCACATCGGGATTCAATCACAGTCGTGTTATCCTCAGTCAAGCCTACATAAATATGGATTTCGGCATTATCCATGCAGTCATCTTGATATTCTTCAAAATCACATTGAAATGCTCTAGGCAGATTCATCTGCCAAATTTCCTGCCAAGCTGCGGCAACCGCCTGTACCATATCTCCATGTATAACAAATTTTGCATATCTGCCTGCTGGAATCCTGCAAACCGTATAGTTTCCTTTTTCTGGCTCTTTTACTGTTTCACATGCTACTATCGTTGTGTAATCGGCTTTTTCATCGCCTGCATAATCCGTATAAATTCCAAGCGCTTTCCTATTTGCTTTTCCAGAAATAGAAGCATATATGCCTTCATTGTAAAAACGATTCCATAATCCCCCAATAATAGCGCTTGCATCGGGCGATGTATTATTTGTCCGCGCTGATATTCCCACAGCAATTTTTTCTTCTAGTGTTACAATTTCATAATTCATAGGTAAAAACCATCCTTTCATTTGATGGTCTTATTTTATCAAAAGAACCATGACACCTATATGTCATGGTTCTAAATGTTTTTTTTGGATTCCTTCTGCAAATGCCAATACATCTTTGCGAAATTCTGCCGGTTCCAACAATTCTGCACCGCCCCCAAAGGAAGCAATCCAACTTACAATACTGGTTTTATCGAAAAAACCAAATGAAAAAAGCAACATTCCATCTGGCTGTACGGTAAAACTATTTGGTCCATATTCTTCAATTAATCGCCATTTGTATTCTGGAGAAACTTTTGCTTTCACTTGATACATATGTGGAAATACCTGCTTTGGCGATAAATCAGGAAGAAATACACAACGCTTTTTAAACGATTCACCTGCCTTCAAATCGGTCATTCGCCTTAATTTAAAAAGACGAAAATCAGCTCTATCCTCGCACCAACCCCAAATATACCAATTTGCCCATTGAAAAATCAGGTCATACGGCTCTATCGTTCGCTTGGATTCACCTTTTGGCGCAAAATATGTAAATGAAACCTTGTGTTCAGAAAGAATGGCATCGTGCAGCAACTCAATTTTCGGTGAAAGCGAATTTTTGTACCACGAAGAAAGGTCAATTAAAATATGCGTATCGCCTGCAAGAAGATTGGACGCTCCTGCTGACAATTTCTCCATCAACTGCGCATAGCGATTCGTTCCGCTCACACTATCCAAACTCCGAAGTCCTGCCAAAATGGACTGCATATCCGATGTACTGAGCAACGTCCGATCTATTCTATAACCATCCATTATAGAAATGCCGCCTTTTTGTCCTTGTTTTGTCACCAATGGAATCCCCGCCATGCACAACGCCTCAATATCACGATTAATCGTGCGACGCGAAACTTCAAACTTTTCTGCAAGATAGGGAGCTGTCACCTGCTCTTGCTGTAACAAAATAGATAATATTCCAATCATTCGGTCAATTTTCATCTGTTTCCTCATTCTGCGCTGCTTTTTTGCATGACAAACTAAAATTCTTATGGGTTTGTGGCAAGCGGCGCAAAACACAAATCCAATAATTGAAAATTTTAATTTATGACAATAAAATCATTGTAAAGAGTGGATTCTATTGTTTTCAATGCTATTTTTTTAAATATACGAACACAGTATACCACAAAATAACGACATATATATGTCATATTTGAAAATAAGATAAAATGATTGTTATTTATTACTAAATATCACAAAATCTTCTATTGATTTTTTTCAGGCGGATAAAAGACTTATTTGTTTATATAACAAGTATTACAATACTTGTTGCAGATTACAAAAATATTACAACAAGTTTAAAATAGAAGTATAAGAAAAAATTTCTATTTTTAACAGGAGATAAAAATGGATAAAGATTATGGACATTTAGAAATTCGACTTATGGAATTGATAAAAGAAAGAGGATTAAATAAATATAAATTATCAAATAAAGCTGAAATGAATTGGAAACAAATAGATAATTATTGTAATAATAACATTACTCGATTAGATACATTTGTTTTATGTAAATTATGTACGGTTTTGAATTGTGAAATCAAAGATTTACTTATTTTTGTTCCAGCATCTATTGAAGATAATAATTAAATAACCTTTTGTTATAAACATTTATTCTTGTTCCTAAAATTCTTAAACTTTATTATAATTATAATTTTTACATAATAAGTATTAAATATAGACAAATACGATAGGTAAGATAGTTATGTTAGAGGTGAAACATGGAAGAAAACTATGGACATTTAGATATGGACATTGAATACTTTAAAGATAAACTCTTTGATTTACTTAATGATGCTGATAATATTGGAATTATCAATATTGAAACCTATGATAAAGAAAACATTTTTAAAATATTTTTTCAAAATGGAAATATTTATGAAATAGAATGTCGGCAAATATTATATTAATTGAAATAATTTTTAACAAATACTAATTAAAAATAAAATGCACTATCTATATTAAAGATAACTTTATTTTATTTTCACTAAAAACATCAAAAAATAAATTTTATTTACAAACAAAAAGCTCCTTCCAAACTTCAAAAATTGAAGTTGGAAGGATATTATTTTTAATTTATGTTTTTATCATGATTCTTCCAATAGATATAACCTTCTCATGCCCTATCAAACCTAATTTTTTCATTTACATAACCTGTTATCATCAATAAATTTCTTTTTTCTTGGGTCGCCTTCTGCACGATAAATCGCCAATGTTTTTAAATCAAATATCGAACTCCAAACGGTTTCAAAATCAGGCTCGTTATCATACTGGCACATAAAGCCATAATCCCCTTTTAACAGTTGTTTTGTTGTTTCAATATAATCTTCTTTGATGTATTTTGAAAAACTATCCATAACAACCATATACCGCTTATGCGAATCATAGTCATCCCCATTGGAATTGTCATAAGCTTTCATTTCATTAGATATAAAACTATTAACCGTACAAACAATCCTGTCCTCACCAAATTTTTTAGCTTTCCGAATCTTTTTAACTGATGGTGTACATTCAACAACAACCATTCTGCCGCTTTTATCTGCAAGCAAAATATTACAATTAGAAGCAATCGGCAATTCAGAAAGCAAGGCAATCGCCTGCTCTGTATTATTTGCCTTTTCAAGCAAATAGCGAACAATAAAACAAGAATTAAATCCTGCCTGTATCTTTTCAAGCTGTGTCATTACAAATGTCATAGCAACAGCAAGTCCATGTTCATTTAACCCCTCCTCGCCGTTAATAAAAGAGGATGTTGTAATATTAAATCGATTCCCGTCCTTAGGCGTATAAATTTCACTTTTGCTGCCATCCCGTAAATATGGCGGCAAATCGTTATTTCTGCCATATATTATTTTGCCGCCTTTTGAATAGGCAAACGCCGTACAACCTCGAATCTCAACAGGAACATTCTTTTCCAAATTATACATACAACAGCCCATACATAACATCCAGCTAACAAAATACGAATAATCGACACCTATCGTATCGCTTACCCCTCTTATTTCCTCACAGACTTCAGGAAAAAATGTTCTTAATATTCTCTCACTCTGTCTGCCATGTTCCAATTGAAAATTATCCAACTGAAGCGGAAAAGATAATTGTCCTTTATTAAAAATTTTCCCACGCTTTACACCCATTTCATAATGGCTGCCTTTTAATCGCAAATGATACATAATGAATCCTCCTTGTCAAAAAATTTTAACCTCATTAAATCAAGCGGGAACAATAGACTTGCCTTTTTTTAAATCCAGCCAAGTACAATGAGGTTATAAACAAGCAACCAAGCGGATTACAATTATCTGCTTGATGTTGATTCATATATCGTATCAGAATAAAAATTTTATTGCAAGAAATTATTTATTGATAATATTCTTTTACAATATCCTTTATCGTCCATTGCCTTTGTTTTTTATCTTCGGCACTTCCATTTTCTACTTCCATACACAAATCAATAATCACCTTAATTAAATCTTTATTGAACATTTCTTCTTCAACTACATTATCACTACAATTAAACTCTGTGCCTTCTATCTCATAAACTTCAATACCTTTTAAAAAATCATCTGATTTGCTACAGAGTCTAATTGTACCTTTCCAACTATTTTGTCATTTGCTAACCTAAATTTAATAAAATAATAAATCATCATAAGTAAAAATTTTTCTAAATTTTCATAAATATCTTTATTCCAATCATATCCATCTTTTATAACACGCCCTTCAAATTTCTCAATAAATGACAAATAATTTTCTGTATTTTCTAACTTTTCTGTTTTACCACCCTTAATATTAATAATCAAAATGAATATTCACAATCCACCGCACTACTTGCTCATTTAGAAAATCTTTTTCAAATATCATCCTTCATCATCTTTTTATAATCCGGCTGATACGTTTTATATATATATTTTTGTTTCCATATCTCCTCATCATATGAATTATATTTTGCCACCTTATAGTCCTTATAAAGGTCATCAGCAAGTTCAATTATCACATTTTTAAGTTCAATATGTTCCAAATATTTTTTTGGAATGCTTCTAAAACCAAGATATGCCCCCAAAATATTTCCTGTCACAGCACCTGTTGAATCGCTATCACCATTATGATTGACAGAAACAATCAACGCTTTATCAAAATCATTAGAATATTTCAGTGAACAGTATATTGCAATAGCAAGTGTTTCTTCTGCTACCCAACCTTCACCAAGTTCTCCTATAGCCTCTAAATCATCTATATTTTCTTTTGATAATGCAATCGCTTTATCTATCAACTTAATTTGTTCATTTAAATGCTTTTTACCAGCAAATTGCTTTAAAAGTGCTTCTTTTGCATCCAATATCGCATTTAATAATGTAATGTCATCGTTATGTGAAACTAAATGAATAATATGTACTAAAGCCGCTGCAGGAATATAGCCAAGCTCATGACCATGTGTGATAGCTGCCGTTTCAGCTCCTATCCTATCTATCTCATCATTTGTATAATTTTTACCTTCAAAATATAATCCAATAGGGGCAACACGCATTATACCGCCACAACCTTTGCTGTCATTAATTGGATTATCTATCGTACCATTCGCACCATCTTCAATAGCGGTCAAACAAGTATTTCCAGGAGCGCGCCAGCTAAACAGTTCTGGAATATTGACAAGCCAAGAATAAAACATTTTTTCTTTCAGCGGATAACTATTATACTGTGTTTGCAGCCAATCTTTGTAGCAACAAGCAATATACTCTGGATATGTTTTCATTATTCCACTAGTCATGCTTGCTGTTCCAAGCAACAAACCATTGGCAGTAAACAAGCTCATCTGTGTATCATCAGAAATTTGAGCAATTCCATCTACAAGGTCATACTCGATAATTCCTTTTTTCCCATAACGTTTGAATATGGATATTTCATCAAGAAACTCAACAGCATAGCCCAATGCATCTCCAGCTGCCCCGCCAATAAGACAACCTCTATATTTATCTAAATTTTTCATTTTATCAATCTCCCTTCAAAATTATTAGTTTAAATCAAAAGTTATTTATAAATGTGTATTATTAAGCAGATGGTTTCATTGATTGTTAATCAAAAAAGTGCCTGAAAACAAAAACTCTCAGACAC
Organism: uncultured Lachnospira sp.; assembly: GCA_910585095.1. Lineage (GTDB taxonomy): Bacteria > Bacillota > Clostridia > Lachnospirales > Lachnospiraceae > Lachnospira. The sequence continues at coordinate 54,320 of CAJUBU010000003.1, forward strand.
TGTACAACCAAAAAACTATAATACGGTAAATCAATTACGATTAATCCACTCAGTAGACGCATCCATAGCAATACGACAGGCATTTGTTTTATCTAGTGCATTGAGCATTACAAAATCATGTATTATTCCCTGCACTCGTACAGCAGTTACATCGACTCCAGCACATCGCAATTTTTCTCCAAAAGCTTCTCCCTCACTGCGCAAAACATCTGCCTGACCATTGATAATCATTGTTTGAGGAAATTTCTTTAAACAATCTTTGCTTGCTCGAAGCGGAGATGCTGTTATCTGATTTTGGTCTTTTATAGAACTTGTATATTGCTGCCAAAACCATTGCATACCCTCACGATACAAATAATAATTCACTGCAAATTGACAGTAACTTGGTGTGTTAAAACAAGCATTTGTCACTGGATAATATAATAGTAGCTTGTGAATACTTGGACCATGTCGCCTCAATGCCATAAGCACCATAGCAATTGCCATATTTCCTCCTGCACTGTCACCTGCAACTGTAAGAGCTGGACAATTACAATTATCAATTGAAAATCGAACCTTAATAATTTCTCTTATATGAGAAAGAATAAAATAACACTGTTCAATGGCTTTAGGATATTTTGCTTCTGGTGACCGAGTATATTCAGGAAATACAATCAGTGAATTTGTCCTTGCTGAAAGCTCCCTGACCAGTTTCTCATGTGTATGAAAACTTCCAAATACCCAACCTGCACCATGAATATAAAATATAATATTTCTGATTTTTTCGTCCTTTGGCGCAATAAAATATACGGGGATACTTCCCCACATTTCAGTGTCTATGCAATCAGAGGATATGTTTGCAGGATATTTATATACAGACATACTCTGTATTTCTTCCAATGCTTTTCTGCCTTGCTCAGGCGTCAGCTGAAAAATCAGCGGAGGTACACTGCTTTGATTGCAGACTTCTTCAGCTGCTGGTTCCAGTGGAACGCATCGTTTCATATATTATTCTCCCTTAATACTATAATTCTTTATTATTATAATATGCGGTTCCTCTGCTTTTGTATATTTGTTAACAAACCTGACAAAATACATGATATAAAGTAAAATACACTTTTAAAATACTATAACCCCATTATAGAATTGCCCATTTATTTTTTCATCTCTGTACAAACTTAAACACCATCAAATAATGCAAATTTAATATAAAGATGTATTTTTTGACATCTTGCAAGTCTCAAAACCCGAAATAACCAGCGTATTTTTACAAAATCCGCTGATATAATTGAGTATACCATATACTGGATCTATACTAAAAAAGTGGACACAATAATGAATTCTTATTACAATAAAATAAACATAAAAAGAACATTTCCCTAAAATTTTCTTTTAGAAAAATGTCCTTATCATACAAAATATTGAATTGGATTTATGAGTACAACTATTCATTAACGCTCATTATTTTTTGTTATGCGTTGTAAAATTATTGTAAATTTGTTGTAGTTTACAAGTCCAAGTACCGCAAACCCTTGATTTTACTGGTTTTCTTTGCCAAGCGTTTTCATCGTCGGGAACAACAACACATCCCTTATCGCCGCAGAATTTGTCAACAACATAACCATTCTATCAATACCAAAACCAATGCCGCCCGTTGGAGGCATACCATACGCCAACGCATTTAAAAAGTCATCATCTGTATGATTGGCTTCCTCGTCACCTGCTGCAAAGGCTTCCTCCTGCGCCGCAAATCTTGCCTTCTGGTCGATTGGGTCGTTCAATTCCGAATAGGCATTTGCCATTTCACGCCCTGTTATAAATAACTCAAATCGTTCTGTGTATTCAGGCGCATCGGGCTTCTTCTTTGTAAGAGGAGAAATTTCAATTGGGTGGTCCATAACAAATGTTGGCTGAACTAAATTTTCCTCAACAAATTCCTCAAAGAATAGACTGAGAATATCACCCTTTTTATGTCTCGCCTCAAATTCAATGCCCTTTGATTTTGCTACCTCTTTTGCTTCATCATCAGAATGAATTTGTGTAAAATCAACGCCTGAATATTTTTTAACCGCATCAAGCATTGTGATTCTCTCAAATGGCTTTGAAAGGTCTATCTCCACATCACCATATGGTATAATGGTTGTTCCATTTACCTTTTGACATACTGTTCGATACATATTTTCTGCTAAATCCATCATGCCATAATAATCGGTATATGCCTGATAAAGCTCCATCAATGTAAATTCTGGATTGTGTCTTGTATCAACGCCTTCATTTCTAAATACGCGCCCTATCTCATACACCTTTTCAAGTCCACCGACAATTAATCGCTTCAAATAAAGCTCCAAAGAAATGCGCAAATTAATATCCTCATTTAAGGCATTATAATGAGTCTGGAATGGTCTTGCTGCTGCACCGCCTGCATTGGCAACAAGCATTGGCGTCTCAACCTCCATAAAGCCCTGTTCATCAAGAAAATTACGTATTTCCTTGATAATTTGTGACCTTTTAACAAATGTATCCTTTACCTCTGGATTCATAATAAGGTCAACATAACGCTGTCTGTAACGTTGGTCCGTATTGGTCAATCCATGATATTTTTCAGGAAGGACTTGCAAACTCTTTGTAAGAAGAATAATAGATGATACATGTACAGATATTTCACCCTTTTGCGTTTTAAATACTTCTCCCTTGACACCTACAATATCACCAATATCAAATTTTTTAAATAAGGCATAGGATTCTTCACCGACATTATCCCTTGCAACATAAAGCTGAATATTTCCCTTTAAATCAGCAATATTGCAAAAAGAAGCTTTACCCATCACACGCTTTTGCATAAGTCTTCCTGCAACCGATACTTCCTTTCCCTCAAGTTCATCAAAATTATCCTTTATATCTTGTGTATGACATGTAACGTCATACTTTGTTATCTGGAAAGGGTCTTTTCCGTCCTGTTGAAGTGTTTTTAGCTTTTCTACGCGATTCTTAATCTGCTCTCCCACATCAATGGACTTTGCATTATTTTGTGCATTTTTATTATCAGCCAACTTTCTTCGCTCCTTCTCTTTATTTTCTAGTTAGACAGATATTTGTAATCCGCTTCGCTTCTTGCTAAAGTTAAATAATCATAAAATTTGTATATTTTATATAATGAAATAGCAAAAAACAACCATTTAAATTTAATTGCAATAAACAATTATATATCTTTTAATTCATTTCAAAGCAATCAATAAAAAATTTAATTGCTGTTATTATCTATTAATTTTCTACAGAAATAATTTTATATTCCACTTCTCCTGTTGGTGCTTCAACTTTTACAATATCACCAACCCTTCTGCCAATTAGCGCAGCGCCTAATGGTGATTCGTTAGAAATCTTATTATTTAAACTATCTGCTTCCGAAGAACCAACAATAATATATTCAACGTCCTCATCAAATTCAATATCATGAATTTTAACAACACTCTCCAACTTCACTTTATCCTTGCTTTTATCATTGTCTTGAATAATCTCAGAATTTTTCAAAATATTTTCAAGTTCTGTAATCTGTGCTTCAATATCTCTTTGCTCATCTTTTGCTGCATCATACTCTGCATTTTCGGACAAATCGCCCTGTTCTCTTGCCTCTTTTAATTTTTGAGCAACTTCTTTTCTTCTGACAATTTTTAAATTCTCTAATAATGCAACACGCTCTTCATAACCTTTTTTTGTAAGATACTGCTTCTCTGCCATTGTTTGTCACCTTCCATACTTTATTATAACTTTACTCTTTAACAGCCATTTATTTTTTATGACATATAGAAATGTGCAAAAACATATTTTTTATTTTTTTAGCTGTCAATGGAAACTAAAACATCAATTGTAGTATTATATACTAATGATTTTTTTATGTCAATCCCTGACACAACTGCTCTAGTTCCTTATAATTTTCTACCTTATTGACTTCATTTCTCAACCCGCTTGCATATTTCATGCCCGCTGTATACCATGCAAAATGCTTTCTCATCTCTCTTATACCTGTATATTCTCCCTTTGCTTCTATCAGCATTTTTGCATGTCTTAATATCATTTCTTTAATTTCAAAAGCATTAGGCAATAAATCTGTCCTTCCATTTTCTATATATTCACCAATGTGCTTAAATATCCATGGATTGCCTCTTGCTCCTCTTCCTACCATAACGCCGTCACAGCCCGTCTGCTTCATCATCTGTATGGCATCCTCTCCTGTGTGAATATCTCCATTTCCTATAACGGGTATGTTTACAGTCTCTTTAACTTGCCTTATAATATCCCAATTTGCATGTCCTGAATAATATTGTTCTCTTGTCCTTCCATGTACTGCCACAGCAGCTCCACCTGATTCTTGTACAATTCTTGCAAGCTCAGGGGCATTCAAATGATTATTTTGAAATCCTGCCCGAATTTTTACAGTAACAGGCTTTTGAATGGCATTTACCATCGCTTCAATAATCTTTCCTGCAAGCACTGGATTTTTCATCAAAGCAGAGCCTTCTCCATTGTTGACTACCTTAGGTACAGGACATCCCATATTGACATCAATGATATCAAATGGTCTTTCTTCCAAGCGCTTTGCCATATCTGCCATTATCTGTGGGTCACAGCCAAAAAGCTGCACAGCAATAGGCTTTTCTTCTGGCGTAACAGACAATAGTGCTTCTGTATTTTTATTATTGTACAAAATTGCTTTTGCACTGACCATCTCCGTATATAAAAGACCACATCCCATTTCCTTACACAACAGCCGAAATGATAAATCGGTCACTCCTGCCATTGGCGCTAAAACGATATTATTTTTAATTTCTACATTTCCAATTTTCATCATTTTTTATTTCTATATTGCTTTCTATAAAAAATTTTTGCTTCAAATGATTTTACAATCTGCTTTACTGCTTACTTATAACCTCATTGATTTTTAAATCCAAAAATACAAATTTTTACACTACTTTTTTCTAAGAAATGCAGACAAAAATCATTTCCATCATTTATCATCACAATAATTTATTCTCTTAGTCATTTAGAAAGAACACTTTATAAAACATTTCCAACGCCTCTAGCAACTCTCTTTTTTCATACTGCAATCTTTTGATAAACATACCACAGGCAATATCATCATAAAGCAAATCACCCTCGTCTGCTTCTGTCTTAAAAATCAATGTTCCATTTTCATCAAACTCTAAAGATAAAATTCCGCCTACTTCCTCTGTAAACAGCACACACATAATTTTTAGCTCATTTTTAATATCTTGTGGAAGTTTATCAAAATTTTCATTCAAAAAAAATTTTTTCTCGTAAGAGCTGGAAGCACATAACACTATATTTTCATTAAACATATCCATATAAACCTCTCACAGATACCTCTCCTGCCATAATTTCTGCTTTTTGTCCATCTTCTTTTTCAACAATCAACCGACCAAATTTGTCAATTCCTTGTGCAACCGCAATGTAAGAGTTATTATTTTCATTAATTTGAACCTGTCTGCCGCAATTGATAAGCAATGCGTTATAATCATCAATAAATGCACTCAAATCACATGTTTCAATAAATTTTGTATACATTTGCGAAAAATGTTTGATAAAATGAACAATTATATTACTTCTCTTAACTTTTTGTCCTGTTTGAAGATAGATTGATGTGGCAATACCATTCACTTCATCATCAAATTGTTCAGTATTGACATTGATACCAATACCAATTACAACATAATTTGTCCAATCAAGTTCTGCACTCATCTCTGTCAATATACCACATATCTTATGATTTCCCATAACAATATCATTTGGCCATTTAATAAAACACTCTTTTGAGACACCATTTTTTGAAATATCTTTTGCTATATCTTTGTTACCATTATTTGAAATACCCACTGAATCACTATTTATCATATTAATAGCAGCATTGCTGGATATATCCTTAACAATATCATTTAGTGCATGGGCAACTGCCATCGCTGTTATTATTGTCAACATTGGTGCTGCCGCTGGATTGATTTTAGGACGAAGCAGCAATGTCATAAAAATTTCACTTCCAGCAGGTGATATCCATGTTTTTCCACGCCTGCCGCGCCCTGCCGTCTGATGTTCTGTCACAAATAAGGTTCCAGACCCTTCACCATCTTCTGCCGCCTGTTTTGCAACATTGTTTGTTGAATCAACCTCATCATAAAAAACAACTTTTTTTATAATATTTTCTGATTCTGATTCTTTTAATGCAATCTGACTTTCTATTTCTTCTTTTGTGACAATATCTGGATAATGTACAATATGGTATCCCTTATTTGATACCGCTTCTATCTCATAACCTTCCGTTTTAAGCTGATTGATATATTTCCATACGGCTGTTCTTGAAATGTTTAACATATCACAAATACTTTGTCCAGATATAAATTCATCTGCATTTCTTAACATTTTTAAAATTTTTGATTTCATCATTTATTCCTATTTCTATGTCTTTTATCGTTGTAATGCACCAAGACATAAAACTGACATCATAAGCAAAATGCCTGTTACAACCATTAAAATAATACCTGACACCATTGCTCTATCCATAAATTTCTTAATTCCCGTAAGAAAATTGACAGTTGCCCCAGCAGCAAATATCAATGGAAATGCTACTCCACTTTTACTACGCATAAAAAGTATAATAATAAAAAGTGCTGCCACACATACAGTCAATACAATATTTGAATAGTCAATTATCATTTTTGCCTTTTTATGACTTCCACTTGTTGTATAAAACATATTTTCCTCATCTCTATACTGATTTTTGGTATATTGGACTTTCGCTTTTTTATAATTTTTGAGGACAACAAGAATTGCAATCCTCTCCACTACTTGCTTAAAACATCTAGCCGCTATCGCAGTGCAACTCCTCACTCTGTTTATATTTCTACAATATTGAAACAGAAGTTTACTTGATAAGGCTAAACAATATACAAATATAAATTATACTATAAGAATTTACTTTTCATAAATAAAATGTTTGCTCTTTTATAATATCATTTATATGCACCCAATGTAGCTGCCATAACTGCTTTAATGGTGTGCATACGATTTTCGGCCTCATCAAATACAACAGACTGTGCAGACTCAAATACTTCATCGGTCACTTCCATCTCATCAAGCCCAAATTTTTCATGTATCGCAGCGCCAATAGTTGTTTTTAAATCATGAAAGGCAGGCAGACAGTGCATAAATATAGCCTTATTCGATGCGTTATCCATCACAGACTTATTTACCTGATATGGAGAAAGTTCTTTAATTCGTTCCTCCCAAACTTCATCAGGCTCACCCATTGATACCCATACATCGGTATATATCACATCTGCATTTTTTGTAGCGCTGATAACATCCTCTGACAATGTAACTGAACCACCGCTTGCCTTTGCCCATTCTCTGCACTGTTCTACCAAAGTCTGGTCTGGAAAATACTTTTTTGAAGTACATGCTGTATAGTGCAAGCCAAGCTTTGCACATACTATCATTAAAGAATTACCCATATTGTATCGGGCATCACCCATATATACAAACTTAACGCCTTTTAATCTGCCCAATTTTTCACGCACTGTAAGCATATCTGCAAGCATCTGCGTTGGATGATATTCATTTGTCAACCCATTCCATACAGGAACACTTGAATACTTTGCTAAATCTTCAACAATTTCTTGTCCGAAACCTCTATATTCAATTCCATCGTACATACTTGCAAGTACTCTTGCAGTATCAGCAATGCTTTCTTTCTTTCCTATCTGTGAACCTGTTGGGTCAAGATAGGTTGTTCCCATTCCTAAATCATGAGCAGCCACTTCAAATGAACATCTTGTTCTTGTACTTGTTTTTTCAAATATCAACGCTACATTTTTGCCTACTAATGGCTGTTCAACAATGCCCTTATGTTTCTTTTCCTTCAACTTAGCTGCCAAGTCAATCAAATACTCAATTTCTTCAGCATTAAAATCTTTTAATGTAAGAAAGTCGCGTCCCTTTAAATTCATAAATCCCTCATTTCTGTGCCACTTTATTCGTAAATTTTTCATGTCAAGCAAATATTTATAGCCTGCTTTGCTACTTATTCAAGTATCTAACTGCTATCACAATGCAAGTCCCACTTTCCACTTATGTCTCTGTGATTTTGAAACCTGTGTTTTTAAATATTTTGTGCCAAGCAGCACACAGACACAAAATATTTGCTAAATTTCATTTTTCCTGTAAAACCATTTCATAAAAATCTTTTAAATTTTCAATCTGCCTTATTCCGTCTATTCTATTACAAACTTGGTTTTTATGCAAGTAAAAATGGAGTTCTATATATAGTGTTACATTTTTTTGCATCCAAAAAATAGAGGTGAAACAACACCTCTATTTTTCCAGCTTTCTTAATGCGACAACTCTTTGCTTATTTAATAAAAACAATGATTTCCAATGATTGTATAACTTGAATATGCTTCAAGATTTGCAACTTGCAATGCTCTAAAATACGTATAATTTCCAATATTATTCTCACCAGATAAAGCTGCCATAGCCGCCTTTAAACAGTCTGAAGTTCTTGGTCCTGCTGATAATCTCGCCTGAAACGTTGAACTTGGTCCTCCATTTCCATCAGAAACACCTGAAAATTGATTTCTTGCATAAATAACATCCGTTATTGAATTTCCATATTGACTGCTTCTCACTCTATTTAAAACAACATTGGCAACGGCTAATTTTCCTTCATAACTTTCCCAGCCTGATTCCCAGTCAATAACGCAGGCAAGTAACCATACTTCATCATCCGATGCAGTCATTGTTGGATTATATGTTACCTCTATATTCGTCATAGCTGCTTGTATTCTTGATTGTTTTGCTTCTTCCTCAGCTATCCTTTGTGCTTCTTCTTCTGCAATTCTTTCTTCTTCCTCTTTAGCCTCTATTTCTTCGTTGGTCATGCCTAATTCCATGCCATAATCAATTGACACATGTTCTGTGTTAATATAAGCCACATCACTATCCACTGCTACAGATATATACTCGCCACATTTTGAGAGTGCTGTAAATTCCTCTCCATTCTCTGCTGTGGCATATGATATAACCCCATTTGGAGCAATATACATATCTGCTGTATCAGCAGTAACAACAGCCTTTACTTCATCAGAAGTGCTAACTGCCCTTGCTTCCTCGTCAAAACACAAATTTGCTGAGTTTACATATCCTGCAAGTTCTCCTGATGATATTTTTGTCCATTCATCATTGACCTCAACAACTGTGCCTATACTATTTTGATACATACGCCCAAGAGTTTGTGACTCCTTATCTGGACTTTCATAAACTTCACAATAGTCCTCTGCAATGGCAACTGCCATACCTGCATATATATCTTTTACTTCTGCTTGATAACCTGAGGCAACTATGTCTGATACATTAACTGTATAAGATGCTTCTTTCACATCGCTTTGAGCTTGTGTACATTCTTTTTGTTGCTCATAGGTAGGTTTAGCGGAAACTACACTCGGAACGACTGGCATAAGCACTGCCACCATAGCTGTTCCCAGACACATTGCCACTTTGCTACTTCTAAGTTTCATACTTGAATCCCTTCCGCCGCATCTGCGACTTTCATTTGTAACATATGTCATAATAATTTCTTAATTGTTACAAAATTGTTACGCTTTGTTACGAAAGTATTGTAGCAAAGTTAAGCAATTTTGTCAAATATGTTACAAGCCGCTCTATTACTGGGCTAAAGGAATTGTATAAAAAATAGTACATTGGCATTTTTAATAAAACAGCATTATTTTTTATTATAATCTTTATAAATTACTTTTTAAAAATGTCTCTAATTTTTCAACAGCTATATCTTCATCCGCTCCCTCAACAGTTACCGTAATTTCCTGTCCTTGTTTAACAGCAAGCCCCATAACACCAAAAATCTTTTTTGCACTGACTGTTTTGTCATCTTTTGTAATGTTTACATCAGACTGACATTCTTTGGCTACTTTGACAAACTCTCCTGCTGGTCTTGCATGAATCCCCTCTGGGTCTGTGATTACATACTTAAATTCTCTCATTTTAATCCTCCATTCCTATATTGCTTTAAACCAAAATATAATTTGAACAAGCAACATATATATAATATAAAATTTTTTAATTGGTTACTCTTTAATTGGTTTCTTTAAAAGTGCAAGCATAAACATTGTCACAACAGAGCCAACTGCAAGTGCTAAAAGGTACATAGCCCAATTCCCTACAACTGCAAATACAAATATACCTCCATGCGGCGCCATCAACGTGCAGTTAAACAACATTGAAAGCGCACCTGCAATTGCTGCGCCAAGTGCTGTTGCTGGGATAACATGCACAGGGTCGGCCGCTGCAAAAGGAATTGCTCCTTCTGTAATAAAACATAATCCCATAATATAATTGCTCAGTCCTGAATTTTTTTCTGCTTTATTAAAACGATTTTTAAAAAATGTAGTGGCAAGTGCTATTCCAATAGGAGGAACCATTCCGCCAATCATAACAGCCGCCATAATGTCATAGTTTCCATTTGCTATTGCCATTGTCCCAAATACATAAGCTGCCTTGTTAATTGGACCACCCATATCAATAGCCATCATAGCGCCAAGCACAATGCCAAGTACAATCTTTGAACTGCTGCCCATCGCATTTAAGAAATTAGCCAGCGCTGTATTGACAACACCGATAATTGGATTAAATACAAGAAGCATAAGCGTTCCCATAATCAATATGCCAAGAACAGGATATAACAACGTTGGTTTGATACCATCCATACTCTGCGGAAGTTTTGAGAACAGCTTTTTTAATATCAGTACAATATATCCTGCGACAAATCCTGCAACAAGTGCGCCAAGAAATCCAGATATGGTATTGCCTTTTGATCCAAATACGGTATTTTGTATAAATCCATTTAAACCGCTATAATTCATCGACTGCCCATCTACATTGACCCACTGTAAAACAACATTGCCATTAGCTGCCATCAATCCGCCTACAAAACCTACGGCAAGTCCGGGACGGTCTGCTATACTGTATGCAATATAGCCAGCTAAAACAGGAAGCATTAAACCAAACGCCGCCTCGCCAATTGTCTTAAAAAATGCTGCAATTGGAATATTTTTGCCAAAGTTACCTGGATTTAAACTAAAATCATCAAGCAAAAATGCAATAGCTATCAGTATACCGCCGCCTATAACAAATGGAAGCATATGCGATACACCGCTCATCAGGTGCTTATAAAGGGAATGTCCAATTCCTTCCTTTCCATTATCCGAAGTTTCTTGTGTATCGTTTCCTTCACAAGAATAGACAGACACATCACCTGAAATGGCACGTTTAACAAGCTGATCTGCTTTGCTGATGCCATCTGAAACTTGCACTTTAATCAATTTTTTGCCAGCAAATCGCTCCATAGGCACATTGACATCACAGGCAACAATAATACAATCTGCCGCTTTTATCTCATCAGCGCTGATAACATTTTTTGCACCGCCAGAACCCCTCGTTTCCACCTTAATGGAACAATTATTTGCAATTGCCGCTTTCTCAAGTGCCTCTGCCGCCATATAGGTATGTGCTATACCTGTCGGACATGCTGTAACTGCAAGAATCGTACACTTGGCATTGGATACCGTCGCTCCATAGGAATCAATCCCTTTGCTCTCCTCATCGGCATCATCAATAATTTTCAAAAATTCATCAACGGAATTAGCATTTCTTAAACGCTCTGAAAAATCTTCATCCATCATCATAACAGACAGCTTTCCAAGTACATCGAGATGGACATTCGCTTTCGTGTTTGGCGCCGCAATTAAAAATATAAGCGACACAGGCTCACCATCAAGAGCGTCAAAATCAACCCCATTTTTAATAACCATCGCTGCAAGTCCCGGTTTAGATACAGCATCACATTTTGCATGCGGAATGGCTATCCCTTCTCCAATCCCTGTTGAACCTTCCTCCTCTCTTGCAAATACCCTCTTTTTATATTCCTCCTTATCCTTTATTTTGCCGCTTTTACACATTAAATCAACCATTTTGTTAATGGCATCTTGCTTTGAAGACGCTGTTCCATTGACATCAATAGAACGTCTATCTAGTAAATCTGTAATCCTCATAATAACCCCCATTCTAAGGCATAGAATTTCCCCTTTTCTAAATATTTTTACACACAAATTTATAATATTATAAAAGCTCAATAGAATGATATACCTGTTCAATTTCCGATTTTGTTGCAAGCACCTCTGAAAATGCACTTGCACTTCCTGCTGCTATCCCCATCTTAAAGGCATGTGCATAGTCTTGTTTTTCATGCCACCCTGCAATAAATCCAGCAACCATAGAATCACCCGCGCCGACAGAATTTTTAACCACTCCTTTTGGTGCCTTGCTTGCAAACACTTCACCTGTCTGTGTTATCAGTACGGCTCCCTCACCAGCCATAGAAACTAAAATATTTTGTGCCCCTTTTTCTTGAAGCTTTTTTGCATAAGGAATAACATCTTCTCTTGTTTCTAATGAAACATCAAACAATTCCCCCAGCTCATGATTATTTGGCTTTATAAGAAATGGCTTATATTGCAGTACATTTACAAGAAGTTTTTTTGTTGCATCCACTACAATCATAATATTTTTATCTGCAAGCATTTTCATAATATTGCTGTAAAGTGAATCTGGCAAAGATGAAGGTATGCTTCCAGCAAGAACAAGTGTATCTCCTTCTTTTAATAAATGTAGCTTATCTAAAAGCTGTTTGACTGCTTCACTATCAATAATAGGTCCAGCAGCATTAATTTCTGTCTCTTGAGCTGATTTGATTTTTATATTAATTCTTGAAATACCTTCTTTTAATTCAATAAAATCACTTTTTCCGCCCAATGATTCAAAATGTCTTTTTATTTCTATCCCTGTAAATCCTGCAATAAATCCAAACGCTATATTCTCTATCTCCAAATGATTCAGTATCATAGAGACATTCAGTCCTTTGCCACCGGGCAAAAACTGTTCAAAAGAGGCACGATTTGTCATGCCCAATTTAAGATTTTCAACACCGATTGCATAATCAATAGCAGGATTAAATGTAACTGTATAAATCATGACTTTTCCCTCCTTTCATTTTATAATCTATCTATCATTTATTACAAAACCAATTTACTTTAATATAGATGTTGGTAAAATAATATTATTACAATCTTCATATCCTCTTATAATTTTTTCTGTTATGATAATAGCATCCTTAAAATCTGCAAATTTTACAGGACTGATTAAATCAAATTTGGATGAATCCGCAACAATATATCGCTTTTTACAATTTAAAAATGATGTGTGTTTTACTCCTGCTTCCAATCGTTCTGGTGTTGTAAATCCTGTTCGTTTGCTAATTCCATTTACACCCCAAAAACCAATTGTAAAATTATACACTGATAACATCTCTATAGTTTCTGCACCGACAATTGCTTCTGTTGCACTTTTAAGCTTCCCTCCGACAAGATAAACTTCACACCCCATATGTGCAAGCCTACAGGCATGATTGACAGCATTTGTCACATAAACAGCATTGGACTCTTTAATAAAATCAATAATAAATTCTGTTGTAGTCCCTGCATCGATATAAACAAAATCATCTTTTTTTATAAGACTTGCCGCATATTCTGCTATAAGTTTTTTTTCTTCCATATGAATAATACGTCGGTCTGAAATTTCATCATCACGCATTTTAAACGATGTATTATTAATGGATACCGCACCGCCATGAACTTTAATAACCTCTCCTCTTAAATCAAGTGTTCGTATATCCCTTCTTATTGTTGACTCTGATGTTTCCAGATATTCCACAAGCTCTTGAAGTGTTGCACTCCCCTGTTCTTCCACACGCTCTTTTATCCGAGACAACCGTTCTTCCGCCAGCATAAATGTTCTCACCTCCTCCATCTAAAATGGATTTGTTTTGATGGTTTTATTATATTTCAAAATTCATTCAAAATCAATCATTTTCATTCAAAATAAGTCACGAAATACACCCTTAATTTTTATGCAGATTGCACTAAAATAAAATTTAACCTCATCAAGGAAGTCCCCACTTCAATGCTGCAAAAGCATAAGTGGTGGGGATTTGCTTGTTTCAGTGGAAGCTTATACTTCCACTGAAAAGCTACGATAGTAGCTATGAAGTTGTGAGCAAGTAGCATAGCGGATTGCAAATATCCACTTAACTTTAAAAAACAGTCAAATTCAATCATAAAAGCTGTAAACTATTTACAGCAATCTTTTTAAAATAATTATTTACATAAAAAGACTGCTGCAAAACAGAAATGTTATACTTTATATTTGGTATCGTATTTATCGAAATTGATTACAACAATACCAAATACTATACATTCTTTTTGCAACAGTCTATATTATTAAACCACTTTTATTTAATCAAATATTTTACAACCTACATATTTATGTATCTGCCTGATATATTGACTACAAGAAAAATCTATCCATTATTATCTCTTTGTCTTACCGCCTCATATGTCAATACAGTACAAGCCACTGCCGCATTGAGTGACTCAACTTCTCCTTGCATAGGAATCTTGATATATTCACTTGCCGCATGAGCGACATCATGCGACAATCCATTTGCCTCATTGCCCACCAAAAATGCTGTTGGCAGTCTGTAATCTGGCTCTGTATAACTTTTTGTACCTTCTAAGTGAGCAGCATATACATGAATGCCCTTTTCTTCCATCATCTCTATTGTTCCAATAAAATCATCTGCATATACAAAAGGTACACGATAAATAGAACCCATTGTTGACCGTATGGTCTTTGGGTTATATATATCAACTGTATTAGCGCTTGCTATAATGCCTGAAACGCCCGCTCCCTCTGCCATTCGCATAATGGTTCCAAGATTGCCGGGGTCTTGAAGATTTTGTATACATATAATAAGCGGCTTATCATATGATGAAATTATCGTGTCCAGTTTCCAATTATTCATTGTAACGACAGCCATAATACCTTGTGGCGTCTGGGTGTCTGACATATGTACAAACACCGAATCAGACACTTCTTCAAATAGAGCAGAATCGAATTTTATATGAAGCTTTTTGATTACTTCTTGATTATTACGCAAAAAACTTTCCGATAGATATATTTTTATAATGCGTTCGCTTGGTGTCTCCAGAACCATCTTGCTGCCTTCAACAATAAACTGCCCTGCTTTTTTCCTTGCTTTGGACTTATTTTGCAGTAATAATATATTTTTAACCTGAGAATTACTTGTACTTGTTATCATCATTATTTAGAAAGCAATGCACTGACATTAAATTCGTACTCGCTTATATCCTTTTTCATTGAAAGTGCTTCGTCAATATCAAAATCAACAAATTTTCCATTTTTGTATGCGACAACACGATTACTTTTTCCTTCACAGAGAAGGTCAACTGCATAGGCGCCCATAACCGATGCATACATTCTGTCCTTACATGTTGGAGAACCGCCTCTTTGCATGTAACCTAATATCGTCGCTCTTGTCTCAATACCTGTGGCGGCTTCGATTCTTCTTGCCATTCCTGTTGAATGACCAATTCCTTCTGCATTAATAATCAAATGATGTTTCTTTCCTCTCTTACGCCCTTCAATAATATGATTAATAAGAACTTGCTCATCATTATCATAACGCTCTGGAAGAAGAATATCCTCTGCTCCGTTTGCAATACCGCACCAAAGGGCAATATATCCTGCATTGCGCCCCATAACTTCAATAATACTGCATCGCTCATGTGACGTTGACGTATCACGAATCTTGTCAATGGCTTCCATAGCCGTATTGACAGCCGTATCAAATCCAATCGTATAATCCGAACAAGCAATATCCAAGTCAATCGTACCTGGAAGTCCAATGGTATTTACTCCCGCTTCCGCTAACTTTTGCGCACCTCGAAAAGAGCCATCTCCTCCAATAACAACGATGCCATCTATACCATGTTTACGGCAAATCTCTGCACCCTTTTTTTGTCCTTCTGGTGTCATAAACTCAAGACATCGTGCAGTATAAAGTATAGTACCACCCTTTTGGATAATATCTGCAACACTTCTCTTATTCATATCAATAACTTCATCATTGATAAGTCCATTGTATCCTTTTTGGATTCCTTTTACATTTAATCCCTTATTTAATGCAGTCCTTACAACAGCTCTAATGGCTGCATTCATTCCAGGCGCATCTCCGCCGCTTGTCAATACTCCAATTGTTTTGATTTCTTTTGCCATGTTAATCCTCCATTACTGCTGGCTTATTACCTAGCACAATCTCAATTTCTTTCCAATTCAATGTAAAAAAGAGCTGCAAGCAACTTTTTCAATTATCATTTCCTATAAAGCAAGCAAAGAATTGCAAGCAACTTTTTCAATCATCATTTTCCACAAGGTAAATAATAACGCAAACATTTTATTAATTCAAGTCGTCTCTACATTTTTATTGCCATAAATTGCTCTTAAATCCGATAATAATTGTGAAGTAATTTGAATATTCTTACTTTCAGGCCATAAAATCCGTTTATTTTCCTGCATACAATAAATAACAACACTGTCTTTTCCATCTAAATTGGCAAAATCGTTTCTTAATTTACCCTCATTCTTTTTATACTCTTGTTCATCTTTAAAACGAATCCACAATTTTCTTGGCACATTTGCAAAATCGACCATTTTTTCACAAATCAATTTTGCATTTTCATCTGCATTCGCGCTTACACGCCCTGTAATAAACACCATTTTGGCTGAATCAATAATATTTCTGTACTCTATATAAAGACGTGGAAAAACAATAACTTCTACTGTTCCCATAATATCCTCAATGGTAAGAAATGCCATAGGCTGCCCGTTTTTAGTATTTTTGATAGTTTTTGCTGTAATCATACCACCAACGGTCTGTTTTGTATCATTTTTAACTTTTGGCTCTCCCGTCTCCTCATTTACCATAAAATCAACAGTTTGTGCGGATATATTTTTTTTCCACATACCAACATATTCATCCATAGGGTGTCCGCTGATATATACACCTAATATTTCTTTTTCAAAATTTAACAAATCTTCTTTTGTATACTCTGATACATTTGGCATTTTTATCTCAAATGCTTTTTTTTGACTGTCGTCTACAAAATCAAAAAGTGACATCTGACCTGCAATGGCATCTTTTCCTTGTTTTACTTCCTCGTCAATCATCTGCTGATATACGCTTATCATCTGTCGCCTGTTATTTCCAAATGTGTCAAACGCCCCCGCTTTAATTAAATTTTCTATCATTTTTTTATTGAGTTCATGATACATTCGTTTAATAAAATCCTGCATATTTTTAAAGGTACCATGACTATTTCGATTTTTTAATATTTCTTCAATAGCAGGTTTGCCTAATGCCTTAATTGCCGATAAACCAAATCGTATGCTATCGCCTTCAACTAAAAATCCCATACCTGATAAATTGACATCTGGCGGCAGCATTTTAATTCCCATCTGCCCACAAGCATATATATATTCGGCTACTTTATTGGTATTATTTACTACGGAAGTCATCAAAGCCGCCATAAATTCAACAGGATAATGATATTTTAGATAAGCTGTCTGATAGGCAAGCACTGCATAACAGGCAGCATGCGATTTGTTAAACGCATATTTGGCAAAATCAATCATTTCATCAAATATTTTTCCTGCAACTTTTTCATCAATGCCATTTTTTACACAGCCTGCAACATGTTCTTCCTCATTTCCATAGATAAAATTATGGCGTTCTTTTTGCATAACATCGGTTTTTTTCTTGGACATTGCACGCCTTACCAAGTCACTTCTTCCCCAAGTATACCCTGCTAAATCACGCACAATCTGCATAACTTGCTCTTGATATACAATACACCCATAGGTAGGCTGCAAGATACTTTCAAGCTGTTTGCAGTCATAGGTCACCTCATCTGGATTATTTTTTCCTTTGATATACTGTGGAATAAAATCCATAGGTCCTGGTCGATACAGAGAAATTCCCGCAATAAGGTCTTCTATATTCTGCGGCTTTAATTCCTTCATAAAGGACTTCATTCCACCACTCTCTAACTGAAACATCCCCTCACATTTACCAGTACCTATATAATCATAAACATTTTTATCGTTATAATCAATCGTATCCATAGAAAAGTCTGAATTTTTTAACTTTGCAAGCTGCTCGGTATCAACAATAACCGACAGATTGCGCAATCCTAAAAAGTCCATCTTTAACAGTCCCAATTCTTCTAAAGTTGTCATAACAAATTGAGCGACCACAGAACCATCGGAGCCAATCGACAAAGGAACATACTCTTCAACCGCCTGCTTACTTATCAAAACACCTGCTGCATGCATGGAAGCATGGCGCGGCAACCCCTCTAATCGCTTACTTTTATCAATTAAATCTCTTATCTGTGCATCTTCTTCATACACTTTCTTTAAATCAGGATTGATTTCTAACGCTTTGTCGATGGTCATTTTCAAATCTCTTGGAACCATCTTGGCAATATTGTCAACCATCGCATACGGAAGGTCTAAGACGCGCCCAACATCCTTAATAACCGCTCTTGCCGCCATTGTTCCAAAAGTGACAATCTGCACAACACAGTCTTTTCCATATTTATCCACCACATAATCAATCACTTGCTGGCGTCCTTCAGGACAAAAATCCACATCAATATCTGGCATAGAAATTCGTTCTGGATTTAAAAAACGCTCAAAAATCAGCGTATATTTAATAGGGTCAATATCCGTAATACCCAAACAATACGAAACAATACTTCCCGCCGCTGAACCTCTGCCTGGTCCTACTGCAATCTGATGTTTTTTTGCATAGTCAATATAATCCCATACAATCAAGAAATAATCGACATATCCCATATCACGTATTACAGATAATTCATAGTCCAATCGTTCTTTTAAAGTTTTTCCCTCTGGCTTATAACAAGATTCTTTATTGGCGTCTTCCCCTAAAAGATATTCGGGATACCGTTTTTTCATTCCCTCATAACATAAATGCTGTAGATATGTCCATGAATTAAATCCGTCTGGAACTTCATATTTTGGAAGCTTTGTAACGCCAAATTCAATCTCTACATTGCAGCGGTCGGCAATTTTTTGCGTATTTTCAACAGCCTGCGGAACATAAGAAAACAATTCTGCCATCTCTTGTGGCGACTTTAAATAAAACTGTCCGCCTTCATAGCGCATTCGATTTTCATCTGTAACCTTTTTTCCAGTTTGTATACAAAGCAAAATATCGTGTGCTTCTACATCCTGCGCATATGTATAATGAACATCATTAGTGCAGACAAGCTCTATTCCAAGTTCATTAGAAAGCCGTACAAGCTGTGGATTGACATAATTTTGTTCCTCAATGCCATGACTTTGCAGTTCCAGAAAAAAATTGCCTTTTCCAAATATATTCTCATATCGTTTTGCAGCGGCAGCAGCCTCCTCATACATGCCTCTTGACAAATACCTTGACACTTCGCCTGCAAGACACGCACTCAATGCAATAATTCCTTCGTGATACTGCAAAAGCACCTCATAATCCACTCTTGGTTTATAATAAAAACCCTCTGTAAATCCTCTTGATACAATTTTCATCAGATTTTTATAGCCTTCATAATTTTGCGCCAACAATACCAAATGATAATATCGTTCTTCCGTCACACCAGGTTCTTTGTCAAATCTTGAACCGGGCGCAACATATACCTCACAGCCTATAATCGGCTTAATTCCAACTTTTTTGGCAGCTTTATAAAAATCAATTACACCATACATTACACCATGGTCTGTAATAGCAAGACTATTCATCCCTAACTCTTTTGCCCTTGCTGTTATTTCCTGAATTTTACTAGAACCATCAAGCAAAGAATACTCTGTATGTACATGTAAATGTGCAAAACTCATATTTTTCCTCCATTCCGAAGCGTAGCGTAGGAATTTTGCGCAATAAAAATTCACGAAGGTGATTTTTATTGTCGCATCAAACCTTATTTGTGACGCTTCGACACAAATAAGGGTGTAACACTCTCCTCCATTCTATTCTGCACAGATTCGTGCATCAAAAATGCCACAGACCATAAAACAGCCTGCGGCAAATATAAATTCTGTTCATTCTTATTGGTTATTTTCTTCTTTGCTGCCGTTATCTGAATCTTTATTATCTGGTATTTTATTTTTATTCTTTTCAATATTTTGCCAGAAATCATCTAATGGTCCACTAATCGTAGAAGAATAACTGCCATCTTCATTAAATGTAACACTTTCTGCTACTTTTTCAGACTTTGACATTTCACTGGTATCAACTGGTTCAGGAATCCCTTTTACCCTTCTAAATATCTTCATAAATTCTTTTCCTGTAATGGTCTCTTTATCATAAAGATATTTAGCCAATTCATCCAATACGTCCCTATTTTCAGCCAACAACTTTTTAGCTTCTGCAAAACAGCTAGCAAGAAGTTGTTTAACTTCTTCATCAATAATAGCAGCCGTCTCGTCCGAACAATTGAGTCTTGCAGAACCATCTAAATATTTGCTCTCAATCGTTTCTAAGCTCATCAATCCAAACTTTTCAGACATTCCATACTGCGTAATCATCGCTCTTGCAATATCCGTTGCTTTCTCAATATCATTGGATGCTCCTGTTGTCACTGTATCAAAAATGATTTCTTCCGCAGCACGTCCGCCAAGAAGTGTGACAAGCCTTGTCATCAGTTCATCTTTTGTCATAAGATATTTTTCTTCTTCAGGCACCTGCATAACATAGCCCAATGAACCCATTGTTCTTGGTACAATTGTTATCTTTTGGACAGGTTCGGCATCCTTTTTTAATGCTGTGATAAGTGCATGACCAACTTCATGGTATGCAACGGTACGTTTTTCTTGTTTACTTAAAATTCTGTCTTTCTTTTCCTTGCCAGCGATTACCACTTCAACCGCTTCAAACAAATCCTTTTGTGTGACAACTTTTCGCCCGTCTTTAACAGCCGCAATAGCCGCCTCATTAATCATATTGGCAAGGTCTGAACCAACGGCGCCGCTCGTGGCAAGACCAATCTCGTCAAGGTCAACCGTATCGTCCATCAAAACATCTTTAGAATGCACCTTTAAAACTTCAACTCTGCCCTTTAAATCAGGCTTGTCAACAATAATTCTTCTATCCAGTCGTCCCGGTCTTAACAGCGCCTTGTCCAAAACTTCTGGTCTGTTTGTCGCTGCAAGAATAAACAATCCCTTTGATGAATCAAAACCATCCATCTCTGCTAAAAGCTGATTTAAAGTCTGTTCACGCTCATCGTTGCCGCCGCCGTACCTTGAATCTCTACTTTTGCCAATGGCATCAATCTCATCAATAAAAATAATACATGGAGCTTGTTTTTGTGCTTCCTTAAACAAATCACGCACTCTTGAAGCGCCCACGCCCACAAACATCTCTACAAAATCAGAACCTGCCAATGAGAAAAATGGGACATTGGCTTCTCCTGCAACCGCTTTTGCAAGCAATGTTTTACCTGTACCCGGAGGTCCCACAAGCAATGCGCCCTTTGGCAGCTTGGCGCCTATCTTTGAATATTTGTCTGGATTATGCAAAAAGTCTACAATCTCTTTTAATGATTCTTTTGCTTCGTCTTGTCCTGCCACGTCCTTAAACGTTACACCCGTCTGTTTTTGCACATAGACTTTAGCCGTATTTTTGCCAACGCCCATGCCTCCCATCATACCGCCGCCAGACGATATCTTCCTATATATAAAGGTAAACATAAATATCATAATTAAAAGCGGCAAAATATAGGCAGCTAAAAATTCAATCATAGAAGCGCTTGAATCTGGAATATATCCAGAAATCGTGATATCTGGATTCTTTTTTAATGTCGACACCAACTCGTCATCATTGACATAAGCGGTGTAATATGTGTATTTAATTTTGCCTAACTTATTTTGCTCGTCTGCATCATCGGTTGGCGTAATAACAATTCGGTCTGCATCAAACTTTACCTCAGAAATTTTGTCATCTTCTACCATCTGAAGAAATTCTGTATAAGATATTTCTTTAAATCGAACATTATTTAAAAGTCCTCGCAATAAAGAAAATCCTATAAACGTAAGAACAGCAGCAATTGCAAGTATCAAAATGGTATTAAAATTTTTCTGCTTCTTGTTATTATTTTGGTTATTTCTATTGTTGTTTTGATTATTATTTCTTCTGTTATTTCCATTATTATCATAACCATTATAATTACTGTTATTTTGATAATTTTGTCTATCGTAATTTTGTCCATTATAACCTTGTCCGCCATAATTTTGCCCATTATAACCCTGATTGCTATAATTTTGTCCATTATAGCCTTGTCCGCCATAATTTTGCCCATTATAACCCTGATTGCCATAATTTTGTCCATTATTGCCTTGACTGCCGCGATTTTGACTGTTATAATCTTGACCGCCATAATTTGGACCATTGCCAATATCACCCTGACCATTTGGCTTATGGTTGTAACTTTGTCCATTCTGGTTGTTTACATTGGGGTTGCCAGAATTAGTGTTTTCAGTGTTATTACCATTATTTTCCCAATTATCCATTCCTTCTCTCCATTCTTTTTGTGTATATGCACATTCAACATTATAATTATAATTTTCCCATAAATCAATTAAAACTGTATTATTTTTTAAAAAAATATGGAAAATAATTATAAACCGTTATATAATGTTATTTATTATTCATTGATTTACAGCCGTTATTCGGCAGAACGGAGGAAATGATGCCTGTTAAATACGTATTTGTCACAGGTGGCGTAGTATCTGGTCTTGGAAAGGGTATTACTGCTGCTTCTTTAGGACGTTTATTGAAAGCTCGTGGATTTAAAGTTACCATGCAAAAATTTGACCCATATATTAACATTGACCCTGGTACAATGAACCCAATTCAGCACGGTGAGGTATTTGTTACCGATGACGGTGCGGAGACTGATTTAGACCTTGGTCATTATGAACGATTTATTGATGAAAGTCTCAATAAAAACTCCAATGTAACCACTGGCAAAGTATACTGGGCGGTTTTACAAAAAGAGCGGCGCGGCGATTTTGGCGGCGGTACGGTTCAAGTTATTCCACATATTACCAATGAAATTAAGACGCGGTTTTTCCGTGATTTTTCATCAAACGATACAAAAATTGCAATTATTGAAGTTGGCGGTACGGTCGGCGATATTGAAAGCCAACCTTTCCTTGAAGCTATACGACAATTTCAACATGAAGTTGGCAGAGAAAACGCCATTTTAATCCATGTGACACTGATTCCATACTTAAAAGCATCCGGCGAAATGAAAACAAAGCCTACACAGGCAAGTGTAAAGGAACTTCAAGGCATGGGTATTCAGCCTGATATTCTTGTCTGCCGGACAGAACAGCCATTGCAGGCAGGTATTAAAGATAAGATTGCTCTTTTTTGCAATGTGCCAAAATCACATGTATTACAAAACCTTGATGTTGAGATTCTCTATGATGCACCGCTTGCTATGGAGGAAGAAAATCTTGCGCAGGTAGCATGTGAATGTCTGCATCTGGACTGTCCAGAACCAGACCTTGACGAATGGCGCGCAATGTGTACTGCATGGAAAAATCCTACCAAAAAAGTAACCATTGCACTTGTTGGTAAATATATTCAGCTTCATGACGCCTACATCAGTGTTGTAGAGGCATTAAAACATGGCGGTGTTGCAAACTCTGCCGATGTTTCTATCAAATGGGTAGACTCTGAAACAGTCAATGAAAACAATGCCAATGTCATCCTATCGGATGTTTCTGGTATACTCGTTCCTGGCGGTTTTGGCGACAGAGGCGTTGAGGGCAAAATACAGGCAATACGATATGCCAGAGAACATCATATTCCATTTTTGGGGCTTTGTCTTGGTATGCAGCTTTCTATTGTAGAATTTGCAAGAGATGTCATCGGTTATTCCGATGCACACAGCGTTGAATTAAAGCCTGATACGACACACCCTGTCATTCATCTGATGCCAGACCAAGAAGGAATTGATGATATTGGCGGAACGCTTCGACTTGGTTCTTATCCTTGTGTTTTGGATAAGACAAGCATTGCTTACAAAGAGTATGGACAAGAGACGATACATGAACGTCACCGCCATCGTTATGAAGTCAACAATGATTACAGAACTGTTCTTGCAGAACATGGCATGACTTTATCGGGCATTTCTCCAGATGGAAGAATTATTGAAATGATTGAATTAAAAGACCACCCATGGTTTGTCGCAACACAGGCTCACCCAGAATTAAAGTCACGACCAAACCGCCCACATCCATTATTCAGGGGATTTATAGAAGCTTCATTAAAATATCAAAACGATACAACTACTACAACAAAAAATAAATAGACAACCCTATTTCGTACCTAAAGGCTGTCGCATAGAAAATAAAATATACAAGATATGGTTTAATATTACTTTTTAACCTCATCAAGAAAGTAGCATAGCCAATTGCGAATATTCACTGAACTATCTTGTAGTTGATTTTCTTTATGCGACAGTCTCTTTTTTTCTCATCAAGCAAACGGCAAAATGAACTGCAAATATCTGCTTGATTTATTTAAAAATTAGCATTGACAATATAAATATTTATCTCTATAATTAAACTATAAGTTTAATTATTACAAGGAGAATTGCATGGGACGACGAAAAAAAGAGCCAAAAAGCGTACATCGAGAGCATATAGCCTCTGCTGCCTCTGTATTGTTTATGGAAAAAGGAATTGTCGCCACTTCTATGGATGATATTGCCAAAGCAGCAGGTTACAGCAAGGCAACCCTATATGTTTATTTTGAAAACAAAGAAGAAATTATCAGTATTTTGGTGTTAAACAGCATGAAAAAACTTTACGACTACATCTCTTATGCTTTAGAAATGCAAGAAAGCACAAAAACAAAATATGATTTTATCTGTCGCGGATTGGTGCAGTACCAAGAGGAATTTCCATTTTATTTTAAAATGGTATTGGATAAAATCAATATTGACTTTGAAAATCGTAGCTATCTTCCAGAAGAAAAAGAAACATATCAAATTGGAGAAGAAATAAATAAAAAAATAAAAGACTTCTTAATATATGGTATAGAAAAAGGCGATTTGCGCGACAATCTAAAAATTATGCCTGCCATATTTAACTTTTGGGGTATGCTGTCTGGAATTATTCAACTTGCTTCAAATAAAGAAGAATACATTAAAAATACAATGGGATTATCTAAAAAACAATTTTTAGAATATGGTTTTGATATGTTATATTATTCCATTACAAAGAAAGAGGTTTGATATGAAAATATCTCGAAAAAAAATCATTTTGTTTATCACCCTGTTTTTTCTTTTTATTAGCCTACTTTTTGTAGCAATTTATTTAAAAAATGTCGCCGCCTACAAAAAAGCTGTAAAAGAAACAACTTTTGGCGGCGTAGATATTTCTGCTATTCCAGATGGTATCTATACTGGAAAATATAATGTTGATTTTATATATGCCAAAGTAAATGTAACCATTCAAAACAAAGAAATTATAGCTATTGACATTTTAGAGCATAAAAATGAACGCGGTAAACCTGCTGAAACCATTATCAACAAAATAATTGCAGAACAAAAAATAGATGTTGACACCATGTCTGGAGCGACAAATTCAAGCACAGTTATCAAAAAAGCTGTTGAAAATGCACTTAAACAAACTTTGTAAAATATAGGAGCAAATACTATCATAAATTTGTTAATGACTATCTTCTTTTTCTTTCTTTAAAGACTTCTGTACTCCTTGTATAACAATATCACTAGGTTTTTCTACACCAAGCAATAAAGGAGAAGTCTTATCATGATATTTATAATTATCAAATGCTTTCTGTGAATTTTTATTGGCATAGCAATATTTGCAGCCATTCATACAAGTATCATATGCTCCTATATCTCTACTTTCAATACAGTGACATCCTTGTCTTGTACCTCTATGTTTTAACCTCTTAAAGTCAATACCATTGGCTTTCCCTAAAATATCAAGCGTCATACAGCCTGAAGCATGAATACCATAATCTGTAAAATTTCTATTTGTTCCACAGGTCTGAATAAAAATATCATATTTTTGTGCAATCGAGCCAAACCCTTGTGCCAGTTCATTTATATCCTGCTCTGACAATGCAATAAGTTCTGGCATATTTGTTTTTAATTTTTTATACATTTCTACAAAACTAAAAATACAACGGTCAATATAAGGGGACAATACTTTCGACATACGTTCAAACGTTTCTAAATGGCATTTTACAGTATAGTCTTTCGTTAATAAAACAGGGTCATATCTCCATGCAATACGTTGCTTTCCCACTAATTCTGACAATTTTATCAATGTTTCCATACTTTCCTCTATGCTAGGTACTCCCGGTTCAACATCTTTCCCATAAGCTGTAATTGTATAATAATAATATGTACTAAATCGGTCTGTAATTTCATGCAGACGAGATAATATTGGTTTGTAATTCTTAGAGCAAAAAACAACACAATCCACTTTATCTGGGTCTAATTCATAACGTACTACTTTATTTGTAAACAATGGGTTTCGTGAAAGTGCATAGCCTTCTGAAAATCGATTTAACAACCATTCTGTATAATATTGTACTGTATCTGTTCGTCCACCTGTATTAAGAATCATTTTTTCCTCATTTCTGCACTGCTTTTATACAAAGAATTAAAAATTCTTACAAATTTGTGGCAAGCAGCGCGTAAACACAAATTTTATGATTGAAAACTAAAATCTTCAATCTTATTTTCTCTGTTTTATCTCTTTTAATTTTATTATTTTTAGCATCAACTTTGATGTTATACACTTATATTTTTATTTTACAACATATTCAATGCCACTGTTATACAATATCCTTCATTTTTTAAACAATTAATTTCATATACATTATACATACCTTTCAAACACTGATTTTCTAATACCAGTTTATCCCTCATTTGAAAATAGATTCCTTCTATAATTTGAGATAATCCTTTTCCAGTAGCTTTTGACACAGCTTCCTTTGCTGTCCATAACCGAAAAAAACGCTCTTGTTTTTCTTCCAAAACTTCATTTACCCAAATTTTTTCCTTTTCACTAAAGCATTTTTTCATTACTTTTTCATTTATTTTATGTTTTCCTTCAATATCAATTCCAACAGATGTATCCGCCACCGCGCAAACTGCATAATCACCTGCGTGAGATAAATTAAAGCAGATAGGATTGATTCCTGTAAGCATTGGCTTACCGCCATTTTGACAATATATTTGATATGAAAATGCCATTTTGCTATTTATACTTTTTTCAATATCGCTTTTAGAAAGATTGGTTATAATATAATCTTTTAGGGCATTTTCTTTACATTCATATTCTGTTAGACAATAATTTAAAACAAGCTCTGCTGCCAAGCTTCGCGCTTTATCTTTCTCATTTTTTAACTCGTCAATTTTTTGTTTTCTTCTCAAAGGCACCACGTTGTATGCTCTCTTAAACAAATTTTTACATGTAAACACATCTATATTTAAAACAGCAATTTGTATTTTCGTCAACATTTCCACTCCTTACAACAAAATACTCGAAATAAATTACAGACGCTATAACATCTCTTTTTACAAAACAATTTGCTGTACACTTCATAATTATAATAACTATGTTCAAATTGACGCGAATACAAATGAGCAATATCAATTTGTTCTTTTTTGTCAAGCACGCCACCATTTTGATACCATACCGCCATATCCAACTGCTTAAGTACCTCATATCCTACAACAGCATTTTTTACTTTTAATAAAATATTGTAATCATATACGGCATATAAAAAATACCGATATATATAATACATCAATAATTGTTTATATTCATAATCTCTGTCTTTATAATATTTATCAAAAGATTGAACCATTTTTTTGTACTCTTTATATCCGCTTAAACTGCCTATAAATTGATGATAACAGGACACATATCCATTCCAATCAGGGTTAATAATCTCCATATCTGGAAATGTATCAAAAAATTGACAAACGGATTTTAATACATTAGTATATATTTTATTTTGTTTATCCATTTCTATTGCAACGGTGTGATTAATACACTGTAAAAGCCGATGTTTGCAATAATTTTCATCCCTATATTTTTTTACAATACCAGAAATAGCACTATCTTTTTCTTTATCTAAAACCTTTTGAAGTTTCACCGCCATATCCAATAACAAAATTGCAGCTTCATCTGAAGAAAATATATCATTTTGAATGATGTCATATGCACATATTCTTGCCCCTTTTAACTGATAATAAAGAAATCCATCAATATCATTAACTTGATTAATCGGTGTACCATCTTCTTTTACATCAAATGTCCATTTCTCCTGCAAATTAAATATCAATTCACCTGCTGTCTTACAAGATGGCGCTATGCCTATTTCTTTCTCATTTCCATAGACATTGATAAATCTTGGAAATTCAGCACAAGTGTCACAAAGTTTGTCTTCTCCAAGCTCAGTATATAAATCACATAAATTTTTTTTATTTAAAAAAGGGCAACGCTTATTTTCCGACAACGTAAAAGTACAACCTCCCTCGCCGTCTGGATTCATAACGGATTTTAACCGTTTGCCGAACGCTCCTTTTACCGATTGATAATATTGATATGCCTTCGCATCAACATCAACGTCCCACCCTGCACAGCATGTATCAGTACAAGCTCCTGCTATACATTTAAAATCTTTATAATAGTGTGGTGTACAAACTTTCATTTCTATTTCCATTTCTGCGCTGCTTTTTACACAAAAAATAAAAATTCTTACAAGTTTGTGACAAGCAGCACTCATTTTTAATTGTTGTCAACGCATTTATCCTTTGCTATACTTATGACAATAATTTTTTTAAAGCTTATTTTTCACTTTACAAAAAAACAAGATAGGAATGAACATTTATTATGAAATTAAATAACTTCACAACAGTAAAAATGCTTATTTATAACGATTTAAAAAAATATGCTCTGTCCGCCTTATTTGCTCTCTTAGGGCTTATAATACTGCAAATTCTATTTAAAAGAATATGTCCTATCTCTATTATCACAGGATATCCTTGTCCAGGATGCGGAATTACGCGAGCATTCTTTTTCTTTTTAACATTTCGATGGAATCTTGCTTTTTCATACAATCCAACCATTTTTTTATGGTTGCTTATCTTTACATGGGGAATTTTTTTGCGGTATTTTATAAAAGACAATACCTTTCAAAAGAACCAAAAAAATATATTTATTCGTGCAGTCACAACAGTTGGACTTATATCCATTGCAGTATATATTGTGAGAATGAATATTTTTTATCCAAATGTTCCCCCTATGACTTATAATTCATTTAATATTTTGCATTTACTGCATAAATTATTTGTATAATAATCAGGCAAATACTCTGTAAAAGCTGCCAAATAAACAGGCAATCACACCGCAAACATATCCACTTGCTTCTCTGCTTGCGGAAAGAAAATATAGCATCACTCTTAATAAGTAATCGTCCTTGCCGCTCTTTTATGTTTGACAACATAAAGGGCAATTCCTATTGCCACAATAAATATAGAGATAAACTGCGATGTTGATAAAAATCCTATCGCACCGCGATAATCATTTCTAAAAAATTCAATACCAAATCTTCCAATTCCATAAAGGACCATATACATGCTTGCAATGTCGCCTGGCAAACTCTTTTTTGACTTTTTAAAAACTATATCTGCAAATACAATCAATATTACCGCTATAACAAAATTTCCAATAGCAGAATAAATTTGTACAGGTATCAATGCAACTCCTGCTGGCGCCTGCCCTCCTTCTGGAAATACCACTGAAAAAACAGAATCCGTTTCTTTTCCATAGCAACACCCTGCTAAAAAACAACCAATACGCCCAAATCCTTGCGCTATGGATATTTCTGGCATAATCAAATCAAAATAGGTCAAGAAATCTAATTTTTTCACTTTACAATATAACATATTACACAAGATTCCAGAGATAATTCCTCCATAAATAACAAAACCAGAAGAACCTAAAAAATGCAATGGGTCATGTATAAACGATTTAAAATCAACAATAATAAATAAAATCTTGGCTCCAATAAATCCCATAATTGCAGCAATAACAGCAATATCAATAACAGCTTCATCCTTTAGACCTTTTCGTTTTGCACGAAATTCTCCTACAAACAAAGCAATAATAAAACCAATTCCTATCATAAATCCATATCCTGGTATACTTATCGAACCAAGCTTAAATAATTCAATTTTCATAACACTCCTTATTTTTTACACTACTCCTTTATTTTCTTTTGAAATTCTTGATAAAATTTTTCATCGCTGTCATACCGTATCATATAAAAATTTTGTAATGTAGACATACAATATTTCTTTACTGCAGCACTGTCAAAATCTGGCTGTGACACAATATCTGCAATCTTTTTTTGCATTCTGCGCACATATTTATGCCAATCAATTAAAAAATTTTTATAATGATCGCTATTATCGGATTCAATCCACTTTTTTACTTTTATCTTTGTTAAATTGCTTTTATGACATTGACCTTTTTGCACAATATATTTAAAATGTTCTTCATCTTCCCAATAACGCCCTAATGGAAACAAACGGCACACGCTTGGTCTTACCTGATGAATGGTGCAGCGATTATCTTTGCTTAAAAAAGAACAACAATTTGTATCTTGTGTCATTTTAATATTAGGCAACATCAATCCATCTACTATATTAATTTCAATTTTTCCATTTAAAAGATGTTCAAATGAACAATGAAGATTTAAACATAACCGATGCACATCATATGGGTCTAAAATAATAGTCTTATCCATTCCTTGACAGCAAGTAATCGCACAATCTCTACACCCTCCCGTGTCCACTTTAACCATATCATTTTCTGTATACAAACGTCCATCCGAAATATCTTCCAATGCACACTGTCGATTCATACTTCTTCTCTTTTCTTAATTTTTTCTTTTTTCTTTACTTCTTTTTTCTCTACTTCTTTTTTCTTGGTCTCTTTTTTTGATACATTAATATTTTTCTTACAGATATCCGAAAGACAACATTTGTCACAATATGGAGCAGTGCGTGCTGTGCAGACGTCTCTCCCATGATGTACCAGTCTATGGCAAAAATCGCTTCCTTCTTTTGGTGGTATAATCTTCCACAATTCCATCTCTACCTTTTTAGGTTCTTTGATATCTTTTACCAATCCAATTCGATTGCAAAGCCTTATACAATGTGTATCGGTCACAATGGCAGGCTTTCCAAACACATCGCCCATAATCAAATTCGCACTTTTTCTTCCAACGCCTGGCAGCTTTAATAATTCTTCAAAATCATTTGGAACGTTGTCTTTATATTGTTCATGAAGCATTTTCATACAAGCGCTAATATCCCTTGCCTTACTTCTCCCTAATCCGCAAGGACGTACAATTTCTTCTATCTTTGCAACGTCCACTTTTGCCAACGCTTCAACGGTTGGATATTCTTTAAACAATTTTGCGACAATCACATTCACTCTTGCATCGGTACATTGAGCGGCAAGCCTTACACTAACCAACAACTTCCATGCATCGTCATATTCCAGTGAACAACTAGCCTCAGGATATTCTTTTTTTAGCCTCTTAATCACTTCTAATGCCAACTGTTTTTTTGTCATATCTTTTGCATACCTTTCTGCAAATTTATCATAAAATGATATTTTTCTATTATAGTAAACTATAAATGCCTTTACATTATACATATTTTTATTATTTACATCAAGATGGTTTCAAAAATCAAATGTAAGCTATTTTAGCACAATATACATAAATAAAAAAGAATGTTGCATAAATAATAAGTCTAAAAACACAACTTATTATATTTAACAACAATCTTTTCTTTACTTTATATTATTTATTATTTTGTCAAGCAGATATTTGCAATCCACCTTGCTACTTACTTGATGAGATTCAATTATATTCCATTATTTTCAACATCTGTTCTATTTTGCTTAAACAATTCATTATAACTGTCATTTATGATTTTTCCATCATTAATTGTAATCACTCGGTTTGTCATCGAAGCTATTTTTGTATCATGTGTGACGATAATAACCGTTTTTCCTGTTTTGTTGATATCCTTTAAAAGGTTTAAAACTTCTTCTCCTGTTTTTTGGTCTAATGCCCCTGTCGGTTCATCTGCCAGTATTATATTTGCATCCATTACCAAAGCCCTTGCTATTGCAACTCTTTGCTGCTGACCTCCAGACATCTTTGCAGGTTTTTTATTGATAACGTCTTCAATTCCTAACTGTTTTACAACTTCACTTATCTTACTTACTCTGCTGCTTTTTTTTACATTATTTATTAAAAGAGGCAGCTCTATATTCTCATATGCTGTATAGTAATCCATCAAAGCAAAATGCTGATATATAAAACCAATTTCATTTTTGCGTATCTGTTCTATATCTTTTCGGCTTAATCCCAAAGTGTCTTTGCCATTGATTAAATAATGCCCCTCTGAATAATCCAATACACAGCCAAGAATATTTAACAATGTACTTTTTCCAGACCCTGATGGTCCCATTATGGCTATAAATTCCCCGTCTTTTATCGTTAAATGAACATGGTCTAAAGCTTTCACTATAATACCTGATGAATCATATACCTTACTTACATCAATAATTTCAATCAAATTTTTCACCTTCTCATCTTATATATATTTAAAACTCTCTTTATTCTTTAGAACTTTATATATTGGATAAAGCATTGTTCCCAATACTGCTGCAAATTCTGCACCAACAACAAGCAAAATATTTCTTGTTGTAATAGAAATGTCTGCTCCTCCACATATTCCAATCACCATATATATAACTAAAAAGGCACAGCATGACAACAGACTAATCTCTATAATCTCACGCATCATATCTATAATTAATCGCATATCACCCATTCCCAATAACTTTTTGATTGCATACTCTTTTCTTCGCTGAAGAATCCAAAATTCAGAAACAACCATACAATTCAAGATACAAAAACAATATGCAATGACATTTATTTTTAGATTTTCCTTTGCTAATGTCTGTTCTAGTACACTGTCATTATCACTGTTTATTTTAACAGCCTCAATAACGCTATCCCCATCATAGCTTTTTATATTTCCATATACTGTAGAATATGTCTTTTCTTCTATATCAGAATCACTGCATAACTCCACTGAATATGAGACTTGTTTTGTCAATGCCTTTTTTACATTATCCCCTATTGAATCCATATGAAGAACCAATTTGTCGTCCCAATAATCCGAAACTTCACTTCCAATAATTCCAACAATTTTATACTTTTCACCCTCTATTGTCAAAAATAAATCATCGCCTTGCTTTATTGCAATCTTTGCTTTATTTTTTCCAACAGCAATTTCATTATTTTTTTTGGTTCCTGGTAATCGTCCACTTAAAAGCGGATACTTTAAAGATTCGTTATCTTTTAAAATAACCTCGCATAAACATGCTTTGCCCAATTCTGCAATTGCCACACTAAATTTCTTTTTTATTATTAAATTGCATTGTTCAACATCACTGCTTATTCCAGAAATAACATCTGTTTTCTTGGATGTTGTTATCTGCATCTGTATTACATTTTTATACAATGAACGAAGCCTGTCATTTTCCTTATTATACGCTTTATTATATACGCCAAGCGCACCAAATATCGTAAACAACACAATTATCTGCCCAATCATCATAAATATGGCAGTTAATCTATAACGAAACAAACGCTTTACTATTTTCATACAAATAACCATACTTTCCTATTAACATGTGAAAAATTTATTTTTCACACTAGTTACTCTTTTTCCTGAATTAAATCTGAAATCTTCATTTTTCTAAAGATAATATTAGGCACGATTCCCACTGTAACAAACATTAATAAAACAATACTAATCAATACAATTGGCAGAGCATACTCATGTGCAACAACTATGTTTTCTTTTAAAATATTGCCATCAATATATATATTTCCCACATACAGACTGCCAAATAGCTTAAACTGTCTTACACCCCAGATTATTAATGATGGAAACAAAAAAATAGCGCCATTATAAATATAGGAAAGCCTTATTACTTCCTTTACTCTCATTCCACAGGATATCATAATTCCATAAGAAGCCCTGTCTGAATAAAGATGAACAATTGTTGTAACAATCATAGAAAACAAGGATGCAATTATAAAATATATAGTGGCTGTTGCATCTGCATTATGAGTTAATCCCTTATCTTCAATTTCTTTATTAATCATTTCTTCAATGCTTACAATACTTACTGTCAGTCCATTTTCAACGGCAAAATTTCTTATATTATTATTTATTTTTTCTGCATCACCATCTATACAATAATAATATTCATAAGAAAAGTCTACAAAGGAAGCTGTATCATATTTAGAATAATCGTTAGTCAATAAAATAAATTGATTATCAAGCACATAACTGTCACTGCCTGATTGATTATTGAATAAACGACCCCTCTTTGGCCATGAAGATCCTTTTTTTAGAAATCCAGCAACCACCACATCATCTTTGGAATATGGCGAAACAGTGCATATATCGCCTATATTATATTGACCTTCTAAATTGGCACCTAAAAATACTTTTTGATAGCCATTATTAGAATCAAGCGATTGCTTTTGTTCATCGCTTAAATTCAAATTTCCCATATCCATTAAATCCCATTGGGCAACAATACCGTTTATACTGTTTTCACCTTTTATCATAACGGCTTCTGAAAAAAAGCCACTGTACCCAATATTTTCAAGTTCCTTTATATAATTTGCAATTGTTTGACCATTCTCATATGTATTGCTGTTTCCTATGCACTGTATGTAATATATATCTTTATAATTATTAGAAAACATATTTGTAATACGATCTAAGGCATATCTGCTGCTTATATAATTTGTAAATACAATATCAAGCATGTAAAATGTAACAACATTCATACACAGCAATAATATTGTTATAAAAATTCTTTTGTAAATACTTCTATATGCTATTATGAAGCTGTTTAAAAACCGCATGAAGCTATTTTCTCCTTAACTTTCAATATCACTGAATATAATAATCCATATGACTGTCTTTCCATTCATCATAAGCTGCCTTATCACTTATTTCATATATCCCATCACCACACATACGATATGTATAGGGCATTTCTTTATCAAAATTTAAAACAATTAATATCTGAGCATAATCGCCCTTTTCATGTAAATCATTATAATCAATATAATAAATGCCTGTTTTTTCAATCTTCTTTTCTGCTAATAAATCAAACTTGTCCAAATTATTATCTTGACACTGATTTTCCCATGTACCACAATATTGATTTTTAA
Source organism: uncultured Lachnospira sp. (assembly GCA_910585095.1). GTDB lineage: Bacteria > Bacillota > Clostridia > Lachnospirales > Lachnospiraceae > Lachnospira. The sequence continues at coordinate 89,760 of CAJUBU010000003.1, forward strand.
ATTCTCTATATTGTTTTGATGAAAATGTCATTGTATTTCCAAGTTCTTCTTCCCAAAGCGTAACAGGAATACCATATAATTTTACTGTCAATTCTGGAATAGCATCAAAAAAATCTTCATAAATTGCAAAGGATACTGCTTGGACATCTTGTTTTAAAACTTCATACTCTGTCACTACTGTTTCATCAAATACACCATTAACTAAACTGTTTCCTAAGCCTAACGCCTTTTCGCCATCTCTTATATCAATTAACGGATTACTTCCTCTACCTCCAGTAAAAGCTCCTTCTAATTCAGGCTGAAAATTACTTTGGCTTTCACAGCCTTCTGATTTATGTTTAACAGTTTTACAGCCAACTGGACAATTTATATTTTTAAAAGCTTCAATACTATAATCTGTAACATAGCCAAGACTATCTTCTACATAAGAAACACCCTTAATCTTATTTTCTACATGTGGATAATACACATATTTAATACCTTCATCATTAGCTGGGCAATCTGCTCTTTCCCAGCCATTATAAACTTGTACTGTTTCATTTTCTTGAATAATGCTTTTAGTTTTATATTCAGGCTCTGTTAATACTTCATTTTCAACTAGTTGGCTATTTTTGCCACAACCTGAAATACAACATATTACCAGCAAAAGAAAGACACCATTTCTTTTCTTTATCATTTTCAATATACTCCCTATATAATCCAAAGAGTAATTTATGAAAACTTTTACAATAAATTACTCTTTGAAATAAAATATCACTCTAAATTTAATTTTATAAATTCATACAATATATTCTACATTAATTTTCAGCAAGATGCCGTGTACTATAACAATTGTTTACACTAGTATACAATTTATGAACACTGGTATAATCCTCAGACCATTCATAATCTGATGAATATGTTTTATCACTACAAGTTATTGAACTACTATAAGTATATTGTTCACCATTTTGATATGTAGTTGTCACTTCTAAAAAAGCTAAATGTGACGAAATTCCTCGTATTGTACCTGCACTGACATTGCGCATTCCATTAGAATAGCTACTATTAAGATAGGCATATCCTCCCTTGTCCATTACTTGTGAATCTGCAAATGCAACTGTAGTCATAGCGGATACTAATAACACTGATAACGCTGCTGCTTTAATCATTGTTCTTTTTGATTTTTTTACAATTAATACATTGTTTTCTTTCTTCTTCATTGTAAACTTCCTCCTATATTTTATTAGAACTTTTTAAACAAAAATAAATATTTATTAAGTTCTTGTATTATTATATTATATATAAATATAAATTCCAACACTTATTTAGTTATATTTGCATTATTTATAAATAAATATTTTATACATATATAATATTAATATACAAAACATAACTATATTTCATTTAAAAATCTACAAATTTCATTGCTATTTAGCAAGATTTAAGCCAAAATTTATCTTTCTATATAAATATATAAATCAAACCTACTCTTAAAAGAAAACAACATACCTGACAATATCTAATTTTATTTTACAATTGTGAACGACTCCCAGTTTAAAAGCAGTGGAATTGCAATAGACCTATTTCAAATTTTATTCCCTTATATTAATCTTCAAAAAGATAAACTATATCATAATAATTATCCGCATTATTATCTGTATAATTTTTATCTATATTAGAGTACAACTTATGAACACTGCTATAATCTTCTGTCCACTCATAATTTGATGAATATTTTTTATCCCCACGTGTGATTGGACTTGTATAAGTATATACCGAACCATTATTGTATGTAGATGTCACTTGTAAATACGCATAATCTACAGAATTTCCTCGTATTGTGCCTGCACTGACATTTCTCATACCATTGGAATAATGACTATGCAGATAACCATATCCATTATGCTCCATATGCTGTGAGGCAGCAAATGCTGCTGTTCCCATAATAGATGCAAATAATATGGATAAAGCTGCAGCTTTGACAATCATTCTTTTTGTTCTTTTCATAATAAAATCATTATCTTTTTTCTTCATTTTAAATTTCCTCCTACAACATATTAATTTTTTAAATATATATAAATATTGTTCAATTTTTGTACTATGATAGTTTATTTATACATTTATTATGTTGGTCTTTTATGTTCTCTTGTTATACGTTTATCTGTGTGCTAAACTGTATTTTATAAGCATATTAAACAAATATTACCCACTTGTTTTATTGTTTGCCTATAAAACTTCATTTTATTTTTAGGAGAGGAGTCAAAAGTGATGAAAACCTATAATTACACACTTCAATATATTGACAATATTCCCTATCTTATCCCTTTTGGGCAAGGTATATCCGACCATATTCCTTCTGTTTTATTAAACGAAACGAGTGTAATGATATGGGATGCTATTAATATATACGAAACAAATGAAGAAATCGTTTCCCATTTAATAAAAATATTTCAGCCTGATACTGAAAATGAAAAGATAGAATTAGAAAATGATATTAAACAATTTATGAAACATTTAGAAATGTATAACATTTTTGGCAACCAAGCATTTCATGTTTTAGTACCTTATAAAACAAAAAATATTGCTTTTCATATTGCAGGAATTTCTATGTTATATATAGGTCTTGAGGCTCTATTCTCAGATAATTTTATTCCATTTTTATCAAACGAAAAACAACAGCCTGAAATAACAATTTATACCTCTTTAATACTGCCGCATTTTAAATCTGTAGGTACTATTCTTGTACGAAGCGATGATATTACAATCTGTGAAAATGATAATGAATATATATTTATGATGAATACTTATCAATATGTAAAAGAATGTCATCTTTCTAAAGATGGTACAAAATGTATTTTATATCACAATGAATTAAAGCCTGCTGATTATAAAACAGCACAAGAAGAAGTATTCCATACAATTCGATTGATATTTTTATATACAGCAGCACAACATGATATGTTTGTTATTCACTCTGCTTCTATACTATATAAAGATAAAACATGGTTATTTTCTGCATCTTCTGGTACAGGTAAATCCACCCATGCCTCTTTATGGAAAAATTTATATCACACGCCTTGTATCAATGGCGATTTAAATCTTTTAGCTATCACCGAAACCAACGTTGAAGTTCGTGGAATCCCATGGTGTGGAACTTCTGGCATCAGTGATAACAAAACCTACCCTTTAGGTGGAATTATTCTTTTACAACAGTACTGGGAAGATAAGATACAACCTCTTACACAAGCTGAAAAAATTTTGTATACCATACAACGTTTTATCTCACCTACATGGACAAAAGAAATGGTACAAAAAAATTTAAACGCTGCATGTTTTATATCAAAACATGCCATGATAACCAAACTTTTATGCACAAAAGAATCATCCTCTGCACAACTTATCCATGCAGAAATTGATAAATATGAGGAACAATAATTATGGAAATTAAAAAGACCATCAAACATATTATAAAACGTATTCAAGAAGGTATATTAAAAGATATGTGGATTCAGACAAAATGGATTTACAGTTATGCCAGACGCTATTGGCTGGCTATGATTTTTTATACATTGATGGGACTTAGCGGAACCATATTAAGTTTAATATCCAGTTTAATATCCAGAGACCTTGTTGATATGATAACAGGACATCAAACAAGTGAACTTATAAAAACATTTTGTATGATGATAAGTTTTACAATTGGAAATCAAATTATATCTCAATTGACAGGTTATATTTCAAATTGGATAAACATAAAAGTGGACAATTCCATAAAAGCTGAAATTTATGAAAAAATGCTGACGACGGACTGGGAGGCTATCTCCAATTACCACACTGGCGATTTGCTTACCAGATGGAGCAGTGATGCCTCTGCTATTTCATCAGGCATTTTAAACTGGATACCCAATTTAATTATATATTCTTTCAAATTTATTATGGCACTGGGCATTGTTATTATAAACGACCCTACATTTGCCCTATTTTCACTGATTGGTATGCCTGTAACAGCTCTGATGAGTAAAACACTGATGAAAAGAATGATTCATAACAATAAACGAAGCGCCGCATTGGGGGCTAAAATGTCTGGATTTAATCAGGAATCCTTTTCCAATATCCAAACCATCAAAGCATTTGATTTAATCAAATTATATAGTAAACGTTTAAAACAATTACAAACTGAATATCTTAATATGCGGTTGGAATTTAATCGTATGTCTATGGTGACTTCTTTTATTATGAGCCTTGTTGGAATGGCTGTCTCTTACAGTTGTTATGGCTGGGGTATTTATAGGGTATTTTCTGGAAATATCTCATATGGCACTATGACACTATTTATATCGTTGTCTGGACAATTGACAGGCGCCTTAAATTCATTGATTTCTCTAGTTCCTTCTGCCATTGGCTTAACAACTTCGGCTGGAAGAATTATGGATATTATTAATATGAAACAGGAGGATTACTCTGAAAAAGACAAAGTTATTGCTCTTAACAATCGTTATAAAGAGCTGGGATTAAGCATTGATTTAAAAAATATTTGTTATCATTATGCAAATGGTACACCTGTATTTAACAATGTTTCTATTGAGGCGCATCCACATGAGATTGTAGCTCTTGTAGGTCCTTCTGGCGAGGGCAAAACAACGATGCTGCGATTAATTTTAGCCCTGCTGCACCCACAAAAAGGCGAAGCTTTTGTATATGGCAAAGATACCATTTCTTCTGCTATAACAATCTCTCCTTCCACAAGACAGCTATTTTCCTATGTTCCTCAGGGAAATACCATGTTTTCAGGAACGATTGCCCAAAATCTTAGAAATGTTATGCCAGACGCCAGCGACGAAGATATTATAAAAGCGCTTCAATTAGCTTGTGCATGGAATTTTGTGTCCAAACTTCCAGAGGGTATTAACAGCGAAATTAAAGAACGCGGCGGCGGCTTTTCAGAAGGTCAGGCTCAGCGTCTTAGCATTGCAAGAGCTATCCTAAGACGTTCTCCTTTTCTTCTGTTAGATGAAGCCACCTCCGCACTTGACGTTGCCACAGAACGAATGGTATTAAAAAATCTTATGCAGGACACTTATCCTAGAACTTGTATTGTCACTACACACAGACCAACTGTACTCAATATGTGCCAACGCGTATATGAAATTCATGATAAAAAATGTACGTTATTAAATGATGATAAAATAAACCAGTTGATTGACCAGTTTTAGTTATATTATATCTCTCCTTCTGGTCGCACATATATTATACCATACGCATTTGGTCCTATATGTGTTCCAATGGTTGCTCCAATGCCTCGAATTTTAGGTGAATCAAACTCTATTCCTTGTTTTTGTAAAGCCTGAATAAATCCAGCACAATTTGTTCTATCATACGCATATACAAAATACACAGGATAATTTTTATCATATCCATGTTCAGCAACATGTTTTGCCATATGGCGAATTGCACGTCGAGTACCTATTTGTTTTCCGCATAAAATCACATTTCCTTCTGGAGTAAATGTAATAATCGGCTTAATATTTGCCAATGTTCCTATATTTGCTACACTTTTTGAAATTCTGCCGCCCTTGTAAAGATATTCAAGCGTATCAAGACCAGCATAAATACATACACGTCCTTTAATTTTTTCTATTTCGCAAATAATATCTTCTACTGCTGCTCCTTTATCACGCATTGCCACAGCAATATCTACTAAAAGTCGAATACCCAATGTAGCAAGCTTACTGTCAACTATATATACATTATCATAATCAACGATATTTTTTGCAAGATTCGCACTTTGAATCGTTCCGCTAAGTTCGCTGGAAATCAAAATTGCAATTACTGTATCATTTGCTTTTTTTGCTTCCTCAAACACTTCAGCAAATTCACTAGGTGAAGGCTGTGATGTTTTAGGAAGCTCTTTTGCTGCAATCATTTTTTCAAAAAATTCTTCCTTTGTAATATCAACACCATCTCTATATACTTCTTCCCCAAAATTAATGGTCATGGGAATACAAGTGATTCCCCTTTTTTCAATCTCAGCCATACTGTAATCTGCCGCTGAATCTGTAATGATTCTAATTGCCATAATACCCCTCCACACTATTTGTTATTTTTCCCAACACGTTTATAACTATCTGAATTTCTGTATCATTTAATTCCTTCGTCGCTTCCTTAATCAAGTCAATAATTCTTTTATGCTCTTTTTTATAAACATCAATATGCTCCTCATTTAACTCTAAATAATACTGTCTTTTATCTTTTTTAGAACGAACTCTTTTAATGATTTCTTTTTTTTCAAGATTATTTAATGTTAAATTCATAAGCGATTTAAGAATTTTTGTCCTATTACACAAATCGGTTGCTGTCATATTGATATGATTTTGTCTTGCCTCATTTAACAGACGACAAACCACAGCCTCATTAAATGACAGTTCTTTTACAATTCTTCTATTACTGATAACAAAAGTCATTCTAAGCCATGTGTCTAACAAATTTTCATAAATATTATTTTTCATATTCATTGATTATGCCTTTCTTGCAGTAAAGCAATAGTAACTATATTTTGTAAAGTGCTTTATATGAGCAAAAAGTTCATAAAATGAACCATTTTAGTTTACTTTATGAACTATATTATAGAATAGTTTATTTGTCAATATCAAATATCATAAAATTAATTTTTTAATAATTTTAGAGATGGATATTTAATCTTATAAAGAGAAACTAGAACAAAAAAAATTAAAAAATGTCTGTATATTATATAATACACAGACAAAATAACATATTTTTAATTAAAAAATATTTACAATCCGCTTACTGCTTTCTTGATAAGATTAAATTTTAAAAATCAAATTTTTTTAATCATCATAATGATTTACTCCACCAAAAAAACCCTTATTGCTATGACCTGTTTTCTTTCCATTCTTATCATAATGGTTTACACCGCCAAAAAAGCCCTTACTACTATGACCTATTTTCTTTCCATTCTTATCATAATGGTTTACGCCGCCAAAAAATCCTTCATTGCTATAACCTACTTTATTTCCGTTTGCATCATAATTGTTCATACCACCAAAAAAGCCAGGTCTGCTTTCTCCTATCTTTTTTCCATTTTCATCATAATGAATAATTGTTCCAAATAACCCTTTTCTACTATATCCGCTTTTCTTCATAACAGGACTCCTTTACTATTTCTATAAAAATAATACTTAAAAAATCATTTATTAAGTTTATTTTATCATAAATAAATATATAATTCTATTCAATTTTGTTTTATATTTTTGTATTGTTTTGCCAATTCATATATATATTATTTAAAATATTTGTCAAACAACGCTGATTTTTCAGCAATTAATTTTTCCTTATGGTCTTGTGCCTCCAATTTGAATTTATCAACGCTTTTTTCTTATGAACTATTTTTTAATTAAAAAAATATCGCTCATTAATACTATTTTCAAAAATATCACAAAAGGCAGATATGAATTTTGCTTTATCTTGTACTTCCTGTTTTTCTACTTGATGAGAATAGGTATTTGCATAATTGCAGTAAACATCTACTTCTGTTTTTGAAAACTCTGGCAATCCATACATTTTTTTAATTTCCTCTATTACCTCGCCATAATCTTTAACCAACTGCTTATATGCCTTATCAGGATTTTTAAAAACCGCATACCCACGCATGTTTGCACCAATATCATAAACTTCTCCATGTTCTAAAAATTTCTCAATAGCAACATTCCCTTTTATTTTATCATTTGTGGTATCATAAGCCATTACATAAATTTTATCAATAGGATATAATACAACTTTAAATCCTATATAAGCTATACCGCTAAGTGCAATAATAAAAACTATCATTGTAATAATCCATTTTTTTAACTTTTTTTGTTTTTTATGGTCTGATACGTCCATATCTATTCCCTTCACTTTCTTGATTTTCTCATCCATTTACATCTGTATTTGCATTATTACTTATATCTAAAATTATAAAATCTTATGCTCATAAATGCAATCCAATTTATTATTTTAAAAAATGACCATACAAAAAAACTGCCACATAAAGCATGAATATCTTATGCTTTGCAGCAGCCTTTATTTTCTAATTATTATTTATCTTTTAATCCTTTATCAATAAAATCTTGGGATGAAAAAACTCCTGTATATTTATGTTCTGTTTCATACCATACTCGATAAATTTCATATTCATCACCATTATTATAAACAAGTGCCTGAATAGTGTCATCTTTAAAAAGAGAATCTTCTTTTAATCGTCGTTCTGACATTACAGGCGTTTGAAATGTAACTAAAATCATCTCTTTTCCATCACACTCAACTAACTTTGTATCAAAACTTGCTGTTGGCATACCCTCAAAGCTTTCTAATTTTAGTCCCTTATTTCTTTCAAACTTTTCTTCATACCAACTGCTGATGATATTATACAATTGTTCTTTCTGTGTTTGGGTAAATGTAAGATTATCACCTTCTCTTACAAATGCTGACTGGTCAACTTCTCCTTCTATGATTGAATATTGAGACTTAATCATCCAATCTTTATCTCTTATCAATTCCATTCGCTCTTTTGCCCATTCGCTATTAAGGTCGATATCTTCAGGTATCTGTCCTGCATTAGTAATCGCTTTATGAGTTCCTCCAATTAACAATATGGTTACTGCCATACCAGCTATCACTGCAATTTTAATCTTCTTTTTCATAACATTCACCCCTTTCAGTAAACATTATTTTATTATGTTGACTTGTTCTTTATTTGTTAATTCATATTGAATTTAACAAATAAAATTTCTCCAATCACCACAGAAACAATACATATATTTTTTTCATCATCTCCTCTCACAAAATTTATTATATTGTTAAAAAATAATATATTCATTTTGTCAATCATTTAATGTTTGCTTAAAACTACATATCTATATATTATATAATACGTAAATAATCATAATATAGTTTTATGAAATGAATAAAAAAACAAAAAAATTTCACCTTAACCAAACAATGAATGATAAAAATCAATATAATCTTCCCTTTTTTGATTTGTAAATTCAATAGCTGCTCGAGGATGCTGATTTCTTTGTCCAGTAAGCATATACTGCACATCACAGCCCCAGACAACACCACTTTTTTTAAGAGGAACGATTCTATTTTGAAGGAATCGAAGCACTGGATTAATATTATATTTTGGATTTCTAAGGAATCCTAACAATAGCTCCATATAGCAGTTTCCTGCGCCGCGTCCCATGCCGCCCATTGTTGCATCAAGATAACTTACCCCGATAGTACAAGCTTCTATCGTATTTGCAAATGCAAGCTGCTGGTTATTATGTGCATGAATCCCCACCAATTTACCTGTTTTTTCACCAATCTTCAAATATTTATCTGCATATCTTCTAATCTGCTCAGGAAAGAGTGAACCATAACTGTCAACAAGATAGATTACATTAACCTTGCTTCTTGATAATAAATTTAATGCAATATCAAGTTCGTCTTCTGCCGCTGCCGATATCGCCATAATATTAATTGTAGTCTCATATCCCATATCCGCACAATAATTAATCATTTCAATAGCAGCAGGAATCGTGTTGACATACGTAGCAATGCGAATCATATCAATAACACTGTCTTTCTTTGGAAGAATATCTTTTTTGTAATCGGTTCTTCCAACATCTGCCATAACAGCAATTTTCATATCGGTGTTATTATCTCCGACAACTGCCCTGATATCATCCTCATCACAAAACTTCCACTTGCCAAATTCCTTTACATCAAATATTTCTTTTGAGGCTTTATATCCAAATTCCATATAGTCAACCCCAGATGCCACATTTGCCGTATAAAGATTTTTTACAAAATCATCTTCAAATTCAAAATTATTTACTAGACCACCATCACGTATTGTACAATCAACCACCTTAATATCTGGTCTAAATGATACCAGTTCGCCTCTTTGTTCCATCTTCATTCATTCCTTTCTCTTTTTCTGCATATTTAATTGTTTCTCTTTTTTGAACAATTCTTTGTCGCTTTAACGCGCTAAATTTATCTTAGTATATCATATTTTGTTTAAATGTCAAGATAATTTTTCATTTGATAACCAATAAAATAGTTATCCATTCACTAATTGTTTCTCCATTGTCTCAACAACTTCTCTCATTCCCTTTAAATACTCGCCTTGATTTTTAAATTTTTTCTTGACAACGCGCCATACAAACTCAATATTTTTATCGTTTGTAAGGCGAATAGCTCCGCCATAGCAATCAATAAAATGCGGTATCGCCTCCCTATTAATTTCCGCATTCAAATAGATTTTAAATTCGGTTCGATATACAGGCGGATGACTCTCGTCATCAAGACCGCCTTTTATTTCCATAATGCCGACTTTATGCGCTTTTGCTTTTATCAACGCAATCTGTAAAAGATTTTTAGCACAAGGTTCAAGACTTCCATATCGGTCTTGCAGTTCATCTTCCATATCTGACAATTCATCTAGTGTTTCAATAGCTGCAATTCGTTTATATACATCTAATTTTTGATATTCACTTTTAATATATGTCGGCGGAAGATATGCATCCACCATCACATCAACTTTTGTCTCAAACTCATACTCATTTTTGATACCTTTTAAATTATTGACAGCTTCATTTAACAATTTGCAATAAAGGTCATATCCAACAGCTGCCATATGTCCATGCTGACTTTTTCCCAACACATTTCCAGCGCCTCTAATTTCCAAATCCTTCATTGCTATTTTAAATCCAGAACCCAAATCGGAAAATTCTCTTATTGCATGAAGCCTTTTTTCTGCAACTTCAGACAACATCTTATCACGCCGATACAATAAAAACGCATATGCTGTTCGATTGCTTCTTCCAACGCGCCCCCTTAACTGATACAATTGCGATAAGCCAAACTTTTCTGCATCTTCTATAATCATTGTATTGACGTTGGATATATCCATTCCAGTCTCAATAATCGTCGTTGATATCAACACATCTATTTTTCCGGCAATAAAATCACTCATAATCCGCTCAAGTTGCCTTTTATCCATCTGCCCATGCGCAAATTCAACCACTGCATCGGGTACCAGCGCACTGACATGAGCGGCAATTTCATCAATATTTTGAACACGGTTGTACACATAATACACTTGTCCGTTTCTTGCAAGCTCTCTGTTAATCGCCTCTCGAATCATCTCATCATTGTGTTCTGTCACAAATGTCTGTATTGGCAGTCTGTCTACTGGAGGTTCTTCTAAGACACTCATATCTCTAATTCCCACAAGACTCATATGCAGTGTTCGTGGAATTGGTGTGGCGCTGAGCGTAAGCACATCAATATTATTTTTTAACTGCTTAATTTTTTCTTTATGAGTGACACCAAAACGCTGTTCTTCATCAATAACAAGCAATCCTAAATCCTTAAATTCAACGTCTTTTGATAACAACCGATGTGTTCCAATAACAATATCAACAAATCCTTTTTTTAAATCAATTAATGTCTGCTTTATCTGCTTGCTTGTTCTAAAACTTGACAATTGTGCAACCGTAACTGGAAAACTTTTCATTCGTTCCTCAAATGTATTGTAATGCTGTTGTGCAAGAATGGTGGTTGGTACTAAATAGGCAACCTGTTTGCCCTCCTGAACTGCCTTAAATGCGGCTCTTATAGCAACTTCAGTCTTACCGTAGCCAACGTCTCCACATATAAGTCTATCCATAATGCGCTCGCTTTCCATATCTCGCTTTGTATCCTCAATTGCACGAAGCTGGTCAGGCGTCTCCTCATATGGAAACATCTCTTCAAATTCGCTCTGCCATACTGTATCTTGATTAAAACGATATCCCTTTTTTTGTTGTCTTTGCGCATATAATTCAACCAAATCCTTTGCAATTTCCTCAACGGCTCTTGATACCTTTGATTTGGTGCGATGCCAATCTGGCGCGCCTATTCTATTTACTTTTGGCTTTTTTTCTGTATCTGCCGCCATATATTTTTGAAGCCTGTCAAGCTGCGTTGCCAAAACATAAAGATTCGTATTATCTGCATAATCAATTTTAATATAATCTTTTTGTGTGCCATCGGTACAAATTTTTTCAATACCTCTATAGATGCCAACGCCATGGTCTTCATGGATAACATAATCACCTATATTTAACTCATTAAATTGTGAAATGGATTTTCCGTCATATTGTTTTTTTCGTTGTTTCTTTCTGTTTTTGCTTGTAAAAATATCGTTTTCTGCAATCACAACAAGTCGTAGCAACGGATATTCAAAACCTTTGTGAATGTTCCCACATGTGACAACAATATTGCCCTGTTTTATATCATCATCAAGCGATTCCATAAATGAAACGGTCACTTCTAAATCCGTTAAATCCTTAACAATTCTTTTTGCCCTCGTTCTTGAATTACAGACTAAAACCGTTTGATACCCTTGTCTTTTATATTTCTTTAAATCTTCTGCCAAATATTCAAAACTATTATTATAAGAGTTAATCCCTCTTGCCTCAACACGTACATATTTTGCTACCTTTAATTGCTTTGGTTTATAATCCAACATGGATACAATTAAAAGTCTGCCGCTGTTTAATTTGTTATATATTTTACTTACTGGAATCAACAAGTTCGCTTGACTAGGCAGCATATATCCTGTAGCAATTCTATTTTTACTGCTTTCTTCATATTCATATTGAACCAGCTTCATTCGCTCGTCAATTCTGTTAGGTTCATCTAACACAAAAAGCGTATCTTTTTGTGGAAAATACGAAATAAAACTGACACATTCGGATATAAACGTATTTATATATTTACTGTAATCTTTATTTCTTTCCAAATCTCCCAAAAGTCTTCTTATATGATTACAATGCTCCATTTGTTCTGCTTTTTTACAATTTTTATCACTGCTAAATATATCCATCTGTTTTTGACTTTCTTCTTTTATTCCCTGCAATCCTTTCTCAATTTCATCTTCTGTAATCAAACATTCTGTTGCAGGAAATATGCTGTATTGATTTGTTTTTTCTATGGAACGTTGACTTTGCACGTCAAAAAAACGTATTGAATCAATTTCATCATCCCACAATTCAATACGCACTGGTGTTTCATCTGTATGTGAATAAATATCTATAATTCCACCTCGAACGGCAAACTGTCCAGGCACGTCAACCATGCCAACACGTTCATATCCCATACAAACCATTTGCTTTACAAACAGTTCAACATCTATTTTATCCCCTAATTGATAATGAATTGTATGGTCTATATAACGTTGTATTGGAACAAGCAAATCCGTTAAACCATCAATCGTTGTTACAATCGTAAGACTACCTTCCCCACTGAACATTTGCAAAATTTTATCAATACATTTAATACGCTGTCCAACAATCTGATGTCCATGAACATCTGCACTATAAAAAATAAAATCTTTTGCGGGATATGCAATGCAATTTTTATTAAAAAACTGGACATCCTCTAAGAGTTCACGCACTCTCATCTCATCATATGTTATAATAACTTTAAATTTATATTGCTGTGATATAGCTTCCGTAAAATGCACTTTTTGTGTATCCACACAACCGCTTACCATCACTGTATTTCCAATTGTCTCAAAAGCCTGTTTTATTTCTTCCATTCCAGCCATATCCAGAATGGGCTTATACAATCCTTGCACGAATATCTCCTCCGTTATTTACTGCTTTTAGCCGTTAAACCGATTCATACCACTGTCAATACCTTCGCTGATAATACATTGAATGGCGTCACATGCCCTCTGTCTACCTTCTTGAATATCTGCATACAATTCATCAGGGAACCTTCCTAATACCCAGTCCACCAAATCCCAACCTTTGGGTTTATTGCCAACCCCAAACTTAACCCGCTTAAATTCCTCACTTTTTAAATGTGCAATAATACTTTTAATACCATTGTGTCCCCCTGCACTTCCTCTTGCCCGAAGGCGCAGCTTACCTGGTTCCAAACTAATATCATCAAATATCACAATAATATCATCTACTGTAAGTTTATAATAATTCATTACCTCTTTTACACATTCTCCTGAATGATTCATATAAGTCATTGGTTTTACTAGTATTACCCTTTGACCTTCAATAATTCCTTTGCCAATAAGTCCCTTATGCTTGGCTGTATCTATATCTATATTATACTTCTGTGCAAGCATATCTATTACATCAAATCCTGCATTATGCCTTGTTCCATGATATTCTTTTCCTGGATTTCCAAGTCCAACAATAATAAACATATATTTCCTCATTTCTATATTTAAAATATTAATTATTTAAAGACACTTCCGCCTAATTACATTATTTTCTTTAAAATTAAAAAGTTATAAATTATAATAATACCCAATTATCAATCCTATATCAAGCAGATATTTACAATTTATCTTTTTTTTACAAGAATATCACCACTTCTAAAGTGGTGGGAGCGTGTCACTATTCCACGTAAGATTACCCTTGTTCTGTATTTATAAAAGTTAAATACTACAAATGAATGAGATATTTAACCCTTTTGGGAATAAGAACAAGGGAATCTTGTAATATGTGTCAATATTATACTGAAACATCACTAAATGAACAAAAAAGAACCATTGCAAAATGATGATTATTTAAAAGGCACTATTAAAACATACACTGCCTTTTATATAACTTTTTCATTTTGCAATAGTTCTGTGCAAATAACATAGCAGATTGCAAATATCTGCTTAACTTTTACTTATCAAACTTATTTACATATTCTTCAACACGAGCCAAATATTTAAGAAGAATTACAGCATCGGCAATATCAATCTTACCATCATCATTAAGGTCACTGTTTTCTTCAATAATATCATAACCTTTCATCTGTGCAATATACTTTTTCAAAATAACAGCATCAATTATATTCTTAACACCATCACCATTGACATCACAGTAAACGATTGGCTGATTCTTAAGATATCCCTTACTTCTAAGTTCATCTGTCCACTTATCAGTTTCTGAATCAAGGAATGCCTCATATGTTATATCGGTCTTTCCATCATCAAGTTTTGGCTCTGTAAGAACCTTTGCCCATGATGCTCTCTTTGAAGAATTATCTTCACCAGAAAGTTCTTTAGAACCATACTCACACATAAACGGAGATGGACCGCCTAAGGAATTATTCCAGCCTTCAGGTACAATCAATGACTTTCCTTCTGAACCTGGAAAATCTGTTGTTTCAATTGTTGTATTATAAAATACTGCCTCTGATGTATTACCTGCCCAAGGTCTTCCAAAATAGCCTGGTTTTGACCTTGTAGCTGAAGCAGTATCAACGCCTGGTGTTGTAGAAGTGATATTACATTCGTACATCAAATAACCTCTGCCACCTGCCTGCTGTGTAGCTGTAATGTAAGCTACATCTGTACCAGCCTCACTTGTGTTCATAACAAGATTACAACGATTAAATACAGCTATCATTCCACCAAAAATGTAATCTGTACCACCAAGTATATCACATTTTTCAAATACTGCTTTTGTGCTAACTCCACCATAAAGTGTGTCTTGTCTGCCAATAAATTTACATTTATTAAATGCTGCTTTATCACCAAGAATTGCCATGGCAGCCGCTCTCTCAACAAAAGACTTAGCCTGAACAGAAACATCGCCTACTGTTGTAGAACGAACACCCTTGCTTCCTGTCTCCCAGCAAACAACGGTATCAGCTGCTTCTTTTGCTGATATATACTGGTTAAATGAGTTTTCAAATACAATTCCATCTGCCTCAAAACCATTTGCATATACAACAACGGTTGCATTCCAATAAGAATTGTTTGTTGTTCCTGAACCTGTATTAACATTGCTTAAATAGCCATTTTCCTGATTCGCCTTTTTCACGTCTTCATTGTACAAAGAATCAGCACCCATACTATAATAATCATATCCATGACCATAGTATGATGTAATTCTTACTACGTTTTCAGCAATATCAACACCTTTGTTTGTCAACTGAATGCTTGATTGCTTGCCTGCTGCATTGACAAGTGAAATATTAGGAATCTTAATTCTTAACATTTCTTCATAGTTGCCTGGGTCAATTACAATCTGAACTCTCTGGTCTTCACTTCTTTGCATCTTTGACACATGTTCAATTGCTTCATTAATGGTCTTAAACTGCTTATCAGCGCCTACTGTTACCTTTTCAGCATATGGTATTGATGGATTTACAACAATACTTGTAAAATAAGTCTGTCCTTTATTTTCTGTATCATCTGCATTCTTTCCTGGTTTTGCTGTAAGTGTTACAAAGCCATCTTCTTTTGCAATGTACTGTTTTGACTCAATCTGAGACGTACTTCCAGAATTAGAATATACATCAACCTCACCATTAATGCTAAAACCTGCACAGTAACAATAACTGATTGTAACAATATCATCTTTCTTTACAGGTACTTTAACACTTCCTGCCTCCGTAGGATTACCAGCCTGGTCTGTACCAGCAGGATTTACAAGTAAATATGTCTTATTTTCAGCAACATTCACATTAGAAAGCTGTAATCCTAAATAGTACTTGTTATCTCCAATTGTTTCAATTCCTGGATTTCCAGCATTGTATACCGCAAAATCCCAATTTGAAAGAGGCTTAAATGAAACTGTCTTTTCAACGGCTTTGCCATTTACTTTTACATTCGATGTAATTCCTTGAATAACAGCCTCACTGCCCACGCCTGAAACCTTGACAGAATATTGTCCATCTCTTAATTTTATTGCATCCGTAGTCTTAAATGTATAATTGTATCCCTCTTCATCAATATTGCTGAATGTTACAACTGCACTTGCTTTTGCTGCATCTGACAATCCTTCAAAAGTCATTTTCACATCATATACTGGCTTTGCAACAAAGTCTATATTCTGTGTGCCATCTGCATCAGCCTTAATCGTTGACATATCCTTTAAAGCATAGTCATTAATTCCATTGGCAACAATCTTATATTCAACACCTTTTTCAAGATTAATCGTGATATCATCACCTGTAATCTGATATTCTGGAATATAAATCTTATCCGTGTTTACAAAAGAAAGCTCAACGTTCTTCAATGCTTCTTCACTAAGACCTGTAACTTTTCCTGTAACTTTTACTAAATCAACGGCTTTAATCTTAATGTCAAATGTCTTTGCCCCTGAAGCATTTGGAATAGATAAGTCTGTGGCACTCTCAATAACAAAACCATTTGCATTAACTAATGAAACGGTATAGTCATAATTTTCATTCAAATATACAGAATATTTACCATTCTCTGGCTCTGCTTGAATATCCTCACCTGTTTGAGTACATTTAAAATTCAACGCATATGCTCCAATAGATGGCGCTGCTGTTGTATCAATTGAACCGCTTACTACAACGGGCTGTGTATGAACTCTCTCAGCTCTGTACAATACCAATTTTTCATTGATTGAATAAATTTTATATTCACCATATTCTGTGGCATAGAATGTAAGTTTTCTTCCCTCTACTGCACTTTCAGCAGACTGAATTTTGCCTGATGGAGATTCAAAATAAATGGTAGAAGCTCCGCCATTAGAACCCATATAAAGTGTAATAATGTCATTAGGGTATGCCTTTAATCCTACATAAGCTGTTGGCGATGCATTATTTGAATACACATAACCTGTAAGCGTTGTGCCTTCAACTGTAATTGGGTTTCTTGTATCATATCTTGTTATTGCTTCATTTGCTGTACGGATTCTGGCATTCGTTCTACCACCATAACGAAATACCAATTCGTCAAATGAAAATGAACCAATTGTAGCGCCTGTACTACCCTTTACAACATCATCAGGATAAATACTATTAATTGTATCTACAGACAGCTTATTGTTGTATTTTGTCTCGTCAAGCTGTTCGCCGCCAAAATCCCATACATCAGCCTTGCCGTTTCCGACAAGTTCTGGTTTTTCTGTTGCTGCTGGCTTATTAGAAACACTCATACCGTGCATATAATACTCTGCACCGTCTGTTCCGCCTACTTTAAATGTTAACGTTGTAGCGACACCTGTATATGTAAAGGACATCGTTGAAAGTCCATCATTTTTATGGCTAATAATAGACTTTGTATCTTCTTCAAATTTTCCTTTTTTGCTTGAAGCCTTGATTACGCCTGCTTCATCTGCACCATACTCGCAAAGATGGAATGTAATCGTTGCATCGCCTGCTACCTTTACATCAAATGTATCACCTTTTAAAATTGCAAGTCCATGTTGTGTGTCATGTGTATACATTGTACCAGCACTTGTTAATGTCAAAAATCCATCTTTTGATGTAACTGAACCATTTAACTGATTTGCACTATCATAGCTAGCTGCAAGAACAGAACCATCTGAAAAATTGTAATCATAAATGGTATCTTTTACAGCACCATTGTCATCTGGTTTTTCTTCTGTGATAGCAGCTACTTTAATGATTGGAATATACATCTTAGCTTCTAGCTTTAATGTCAAGGTTGTTGGTTCTTCTTCTGTATATTCAAATACTGCAGCACTTCCATCACTATGATAGCAGCCTTTTTTAACAGTAGCGGTCTGTGTATATGAACCATCTGCATCCGTTATAGTCAACGAATCTGTATTATGATATGCACAGTCACCCACTGTGATTTTACTTGGTCCATTGACTTTAATCTCAACATTATTGCCTGGATGTATCTCCATACCATGTCTTACATCACTTGTATTTAATCGAATATTTCCGTCTGTTGCAGCTTTTACTGTAAGACTACCATAAACAAGGTCTTTAGTACCATCTGTATCGGCTGTGATAATTGAATTATCACGAAAATCATAAGTCTTAGTCATAGCTACAACTTCTATACATGGGATATACATTGTTGCTTCTAGCTTTAATATCAATGTTGTTGCTTCTTCCTCTGTATAGTTAAATACCATTGCACTCTCATCTTGGTGATAGCAGCCTTTTTGTGCATCTACCGTCTGTGTATATGTTCCATCTGCATCAGCCATCGTTACTGAAATTGGTTTTTGTGCATTGCTGTACTGACAATCCCCCACGATTATCTTACTTGGACCATTCACCTTAATCTCAATATTATTGCCTGCATTGACTTGAATACCGTGCTGCGTACCATTTAACTTAAATGTTCCCCCTGCCGCAGCTTTTACTGTAAGATTTCCATAAACTAAATCTTTAGAACCATCTGTCTTGTCTGTAATAATTGTATTGTCTCTGAAATCATAAAATGCATCGCCATCTTGTGATACAACAGTACCTTTTTTTCCTACATCTTCTGCTGCATATGTCGTTGATAAAAATACATTTGATAATTCAGAGCCAGAAAATATTGTAGTTACAGACAACATCACTGCTGCAATAGAGGCTGCAACTCTTTTTAATGCTTTTTTTCTCATTTGAGCACCTAACCCTTTCTGCACCTGCAAATATTAATTTACAGTCACAAATTTTCCATAAAGTTTCTAATTTCTACGAATTTTCCCTCCTCCCAGAAATCTAAACTAAAACATTACTTTTCACATATTAACCATTTATAAAATTATCACATTCTTTTTTGTAAATCTACCTCGAATTTTAGATTTACAACTTGATTACAGATTTCTTTAGATATATAATATTATTTAGTAAAAATGTTCAATAATTGCTTAGGAGAATTGTATATGTTGTCAAGATTTGAAATCAATAAAGATACTAAAAAAGGAGGTCAGTCTATGTACTCGCCTCACGTTCATTCCTATTGTGAATTATTTTATCTTCTCAAGGGACATTGCGACTTTCTGCTTGCAGACAAGACATTTTCTTTAATTGAAGGAACGATTGTACTGATACCACCAAATATCTTACATAAAACAACCTATACACATAATGAACTTTGTGAGCGAATTAATATTGAATTTACATACGACTATGTATCCAATCTTGATAAATGTTTCGGAAATTTATGGATAAACACAAACTCCTTTAGTAATTTCATTTATATTAAACCAGAATATCGAGAGCCTATCAATGACCAGCTTGATAATCTTATCAATGAGACTCATATAAAAGATATATTTTCTGATTATCTTATAAAGATAAATTTTGAATCCCTTGTTTTACAATTAATTAGAATAAGAGAAGAACCTTCCGTTTTTACTATCAACAACAATACGATTATTGTTGATAAATCCATCAAAAAAGCACTTCAATATATTGATAATTATTACTATGAAAATATTACCTTAACGCAAATAGCAGATATATTAGGACTTAATCCTTCTTATTTTTCTAACAAATTTAAAACGATTAATGGAATTGGATTTAAAGAATATCTAAACATGATAAGAATCCGACATGCTGAACAACTCCTTATTGAAACAAATTTAGATATTACTAGCATAGCACTTCAATGTGGATTTGAAAGCAGTAACTATTTTGGTGATTCCTTTAAAAAAATTCATCATACTTCACCAACTCAATTTAGGAAATTAAAAGGAAATATAAAATAATAGAATCCATTTGCAAGGATTCTATTATCATGAATAATAGACTGCCACAAAACAAATCCTTTATTTTGCGACAGTCTATTTTCATAAGCTATTTTTTAATAATTTTACCTTTTTTATTCTGTTACATCTTCTGCTTTTTCATATGCTTCAAGAACTATTGCCTGTAAACGGTCTCTTGTAGCTGTATTAATTGGGTGTGCAATATCTCTATATTCTCCATCAGCAGATTTTCTGCTAGGCATAGC